>JALHQW010000034.1 GCA_022841745.1 Saprospiraceae bacterium | reverse complement strand
CCGAGTACAAGTCCAAAATCTTTGGGTTCTTCATATGCCGCTACTTTTAGCGGCAAGTTAATGTTGATTAGAACCCTTTTTCAAATAACCTAATCTTCGACCTGCAATAGGTCAGTTAGATAAATGAATGGAAAATATGCTCATGGGTGGTCTATCGTCCACCTAAATCAATCCGAAAAAGTACCTATTGGGTGTGCGGTAATGAAAAAAGAAAAAATTTCATTTTCCTTTTCCAACTCCTGCATATTTTGCCAAAAGTTACAAAAAAAATAAGGCAGGGCATATAAGGCGTATGTCGAATACCACGTAAGAAAGCCCGGTAATGGGATGCCTTTCTGCCCTACCCTCCTATGAAGTTTGCATTAGACATTATGTAGAAATCATTCGTTTAAGGCGATCCAAGTTTCTAGCCCTAGTCAGGCTTCAACTTGAAGTTACCTCCTAACTTCTGCCAAGCGGCTAATTCATGAAGTTTTTCCACATAAAGTCTTTATGATTAGCTTGTCTTTTGGTAAAAAGGCTGCCCCGCCCGTCGGACGGAGCAACTAACCAAATGCGACATTTTGCTTGTAATGAATAGGTAAGCCGCAACCGGTAATGGGATGTCTTTACTATTGTCTTTGATGAAATTGAATCGGGGAGGCCATCTGGTCGGGCTTGACCCCGCCAGACAGCCGTTTCCCATGCGCAAACTACACATTGGCCTGGTCATGCCAGTATGTAACAGAATTGTACTTCACAGCAAACAAATCTTAGTTTTTAAATGAAGCCATACAGAACAAGGGATAATTTAAGGGATGGATGCCCTTTGGGCAGACTGTCCTATAAGCATGTTTGGGATTTGGTCACTTGGTCAAAAAACGGCTACCTGTATGCCGACAGGGGGGAGAAGCCATTTTTCATCTTTTTTCATTCACGTAGCCCCGCTATGCTCCTTCAAAAGCCTAAAAAAACTGACAAAAAAGAACTCGTTTTACCTCAAGCACCAAATTCCAAACATGTTGTAATTGTCCTTAATGGCATTTATATTTTTAAAAAAATTATGTTCAAAAAGGAAGGGGTAGAAGGCAACGAACAAAAAACCTATTATTCCTCCTCCATAATTAATTAGCTGCCTCCGATGCCCCTTCATCTCGGTAATTGGGCGAAAACCCTAATTAAGATGCGCTAAAAATTAAGACTTGTCTTTCTTCAGATTCCTTCTTACTCGGTGCAAAGATGTAGGTGAATGTGGCCTATTACCCGCAAAAACCGATTAAAAAAAAATTAAAGTGAGTAGGTTAAACCCTATTAACGGGTAGCACTATCTTGAAGGTGCTTCCCTCACCGAGCATGGACAGCACCGAAATCTTGCCGCCGTGCATCTCTATGATTCGCTTGCAGAGTGAAAGCCCGATGCCATGGCCTTTAGTTTTGGTTTGCGTGTTCTGTCCTCGATAAAAGGGCTGGAAAATGTTCTCCAAATCGCTTGGCGGAATGCCGTCACCATTGTCCTTAAAAGATATACTTACAGCAGCGTCATTGGCTTCCAACGAAATAGTTACCGTCCGGTCGTCCGAGAATTTGCAGGCGTTATCCATGAGGTTCAGGAAGGCGACAGACAATAGCTTTTCGTTGCCAAACAAGATGAGGTCTGCCTCGTTTTCGGGCAGTGCATTGTAGTCGAAATGGAAGTTGTATCCAGGTTTCGACCTAGCAAGTTCTTCTTGGGTATTGAACAACACTTCATCCAATCTGATCAGGGAAAAATCGAGGCGTTGATGCTCCATGCTGGTACGGGCAAGCAGCAGCAACCGATTGGTCAGGTCGGAGAGGGCATCAACATCATCGAGTTGCGATTGCAGAATGGACTGGTACTCATCAATGTTGCGGACTTTACCAAGTTCTACCTGCAACTGGCTTCGCATGGCGGCGAGCGGCGTCCTCAGCTCGTGCGAGGCGTTGGCGACAAAGCTTTGCTGAAGTTCAAAAGCCTTCTCAAGCCTTTCGAGCATCTGGTTGAAGTTCATGGCGAGGCGGGCGATTTCGTCCGTTTGGTTGCCCTCGTCGAGGCGCTGGTCGAGGTTGCCGGCCGATATTTTTGACACACTGTCGTTGATGTTGGCAAGGGGGTTCAACACCTGCTCCGCAAATATCCGCCCTGCCAGCACGATGATGCCTATACCTATCGGCAAGCCCAGCAGCATGATGGTGCGGAGGTTTCCCAACTTGCTCTTTCCATAGCGGTCGAAAGCAGATGCGACCACGACAAAAGGTTCGCCTTCCTCTATGTATATGGCGCCCATTTCCTCAAAATCACCATGTTCAAACCGCATTTTTTTAGCCTTACGAATGCTATTCAGCAAATCATTGGAATAGGTCCGGCTTGTATCATCGGTGCTGCTGTAAGCCAAGCGGTTTTGCTTATCGAATACGAAAACCTGCTCTTCTGGAAGTGCTGGAACTGAGTTGTCGTCAATGATGCGCAGCAATGCCTTGTCCACCTCCTTCACCGTCACCAATAGCTTCGCCGTAGTGACGGCACGACTTTCGAGCCTTTGATAGAACTCCTCTTTGCGGTAGCTGGCAGAGAACAGGTAAACGGCAAGCGAAAACAGTACTAAAATGGAAGCCGTAATGATGGAAAACCGTAGGGTGAGCTTAGTGAGTATGTTCATGGATGGAAATATCTTTCAAATAATAGCCCATGCCCGACTTTGTATGAATGAGCTTTGGCTCGAAGTTCTTGTCAATCTTTTTCCGTAGGAAATTGATGTAAACGTCCACCGTGTTGGTGCCCGTGTCAAAATTAAGTTCCCAAACGTGCTCGCTGATTTCGGAGCGGCTAGATACTCGCCCGTAGCGGCGCATAAGAAACTCCAAAAGGTTGAACTCCCGAACCGTTAGCGAAATAGGAATGCCCTGCCTGGTCACGGTCTTGTCCGACAAGTTCATTTCAAGGTCAGCGGCACGCAGTAGAAGGTCTTCGGGCTTTTCCGAAGTAAGGCCTGCATTCCTCTTCAAGGACACACGAATCCTTGCCAGCAATTCCCGAAAATCGAAAGGCTTGACGATGTAATCGTCCGCTCCAGCATCGAAGCCACTGATTTTTTTATCTATGTCGCTCATCGCAGTCACCATGATGATTGGCACGGCAGTGCCCTTTTGCCGCAAGCTGCGGCATATTTCGTAACCACTCTTGAAGGGCAGGTTCAGGTCAAGCAGGATGAGGTCGTATTCCTTGGTTTCCGCCAAAAAACCTCCGATGTCCCCATCAGGTGCATGGTCAACGGTGAAGCCGTTTTCCTCTAAGCCCTTTTTCACAGCGGCGGCGACCTTGAGCTCGTCTTCGACGAAAAGTAAATTTGGCTGTCTCATTTTAGCTTATTCAAAAAATACCATTCAAATATCTGCAAAACTCTTCTCGTTAGGCAAGACATAGTAATTAAATTAAAATTAAAACGGAATCAGCGCTTTATACTTCAGTCTTTTGACTGCACTCATTTTTAGTCATAAGTCCTTCGTTGAAAATAGTTTATACCAAAACCTTAGCAAGGTTGAATCCATAGCATTGATTTTCAATGCATTACCTCAATTCACCAATTTCAATTAATTTCCAATTTCCACCTACAACCTCCCTTCAAAGATTTCTGTGCTATTCTGGCAAGTCTTTTACCTTTACGGCACTGCAATCAAAAAAATAGCGCTACCAATGCACAAATCCATCCTCCTTCCCCTGCTGACGTTCCTTTTCTTCTCCTGCAACCAAAACGCCAAGCAGTTCGCCGACACCATCCTACTAAACGGCAATATCTATACGGTGGACGATGCGATGCCTACCGTCGAGGCCCTAGCCATAAAGGACGGCCTCATACTGCAAGTGGGCAGCAACGCCGATATTAAAAAGCTAAAAGGCGAAAATACCGAGGTGATTGACCTGAAGGGCCAGTTCGCCATGCCCGGCTTTATCGAGGGGCACGGGCATTTCAGTGGCATGGGCTATAGCCTCATTGACCTCAATTTTTTGAAGTCAAAAAACTGGGATGAAATTGTGGCAGCCGTGGCAGAGGCCGCCAAAAAGGCCAAGCCCGGCGAGTGGATAGTGGGCCGTGGCTGGCACCAGGAGAAATGGGACAAGGCACTCGAAAAGCACGTACAGGGCTACCCTTACCACAACCACCTAAGCGAGGTTTCGCCCAACAATCCAGTGGTGCTGCGCCATGCCAGCGGCCACGCCCTCATGGCCAACAAGGCCGCCATGGACGCCGCTGGCATCAGCAAGGAATCGCCAGACCCGCACGGCGGCCATATCGTGCGGGGGCCGGACGGCGAGGCCATTGGCGTCTTTGAGGAGCGGGCGATGGAGGCTATTGCCAAGGTGCATGAGGAGTACCTTGCTACCCTTTCGCCGGAGGCACAAAAGGAACGCTGGGAGCGGGGCATTGAGTTGGCACAACAGGAATGTCTGCGGCACGGCGTCACCAGCTTTCAGGACGCTGGCTCGCATTTCGATGAATTGGAACGATACCGAAAAATGGCCGAGGCGGGCAAACTGCGCCTGCGCCTTTGGGCTATGGTGCGCCACTCCTCCGAAGAACTGGCCAAGGGCTTTACCAATGATTTCCCAATGATTAATGTGGGCGACCGTCACTTCACCTGCCGTGCCATCAAGACAGAACTCGACGGCGCCCTCGGCAGCTATGGGGCTTGGTTGCTCGCCCCCTACAACGATAAACCGGGTTTCGAGGGGCAGAACACGACCACCATTGAAGAGGTGAAGGCCATTGCGAAGCTGGCTTTTGACAAAAAAATGCAGCTTTGTGTCCATACCATCGGCGACCGTGCCAACCGGGAACTACTGAACTTGATGGAGGAAATCACGAAAGCTGGGGGCAAGCCCCTGAACGACCTCCGCTGGCGAAGCGAGCATGCCCAGCACATTGACCCGACGGACATCCCACGGTTTGCACAGCTTGGCGTCATCGCTGCCATGCAAGGCGTCCATTGCACCAGCGATGCGCCGTTCGTGGTAAAACGATTGGGGGAAGAAAGGGCGAGGACGGGGGCCTACCCCTGGCAGAGCCTCCTGAAAGCCGGGGCCGTCGTCACTAATGGCACGGACGTACCCGTGGAGGATGTATCGGCCCTCGAATGCTTCTATGCCAGCGTGACCAGAAAACGTCACCAGTCAAGCGACAAAGGCTTGGAATTGTTCCCAGAACAAAAAATGACCCGTGCGCAGGCCATCCACAGCTATACGGCTGCCAATGCCTACGCTGCTTTTGAAGAGGAATGGAAGGGAACGCTGACGCCCGGCAAAGTTGCCGACATCGTTGTGCTGAGCAACGACTTGATGAAATGCACCGACGAGGAGATTTTGGCGACGAAGGTGGTGTGGACGATGGTGGGAGGTAAGGTGCTTTACAAAGGAGAATGACTTGTTCACCTCATCACGCAGTAGCATAGGTTAGAGGCCAATAAAAAAGGGCGGCTTCGAAAAGCCGCCCTTTGGGAATTCAAGTCTCGTTTTTGGATGGGAAATAATAGGCAATATGGCTACAATTTCGACAGCTCCTGCCGAATCTCCGCAGTGGCCACCGGGCCCAGTTCATAGGACGCTTCCAGTGCCGATTCGAGGTACTCCTTCGCCGATTCACGCTCGCCATTGCGGAGCAGGATGATGCCTGCACGGTAAAGCGCATTGGGTTCCTCAGTCCGGTTGACGACGTATTTTTCCAAAATCTCCTTCGCTGCGGCCTTCTCCCCATTTTGCAAGGAAGCCCAAGCCAACAAGCTATAAGACATCGGGTGCGGGCGCTCCTTTATTTCCTGCTGCGCAATGGCCAGTGCTTCGGTGGATTGCCCGACATCGGTAGCCTTCAACTCGCATAGGTACGATTTGTACATATTGCCGTAGGCCGGGTTGCTAGCCTTTTGGGTAAATGACTGCCGGAGCGAAGCCGATTCGCTATCCTTTCCCTCAAATTCAGCGATTTCGGCTAGCAACAAGTCGTAGTCGGGTACGGGGTGTATTTTTTGAAGAAAACCCAGTATCCGCTGGGCTTCCGCCGTGTTTTTGTCCTGCGAAAAAGCGACCCATGCAATGCCTTTCAGCGAGTGGAGGTCGGCAGGGTTGTAGCGCAGTGCTTCGAGGTAGGTGTTGTAGGATTTCCTGATGCGCCCATCGTGGCCATACATGTCGGCGAGGTTGGATAGCGACCAGTTGAGCAGCTCCTCCGAGCCAGCGCTACGGGCCAGTGCCAGTGCTTTTTCCATGTTCTTGATAGCCGACGGGAGGTCACCCTCTTGGTCGAGCATCTTCATTTCCCGGATGAGGTAATCGAAATGGGTGCGGCTGGCCATGTCCCGCATGAGCCTGTCGGCATCGCCAAAATTGCCGCGCTCCATCAGCACGTCGGTGAGCATGAGCGAGCTGGCGAACCTGTTTTCGCCCAAGGCCAATGCCTGCCGCATATAGCCCTCTGCTTCCGCAAATGCGTGGCGGGTAATGGCATTGGCGGCCATGGACTGCAAGGTGCCGACTTGGTTGGGCATTTGCTCATGGACCAGGCACAAGAGGCTATCAGAACGGTGCAGTTGCTGTACGTCGCCCGTCAGCTTGAACCAACTGGCGTACAGCCCGGCCAATTTCGACTGATAGACAAAATTGGCGGGTGCCGCCTGCAACTTGTTTTCCCAGAACAGCGTGCGCTCCTGGAGTTTTTCTTTGGCATTTTCGAGGTGGTTGGGGGTCATGAATGCCGCATAGTCGGCTGGGTCGGCAATTGGTCTTTGGGAATAAAATATTGCGAAAGCGCCGCCAAACAGCAAGATGACAGCAGCGATGAGGATTGGCTTTTTCATAAGATGGTGAAGATTAAACGGGTACATTCAAATGGTTTTGGCAAGGGTTCTGAATTTTAATCAATTGATTTTCAAAAGGTTAAAACAAGCGGACGGCAAAAGTACCGTCCGCTTGGGGGGATACTAACTATAGGAGAAAAATTAGTGCGGACTCGCTAAGTATGGGAATGTATTTGAGAATGCTTTGTCGTTGGCGTCCACGTTGTCGTCGGTGAGGTTGGGGTTGGCAGAGCCATCCGGGCCACCAAAGATGAGGAGCAATTCTGTGGAAATTACGTCGTCGGCCAGTGTGCGGCCTGTCAGCACGTTGATGCCGTCGAAGAACGTGGTCGTGCCGCTCGTGGCGACGTTCAGCACGTCGGTGGCTAATGCGCCGCTAAATGTGGCGGCATCCATGCCCAATGCGTTGGTGGTGTAGCCAGCGTTCAGCGCCATGAGTTGGTTTTGGAACTTGGTGGCATACTTGCCGCTCATTGCCGAAGGGGTCGTTTCGTTGAAATCGTCCTTATCGGCGGTGGCCACGAAGACCGTGTTGATGGCAGGGCGGCCCATTTGGTCCTCCTGCTGGTAAGTTAGGCCCTCGAAGGGGTTGGTATCGTCGTCCTTGTCACAGCTGGTGAGGAAGGAGGCGGAAAAGGCAATGAAAAGCAGGGAACCTGCACGAATGATATTTTTCATGATTGAATTTGATGTTGAAATGCGAGGGCAGCCAAAATTTTTCAAAACAGCATGAAAACAGACCCAACTGGTTGGAAAACAGCCGATTGCGTCTTTTGGGCCACCGCAGTGAAGATGATTGATGATTGGTTTTATGGATTAAATTTTGCGCTTGGTAACGGCCCATGTGTTCAGCGTAGCCGCTGAGCCGAGCATTGACTTTGGTACTTCCACTACAAGCGACATCACGTTGGTGCCAGCGAAAGTGTCAGCACCAGGGTTGCTGAAGCCGGTAGCCGTGCCAGCCAAAATGCTTTTGAAGGCCACGAGGTCGAAGAAGAATGGGTCGTCACGTGGGCCAGCAAAAACCTTGATGCCATTCTTGCTACCAATGGAGGCCGTCTTGCCGTATTCGGTCACGTCGGTGGTGGTTACCGTGGCATCCGTTTCCACCATGCCCATGAGGCCAGTTGAAGTAGGCTTCACGGGGCCGTAAACGCTGAGCTTGCCGTCGTTTACAACAGCCTGGATAACGAGGTCTTCCACGAAATCGCCCGTGTTGTCAATGTTCACCTGGATCATCACGTTCTCGTCGAAGGCGGCGGTAGCGGATGCGGTGGGGTCCATCAAGCCTTGGGTGTTCACCACGAATACCATGTTGCTGGAGCTTTCTGGGCTTTGGAAGGCATAGAAGTCGGTGATGTCCGAGCTTGTGGAAGTGACAGCCGGAGCATCAATGTGGTCGGCAGCCAGAACGATTCCGATAGAGGCCGAAATCACTGCCAATGCGGTCAAAAACAAATTTTTCATTTTCATTTTTTAATGATTTGAATAATGGTTTGCGAAGCGGAAACATGCCTTGAATTTGCGGGTGATTAGGTTCTTTGGCCTGTGTTCCGATTCATGGTTGAATCTTATAACGGAATCATTTACGAGCCATGGATAGGGTTTGGATTTTTTTGTTGAAGTTTTTTTCGAAAAAAATTAAACAGAATGCTTGAAAAGCTGCTTTGGGGGCGATTTTCCTTAGTCTAAACGAGACTTTGAATGAAGAAAAAAGGGGACTACCCTTGGCAGCCCTACAAGGATTGTGGGTAAAATAGCAGACATTGTGGTGCTATGGAATGACCTGATGAAATACAGCGACGAGGAGATTTTGGGGACGAAGGTGGTGTGGGCGATAGTAGGCCGAAAAATCCAATTCAATTCAGGATAGGCATGCTATTCCGTTTTGATTTTCACGACAATTGGATTATTTTTGAGAAAAAATTAATAGATGGAAGCAACGTTGGCGAAAAAGCGCAGGAAGCCAAAGGAGCAAATACCCGACTACTTGATTTACGAGGTGTCAAAGGGTAAGCCCATTTACTACAAGGGCTACAAGGACGTACTCAACAAAACAAAAACCTTTGAAGAAATCAGGCTGGACAGCACATTGCAAGCATGGTTGAAGTTTAGAATAAGCCTAATACTGGGCAATTTCCTGCTTGCCAATGGTTATGAGGCAACTGCGGGGGAGCAGGGCTTCACATTGTCAAAAACCGATAAAAGAGGGGCAGACTTTGCTATTTTCAAAGCAGACAGAATAGTTATTGACGAGCATTATTCTAAAATACCACCTATCGTAACGATAGAAATAGACGTTAGTGCCGATTTAGAAAACACCTCTATTTTAGATTACGTTTCTGAAAAAGTAACCGACTACCACAATTTCGGCGTCCAAAAAGTCATCTGGGTTTTCACAAAAAATAATAAAGTGATGGTGGCAGAACCTGGCAAGCCTTGGCTGACCTTGGATTGGGCAATGGATGTGGAAGTGGTGGAGGGACTGGTGATTAATTTAGCTGATATTGTTGCAAAAAAGAAAAGCTGACATAGCTCATTCAATCCAATATTATCAGTTTTTCTCTTGATATACTTGTTTTCTCCCTGTTTCCTATTTCAATCATATAAACTCCTGCCGCTAAATTGGAAGATTGTGACAAGAAACAAAGTCGGCTCTTATTTTTTGAGCACAACCAATTTCGTTTGTTTTATTAATTCACCCGCCTTTCTCAATTCCAATAAATATACGCCGGGCGGTATATCTTCTAAACCCATCGTCGTTTCTTTAAGGTTTGAAAATTGGTGAGTTTTATGAACCCTTCCTTGTAAATCAAGCAGTCGCACCTGACTCGAACCTAAAAGCGCTTGGTCGAGGTGAATGGAAACGAAATCCTTAGTGGGGTTTGGGAAAATGAGCCATTTAACACTATTTGCAAAACCACCATTTAGGGAAGATGCTGTCACAAGGTTAAGTTTGTCTATTATTGCCTCGGAATATCCTATTACACCGTTAGGAGTCCATGTGTTGAATGCCCAGATTTCTACCAAAATTGTATCTAATTGGGTCTGAGTTATCGGGAACACGATTTGAGATACCCCAGCAGTGACAGTTGTAGTTCCCCATTCACCGATTTTTTCAAAAAGTCCATTCGACGTTCTTTGCTTTACCCTGATGGCTATTTCCCCCATTTCAATACTATCTATCTTAACAGCGGCTATGAAGTACTTGTAGAATTGCTGCGGCAAGAATTTTATATGCGCACACCCAGGCAATTGATTTCCTATTCCAAGTGCCGTACTGGAAATCTTCATAGAATAGTTGCCCTCTATCGCATCTTCCTCCTCCTTGTCCACTGGAGTGGATGATTCGTAGTAGTTGTTAGTCTGCCAAAATACTGGAAATTCAATATTATTGATGGTCTCCCATTCCTCAAAGTTACCGTTCGGGATTTGGGCATTGGAAGAAAATATTGGCAAACAAAGCAAGAAAGTAAAGTATGATGGTTTCATGATTCCTAAATTAAACTTGGCTTTCCAAAAAAATAACAGTTTCTATAATCCATTTATCCGGGCTGCAAACTTGCCATCAATGAAATTTATTCGCTCAGAATATAAAGTTCCATTCTGCCCCTGGGTCAACATTTTAAGGTGAAAACTAAAGTTGCCACGTAGTTCCTTGTCCACTAAATCAAGTTGTGCTATCTCTATAAAATTAGTACAAGTAGTATCTATGGTCCAATACCCATCGGCAACATCTCCATCATCAAATGAACGGGCATATCCTCCAAAAGTAGAACCTGGGTTTTGGTTATAGTGATAATTATCAAATACCGGGTGAATTCCTGCAATTATTGGGACATATGCACAGAATATTTCCTCTCGAATAAACCAATTAATACTGTCTTGAAAAGTACCAATTTGGAATTGCAATTTATTTTCTACAATGTAAACAAATATATTGGCAGTCCATGGGATTGAGCCCAAGCCAGGCACTTCTTTGGTTGCCGTGCACAGGTAGCAATCATGCAAATAAACGAGTTGCTCTAAATCTTCGCTACTCTGAAAGAAGGTAGTATCATCACATCCGAATACATCAATTGGCTTATTCACTGCTGGAGCACTAACCACAATTTTGGGTTCGACTGAATTACTAACCTCCTTTTTGCAATTGGAAAAAGCAAGAAACAAAAGTGGCATGCATATTAAGGCTTTCATCTTCATGACATATCAATTTTATGCAAAAAGCAATGACAAGCAACACTTCGATTGACAGTGTATTTTGCACTATCGAACAATTGCAAGTTTCAGGACGACATTTTTTTCCAATCCTTTTAGATTCAGAAACCAAAGCCCTGTAGCCAGTTGAGATACATCACAAGTCAATTCGCCATTTTCAAAGCTGACTGGAATGAGGCTTGGAGTAATCACCCCCTGCGTATTAAACTCCATCATCCCTACCTCACTTTTGGCAAGCAACACTTTCAGTATGCTTTGAAACCAGCCAAATCCCGTCCAGCACTGAACCAATGCCGCTACACCTAATCCAATATGAATCGTGCTACTCGAAGTCCCCATCGTTCCCCTCCCCCACCGATGCCTCCATCGTCTTGCTAGAATAGGCCACCATCCGCTCTATTTCCGCCATCTCCGCTTTGTTCAGGTAGCGCCATTTCCCCACGGGTATATTGTCCAATTTCACGTTCATGATGCGGGTGCGCTTCAGCTTGGTGACCTCGTAGCCGAGGTACTCGCACATTCGCCGGATTTGGCGGTTCAGGCCCTGTGTCAATATGATGCGAAAGCCGAATTTTTCCGTCTGCTCGATAAAGCAACGTTTCGTTACCGTGTCGAGGATGGGCACCCCCGCTCCCATTTTTCGGATAAAATCGCCTGTGATGGGCTTGTTCACCCGCACCCAATATTCCTTTTCATGGTTGTTGCCCGCCCGCAATATCTTGTTGACGATATCGCCATCATTGGTAAGAAAAATCAGGCCCTCCGAGGGTTTGTCCAACCGCCCGATGGGGAAGATGCGCTTGGGGTGGTTGATATAAGTGATGATATTCCCTTTTACGTGGGTCTCCGTGGTGCAGGTGATGCCGACGGGCTTGTGAAAGGCGATATAAATGGGTGCTTCCTTGCTTTTCAAGGGCTTTTTGTCAATCAAGACCGTATCGCCCTCCCCTACCCGATTGCCCAAAATGGCCACCACATTGTTGATGGTCACCCGCCCGTCCTTGATGAGCACATCGGCTTCTCGGCGGGAGCAGTAGCCGGTATCGCTGATGTATTTGTTTAAGCTGGTGGTCTCAGTGTGGATAGGTGGCATTTAATATTCCGCCGAGGGAGGTTTAGTCTAAAATTTTGAAATCCATTGCATTCGGCTCTGACTTTGCAATGAGCACTTCTATTTTGTAATAACCCGGCTCAAGCCAAGTCCCATCGGGCGCAGAAGACGTACCGCAGATGCCTTGACAATTAGCGCCTGTGAAGTGCCGTTTGCCGTTCACCGTGCCCACGGCCTCCACCAATGCAAAGCCATACTGCTGGCCCAACGCTTCGTAACGGTAGTATTCTGCGGAGGTCTGTCCCTTTTTAAGGTCTTCTACCTCTACCCTGCTCACGGTCAAATCTACCATGTCGGCGTCTGTCCGGTTTACGAACTTGACCAGGACGGCATCTGCTGCGGGCAGGTCTTCGCTCTTGCCACAAGCGAACAACGAAAGAATTGTCAGTAAAACGATGGATTGGAAAATGCGCATAATTGTTTTTTTGTGTACAAACACCTAAAACGCCTTTCGGCTTACCCGCTGGCCGTTTTTTAACCGAAAAAACCGCCTAATGTCTTGAGGTCAACATTTCCGCCGCTCAGGATAATACCGACCCGCTTGCCTGCCACTGCTTTTTTTTCCTTCAAAATAGCGGCCAATGCCACTGCCCCGCTCGGCTCCACCACGAGTTTCATGCGCTCCATCAGCAGGTGCATGGAATCCCGTATTTCCTCCTCCTCCGCCAGCACGATGCGCTTTACATGGTCACGGATGATGGGCCAGGTCTTGTCACCGAGCGAGGTGCGCAGGCCATCGGCAATGGTCTGGGGGTTGGTCTGCGGCACGATTTGGCCCGCCTGCTTCGACTGCCAAGCATCGTTGGCGCCCAACGGCTCGCCTGCCCACACGCTTGTTTTTGGTGAAAATTGGAGGGCTGCCAAAGCTGTGCCAGCCACCAGCCCGCCGCCGCCAACGGGGGCGATGATGATATCCAGGTTATCAATGTCTTGTAGCAACTCCAATGCCGCCGTGCCCTGCCCCATGATGACGTTGCCGTCGTTGAACGGGTGGACGAACGTGGCCCCTGTGCGCTCCACGACCTTGGCCAAGGTGTCTTCCCGTGCCTGCAAGGTAGGCTCGCACTCAATGATTTCGCCACCATAACCCCGCACTGCCGCTTTTTTCACTTCGGGTGAATTGGAAGGCATAACGATAAAAGCCGGGATACCCAACATTTGCGCAGCAAGTGCCATCGCTTGCGCAAAATTACCGCTGGAATGGGTGGCCACGCCCCGCTGACGCTGTTCCTCGGTCAGTTGCAGGATGGCATTGGCTGCACCCCGCATCTTGAAGGCACCCATTTTCTGGAAGTTCTCGCACTTGAAAAACAAGGAAGCCCCCGCCATGCGGTCGAGGGTCTGGCAGGTCATCACGGGGGTACGATGGATGAAAGGCTGAATGCGTTGGTGAACGGTGAGCATGGCAAGGATTGAAGGATTGAAGGACTGAGGGATTGAAGGAATTTGCACGTCAAGCGACCTTCAATCCCTCAGTCCTTCAATCCTTCAATCCTTTTTTATTTCGTCAGTGCAAGGATTTTGTCCAAGTTCGGCGACAGGATGATTTCCGTCCGACGGTTCTTGGCCTTGTTGGCTTCCGAGTCGTTGGGCACGGCGGGGTGGTGCATCCCACGGCCAGATGCGATCATGCGGTGGGGCATCACGCCGCTGAGCGAAAGGATTTTAACCACGCTGGTGGCACGGTTAACGCTGAGGTTCCAGTTGTAGTCCACACCACCGGCATTGTCGGTATGGCCCTCCACGATGATTTCGATGTCGGGGTTGTCGTTCAGCGCCTTGGCCAGCTTGCCCAATGCGTCCACGCCTTTAGGTTCCACCTTGTCGCTGCCCGATTTGAAGAGCAGGTTCTGGCTCATGGACACATAGATTTTGCCGTTGCGCTCTTCCATGCTCAGGTCGGCGGCGTTGAAGCCTCGGAGGGCGGTGTTCAGGCTGGTGCGCAAACCGTCCATTTGGGCCTGCTTTTCGGCGACGAGGCGCTCCAACTCGGCCACTCGTTGCTCACGGGTCATCAGGTCGGCCCGCATGGTTTCAAGGTTGGAGTTCTGTGTGCCAATGGCGCCTTCCAGCCCCTCCAACTGCCGCTGCTTGCGGCGCAGTTCCTCGTAACTGGCAGCCACCTGCGCCTCATAAGCCGTCTTATCTGCAGAATATTGGGAGAGGAGTTTGGCGTTCTCTTTGGCTGCCACTTCGAATTGCGAAGCCAATTGCTCGTTGTAATTCTTCAAGATATTGAGTTCCGACTTCTGCTGCTCCAGGCTGTTCTTGGCCTGAACGAGTTGCGATTCGGCTTGGCGCAGCTTCACGGTCAGCTCTTCATTCTCATTGGCAGTGGCCCGCAGGTTTTCGTATTCTGCCCGAAAATGGTCACGGGCGGTCTGCATGTCTTTGTATTTCTGGGTAGAAACGCAGCCAGTGCCCAAGACGGCAGCAGCGGCCATGATGCACAGTATGTTGTTGATTTTCATAGGAAAATGATTTGTAACTACTTAGCAGGGGTGTTTTTGGAGAAAAATTGAAAATTTTTCTCCAAAAACACCCCTATTTAGGGCAAGGGAAAAGAAAAAATGGAATTTTTTCTTTTCCTCTGCCACAACCTCCTAAGCTGTTAAAATGATTTTATGATACGGTACAAAGGTAGCACGGATTGTTGGATTCTGCCATTGTTTCATGGCCGGGTGGGCGTAGTTTGTTTGCTCCCTGTTTGCGCCCTAATCCGCTAACTCGACCCACTACCACCCGCCATCGAACTCCAGGCTTCCCTCAGCGCCTACCAAACGCCGCAGATCGCCGCCACCCTCGCCGAATTCGACGATGCCACCCCTGGTCAGTGGATGAACTACCTCCCTTCCACCGGCATCGGCTACAACCTCCAAGGCAAGCCCCGCCCGACCCTCTCCTTTTCCCTCTCCCAAATCTTCAACGCCCGCCGCCAGCGCCTCACCATCCAAGCCAAGCGCCGCAGCATCGAAGCCGCCCACATCCTCCAATTCCAAGACGAACACCGAAAGCTGGATGAACTCCTCGCCAAGCTGGAAATGATGGAACTGGAACTCGAAACCATGCGCCGCCTCCACGAAATTGACGCCTCATTGTACGAACTGGCCGTACTGTATTACGAATCCTGCGTGGGCAGCCTTCCTGCCGAAGCAGAAGGCGTTTTTGCAGAGCCAGTTGGCTTTGGTTAGGAAGGAGATGGAGGTGAGGGGGTTGGAGGGGGAGATTTTGGCCATGAGCCATTTCTGAAGGAAAAAAATGGATTTCAGACATTGATGAACAGCTACTATCTTGCCCCAAAATCTTATTAGTGGCCTAAAATCGAACGCATGGAAATCTCATCAATTCAAGGCGACCAAAGCTAACAGCAGTTATTCGAACAGATTTCTGTCACTTACCTGGGAGCCGTAGAGCGCACCGCCCAGACCATCAACCGCAACCTATTGGAAACTTACTGGGAAATCGGCCGGTACATCGTGGAGTTTGAGCAAGGCGGAGCTTTCAAGGCAGCTTATGGCGAATCATTGATGGAGCGCCTTTCCAAAGACCTTGTCAACATGCATGGAAAAGGGTTCAGCCGCTCCAACTTAAACCACATGCGGTTGCTTTATAGTAGGTTTCCAATTTGTGAGACGCTGTCTCACAAATTGAGCTGGTCGCACTATGTGGAATTAGTGAAAATTGAAGATGAATTGGAACGCTCTTTTTATGAAAAACAAAGCATCCTAGAAAACTGGAACATCCGGGAACTCAAACGCCAGAAAAAATCATCCCTTTTCCTGCGCCTCGCTGCCTCCAAGGACAAACAAGGCATCCTTGCATTGGCAAAACAGGGTCAAATGGTACAAAAGCCCGCCGACCTCCTAAGGGAACCGTATGTGCTCGAATTTCTCAAAATCCCCGAACCTTACCACCTCAGCGAAACCGAACTGGAAAAGCGCATCATCGAACACCTGCAATACTTCCTGTTGGAACTGGGAAAAGGTTTTGCCTTTATTGGCAGGCAGTACCGCATCATGCTGGGCAACCGCCCCCATTACGTGGACCTCGTCTTCTACCATCGCATCCTCAAATGCTTCGTACTGATTGACCTGAAAAAAGAAGAGGCCGGATACGACGACGTCGGGCAGATGAACACCTACCTCGGCTATTTTGAAAAGGAGGAAAACACCACAGGCGACAACCCACCCATCGGCATCGTGCTAGCACGGGAAAAGGACGACATCCTCATCAGCTATGCCCTCCACGGCATCACCTCACAGCTATTCGTATCCAAATACCAGGTCTATTTGCCCAACCGGGATGAACTGCGGGCGGAAGTGGAGAAAATCTATCTAGAACAACCTGAAAAGTGAACTGGGATTGTTGAGGAAGGAGATGGAGACGAAGGCAGCGGAAGGCGAGATTCTTGCTTTTTGTCACTTCTGATGGGAAAAAGTTATGTGTAGTGGCGGGATATGTCGGGGTGGGATAGTACCTTGGCGGGCGTTTTTAATTCTCAATGAAGATTTTGAGTCGAGGGAATTCTTACAGATTGTTTTTTAGTCAATCCAAAGATACTATGACTTTCCTAATTCCTTCTTTTTCAGGCACTTACATTAAAGTGTCCAGTAGCGTAATTCTGGATAATGGCTGCTAAGGACCCCTTCAATGGCTAACTTCCCTGCCTTCTGGTCGTTTCAATCCTTCTTATTCTGGATAATGGCTGCTAAGCAATTATTACAAAATAGATGCAAACATTTTTTGCAAGTTTCAATCCTTCTTATTCTGGATAATGGCTGCTAAGAAACCCCAACCGCCTAAGACAAACAACTTCACATTTGGTTTCAATCCTTCTTATTCTGGATAATGGCTGCTAAGAAAAACGGTCATGTTAGAATCCCTGAATACAATATTTAGTTTCAATCCTTCTTATTCTGGATAATGGCTGCTAAGCATTGCACATCGCCTGCCGCTGTGTAATCGAGGTCAAGTTTCAATCCTTCTTATTCTGGATAATGGCTGCTAAGCCCGGCCAGATGGAAGTGGCATAATGAAAGCGTGTTTGTTTCAATCCTTCTTATTCTGGATAATGGCTGCTAAGAATGTTAGGTAATTCCATTAGGTGTTATTTATCGCAGTTTCAATCCTTCTTATTCTGGATAATGGCTGCTAAGAGACGCTATCTGATGTTTCTATCAATGAAGCCAAGGAGTTTCAATCCTTCTTATTCTGGATAATGGCTGCTAAGAAACACTTACCATCTTCGCCAATAAAAGTCTGTCAGGTTTCAATCCTTCTTATTCTGGATAATGGCTGCTAAGTCGCCAAAAACGCCCAAGCGGGCGCATTCGTCCTGAGTTTCAATCCTTCTTATTCTGGATAATGGCTGCTAAGACGAAATACACCCCTTACCTGATAGGGGAGGCGACCAGTTTCAATCCTTCTTATTCTGGATAATGGCTGCTAAGTGCTCTCGCCGGTTGTGGTGATGGCACGGAGGAGGGTTTCAATCCTTCTTATTCTGGATAATGGCTGCTAAGAAAAACCTGCTTTCATTGGCTGTTCTTATTCCATTTTGTTTCAATCCTTCTTATTCTGGATAATGGCTGCTAAGGCGACCCCGATGCACCTGTATTTTTTGGCAAAAGGTGTTTCAATCCTTCTTATTCTGGATAATGGCTGCTAAGACTACTTCCCCCTATTGAACTTTTCCACTTAGAATGAGTTTCAATCCTTCTTATTCTGGATAATGGCTGCTAAGCTGACACAATTTCAATGTTGTATTCACAATCTTGAAGTTTCAATCCTTCTTATTCTGGATAATGGCTGCTAAGCCACGGACTCCTGAGCGGCGTTCTTTATTTTGAAGAGGTTTCAATCCTTCTTATTCTGGATAATGGCTGCTAAGGAACCCGCCATTTTCAGACGGGGCAAGACACTTGCTGTTTCAATCCTTCTTATTCTGGATAATGGCTGCTAAGGTTGCGGGGTAGGCGATTTCGGGAAGTTCTTTGAAAGTTTCAATCCTTCTTATTCTGGATAATGGCTGCTAAGCGGTCAACGGCTGCAATGGCCAACTGCTTACCGAACCGTTTCAATCCTTCTTATTCTGGATAATGGCTGCTAAGACCGACAACGAAGAATAATCTGGCAAGATTTTCGCCGTTTCAATCCTTCTTATTCTGGATAATGGCTGCTAAGTGATTTACCGCCATGCTTAAATTATGTTATATGGGAGTTTCAATCCTTCTTATTCTGGATAATGGCTGCTAAGAGGTTAAGGAAGCGGGGCAATGCGGTTTGTAGTGTCAGTTTCAATCCTTCTTATTCTGGATAATGGCTGCTAAGGGATGGTTCTTACTTTGGTAGGCAAATTACTATCCAGTTTCAATCCTTCTTATTCTGGATAATGGCTGCTAAGTTTCAGGGCAGCCAGTTTATATCAGGGCTTTGAACGAGTTTCAATCCTTCTTATTCTGGATAATGGCTGCTAAGGGCGAAAACGTAGGATTAGAGAGCTTTGCATGAAAGTTTCAATCCTTCTTATTCTGGATAATGGCTGCTAAGTGGTGCTTGCACCACGCTTTGGCTGAATATTCAAGATGTTTCAATCCTTCTTATTCTGGATAATGGCTGCTAAGAAATTTGCGGGGCATTTTTGACATTTCCTAATTTTGGGTTTCAATCCTTCTTATTCTGGATAATGGCTGCTAAGGAATTTGTATTTTGCATTTTGACTGGTTTGGATGCGTGTTTCAATCCTTCTTATTCTGGATAATGGCTGCTAAGAATTCCCTGACCTCCTAATTACAACGTTGCCAGAAAGTTTCAATCCTTCTTATTCTGGATAATGGCTGCTAAGAAAATCAACGAGGTGCTAACAGAATCTGATTATTTTGTTTCAATCCTTCTTATTCTGGATAATGGCTGCTAAGCAGCATCAGCCGTTGTGGCGTACCCGCCAGCGTCGGTGTTTCAATCCTTCTTATTCTGGATAATGGCTGCTAAGCGTGATGGGGGAGCCGTAGGCCTCGCCCACTTTTATGTTTCAATCCTTCTTATTCTGGATAATGGCTGCTAAGTTTGCCAAGTTCGCCCGCAAGTTGCAACTGAAACTGCCGTTTCAATCCTTCTTATTCTGGATAATGGCTGCTAAGCGTTGAACGGGATTTGGAAAGCGGGTTTCGCACCAGTTTCAATCCTTCTTATTCTGGATAATGGCTGCTAAGTCCATCGTTAGCGGCTTCTCCCAAGGGACGAGGACGGTTTCAATCCTTCTTATTCTGGATAATGGCTGCTAAGAAAATCAGCACCGGAAGTTGCTGAGTGGGATTAAGGGTTTCAATCCTTCTTATTCTGGATAATGGCTGCTAAGCGAGCCGATGGAGCGGGAAATGCTCATCCTCGACAAGTTTCAATCCTTCTTATTCTGGATAATGGCTGCTAAGTCTTTGAACTCAAGGAGGTTGGTTTCCACGTACGCCTGTTTCAATCCTTCTTATTCTGGATAATGGCTGCTAAGCCTTGATGACCCGGCCAAGGTTGTTGGCCAACATCCGTTTCAATCCTTCTTATTCTGGATAATGGCTGCTAAGTAGTTTTGACCCCATTGGATTGACCATCGAAACGGCCGGTTTCAATCCTTCTTATTCTGGATAATGGCTGCTAAGACCGAAAAACAGTTGCCTTCACTTGGCATCAGGGCGGTTTCAATCCTTCTTATTCTGGATAATGGCTGCTAAGAAGGGCGGGAACGGCATTAACGAACAATCAAAACCGGTTTCAATCCTTCTTATTCTGGATAATGGCTGCTAAGCGCTTCGATATGTAGCCAGCTACCAAGTCGGCAACGGGTTTCAATCCTTCTTATTCTGGATAATGGCTGCTAAGCAGGTTGGGCAGATAGTCGAAGGCAAGACGCAAGCCCGTTTCAATCCTTCTTATTCTGGATAATGGCTGCTAAGACTTATCGGCTCCGATGGCCAACCGTTTGGTAAGTCGGTTTCAATCCTTCTTATTCTGGATAATGGCTGCTAAGGCATGACCATGACCATCACTTTGCATATTTTATCAAGTTTCAATCCTTCTTATTCTGGATAATGGCTGCTAAGATCGGGCGGTGGCACATTAGCCACCGCACTTTTTACAGTTTCAATCCTTCTTATTCTGGATAATGGCTGCTAAGCTCTTTGAACTCAAGGAGGTTGGTTTCCACGTACGCCTGTTTCAATCCTTCTTATTCTGGATAATGGCTGCTAAGCGCTCGGCATTCGCCCGGAGGCGCTTCACGGCATGGTGTTTCAATCCTTCTTATTCTGGATAATGGCTGCTAAGGTTTTGCAGTTGCGGCAAAAACTTTTTTGCCTATCCAGTTTCAATCCTTCTTATTCTGGATAATGGCTGCTAAGCGTACCTATTTCCGAGCCGTTCGTAGGCAACAGATTGTTTCAATCCTTCTTATTCTGGATAATGGCTGCTAAGGCCAGACAAAAGCCTTAGGCTGTCTGCCAGCGTCCGTTTCAATCCTTCTTATTCTGGATAATGGCTGCTAAGAGGTTTGGAAGTTCTTGAAAGACTTCCCATACCCGCGTTTCAATCCTTCTTATTCTGGATAATGGCTGCTAAGCGGGTACGCTCACTACCAAGGAACACCAAGGACTGAGTTTCAATCCTTCTTATTCTGGATAATGGCTGCTAAGATGCTATTCCACGAGCAGGATGAACTAATTATTTTTGTTTCAATCCTTCTTATTCTGGATAATGGCTGCTAAGATTGTATGCGCTGCTCAGATAATGCGCCATCGCACCTGTTTCAATCCTTCTTATTCTGGATAATGGCTGCTAAGACGTAGTTTTGAGCGGCTTTTTAGATTTATGAAGGGTTTCAATCCTTCTTATTCTGGATAATGGCTGCTAAGCCTTCTGACCCGATTTTCAAATCACCGTTAAATGCGTTTCAATCCTTCTTATTCTGGATAATGGCTGCTAAGAACTGCCAGAAGCCAGGAGGCTCCAAGTCTTTGCCCGGTTTCAATCCTTCTTATTCTGGATAATGGCTGCTAAGCACTTTTGGTTTGCTCATGCAGCAGATTTTTGGCGAGTTTCAATCCTTCTTATTCTGGATAATGGCTGCTAAGAGCGCCGGGCGTTGGTAAGTTTTCTCGTAGTAAGTTGTTTCAATCCTTCTTATTCTGGATAATGGCTGCTAAGTTAAGGTGTTGGTGGTATCGGTGATATTGATTTTCTGTTTCAATCCTTCTTATTCTGGATAATGGCTGCTAAGAAACAAAGCCCGCCGAAGTTCGCAGCTTCGACGGGCTGTTTCAATCCTTCTTATTCTGGATAATGGCTGCTAAGAGTGATTGGCGTAGTTCCTCCTGCCCGCTTTGCAATGGTTTCAATCCTTCTTATTCTGGATAATGGCTGCTAAGTTGTGAAGGATGGGAGTTTTTTTGGGGTTGGGGGTGTTTCAATCCTTCTTATTCTGGATAATGGCTGCTAAGGCAACGGCGGCGGGCTTCGGCACCCTTATTTTATCGTGTTTCAATCCTTCTTATTCTGGATAATGGCTGCTAAGGGCCATCAAGGGCATGACCGATGCACAATTACTGGTGTTTCAATCCTTCTTATTCTGGATAATGGCTGCTAAGCTGATGCTGTCGGTGCCGTGCATTTCGCAGCCGTTCAGTTTCAATCCTTCTTATTCTGGATAATGGCTGCTAAGCACAAGCGGTCGTAATCCTCGGCGTCAATCGCTTCTTGTTTCAATCCTTCTTATTCTGGATAATGGCTGCTAAGTTTTCATTGTTGTTCGTTGAATTTTTTGATGATGGTGGTTTCAATCCTTCTTATTCTGGATAATGGCTGCTAAGCATGGGAAGTGGGACTGGGAGAAGGTGTGGGCGTTGTTGTTTCAATCCTTCTTATTCTGGATAATGGCTGCTAAGGGCAACGGGGCGGCGGGGTACAGTTTTCAATTGGATGTTTCAATCCTTCTTATTCTGGATAATGGCTGCTAAGCGCTGGACTAATCTTCTCTCGCTCGGCAATCTGCAGTTTCAATCCTTCTTATTCTGGATAATGGCTGCTAAGGGAATTTGAAAGGCTTGAAAAAATGTAATCTCCATTGTTTCAATCCTTCTTATTCTGGATAATGGCTGCTAAGCTTTGCAAAGCCAAGATGCACCCCATCTCCTTTTTCTGTTTCAATCCTTCTTATTCTGGATAATGGCTGCTAAGCGGGACGGATATACCTACAATATAAGCGAAGTTTAGTTTCAATCCTTCTTATTCTGGATAATGGCTGCTAAGTGATTTTACCCGGTTGTCGCCAATTTTGGTATGGTCGTTTCAATCCTTCTTATTCTGGATAATGGCTGCTAAGCAGATGTGCATTTTGAAGGAAAATCCTATGAGGAAAGTTTCAATCCTTCTTATTCTGGATAATGGCTGCTAAGCGAAGCCGCCAAGAAAGCCGGCGAAGCTCGACAGACGTTTCAATCCTTCTTATTCTGGATAATGGCTGCTAAGTAAGCCAGCGCCATATCCATCGCAAACACCGCTGCGAGTTTCAATCCTTCTTATTCTGGATAATGGCTGCTAAGCGCTTCCTGCGAGTCGAACGCCACCCGGTCACGCAGTTTCAATCCTTCTTATTCTGGATAATGGCTGCTAAGCCATTCTATTGGTGATTTTGCCATTATTTGCAGTATTGTTTCAATCCTTCTTATTCTGGATAATGGCTGCTAAGCAGTTGCATGCAGTATGACTAGGGCGAAATAAGAAATGTTTCAATCCTTCTTATTCTGGATAATGGCTGCTAAGCGTGAGCTTAGCAAAATACACCGACACATGGAACTCGTTTCAATCCTTCTTATTCTGGATAATGGCTGCTAAGTCTCAAATAGTTAGATTTATCTTTGCTGCACTTAAGTTTCAATCCTTCTTATTCTGGATAATGGCTGCTAAGCTTTGCAAAGCCAAGATGCACCCCATCTCCTTTTTCTGTTTCAATCCTTCTTATTCTGGATAATGGCTGCTAAGCATACTGGCTGCCGCGCTGCTGATGGAAGGCAAGAAAGTTTCAATCCTTCTTATTCTGGATAATGGCTGCTAAGAACACCGCTGCGATGAAAATCAGGCGACCAGTCTGGGTTTCAATCCTTCTTATTCTGGATAATGGCTGCTAAGCAGGTATGGAGCGGCGGCACGGCCATTTTTCGATAAGTTTCAATCCTTCTTATTCTGGATAATGGCTGCTAAGCATCGCCGGAATTATCCAAAAATGGAGCGACGAGCTTGTTTCAATCCTTCTTATTCTGGATAATGGCTGCTAAGCTAATACTACTGTGTGCTTTTTGGTCTTAACAAGTCTGTTTCAATCCTTCTTATTCTGGATAATGGCTGCTAAGATACAATGCTCCATTACGGAAATTGTCTTTGGAAATGTTTCAATCCTTCTTATTCTGGATAATGGCTGCTAAGCGGTACCGGGGAGATGTTTTCCCAGAAATCCGAAAGTTTCAATCCTTCTTATTCTGGATAATGGCTGCTAAGCTTCCTGACCGTAGGCGTGGAGGTCAGCACCCAGAGTTTCAATCCTTCTTATTCTGGATAATGGCTGCTAAGCCATCGAGCGGCTGTCCGGGATGCTGGAGGATTGCAGTTTCAATCCTTCTTATTCTGGATAATGGCTGCTAAGCGGCACGGCCATTTTTCGATAACCAAAAAAATGTACGTTTCAATCCTTCTTATTCTGGATAATGGCTGCTAAGAACACCGCTGCGATGAAAATCAGGCGACCAGTCTGGGTTTCAATCCTTCTTATTCTGGATAATGGCTGCTAAGCATTAAGCCAACTCCTGGGAAATTGGGCATTAAGTAGTTTCAATCCTTCTTATTCTGGATAATGGCTGCTAAGGCGGGTTATCGTTCATCACCTTGAAAACCCGCTGGAGTTTCAATCCTTCTTATTCTGGATAATGGCTGCTAAGTTGGTAAATGCACTATCGGCGGGGTTGGCGTTTGCGTGTTTCAATCCTTCTTATTCTGGATAATGGCTGCTAAGCCATGCTCATTGCGTTGCCGTTGTTGTCGGCCACGTGTTTCAATCCTTCTTATTCTGGATAATGGCTGCTAAGAGCCATAGCGGTCTCAGCAATTGGCTTTACTGGCTTGTTTCAATCCTTCTTATTCTGGATAATGGCTGCTAAGCGCCCCCGGAGACGGTGACGGCATTGCCCTGGGCATGTTTCAATCCTTCTTATTCTGGATAATGGCTGCTAAGCTACCGCCCGCTCCACAGAACTGATCAGTAGCAGTTAGTTTCAATCCTTCTTATTCTGGATAATGGCTGCTAAGCTTAGGAACTTGAATAGTAGTTGCATATTTCCAAGGTCGTTTCAATCCTTCTTATTCTGGATAATGGCTGCTAAGCGGCCACTCGCCGGGCCTTTTCTTTACCCCCTGGTAGTTTCAATCCTTCTTATTCTGGATAATGGCTGCTAAGGGTATTGATTTGATAGGCGATGTTGCCGCTATCATCAGTTTCAATCCTTCTTATTCTGGATAATGGCTGCTAAGGTATGGAGCCTGGAATGACAGGATTTTTGACAAATGCGTTTCAATCCTTCTTATTCTGGATAATGGCTGCTAAGCATTAAGGTTTAAGTACCGGTTGCGAAACAACCGCCCGTTTCAATCCTTCTTATTCTGGATAATGGCTGCTAAGAATACTACTGTGTGCTTTTTGGTCTTAACAAGTCTGTTTCAATCCTTCTTATTCTGGATAATGGCTGCTAAGCTAATACTACTGTGTGCTTTTTGGTCTTAACAAGTCTGTTTCAATCCTTCTTATTCTGGATAATGGCTGCTAAGTCCATACGGGGAAAATGCTATTAGTAGGGCTTTAAGTTTCAATCCTTCTTATTCTGGATAATGGCTGCTAAGTGGTCGAGCGTCTGAAGGCGGGCGAATACCTGCTGGGGTTTCAATCCTTCTTATTCTGGATAATGGCTGCTAAGAGGGTGGCCAGCGACGCCATGCTCGTGCGGTATTTAAGTTTCAATCCTTCTTATTCTGGATAATGGCTGCTAAGCCGTCCTTTAGTTCAAGCCATTGACAATCAGCATGATACAATAAATTTGCCGCGTCATAACTTTTGGTTTCCAAGTTGTCAAAGAACTTGTTCTCCATCATTTTTTTGCAATTTTCGAAATGATAGTTTGTTGATAATGAATCGGTTACAACTGCTTTTCCTTGCATGGCTTATAAATTCCAACCCGGAAAACCCCTCGCCCGCCGAATTATCGCAAATATAGTGGATAACTGCCAATCATTGGATACAAATATTTCGGTAAGTGCAGTCCACACAACGGCGCTTGAACTTCGTCGCCCCCGGGAACCAATTCCTTGTGATGATGTCCCGGATTTCCTCCGCACACACCCGAACCGAGGCAATGTCCGCCCGACTAATGGGCACCTCCACCAACTTGTTCTGACTACGGGTATAGACCAAATAGCCCTTGTTCACGGGCTTACCAAAATTCTCCTCGATAAGCCAAGCATAGCAGTAAAGCTGCGTCCGGTAAGTCTCATAAACCTTGTCTTCATACACCGCAAACTTGTAGTCCAATGGCGCCATTGTCCCGTCCTCCAAGAGCAGCACCTCGTCAACCTCACCCCGCAGCAGGTCGTTCGTCAAATACTCCCCGATATGCTTCTCCACCACCCCGATGCGCTTGCGCAGGTACTCCATGTTCTCCCTCGCCTTTTTCTCATGCACGTCCCTACCCTTCTGCACCTTGAAGAACTTGTCCTCATGCTGCGGAATCCTCAGCACATACTCGAAATAGGTAAACCTCGGACAAAAGAGGTACTCAATAATCTGCGATGGCGTTACACTGAAATTTTCCATGTTAAAAGAATAAAGCCCGTACCTGGTCCGTCACGAGCTTCTGGTCGAAAGCCTGCCCCAACAGTACTACCTGTTGCATCTCCTCTTTCGACATCGGGAATATATACACCTTGTCCCTGTCCACATTGATTTCCTGCTCAATCTTCAGCGCCAGCGCATCCTTGTCGTTGCGGCTCAACGTGCCCAGGAACACACTCAACTGCACCCGGTAAAGACCCGCCTGCTTACAGAACTTGGCCACCTTCGTCCGGGCCTTGTCGCTCTCGATATCGTAAATCACCCAAGCAATCATAACGGTTCCGATTTCCCGATTAGTTCGTTTGCAAATTGATGTGCATCGAACTGAATCGTAGCCGCCCGGCTCTGCTGCCGCCCCTTGTAGCGCACCTTCTCCTCTTCGAGGTACTGGTTGAAATGCTCCATCAGCAATGCCTTGCCCTCCTTGTTCAGCGACACCCCGTTCGTGATGGCGTCCGTATGGTCCTGCCGTACTTTTTTGGCAGAGAAAAGCGTGAAAACCGTCTTGTCCGCATAGCCCCGGTAAGGCTCGATGAAATCGTTCACCATGCTTTTGTAATTGTAATCGTCCCTATGCAGGAAGCCCACGTACGGGTCAACCCCTGCCAGCATCAGCGCCTTCTCCACCCGTGCATACAGCACCCCGTAGGCATAGTTCAGGAAAGCATTGAACGCGTCCTTCGCCGGACGGAAACTCCTGCCCCCGAACTGGTACTGCTGCGGCATCACAAAACTCAAAGTCTCGAAGTACAAGCGCCCACAAGTGCCCTCCCAGCCCCGTATGCTGTCCGCGACATCGTCCACGTGCCGGGCCGATACCGACTCCACTTGCTTGCGCAATGCCGCCATTGCCTCCAACTGAAAATCCAGGTAACTATGGTGCTGCGGACGGTGCTTGCGCAAGCCCTCCACCATTTCGATTTGGTTGTCCATCTTCGCCCCCACCCACAGCTTGGTATAATGCAGCGCCTCCGCCCCCAAGCTCGCCTCCAGTTGCCGCTTCCGGATCAGCGTCGTGCTGCCCAGCTTCGTGTGCCACACCCGCCCGATGGGCGTGCCGTTGTTCTCCAAGAAAACGATGTCAATATTGTTGCGCACCGCCAGCCGCACCGCATCGCTCGACAGCGCCGTGCCGGTACTAAGCCAAATGCTCTTCACCTTGTGCGCCGCCACCTGCGTCCTCTTCGTCTCATTATCGGCCTTCACCGATACCTCGAACATCTCCTCCTTCACATGGAGGTAAGCACCGTAGGAATTGAGGTGTAGTTGCATGGCTCAACTGATTTTGCGAATGGTGCCAAAGCCCCTCGAAACCGACTTACCAAGTCCGATGAAATCCGGGAGCAATACATTGGTTTCAAAATGCCCTGTGAAAGCCGCCATCTTGTTGTCCTTGAACTTCGCCGACCGATAAGCCTCAATGTCCAGCTCCACCCTCACCCTTTCCTCCGGCCCGAAGAAATGCCCGAACGCCTTGAAATAGGACAGGATATTGCCCACTAGAATCCTTTCCAGGAGTACGAAATCGAACGACTCATCCGACTCCATATAGACCCGGTGGTTCTCCTGGTTCAGTGCCATCCAAAACGTCTCGAAACGATACTTCACCAAACCATCAGACATGCCGATGGCCACCCGGCTATGCTTTATTTCCTTCGTAAAAAGCGGATAGACCGTCCCTTCGATGTCCAGTTCTTGTGTTTTCAGAAACAGCTCCGCCAGCAAGTCGGCCCCCTCGCCCATGCCCACCAGCGTGGGCACGTTCCGCAGCACCTTGTACTGCACCAAGGGGTAGGCATAGCGGCTCTTCCCATCCTCGAAGTGGTTGTGCAGCAGCGGCGAATGTTCCTTGAACAAATTGCCGAAATACCCCCGCAGCTTGTGTGCATCCCTCGTCTCCAAATGGATTTCCGGGAAGGTAAGGGTGGTGAAGGGAAGGGAGGTCAGCGCATGGGGGCTGAGGGTGGTGGTTTCGATGCTTGTTTGTGGTGCAGGCATGGTTTAGAATGATACAGTTTGTGAATCGGTTGATTTATCATCTAGTCGAATAAACCCGGTGGTTAAGTCGTAGTAATCACCCAACCAGTCCCGTTTTACCAGCCAAATACTATCTGGAATAAGTGTTGCAGATTCCAGTTTCATCAATTCTTCCATTTTGGGAAGGTATTTGGGAACGGTGATAATATGTTGATGAAATGCTTTTTTGTGGTCTTCAAAAGCTTCTTTACGCTTGAATTTATCCAAACCGCTTCTTCCTAATTCCCTGAACTTATTCAAGGCTTCAGTAGCATCCTCATCACATTCTATGAAAACGGAGGCGGCAAATCCTCTATCTTCAATAACTTGAAAGGAAGAAACATATACTTCGCCCGATTTCTTTTTTTCTAACTCGCCATCATATTTCAACGACCGCATTGCATTAAAAATCTCTCTTGAACATTGGAAAGAACTGTGACCAGCTACAGCTTCAAAATAGCCTTCAATCAGTTTGAAGTAGTTCTCTTCGCCAATCCCTTTTGGAAATTGTTCCAACCCGATTTTCAGTGCATTTTTAGCTTGTGGTGTAGTTATTTTCCCATAAATCCGCTCACAGTCTCCAAAATCCATTACATAAACTGGCGAATGCTCCAGTTCTTTTTTATTGTGGCGGTTTACCCGCCCAGCTACTTGAATGATGCTGTCAATTGGCGCCAAATCCCGAAAAGCCATTTCGAAGGAAAGGTCAACTCCCGCCTCTACACTTTGCGTAGAAACAAGGACAGGGTTAAGCCCCGCTTCTAAATCTGACTTCACTTGCTTGATTATACCCATTCGATGGGCGGGAACGATATTCGTAGAGAGGTAGTAAAGAGGATTGTAATATTGTTTTGATTTCCATTTCTTTTGAAAATAGTCAAAAACCTGCAAGGAACGTTTGACGGTATTGACCACTACAAGACAAGACTTCGACTCCGACCATTTAGCCGCAAACATTTCTTCCCAAAATCTATCTTCATCAGCCAAAGTGCTTGAAATCAAAGGAACTATTTTCGTCCGCTTGAATACTGAAAATACAGCCTCATAATCAGTAAGCAGTTCTTTCTGAGGCAATAGTTTTTCTTTTCTTCCATCCAAAATCTCACATTGCGCCAGTTCATAAATTTTTGGACGAGTAGCCGTCATCACCAAAATACGGGCATCTAAGAACTTAGCAAGATAATTCAATGAAGCACCAATGAGTGGCAAGTGTTCTAATCTCATCGCTTGTATTTCATCGAGGATGATGATGCTTCCTGCCAAATGGTGGAATTTCAAAAGCAGCTTGTTGCGATAACCAATCAGTGTGTGAAGCAATTGAACGAAGGTTGTTATTACCACATCGCTTTGCCAGGTGTCCACCAGCATTTGCCGTTGGTTGTAGTTTAGGTTCTCGCTTGTAGGCTCTCTGTCCGCCTTCTTCACGAATTCCAATGCATCTGCAAACTGGTAATGTGCCAAAACAGTAGCTTCCTTACCAAGGACCTCCTCGTAAACAGGGATGGATTGCTCGATGATATTGATAAATGGAAGTCCGTAAATTATCTGTGCTTCCTGTCCTTCCTCTTCCCTAATTAGTGTCCTTAGTTTTAGCGCAAAGTCAAGTGCAGACAGGGTTTTGCCAATTCCAGTTGGTGCGGTCAAGGTGAACAGGCGACAATCCAGCATCTCCTTTCTGTTTTCAAAATGACTGTTAACCTGCCAACGTACATACGAGCGTAGCTCATTTTGAGAAAAAGAAGCAATAGGGCGTCTTTCAAAACCTTCTGGCAGTGTAAGCGGCTTATTTTTATCAACTAATCCTGATGGCGGAGATTTTCGCTTATGAAGTGAAGAATCGGAGGCATCCAGTTTGTCTGCTTCGATAAGTAGGGAAAAAAGATAGTTGGTCAGGAAATAATGTTGAATGTCGGTAAAATCTGAGTGAAACGACCTCAATTTTCTGCCAACCTCTTTTCCTGGAAAATGTAACCATTTACCAAGCTCTGGCTCATTTATCTCAGCTTTTATTGTTTCTATTCCAGGTATAAACGAAGGCAGTTGTTTGTCAAACACCCAATTATCGGTTCGACCTTGTTTCAGCATTGTATCCAACTCATTTATAGCCCACAAACTTGAATGATGATGAACAATGATAAACCAAGCAAGAAAGGCTTCAGACTCCCAAATTGGTAAAAGTTTATTCAAGAGCACATAAGCTCCAAATCGGGCATGTTGTTTTAGTTCTGGGTCAAATTCACCCTTCTTGTCGAGGAGATAATTTTGAAAATGGGAGGTGTACTTTCCTAAATCATGGAAAAGGCAAATCAGCGAAAGCAATTCCTTCGTTATTTCTTTGTCAAATGGTAGTCCATTGGCGAGAAACAATGAAGTTAAAGCCTTTTCCCGAACACCTTCGGTATGCTTTACCAACAGCTTGCTTCCTACCCGCAAACCATTATCATCCTGCTTTGCATGGGAGTAGTAGTTCATTCTAGGAATAAAATGTTTTCAGGCTCTTCCCCGCCCACAAGCGAGTAGTATTCCTGCTTTAGAATTACACGAATTCCTTTTGAGGCGGTGCTGAAAAGTGCCCTGTCCATCCTAGATAGCTCCCGGTTATGGTTGGCAATAAAGTCACCCGGCAACAAATCTTCTTCCAATTGGTCTTCGTCCTTGTCCGGGTCAAATTTTAGCTCCTTCACAACTTGGGAGGGTATGGCAGAATGAATAGTGCTAAAACCATTTGGCTGTTGAAGTTTAATCTTATGTGTATCAAACAACCTGATATTCTCCAACCAGGCGGTGAAATTGGCAGTGCCGAGTGTAAGTGCATAAACCTGTTGCCGATTCAGAAAGGCAACCTTGATTTTTTCAAATGCCGTTTTGCCATCCTCAAAGCAGGATAGATACACCCTGTAACGGACTAAATCGGTCTTAATGTCAAGCCCGCTCACAACCTCAAAAGGGGTTTGTATTCTGCCGTTTTTCCCTGAGAAATCTTCAAGACCTTTAATAGAGAGCAGGTTGAGCCGATGAAATGTTTTTTTCATCGGCGACAAAACCCGCACTCCAATCCGCAGCTTATCCGATTGCCAAGCCTCGTGATAGGTCTCTTTTTGCTCACCCAAAACGCTGGCAATCATACCCAGAATCGTCGTCCGGGGCGGTATGCTGAATGACATGGCAGTGTTGTTGGCGTAATATTTTCGGAAATGCGCCAACTTCCCGCACACATCGAACGTGAGTATTTCCATGCTATGATGATTTGAAATCAAGAGATTTTGAACTCTATGCCAGCAGCGGTCTTGATGCTGGCCTCTTTGACAGGCTTTCCATCACCCATGTTGCCTTTGATAAGCGCTTCTAGGTTCGTCAAATCCAAGTCGAGGTCATTGAATCCCCTGATTGCCTCTTTTTGGGCTTTTGCTGATATGTGCTGCCGCAAATCACCAAACTGACCATTGGTGAAGCCATCATTGTAAACAATTTCTACATACAGTTTGGGGTACTGATTCAACTTGGAGCGTGTCGGATTAGCAGGAATGCTATCCCAAATCGCCTTTCGGAAAAGCTTCAAATCTTCATCGGTCATACCCGTACTTTTGGCAGCGTACTTATTGATGGAGCCGTGGAAGGCAAGTAGGCTATAATGAACCCGGTAGTCTTTGCCAAATGTGCTGGAATCGTCGTTCATAATGGTCACGATGGAGTCGCTCTCTATGATTTGCACAGGGTGCAAAGAGTAGCCCCAATTTAATTGAACTGGGCCTGTAAAAGTTTTTGTAAATCCCTTGACGGCAAAAGCACTTCCAAACAAGCGGATATCCAAATACTTGTCAGACACAAGCCAAGTAAGCAATGGATTATTTAGTGGATAGAACTTTTTGTCTTTATCGTCTTGTAGTTTTTTTACAATTTCTTCTGGCGACTTTCCTTTGGTCAGTTCTTCAAAAAGCGCAACTAGTTGGCTGTCCCCTTGAAAAATTGCCTTTACTGTCTCCGGTTCAGCATACATCCTTTTGATAACTTCAATCAAACGGGTGTCGGGACTAACTTTCTTGTCACCTTCCATGTCCACGAATATTTCGGTTCCTTCCTGTTTCAGAAAATCACGAATATATCGCTTTACCCTTACGTCAGTCACAAGGTTTGTTGAGGTATCTTTGTCCATTCTTGGCTTGTTCTCCTCGTCAGGGTCGCCGTTGGGATTACATTGGATTGCCTCGTAGAGGAAAAGAAAGTCGGAATTGTTGGAAATGGTATTTTTCATTGTCTTTTTATTTTAAACGTTTGATTTTGAGTGTTTTAGGAAATCTTTTCTTGAGTCCAGAAAAACGAATATCCAGAAAGCAAGAAGAACAATGACTCATGTGGATTAATGCGCTTTTCCCAATCCAAATACTTAAAAAATTGGTGAAAACGGGAAAATGAATAACCTGCTTCATCATGGACTTTATACTGTTGAGCTTTTTCTTCTATGGCTTCCCTCAACTGTACTATGTCTCTGACGCTAAGTCCATTGTAATTCAATTTTTTTAAGATAGGTTTAGAAGGATGTTTTTTACTTTGAGCATGTGCAATTTTGCTTAAAGCTCTTCCAAGATAAAACATTGCTTTTTGGTCATCATTGTATTCCATTCTTGTAAAAAATCGCTCAATCCGTTCTTGGTAATCGTCCGTTTTTTCAAGTACGGGCATATCGGGCTGTGGGTTTTGATTGGTATTTTCCATGCCTTTAATGAGTTTGAATTGTTTTAAAATTTGAAAAACAGCGAGGTATTTGAACACGGCATCCCGTGCAGCAAAGTCAAAGTAATCGTTGGTATAAATATTTGCGTAAGCCTTGAACCGCTTGTGCCAATAGCAAAGAATGAGTTCGTTGAAAAATTCATAAACCTCTGCTTTTTCGACTTGCCTGTTTTCAAGGAGCGACTTGAAGAAAACAAGTGCCTTATTTTTTACCAAATCTTTTCTAACTGGAATAATATTATAGACAGAACGCAAGGTAAAATTCAAGTGCTTCTCTTTGAAAGTCATTATTTCACGCCAAGGGAAATCGTCTTGGCTTTTCCATTCATTATTGAGCTTCCAAAAACCATCTATCAACTTGTTCAGATGGTGCTTACTTACACTTTTGATTAGATTGGTGGTTTTGAAATAGTTGCCATCTGACTGAAAGCCTTGAAAAGTAATCCAGTACATTGAATCAACATTATCTTCAATTCTATCTGTAATTCTCTCCCAATCTTCAGTTTGGAAAAACAAATCACATCGCCGTTGAATTCCTTCCAGTTTGTAAAGTTCTGGCACTGGTTCAAAAGACAAAAACTCAGGGATGATGCAATGGTCAATGCCCGCAATCTTGGTTGTCAGTTTTTTGAGAATATAATTGGAGCCACGTTCAAGTGCCGTTTGCACCTTTCCCGATGCTTGATAGTTCGCTTGAAACACACTTGAATCAAGATGGGCTGCATAATTCATGGTAGTGGTCACAAACATCTTGTTGATGCTGTACCTATTTGCAAATTCCGGCTCCATTACATCCCCATGTGTTTCACCAGTAGCATAGCAAAGCTTCGGGGCTGATGTAGCAATTTTTTCTTCCTTTTTTGTTGGCAGGAAATACTGCTCGAAGCCATCGAGGTCTTTAAATGGTGTTGGTTGGGCAAGCCCCAATTTGTCGCTTTTGATACTTGTAGAAAGTAAGATGATTCTGTCAGTTTTACCCAAGTTTAATCCTGCCCACAATTTTTCAGCCGATACCGTTTCTTTAGTTTTATCAAAATACTTGTCATCAAACAGGTCTTTCAAACCATAAACTTCTGTGAGGGCTTGATAAAGCTTTGAGCCTACGAGGCCAGGTTGTCTGGCTTCAATTGCCTGCACAAACTCGCCTTTTTCGCCTTTTCCCGTTTTGCCGAAAAAGGTCTTACGGTATTGTTCCAGATTTTTCTTGGCTAATACACAAGGGAACGTCGATTTTCCATTGCGTTCTGTTATCCTGATGTTTCGCCAGTCCTTTGGAGAATTGTCATCATATTCCCAAAATGCAGGACTGACGTAAACATCCTTCGCATCGAGGTCGAATATCATTTCAGCCACATAGTTGTTGAGCGGGATGTTGTCCTTGCCCATTGTCTTTTCGACTTCGACCTGATTTATCAGGTCATCCCACTCGTCCATTTCTTCTCCGAGTTGGTTGCCAATGGCGATAAGTGTATTGAGCATAAGCTAAAAGTTTTATATTGTCTGAACACGGGTGCAAGGTATCCGCCCCCCTCTGTCAGTTTGTGTCAATGCTTCGAAAAAGATTTTTCATCCCAAAATTTGCAATCAAGGACGACCACAGATTTGACAGGTCCCATCACACATTTGCGGGAAAAAATTACATTTGATACAGCCTTTTTCAATATCTGGAGGGAAGTACCAGTCGTAATCAACGAAGTTGTCATTTTGGTTTTTACTTTGATTTTTGTGACCTTTGCAATTGTTCATATTGTGAACTTTAATCTATGATAAGAAAGATTGAAACTCAGGGAATTTGAGTCAAACAACTCCAAAAGAACAAGGATTGAATTGACTTAAATTTCCTGATAAAGATTTCACTGCAAAGATTCGAAAATTATTGCCCATTGTCAAGAGGTGGGCTTGTACAACTTGTAACTGAGACTCCCAGTAAACTATCATAATTTTTCATAAAAAATTGATATTCAATTTATTATATTTAAATTTCACATTGTGATTTTTTTAAGTTTTTTTTTGCATTATCATTTTTCAATCCACATCCCCCTCCCCGCCCTTTCCCGCAGGTACGCCACGAAGCTCTCCGGCTCCTCCACGACAAGTTCTCCCGCTTGTCCGAGCACAAAGCGTCCAATCCCATCCTGGGAGCGCACCTCCATCACCAGCCTGTAAGGAAAGTCATCGTTTTCGATGGGCAGTATAAAGTGCTTGGCAGCGGGATACTCCTCCACCAACAGGCTGTAGGCCCGCTTACTCAGCAGCAGCTTCACTGTAAATGGCTCTCCCGACATCTTGAAAATATCACAGGGCGGAGCACTTCCGGAGTAGGTACGTGCATTGGGCAGCAGTTCCACCCCCTCTATACGGGTCGTCTTGAAATAGCGCATCTCGCCCAGGGCGGGCTCCCAGGCAGTCAATTGGGAGAAGTCACCATCGAATTCCAACGGCTCCACAGCCCTATCGCTAATGGTGTTGGAATTGGCTGAAAAATACCTGCGCAGCTTTACTACTCGGTGATTGTTGATGGCATTTTGCAAGATGCTGACCGTTTGTGCCCTCCGCACCTCTGCCAGTTCGTCCGCCAATGGCAGCAGTTCCGATTTTTTGAACAGCTTTCGGTGTATGCTCTGCTTCAGTGGATGCCCAGCAGGCAGGGATGAAAGCGCCGTGCGCAAAATGGCCATTTCCTCAACGGTCAAGTCGGCGGCATAGCGTTCCTTCACATCAGGGAGGTACCAGCCGTTGTTTTCGTTCAGCTCCACGAAATAGCCGAGTTCAGCAAGCAGGTCACGGTAGCGGTAGGTAGTTCGTTCGTCGCATTCTAGCAGCAGCGACAATTGCTTCACGGTCTTAGGAAAGGGTTCCCTAAGAAGTCTGATGAGGTTCAGTACCCGTAGTATTTTTTGCTGGGGGAGCATACGCCTAGCTTTCGGGTTAAAAGACTGTGTTTATTGAAAAGCTCTCTCAGGTATGATGGCCAAAGTTATATTGTTTACCGATATAACCAAAGTATAGTGGCAGTAAATAAAATTCTAACAATTGGAAGGAGCACACATCCGCTCACCGCTTCGACCGTCAGCGAACTCAATCCCCTTTTCTTCCCTACTTTCGCCCCCAAAACAACCACCCAATGCAGCTCACCCGCCCCATCATCTTCTTCGACCTCGAAACCACCGGCACCAACACTGCCCAGGACCGCATCCTACAAATCGGGGCCGTCAAAATCACGCTCGATGGCCAGCGGGAAGAGAAAAACGTGCTGCTAAACCCCGGCATCCCCATCCCCGCAGGAGCCACCGCCATCCACGGCATCTCCGACGAGGAGGTGAAGGACGCCCCCTATTTCCGGCAAGTAGCAAAATCCTTCGCCCAGTGGCTCTCTGGCGCTGATCTCGCTGGCTACAATTCCGACAATTTCGACGTGCCCATGCTCGTGGAAGAATTCGCCAGGGTAGGCATTGATTTCCCGGAAGAAGGCACCCGCTTCCTCGACGTCCTCAAAATCGAGCGCAACGTCAACAGCCATCGCCTCGATGAAACCTACCGCCGCTACACCGGCCAGTCCCTCGACAGCGCCCACGATGCCCTTTCCGACATCCGGGCCACCGTCACCATCTTCGAAAAGCAATTGGAACAAAACCCAAGCCTGCCCACCGCCATACCCGACCTCGAAGAACTATGCCGTGGCGACAATGGCCGGGTTGATTTTGCCGGGAAACTCTACGAAAAGGAAGGGCTGGTTTACTGGTCGTTCGGCAAGCACAAAGACCAGTTGGTGATAGAGACAAAGGAATACGTTCATTGGGTACTAGGCTCCGATTTTCCGCACGAGACCAAAAAGCAGCTCCGGCGGTTGCTAGCTATGGCCAACAACTAACAGCTAACCGCCAATTGCCAATTGCGATATCCCAGCCAATCTACCACTCCCTGCACCCACCCCTCCCCCACCGCCAGCCACACGGGCCAGCCCAGCCGTCCGCTCAGATTTTGCCGGCCTTTTTGATGCGTCACCAACGTCGTATTAGATTTGCCCAAAATCTGGGGCAACCCGTTTATCTTCACATCAAAAATCAACCATGAAAAGCAAGCTATTATTTTTCGCCAGCATCTTGTTTTTTGCCTGTCAAGGCAGCAAAAACCATCCCGATACGGGAAACACGACCCCTGCCGACGCTACCGAAATCCCAGTCGAGCCGCCCGTGGAAGCTGCTACAGCCGCCACGAGTGACACCATACCGAACCCAACTGGCCTGACCAAATTGGGCGAGGCCACTGGCGACCTCGACAAGGACGGCAAGGACGAAAAAGCCATTGTTTACGACACAAAACGGGAAACTGATTTGGGCACCGAGCGGGAGCTTCACATCTTCAAATCGAACAACGGACTGTGGGAGCTTTGGCACAAAACGACTGGCCCTGTTATGCCCAGCCAAAACGGCGGCATGATGGGCGACCCATTCCAAGGGGTAGTCATCGAAAACGGCAGCCTTGTTCTTCACCATTTTGGCGGCAGCCGCACCAAATGGACCTATACTCACCGTTACCGCTTTCAAGGTGCCGCTTGGAAACTCATTGGCGCCACCACCAACACAGGAAGCCCTTGCGATTATTGGGAAACTTACGACTACAATTTATCCACTGGCAAAATCAACTATAACAAGGAGGTCGAGGATTGCTCCAAGAGCGAGGACAACCCGGCCATCACTAAAACCACCAAAGACTTCACGAACAAACCAAAGGTACTGCCCAATATGGACGGTTTCCACCCTGGCGAGAACGAGCTGAAATTACCTAAGATGGAGGAGCCGTTTTATTATTAGGGCATGGGGATGGTTCTCCGACCAATTGATTGCGTTTTGGCGAAGCCATAGGCGACGCCCCAAAGGGGAAATCCTCGAAAGGGCAGCAAATTGATTTTTTGCCTCAGCAAAAAATCAATTTGCTGCCCCTTCAAGCAGTCCCGCCTAACGGCGATATTGCTGAACACGCTTTTTGGAGAAGCTTTGGTGCTCCGAAACTTGAGTTGGTTAATCAAACAACCATAAAAGCCAATGGTCAAGTGTGATACGCAAGCCCCATGGGGCAAGTGCAGCCGTCAGCTTTGCTTTTTGTGCCCAGGCACCCTGCTGGTTCAGTGTAATGGATAAATGCTTCCTTGGAAAGGTCTTGAGGAATAAAGACGGGGAAGGCAGGCGATTTTTTTAGCTGACAGCATGACGAATTTTCACGCCGACAGTCCTGTTACCGGAGCGTGTTACCGTTAAACAAGAAAACCCCTGCAAATGCAGAGGTCTTCAGATTTTGTGGCGGGAGCAGGACTTGAACCTGCGGCCTTCGGGTTATGAGCCCGACGAGCTACCAACTGCTCCATCCCGCGATATTAGTTGATTCAAACCCGTTTGTTTGAATGTGGGTGCAAAGATACGACAATGTTTCAGACCGCCCAACTCTTTTTTGAAATTAACCCAAATTATTTTTTTGCGTTCAGCAAATCCACCACGATTTTGGTGATGTCGTTCTGTCCGTTGGCCGAAAGGATGGCGTTGGCGAGGCCTCCTTTGTACAGCACATAGTCATAGCCATTGGCTGTTCTCAGGGAGTCGGTGATGTTTTGGATATCGCCGATGAACTTGTCATTGAACTTGTTCTGCTCCTCGTCTATTTCCTTGCTGGCCTTTTCCCGAAGGCTCATTATCGCATCTTGCTTTTTCTTGAGGCTTTCTTGGTACTCCATCTCTTGCTTGGGGGTGATGGTGCCGCTTTCTGCTTTTTGGGCGGCCTCCATGTATTCTTTTTCGAAGGCTTTTTGCTTGGCGGCCAAGGATGCCCTCACGTCGTTGGCCTTTTTCTCCATCTGTTTGATGATGGCCTGGTAGGCAACGCTGTTTTCATGCAAGCTGTCAATGTCCACGTAAACGATGCTCAACGGCTTTGCAGGTGCCTCGCTCGGCTGTTCTTGCGTAGGGGCAGCAGCGGGTTTCTTCGATCCTGAAAATTTATCGAAAAACAGATAGGCCACTGCGAGGAGCAGCACGGCATTCAAGATAAGGGATAGGTTCTTCATAAAATCTGTTTGCTGTTTTTTCTGCAAAGCTACAAGAAATGGCGTTGATTGTGTTTTTGATGGAAACTTCACTCCTGTTTTGGCCCTACCCTCAACCAAACCTCTTGGCCGCCGCACGACCACCCAGCCATATTTGCATCGGCCAACTGTATGAAGGTAATACTGTATTTTCGCTTCACCAGTCCTGCATCCTTTAAAACATGGCCGATAGCCTTTGCCCTTCGCTTGTTCAGGCGGTCGCCACGGTTCGCAATCGCAATTTCAAGGTACTGGTCAGGGAATTTGGCAACGTTATAAGCAATTTCCAGCAGGCCGATTTCATAAGAAACTGGGAGTTTGTATTCGCCCCTTTCAAAGCCGATTCGGTCGCAATTGCTAATCACTAAGCCTGGCAAATCTTCAGGCTTTAAAACTTCGTTCAGGTTCAGCATCCATGTTTTTGAACCAATATTTTTAAAATAATTCGAATAGGTGAGCGCACTATCTGTGGGCAATGCTTCCTTTTTGAATTTGTAGGGCGGAATTTGCAGCGTATCAGCGTTCACCAAGTACTGTAGTGTTCCACAATCAATGGGTAGGATGGGTGAAAAATCATCTATAAGGATATTTCCATTGTAAACCCTGGTGGAACTTTCTACATAGTATGCCTCAAGGCTAAGGTACTGTAGCGTCTCCAAGGTTTTGACTTGAAAAGAATATTTCACCCAAGCTGCGTGCCCGATGGGAGGCGATACGGCCAATAGCTCTTTTTTTCCGCATGGGCTGGCACCGCCCCATAGCCTAAGCACTGCTGGATTGTCGTAATCAGCCTCACGGTTCGTTAACCTGCTCCGACTACTCAAATGCTCCGATTTACAAAGATATACGCTGAGGGAATAGCACTGCCCTGCTAGGAATGGCTGCTGTAGCTTATGACTGACCAATTCGCTGGTGCCGTTGTCCCTGACTACCATGCCGAGGTACGAGACCCCATCCTTTGGCCTTTGCGTTACACCAAAAGCACCTTCTGGAACAGGGTGTGTATCGGGCGGTGACTCGGCATTGAAGGTACAGCTGAACCAACCACCGGGCAGCACGCCATAGCCCACATTGCCTTCAAAGGAAGGGTTGGTTAGAAGGATGGGGGCTTGTGCATGACTGGCAAAAGCAATTAATAGTAAAGCGACATACAGAAGGCTTTTCATCTTTTCCTGAATTTGATGATAATAACCAAGTGCAATCAATGGTATCAGCATGATAAATCGCTTTCGTCCCTCTCCCATACCTCCATACCTCATACCTCAACTACCTCCCGTGGCAGGCCTTGTACTTCTTCCCACTGCCGCAGGGGCAGGGGTCATTGCGGCCAACACGAGGCTCGCTGTGCTTTACGGTCTCCTGCTTGGCTTGCTGTGAAACACCCTCGGCGGCAGCCCTTGCACGGGCTTCCGCTTCGGTCATGGGTGCGCCGCTGCTGCCTTCACCGGGACGGCCCATGCGCATCTTGCTGAGGTCAACCCGCTGTGGCTCACGGGCCTGCTGCACCTGCTGGTTGGCGGGCATGGCGAGCATACCTTGCGAGAGGTAGGAGGTCACCTCTTCGTTGATTCGATAAACGAGGTCTTCGAACAACTTATAAGCCTCCATTTTATAGATGACCAACGGGTCTTTCTGCTCAAAGCTGGCCGACTGCACGGACTCCTTCAATTCGTCCATGCTGCGCAAATGCTCCTTCCATTTTTCATCCAAAATGGCAAGGGTAATCGCCTTTTCAATGTCCCGCATAAGGCTCTTGCCCTTTGACTTGATGGCATCCTCCAGTTCGGCGGCAATGGGTAGCATCTTGGTGCGGCCATCGCTATAGGGTACGGCAATGCGGCGGTAGCGCTGGCCTTCCCGCTCGTGTACCTGTTTCACGGTCGGCAACAAGATACTGATGATGTGCTGCTCTTTGCGGTGGTAGAAATCGTAGAATTCTTCTTGGAAACGCTCCACGAGGTCATCCACCTTGCCGCTGTTGAACTCCTGCTCGGTAATAGCCGGTTCGAAGCCCAGTTCGCTGATGCAATCCTGCCGGAAGGAATTGAAGTCGCCGTTCAACTTGTGCGAGGAAAGGATGCTTTCGGTCATGCCCCTGAACATCATGTCAAGGTCAACCTGAAGCCGCTCGCCGCTGAGGGCATTGTAGCGCTTCTTGTAAATGGCTTCCCGCTGGATGTTCATCACGTCGTCGTACTCAAGGAGGCGCTTGCGGATGCCGAAGTTGTTCTCTTCCACCTTCTGCTGTGCCCGCTCGATGCTCTTCGTGACCATGGAGTGCTGGATGACGTCGCCTTCTTGGTGGCCCATTTTATCCATCAAGCCAGCGATACGCTCGCTCTGGAAAAGGCGCATGAGGTTGTCCTCCAGGGAGACGTAAAACTGCGTGGAACCCGGGTCGCCCTGACGGCCCGAACGGCCCCTGAGCTGGCGGTCAACCCGTCGGCTGTCGTGGCGCTCGGTACCAACGATGGCAAGGCCGCCAACAACTTCCGCACCGGGCTTCAATTGGAATGCACCCGCCAATTCATGTTTTTCACTGTCAATCACAAGCTCTTTGCCCGTGCCCCGTTGCTTCAGTGTGTAGGGGTAGCCACCTTTGCCACCTCCCGTTTTCACCACATCGAAGAGGGTTGGCGGGGCCAATTTAATGTCCGTACCACGACCAGCCATGTTGGTGGCAATGGTCACGTTGCCATGTCCGTTTTCGTCCTGTTGACCTGCTTTTGCTACGATGAATGCTTCACGCTGGTGCTGCTTGGCGTTCAAGACCTCGTGCTTCACGCCCCGCATGGAGAGCAGGCGGCTGAGTTTTTCCGAAATATCAACCGAAGTAGTACCGACCAGCACTGGGCGACCGGCCTTGCTCAGCTGGGCAATTTTGTCAATGACCGAATTGTACTTCTCACGGGCTGTTTTATAGACTTCGTCCTCGGCATCAAGGCGCTGGATGGGCCTGTTGGTAGGGATGACGGAAACGTCCAGTTTGTAGATGTCCCAAAGTTCCTTGGCCTCCGTCTCGGCTGTACCCGTCATACCGGCCAATTTGTGGTACATGCGGAAGTAGTTCTGGAGGGTGATGGTGGCATAGGTCTGGGTGGCTTCGCCAACTTTCACGTTTTCCTTGGCTTCCAAAGCCTGGTGGAGGCCATCGGAATAGCGGCGGCCTTCCATCATACGCCCCGTAGATTCGTCCACGATTTTCACCTCGCCTTCTATCACTACGTATTCTTCGTCCTTTTCAAAAAGGGTGTAAGCCTTCAGCAACTGGTGCATGGCGTGTAGGCGGCTCGACTTCACCGCAAACTCCTGCGACAGTTTCACACGGGCCTCTTCTTTTTCTTCCTTGGTCAAACTGCTATTACCAATCTCGACCATTCGGGCGGCGAGGTCGGGCATGATGAAAAAGCTGGGGTCGTCCTTGCCACGGGCAAGCCATTCGGCACCGTTGTCGGTGAGTTCCACCCCACGGTTTTTCTCGTCAATGGTGAACAGCAGCGGCTCGTCCACGAGGTGCATGTTCTTCGAGTTCTCCTGCATGTAGAAGTTCTCGGCTTTTTGCAGCATGACCTTGACGCCCTCTTCGCTAAGGAATTTGATAAGCGGGCGGCTCTTGGGCAGTGCCCTGTGCGCACGAAGCAGTGCCAAGCCAGCCTCGCCCTCCTCATAGCCATCCTCGCCTTCGGCAAAGAGTTTTTTGGCTTCGGCCAAATATTGGTTGGATATCTTTTGTTGCGCAGCAAGCAACTTTTCCACTTCTGGTTTCAGGTGCTTGTACTCTTGCTCCTCCTCGCCTTCACCCACGGGGCCTGAGATAATGAGCGGGGTACGGGCGTCGTCAATGAGCACGGAGTCCACCTCGTCCACCATGGCGTAGTGGTGCTTGCGCTGCACCATTTCATCGAGGGAGCGCACCATGTTGTCACGCAGGTAGTCGAAGCCGAACTCGTTATTGGTGCCATAGGTGATGTCGCACATATAGGCTTTGCGACGCTGCTCGGAGTGCGGGCGGTGCTTGTCAATGCAATCAATGGTGAGCAGCAGGAACTCCATCACGGGGCCGATCCACTCGCTGTCACGTCGGGCCAGGTAATCGTTCACCGTGACCACGTGTACGCCTTGGCCACTGAGGCCGTTGAGGTAGGCGGGCAAGGTAGCCACGAGGGTTTTACCTTCACCAGTTGCCATCTCTGCAATCTTGCCCTCGTGCAAGACTGAGCCGCCGATGAGTTGCACGTCGTAATGCACCATGTTCCAGGTGATGTCGCCCCCGGCAGCCTGCCAGGAGTTTTTCCAAATGGCCATGTCGCCCTCGATTTTCACGTAGCTCTTATTGGGATTGGCAGCCAGTTCCCGGTCGTGCTGGGTGGCCTGCACGGCGAGGGTTGGATTCTCCTTGAAACGGCGGCTGGCCTCCTTCACCACGGCGAAGGCTTCCGGCAGGAGTTCTTTGAGTATTTCTTCGAGGTGCTTGTCCCGGTCTTTTTTCAAGGTATCCACTTCTTTGAAGAGGTCTTCTTTCTGGTGGATGTCTTCGGTTTCACGGGCCTGCACGAGCACAGCTTCGATGTCCTGGTCAATGCCCGCCAAATGGTCGGCGATGCGCTGGCGGAATTCGAGCGTCTTGTTGCGGAGCTGGTCGTTGGAGAGGTGTTGGAGTTTTTCCCATTCCTCGTTTACGGCGTCAATAACTGGGGAGTACTTGTCGTAGTCCCTTTCGTGTTTTGACTTGAAAAGCGATTTGAAAATACCAAACATGATGTTATTACGGATTAGGTCCCCTTCGGGGATGACAACTGCAGATTGCGGATTGGGTTCCATTTTTGTCATTCCCGAAGGGAACCCAATTCGCAATCCGCAATCAAAAAGTGGGCAAAGATAAATGATACGAGGCAGTGTGGGGTGGGATTGTTCTGCACAATTTGTTCCGACAAGGAATCCCTGACGGGGTGTCAGGTATTGCAACGCCTCGATGCCTAAACTTGCCGAAAGCAATCAAAAGCAGGTGGCATAATGGCAGGTCGGGGGTAAAATGAGCATGGGCCGATGGAGTTTCCCCATCGGCCCATGCTGAAATATATTGGATTGGCATCAATAACTAAGGCTTCAACTGCCGCCTGTTCCTCCGCTTTTCATAACCAGAAATGAAGGGGCCTTGCGCTTTCACCTTGCCGGGATGGCAATCCCAAGCATCCTGGGCATAGACTTTGGAGAAGAAATAAAGCGACTTTTCGTTGCCAGGGTCGAGGATGCTGATATCATTGCCAGGATTGGAGTTCTTCGAGTTGGGCATGACGTTGAACGGGTCGTCGTTCGACATCAGGTAGAGTTCATCAGGGCATTCCCCCTCCTTGCTGGCAAAGGTGAACAGCAGGGTTTCCTCCCCTGCCTTGAACTGCATGGGTGGGTCAGCTTGTTCCAGACCGAAACTGATATAGTCTTTGTCAGGGTTTTCGATGGGTGTGCCCACATAGGAGTTCTGCACCCAAGTGCCGCTAAAGGATTTGAGATTGTTGAACTGCATTTGTGGTGGAGCAACGAGCGTCACCTGGCCCGACCCAATGATGAGGTATTCCGATGGGCTAACGCCTTCATCTGGGGTGGCAAAGACGCCCCAAGCCGTGCTGTCCTGCAACCATTGTAGTTTGAAGTTGATTTGGGAGATGGCTGGTGTGGCGTAGAGGCACGCTGCCAACAGCGCAAGTTTGACGGATGATTTTAAGGATACCATGATTATGCTGAATTTAGAAACTTGCGGGGGGAGGGTGACAAAAAAAATAACAGGAGCTAAAACGCAAGATTAATGCCAGATGGCGCATGTGGGCTGTGGTTAGGAATTTGTTTGGAAAATGTAGTAGTATCAACTAAACGGTGGGGAGCTACTTACCCATCACTTCAAGCAGTTCCCTTGCCTGCTCGGCATTTCGACTGCTTTTGCTATTTGCTAGTTTTTCCAATACTGCCTTGGCGGCAGGCTCATTTTTTAACTGAATTTTGGCCAGGGCTGAGTACCAATTAATTTCATCAGTATAAGCGGCAGGGTCGAGTGCATTTGCTTTTGTGAAAAAATCCAAAGCTATGGCAAAATCAGGGGATGCCTTGAACAATTGGCAAAGGCCAGCCAAGAAATAATCTCCCGCTTTCGCCGTGCCGCTGGCAACCACCGTCTCCATCGAGGCAGCGGCCGCTTCGAAATCGCCATTTCGATATTGCACCAACCCGTTTGTCCGTGCTTGATTTTCATCCGTCTCCCCCCTGAAAAAGCTGTCCTCTACCTGAAATGGCTGCTCCAAATATTGGCTGGCCAGCTTTTGTGCAGCGGGCTGTGAACCCAACCACCACCAACCAATCAACAACCCCGCCACCACCGCAGCGGCCAGCATCCACCACCGCCGCAAAGGACGCATGGTACGAATGGTGGCCCCATGTTTGATTTCTTCTTGGTAGATGGCGTCCAGCCGCTCCCGCAGCCGCTGGTTGCCTGCCGTTTCGATGCCGGCCAGTATGTCCTGCTCGAAGCGGAATGCCTCGGCAAAACGGGCATCAGCCTGCAGCCGTTGGGCAAAGACTGCCCGTTCCTGCTCGTTCAGGTCCCCTTCAAAATAACGCTCGATAAGGATTATGTCAATTTGTTCCATGCTAATCGGTTAATGATTTGGTATAAAATGGGCTTCCCAGCACCAATTCCCTTAGTTTCTTGAGGCATTGGCTTTTCTTGTTCTTGGCGGCCTGCTCGCTGCCCAGGCCAAACACTTCCATAATTTTGGCCATTGGGGTTTTCTGGTAATAAAACAGGCCGAGGATTTGGCGGCAGTCTTCGCCCACCTTCCCCAACAATTCAGCAATCAATAGTTTTTTTTCGGTGACAACGAGGGTATCGAACAGGTTGTCGTCGAGGGGTATATGCTCGTGGTGGCTTTCCAAGGAGGGTTCTCTTCCGGCAGTGCGGAGCTTCATCAACCACAAGTTGCGGCAGATGGCAAAAAGGTAACTCTTCAAACTGGAAGAAAGTACAAAATCCTCGTTTTTCACCTTGTTGAACAGCACGATGATGCCATCCTGGAAAATGTCCTTGGCTTGTTCGGGCGTGCCGTTGTTGGTCACCACAAGGCTCTCCACGAGGCCGTAGTACTGCCTGTAAAGTAAGCGAAATGCTTCGTCCTGCTGCCGGGCATCGCCGGATTGCAGTCGCTGGAGGGTAAGTTGCTCTTCGTTTATGGCTGCCATCTGTTTCTCGATAGGTGTTTTTTTCGGTTGCTGCTGGGCAAAGGTAAAAAATTGGCCTTTCTAAGCAGGATAAGTTGTGGTTTGCTTTCGCTGCACAGCGAATCCTAAAAAATTTCGTCCTGTTGCCGATTACCTTTGCTGGTGCTGCGCAATTAAGGGAAACAACGCCAAGGATGTGGGCCTTTCACCACGTCGGGCAATGCTCAAAGGACGGGACTACGATGATTTTTTTGAACATTGTTTCTTCGTGTTGGGAAAGGGTTTTACATTTGGCGGGAAAGTTTTGAACAACACTTAAAATTCTGGAAAATGAAAAATACGTTGGCCATTATGTGGAAATTTCATCTTTGTTTGATTGTTATATTCTTTCAACTTCAGACTCAAGCGACAAACATAACATCACCCCCAATCATAGATTTGCCAAATCTTACTATAGGTACAAATGGCTGTGAACTAACTTTTAATGTTGATATTGATTCTGATATTTGGATTGTAGATGGACAAGGTTCAGTTGGGTTATTTTATAGATTAGAAGGAGGCAACCTTGGCTCATATTTTTGGAGCGAAACAGTGTATTATCCAAACGTATCAACTTCAATACCCAAAAAACTTATTTTACCTTCCGGGAATTTTGAATTAATTTGCTACCAACAAAGAAAAGGAGGGCCAATTCAAACTAAGAGTTTTCAAGTGACAGGAACTGGAGGATGCAGTGGGCATTTCCCCAAAATATTACCCTCTTCCTCGAATGTGAAAATAACACCTAGTTGGAACGCATTTGTAGATGAATTCTTTTCTAATCCACCTACATTGCAACAGACTGACGAAACTTATCAGGTACCTACCCCAACAGAACCTTGGTTTTTTCTTTCTTTGTCCATTGCAAATTGGCCATCATTTGGACTCGGTATAGATTTGAAGTATGATGCATCGATTTTGCAATTTGACAGTGGCATTGTGAAGAATTATAAAGATTCTAACTTTTGGGATTACACTTACATTGTAAGCAACGACCCTGTCGCTGGCATTTTACATCTTAACCCTAATAACTCTCAGCCAATAAATCAAGAAACCAATACTCACTTGATTTTTAAACTAAAAACGGGCATACCAATAAGCAAAGAAGTGATTTCTTTTTCAGGAGAATTCGTGCCACCAGCAGCCCCCGGCACAGACACTATTGAAGTACTGATAAAAAAAGGACCACACGACCCAAATTCATTGAATGTTGATAAAGATAAACTTTGCCCATGTAATTGTAATGAAATACTAAACTACCAAGTAAATTTCCAAAACAAAGGTTCAGACTTTGCCGAAGATGTTGAGGTAAAATGGATGAATAGCCAACATCTTGATGTAAGCTCAATCAATCTAACAGCACCCACAACAACGCTAAAAAATGCTTCTGTTAACGAAACATCAGGTACTTTTTCCATTAAGTCTATATTTCTACCTGGAACTAATCAATACAATTCGGCAACAGGCAGTTTTTATGACTATTATCATACTGAGGATAATTTTAAGTTTAGTATCAAAAAAGCAGACTGCTTATCTATTGGCACTATCATTCAACCCCAAGTTGGTATTACTTTTATTTCATACGATCCTACTGGAAAAGAAATTAGACAACCTCAAATATTGACAAATCTCGAAAGAACTGAAATTGTTAACCCAGTCAATAAGGAAAAGCCATGCGAGAAAAATTGCACTACTTGCAGTGGCTGTAAAATGAAAAAGAAAAAATGTTGGCTATTCCGGCTTTTTGCAAAAAAATAATCCAAACTCATTCTAAGCATTGATCAACATAAGAAAAAATGTGCACCCATTACTTTTATTGTTGTTGCTTTCAACAACAACAATAATCGTATTGAGTTTTCAGAACCCGCCGATTGAGCAAGAGACATCAATTTCAAATCAGTTTGAGTTAGCAATTAAACTAACAAATGAAGAGAAATATGAGGAAGCAATTCCTCTTTTGAATTTATCACTAAAGGCCTATGAACAAGCCAAATACTGGGAAAAGTATTTATTAGCCAGTGACAAGATCAACCGTTGTTATTTCAACCTTTACCTCCCCGATGAAGGCATAATTTTTTTTGAAAAAGCAATCGGTAATGTTCAAATCGAAAAGGACAGCATCCTTCTAAAGGGACATTTACTACTTTATCTTGCTGATAACTACTATCTGAAAGGTAATTATAAGAAAGCAATAGATGTTTATGAAAAAGGTGTTCAGTTTGGAGAAAAACTAAACAATAATGAATTACTATTAAGATACTACGGCAATTTAGGTTGGTTGTATTGGGATTCAGGAAACCACAGAAAGGCCTTGGAGTTTCAGCTGAAATCACTTCGAGTAGCAAAAGTAAGAAAGGATAGCGCAAACATAGCTGTACTATTACGTGACATTGGTGACAACTACAGGACGATGAATGACACTCAGTCTTTAGATTATTTTCGTCAATCTTTAGCCATTGATTCACAAAGTCCGCAAACTTATATTCAGTATTCAAAAGCATACTTCCAATTTGACTTTTTAGATAGTGCATTAATGGTACTAAAAGCAGGGATGCATTCATTTATTGGAAGTTCTGAAAAAGCAGATGCCTTCTACCAATTTGCCCGTATCTATCAAGACAAAGAAAACTTCAATGAAGCTATTTCTTATATTCAATTAGCATGTAATCATGCCAAATCAGGCTACGGCCCCCGCCACCCCGAATACGCCCGCATGACCCACCTCGCAGGCAAAATCTACCTCGCTGCTGGCCAACCCGACAAAGCCCTCTCCTACTTCCACCAAACCCTTCAAAACCAATCGGATGGCAACGACGACCAAACGGTAAAAGACCTCCCATTCTTGGAAAGCCTGACACCCAGCAGCTATTGGGTGCTGGGCAGCTTAGAGGGAAAAGGCGAGGCATTTTATCAAAAAGGTGGCATGGAGCATTTGCGCTTGGCCATGCGGGCCTTCGAGTTGGGGCTGGATTATGGCGAAAACATGCGCCTCAGCTATGGCGACGAATCCTCGAAACTGGAACTGTACGAGTACCTGCAACCCGTGGTGGAAGGTGGCGTGAAAACCGCCCTCGCACTTGCCGAGTTGACGGGCGATTCGACCTATTTCATAAAAGCATTTGCATTTGCGGAGCGGGCCAAGGCCCCCGTGATGGCCGAGGCGCTTTACAACCAGCAGATAAAGCATATCGCTGGCATACCGGACAGTGTGCTTGAACTGGAAAAAAGCCTACAAGAAGAAGTGGCCGCTTGGGAAATGGAAATCCATTACGATAACGACCCTGTCCTGAAAAAAGCCTATGCCGATTCCCTGTCTGATGCCCGCTTCCGGCTCTCTGGGCTTAAAGACCGTTTGGAGCGCAGTTTTCCCCGCTATTTTGAACTGAAATATGCCTTTAAGAAAGAAGTGGACTTGAAGGAGGTTCAGCAGCAATTGGGCAGCGGCGACCTGTTGGTGGAGTACCTCATAGGGAAATCCGCCCTCTATACATTTGCGGTTTCGAGGCATCAATTGCAGGTTTGGGCCTCGCCCCAAGACGATAGCCTTGGCATGGCCTTGGCGCAGTTCCGCCGCTCGGTCAGCGACTGGAAGTACGTGCAGGATTCGGCGGCAGTGGCGGAACAGGCTTTCTTGGCTTCGGCCTCCACGTTGAACCAAAGGCTATTGGCCTTGCCGCTGGCCACGGGCAAGTACGAACGGCTTATCGTGGTACCGGATGGCCAGCTCGGCTTGGTACCTTTTGAGGCCATGCTCACAAAGCCGCACGATGGGAGTTGGAAAGACTTGGACATGCCCTATTTGGTGAAGGACTATGCGGTGAGCTATGCCTGGTCGGCGAGCAGCTTATTGAAGCAGGAAAAGAAAGAGAAGGCAGGGGGCAGTTTTGCTGGCTATGGCACCGAGTACGACGAAGCCACCCTTGCCCTCATGAATCAAAACTTGCCTGCCGAAGAAGACCCAACCCTGCTGGCCGTGCGGTCGAGGGGTGGGCTGAGTAACCTGCCTTTTGCCGACGACGAGGTAAAGGCCGTTGGTAAGATACTGAAAGGCAGGTCGTGGCTCAACGGGGAAGCCACCAAGGCCAATTTTATAGCGGCTGCACCAGCGGCTGGAGTGCTGCACCTGGCCACCCACGGCATCCTCGACCCGGATGACCCGATGCTGTCGAGGCTGGTGTTCAACGTACCCACACAGGGCAATGACAACCAGTTGTTCGCCTCGGAACTCTACAACATGGACCTCCAAGCGGAACTGACGGTATTGAGCGCCTGCAATTCGGGCACGGGCAAGGTATGGCTGGGCGAGGGCACCATGAGCCTTGCCAGGGCCTTCGCCTTTGCGGGCTGCGGCAGCTTGGTGACCAGCCTTTGGAGCATCTCCGACCAACCGACCTCTCAACTGATGGCTCATTTCTACGATGCCCTGCACGAGGGCAAGGCCAAAAACGAGTCATTGCGGGAGGCAAAATTGAAGTACCTCGAATCGGCAAGTTCAGAATATTCCAAGCCAATCTATTGGGCAGGCTTCGTAATGGTTGGGGATACTGCAGCATTGCCGCCAAGCTTTTTTAAGGCATCTTACCTGCCATACCTTATCGGGGCAACGGCCTTATGCTTGGCTTTATTCCTATTGGTGTACTTTAAACGGAAGCAGAAAATCGGAAGCTGATAGACAAAGGCATTCCCAAATTCTGTAATTCCCCCCGCTCTCCAGCAAAAACTCCGCTAAAGTTTCTTTCATTTGCACGATAACTACCGTCGAATCGTCTAAATTCCATTATCAATGGGAAACATGAAACATACCATGATTCAACAAGGCTTTGACCTACTGAAAACGGAAAAGGGTTATTCGAACGCCAAGGTGAAGGAGAAAATGGAAACGCTGGGCACCAAAATCGCAAAAGCTACTATCAGCAATATCCTCAATGAAAAAGACGCCAGCCCGGCATTCCTGCAAAATCTAAGCGCTGCGCTGAGAGAACTGATTTTAATTGAATTGGGCCATGTTTGGGATGGCACCACGTTCACCTACCAGCCACCGCCTAATTGGCGGCCAAACCCCGTGCCCCCTACTTCGCTCAACAGCCCGTCATTGGTCATAAAGCCAGGCTTTGCCTTTCATGATGATGGCCGCCGTGAGGTTCGTGAAAAAGTGGCATTCATGCAGCTTGCAAATGAAGAAGTCATTGAATTTGGCGTGACACTGAACACCTTCTCCAATTATTTCGACAGCAGGAGCGATGCTGAATTTGGCGGACAGATTGAGCAACTACTCGAAAAAGGCGTCAGCTTCAAATGCTTCCTGCTCGACCCGGACAGCAACGAGGCGAGGCTTTACTTCAAGGACAGCCCTGAACGAAAAAACGATGAGGCTAAAATCCGGTCGGCCATGGAGCGGCTCTTGAAGCAAAAGGCGAGTTTCGACGAAAATCCGGCTACCAAGGGAAAATTCCAGGTCTTTAAATATGCCCATATCCCCAATAACTATTTCCTAGTAGTAGATTGTGAGCACATGATGCTGTCCCATTATATCTATGGGGAAAAGCGGGCCAATTGCCCCGTCATCGAACTGAACAAGGCCGAAAGCCCCACCCTTTTCCGACGTTACAAGGATTCTTTGGATAAGCTTGTTGCGAAGGCAAAACCGATATGAGCCGAGTAAGTTTCTACTAATTCCTGCAAAATATCGCCTATTTGAGTAAAAAAATTGGCAGTTCCGAAATATGGTTTTTCGTTTTTTTCGGTGAAATCTTTAGGCACCAAATGAATTCAGTTTGGTTAGGATCATCGAATCGGCTTGTTTAAAATTATAAATATCAAAGAATATAAAACACTGAATACAAACAAGTTGCAGCGATATTTTCTATTATCATTCATTGTATTTTCTTTTAACAGCAACACCGGGTATCCGTTACTGAACCCATAATCTTTTCAGGCAACAAGACTTTTTGAGATGAAAAAGGCCTTTTATGTATTTGTACGTACCCAAAAGGTAAAATATCATTGTACCACATTATGAGACACTATTTTCAACAGCTTATTTAACTACCTTTTGTTCACCTCATTGGCATCCTGTCATCTTAAACCGAACAAGCAATGGAACTGAACAGAAAACACTTGATGGACAAGTTCTTTGAGCATTTGAACCAATCATTTGGAGCCTGGCGCTCGACGCACGAAATGCCAAACTCTGAGGACTGCTTCCTTACTTTTCTCATTGACCAAGATCTTATACCATCCACCAATATCCTTCGCTACACGGTACAATTGGAAATGAACCGGTTGAGCAAGGAAAACAGCCTCCAAAAAACCCACAATGTAGAAATCCTGGCCCACAGGTTCAACTTGTCGGAAAGGACCATTTGGAACATCCTTAAACATGCAAATACCACGCACCTCAAACAACAACGACAACACCATAATAAGTAGCCATACTTTTGAAGTAAGCAGTCTCCCTTTGCTAAATGATAACAGTTTTGAGAATATGTAAACAGTAGGTGGAAAAATAAGCACATAGCGTTTTGGAGACTGCTTCTCTTTTTTATCCGACGAAAACCCGAAAACCCAAGGATTTTTACGCACTTATGAACTTAGCCATCATCACCCCTATACAGGTCGAACTTGAAGCCGTGCTTGCCAAGGGTTCTCCTTGCCAGGAGCAAATACTAGAAAACATCCGTTATATGCACGTGCCTTATCAAGGCTTGCACCACTCCTTCAATTTGGTGCTTCAATTGGGCGGTGCAAAAAACGAAAACACTGCCTTGGCCACGGAGAGAGTAATGCGCCACTTCTCGCCACAGGCCGTCATCCTCTGCGGTGTGGCTGGTGGTGTCAAGGACGTAGCCATTGGGGATGTGGTGGTCGGCACCAAGTTCTATGGCTACGATTTTGGCAAGGTGACCAGCGACGGCTTCAAAACCCGGCCCGAATCGGGTTACTACAGCAAGCACCTGCTGGCCACCGCCCAGTCCGTGGCAGCCAGTACAGCTTGGCGAAACCGCTGCCGCAACAACCAACCCTGCAAGGTCATTTTCGGTGCCATCGCTGCCGCCAACAAGGTAGTGGCTGCCACCGACTCCGAAGAATACCGCCGCCTTAAGGACGATTTCAACGACACTACGGCTGTGGAGATGGAAGCAGTGGGGTTCTCCCAGGCCATGCATTTTTATCCAGCTATCCCGCACATCAATATCCGGGGCATCTCCGATTTGTTGGATGGCAAGTCCCACGCCGATGCTGGCGGCTCCCAAGAACTTGCCGCCGACAATATGGCCGCTTTCGTGCTGGAACTGGTCTATCAATTGAGGATTGACAACCCACACGGACACGCTCCCTCTAATGGCCCTGCGTCTCACCAGCAGGCAGGCTCCACGAAGAACGTCGTGACAAACTCGACCATTTCGGCCCAAGGGAATGTGCATATCGGCGATAATGTGAATCACCACTATTCCGGTACTGCTCAACCAACCGCTATGAACAGTTTCCAAGATCAGAAAAAAGCCATTACCAAACTGGTCAGTCAGGCACGTATCGAAAAGGCCCTTGAACAGCTTTCAGCCTTGGGCATAACACAAGATGAAGACTTTAACTTGGAAGTCGTTTCGCTGACACAGCGATGGGCAAAGCTGCAAAAAGAGAACAGGTTGGGGCTTTTGAGTACTTCGGAATCCACGCAGCAGAATAATCAGATTGTGATGGCACTGCTGAATTTGTTGGGACAAATAGGATAAATCACCGCACCAGCCCCCCCTCCAACCGCAACACCTCCGTCTCCGCCACTTTCGCATTGTACCTTGCGGCAATCAGCCGGTCATAGGCATCTTCGAGACTTTTCTGCGCCTCCCGCAGTTCGAGGTAAGTGCTCACACCCTGCTTGAAGCGTTCGAGGGCGATGGCCACATTTTCCTTGGCGAGCTCGATGTTTTCTTCCTCCAATTTCAGGGCTTGCAGTTGGTACTCGAAGCCAAGGAAAGCATTGCGAAGCAGCGTATTGATGGCCGTTTGCTGGTCTTTCAGCGAGAGCTGCAGCCCTTCAATGGTGATTTTTGTCGCCTCGATATTGCGGCGCTCTTGCCGGAAATTCAGGATGGGTATATTGGCCGTCAGGCCGTAGTTGAAGCCTTTGGAACCACTTTGCAAGGGTTGGAAGGGGTTCACCACCGTTTGGTTGTCCAAGAGGCCAAGGTTATAGGCCGAGTTGAAACTGAGGGTCGGATAGCGACTGGCCTCATGTTCTCGTAGGGTGAGTTGGGCAATGCCGATATTTCGTTGGGCCAATAAGAGGGAAGGATTGGTGCCAGCGATGTTCTGTTCTATCTCGTTGATGTTCAGGTTATTGTCGAACTGGATGCCCTCCACCACGTCGAAGTTGGTGCCAAGCTGGCCGCCGGCCAATTGGTCGAGCTGCTCTTTTTGCTGCGCAATGGCCGTCTGCTGTTGCAATTGGCGGGCTTTCTGGGCATTCAAATCAACTTTTGCTTGCAGCAATTCCGGCTTGCTTCCGAGGCCCGTGGAAAGCTTTCGGTCTGCCACTTTCACCCGCTCCTCGCTCACCGACATCTGCTCCTCAATGGCCTTCAACTGCTGCTTCTGCCGAACGATGCCAAAATAAACGTTGCGTACCTGGGCCACCGTGTTCACTACCTGCGCCTTTACCACCAGTTCGCCCGTCCGGGCAATTTCGAAGGTGCGTTCCTTGGCGATGAACATCCTTTTGCCATCGAACAGCAGCCAGTTCAACCCCACCGAGCCAGTTAGATTGGTTGACCTCACGTTGTCCCGCTCCCTAACCGTGCCGTCCGAGAACTCCTGCCGCTGGTCGTTGTTGTTGCGCACCGCCCCCAGCGTGGCGTTCACACGGGGTGCCAGCGCCCAGTCCACGTAGTTCACGTCGAGCGCATTGGCAATAGAGTCGTTCTTGGCCAATCGGATGCCGTAGTTGTGGGACAGCACCGCAGCCGTGGCCTCTTCCAGCGTCAATAGTTTTTGAGAAAAAACGGGTAAAGAACCCAATGTGAGGACAAAAAAAACGGATAGGAAATAACGCATCATCAGCTTTTATTTTGCCCCAAAGCTAAGTCAAAAGCAAAGCAGTGACAGCCCAAAAAGCGACCACTTGCCGAAATCCGCAATCGTAAATCGAAGAAGCAACCCCAATCCGCAATCCGCAATCCCAAATCCGCAATCCAATCTATCATCCCTGATTCCTCATTCCTCATTCCTATTCGTCTCCTTCCTTCTGCTTTTTCTTTTTGTGCTTCAACACCTTTGCCTCGAAGTAGAAAATGGTTTCCTCGGCAATGTTCTTCGACATATCCCCAACCCGCTCCAGTTTACGAATCATGGACATCACGAGCAACGTGTTACGGGCTTGCTCAGGGTAGGCTTGGATGCATTCATAAACGAGGTCAAGCGCCGCTGCATCAATCTTATCCAATAGCTTATCACGTTTGAAGATGGTGCGGGCCAATCGGGTATCTTCATTGTCGAATGCCTCCAAAGTATCGGCAATCATTTCATTGGCAATGGCGTACATCTCCAGGATTCTGGTGCGCTCCAGAATTTCTTTGTTGAAATCCTGCTCTGCATCCAACACGAAATCGGCCACACTGGCTGCGATGTCGCCCACCCGCTCTAAGTTGTTGCAGATTTTTAGCGAAGCCAGCACAAGGCGTAGGTCAGTAGCCACAGGCTGAAACAGTGCGAAAATATTCTCACAGTCCTTGTCAATCTTCAACTCGTAGGAGTTGACCCGTTTTTCGTTCTCGACCACCTCTTCGGCCAGGTCACGATCGAAATTGGTCAGTGCCTCCTTGCCCTTTTCGAGCTGGCCTACGACGAGCCGCCACATTTCGAGGATGTCGGACTTGAGTATGCGGAGTTCGGAATCAAGATGTGTCATCTTTTCTCTTTTTGGAGGATGGTTACACGGATTGGGCGGATGCGGCGGGTTCCCACGGATATGTATTTTTGCCAAAGCAAAAATCCGTATCTATCAGTCACATCCGCCCAATCCGTGTAACCATCCTGTCAAACGGGCAAACGTCCTATCCGAACCTCCCCGTTATATAATTTTCGGTTTCTTGTTTAGAGGGGTTCGTGAAAATCTTCTTCGTCTTGTCAAATTCAATCAAGTGGCCAAGATAGAAAAAGCCGGTGTAATCGCTCACCCGGCCCGCCTGCTGCATATTGTGGGTGACGATGATGATAGTGAACTGGTCTTTAAGTTGAAAAATCAGGTCTTCGATTTTGCCTGTCGAAATAGGGTCAAGCGCCGAGGCGGGTTCGTCCATCAAAATCACTGTAGGCTCGATGGCCAAAGCCCGTGCGATGCAAAGCCGCTGCTGCTGCCCGCCCGACAGCTCGAAGGCCGATTTCTTCAGTTTGTCCTTCACCTCCTCCCAAAGCGCCGCTTGGCGCAGTGTCTTTTCCACTTGGTTTTCGATGAAAGAATTGTCCGAGATACCGTTCACCCGAAGCCCATAAGCCACGTTCTCAAATATGCTCTTCGGAAACGGGTTCGGTTTCTGGAAAACCATGCCCACTGTGCGGCGCAAGTGGTCAATTTTCGAGGATTTTATCTGGTAAATATCCTCTCCGTCCATCAGCACCTTCCCCGTTATTTTCACATCGGGGATAAGGTCGTTCATCCGGTTGAACAGGCGCAAGTACGTGGACTTCCCGCAGCCCGACGGCCCAATCAGCGCCGTCACCGAGTGGTCGGGAATAGCCAAGCCGATGCCCTTCAGCGCATGGAAGTCGCCGTAGTGGAGATTGACGTCTATGGTTTCGAGTTTGTTTGCCATATTTTTAATCGGTGGACGGCTGACGATGGACGATGGACGGTTACGCATGAATAGCCGTCAGTCGTCTATCGTCTACCGTCCACCGTTAGTTCATTTTCACTTTTTTCCCAAAATAATTCCTTAGCAAAGCCGCTGCAATATTGACGATTAAAACAATTACCACCAACACCAGCGCTGTGCCGTAGGCCATTGGGCGGCTGGCCTCAATCTGGGTTCCACTAGTTGAAATCACATACAGGTGGTACGGCAGTGCCATCGCCTGGTCCATGATGCTGCTTGGCAATTTGGGGAGGAAATAGGCAGCCACCGTGAAAAGGATGGGCGCCGTTTCGCCAGATACCCGCCCCACGGCGAGGATAAGGCCCGTCAAAATATTTGGCAGGGCGATGGGCAACACTACCTTACGGATGGTGTATAGTTTGGTGCCGCCGAGGGCATAGCTGGCTTGCCGAAAGGTGTCGTCCACCGATTTCAGTGCCTCCTCCGTGGTGCGGATGACGATGGGCAATGCCAATAGCCCCAGCGTCAAAGAACCAGCGAGGATGCTCGCCCCGAAGCCCATTTGGTTTACGAACAGGGCCATGCCGAATAGTCCAAAAATGATGCTCGGAACACCCGCCAGGTTGTTCGTCATCATTTTCACGAAGCGCTTCACGGGGCCTGCTACAGCGTATTCATTCACATAAATGCCCGCCATGACGCCCACCGGGAATGCAAACAACATGCTACCCAGCACCAGATAGACCGTACCGACAATGGCCGGCCAGATGCCGCCCTTGGTCATGCCGTCCGTGGGCATGGCCGTCAGGAACTCCCAGCTGATGACTCCGATGCCCTGTTTCATAATGAAAAACAAAATGAGGAACAGCAGTGCCACGATGCCATAGCTGATGCCACGGGACAGGCCGAACATGATGGCCTGGCTCAGTTTTTTACGTCGTTCGTTGCTTTCGGGAAATTCCATTCACTCGTTTATTTTTGAGTCTCACTTGAGCCGCTTTGTCATTGCCGTAGGTAAACTGCATTGTCTCGTCGGAAGTCAGAACGGGACTTCACACGAGACGTCGCAATTTGCCTTCGGCAATGACAAAGCGACGTGTACAAAACATATCAGTTAATCCTTTTAGCGGAAACCCTTTCCACCATCAGGTTGATTATCAACGTAATAATAAAAAGCAAACACCCCAGCGCAAACAGCGCCTGAAAGTGCAAGCCGCCAAACGGCGCCTCGCCCAACTCCGCCGCAATAGTGGCGGGGATAGTGCGCACGGGCTGCAACAGTGTCGGAGGCATGATGGCCGAGTTGCCTGTGACCATGAGTGCCGCCATTGTCTCGCCTATCGCCCGACCGATGCCCAATATTGCGGCAGCGGTAATGCCCGAAGAGGCATACGGAACGACCACTTTGCGGATGGTCTGCCATTGCGATGCACCCAAGGCCAGACTCGCCTCCTTCATGGCCCGTGGCGTGGTGCGCAGCGCATCTTCCGACACAGTAATGATGGTTGGGAGCGCCATGATGGCCAGCACGATGCTGCCCGCCAAGGCCGTTTCGCCCACGGGCAAATCAAATGCCGACTGCACGAAGGGTACGATGACCACGAGGCCGAAGAAGCCATAAACCACGGACGGAATGCCCGCCAGCAGTTCTATGACGGGTTTGAGGAACTTGCGCACCCGCTCGTCGGCAATTTCCGCTAAGTAAATGGAAGCAGCCAAGCCCAATGGCAGGGCGATGATGATGGCAAAAAATGACACCAGCAGCGTGCCGAGCAGCAGCGGCATCACGCCCATGCGGGCAGCAGGGCGGCTCGTGGGGAACCACTCGGTATCAGCGAGGAACTTGCCAACTGTGATTTTGTCAATCTTAATCGGAATGGCGGATTTCAGCTTGCCGTCCGTTTGTGCTGAAGGGAAGAAGGCCAGCGAACCAGGCAAGCTGTCCATGTAGCTATCAATGCATTTTGGCAAAAACTCGAAGTCCTTGCCGAGTTGCTCCTCGGTGAACGCCTCTCCCAATTCGTCCAAACTGAATCGCTCAATGGGCTGGTCAGTACCACCAAGCGCCTCCCAGTTGGTGATTTTTTGGTCAAAAACGTCCTTTATTTGCGCAGCGGACAAGTCCTTGACAGGGTTGTTGGAGTGGACGTACATTGTGAAGCCCTCCTCCACTGGCGAACTGCCAAAGAACGAAATGCCCTCCTTGAACAGGAAGACAATTATCAAAAGCACCACAAATCCGCTGGAATACCCGCAGATTTTAATGAGGCTCTCGAAGATGGGTTCGGTGAAACGGCGAATTCGCATTGGACGGTTTCGAGTTGTTTTTCATCCGTGATTTTGATATAAGATATAAGATAGACGATTTTAGATTTGCGAGACGCAGTGCCCCCCAAATCTAAAATCTAAAATCGTCTATCTTATATCTTATATCAAACCTCATAAACTGAAGTCAAAGCAGCCCCTTTATTTCACGGGTACATACCCTGCATCTACCACGTTCTTTTGCCCAGCATCGGACATTACGTAGTCAACGAAGGGCTTGACTTTTGCCTCGTTTTTGGCGTCGTAAAAATAGTACATCGCACGGGCAATAGGATAGCTTTTATCCTTGGCACCTTCCACTGATGGGGCTACGAAAGTCTTGCTTTGGTCGTAGGAAACGGACAATGCCTTCACACCCTCGGTCAGGTAGGCGAGGCCTACGTAGCCGATGGCACCTTTCGTCTGGCTAACCGACTGGACAATGGCACCCGTGGCGGGCATGTTCAGCACGTTGGTGGCATAGTTTTTCTTGTCCATGACGTGCTCTTTGAAGAACTCATAAGTGCCAGAAGAGCTTTCCCGGCTGTAGGCCACGATTTGCGCATCCGCACCGCCGACTTCTTTCCAGTTCTTGATTTCGCCGGTGAAAATCTTTTCGAGTTGCTCACGAGTGAGCTGCGTTACCTTGTTCTCTGGGTGAACGATGACCGACAGTGCATCGAAGCCAATGACTACTTCTTTTACTTCGATGGCCTTGCCTTGGAACTTCAGTTTTTCGTCTGTTTTCAGTTCCCGGGACGACATGCAGATGTCTGTTGAATTGTCCATCAGGGCGGTGATGCCAGTACCAGAGCCACCTCCCACGACCGTGATGGCCGCACCAGGGTTGGCTTTCATGAACTCTTCCGCTTCTTTTTGGCTGACGGGCAACACGGTGTCCGAGCCTTTAACCGAGATGGTCGTTGTGGCAGCAGTTGCTGGGGTTTCAGTGCCCGTGGTTTCGGTTTTATCACCCCCACAGGAAACGAGGAAAAGTGAAATTGCGAGGAAAAAGAAATTGATATTTTTCATTGTTATGATTGTTAAATTGCTTGATTGTTGAATAGGTGAACTGCTGGATTGTTCAATCGTCAGCTGGTGACTTTCGTTAAAAATTCAATTGTGCCTGTAAGCGGAGCAATTGCCCCTCTTGTAAATTGTCCTGCTTCGCAAAATCCTCGAAGCGGCGCTTGGATATGGTGTACATGGCCACCAATTCGAAATTCTTTGAAGGCTGCCATTCCACACCGATTTCCGTTTCGGTCACGTCGTAGCTGCGGGCGTCAAGTTCGTGCTTTTTGCCGCCCTCGTAGTGCTGGTAGCGGGCAAACGGGATGATGATTTGCTTGCCTTTTTTCATCATATAGCTGAGCGTGACATAGCCGCCCTTTAGGTCTTTCGTCTCGATGGAGTCCGTGGCAGGGTTGAACTGAGGGCCTTTGCCCACATTGTATTCCGCTTGGATGCCAAAGGGTTTTGGGTATAGAACGAAGCTGGCAGCGACCCTTTGATCGGTGTAGTTGCGGTCTTTAATAAACTTCACCGTTTTCTCTGCCAGCGGTTTGCTGGAGGGACTTAACACGTCTTCTGCCATTACCCACTTACCAGAGTAGCCTTGTATGCTGGTCTCAACGATTTGGCCACCGGGAAGTTCAAACGGCCAAGTGACACGGCTTACAATATGCGGTTCTTGGTTCAGTTCGGGCTTGTTGGCAGTCTGGCCGTTGTAGGCGCCGAAGGCAAAAACACCATAATCGCCAGAGCCTTTGAGGCCATCTTTTACGAGGCTGGAAAACAGCTTGCGTTTGTTTTCTGGTGCCCAATAAAAGAAAACGCCAAGGTCACGCTCATTGCTCACGGCACTGTTCATGGCGTCGTGGCGGTCTAGCGGGAGGCGGTTCTGGCTGGACTGCATGTTTTCAAAGCCAAACGGCACCTTGCTCTGCCCGATACGTAAGCGAAACTCGTTCTCGTCGTCGAGGCCCACATCGAAATAGGCATCACGCAGCTGTGCAAAATGTTGGTTCGTAGAGGAGGCATTGCTGGCGAGGTCGGGCTGAACGTAGAAGTAAATCCGTTTTCCCACCTGGCCTGAAAAGATGAGTCGCATCCGGCGGATGAAAAAGCCGCCGTCCTTGCCCCATGAGCGGTCACACTGCTCACATTTCAGGTCTTCGTTGGTCTCCAACAGGCGGTTGTAGCGCACCTGCATGTAACCACGGAGCGAGATGTTGTCGTACCACTTCTTTTCAGGTTCGGCTGGCTTTGGCGCTGGGGCTGGGTCTATGGGCTGTTGAGCCGAAGTTTGCGTAGCGAAAGCCATAAAAAGGCAGGTGAAGATTGTTGCCAATAGCAGCCCATAGGGCGACCGATGGCAGTTGGTCGTTACCATGTTATTCTGTAATTTAAGCTTGGTTTAAATCTGTGTTTCTAAATTCTGCCGCAAAGTTGAACATCTGATTTTCAAAAGGCGGGAATCCAATATTAAGTCTATGTTAAGTTTGGGTTCATGGACTCATGGTTTCATGGACTCATGGCTTCATGGTTTCATGGTTACCCTCATAACGTGTTCCGATACAATGAAGCCATGAAACCATGAAGCCTTACCTTTGCCCCCAATGGACTTCTTCCAACAATTTCAACTCAGTGGCACCGAATGGTGGGTATTGGCGCTCTCGGCCTTGGCCATTGGCCTATCGAAAACGGGGCTTTCGGGCCTTGGCACCCTATTCGTGCCAGTCATGGCTGCCGTTTTCGGAGGTAAGGCGTCTTCGGGCATCGTGCTGCCCATGCTGGTCATGGCGGATGTGTTTGCGGTGGTTTATTATCGCCGCCACGCCGACTGGCCTGTGCTGTGGAAGCTGCTGCCATGGGCGTTGGTTGGCATTGTAATTGGCACGTTCACGAGCCAAGCCATTGACGATGAGGCATTTAAGCGTATCATGGGCGTCATCATCGTGCTGAGCGTTGCGATAATGATTTGGCAGGAGACCCGCACGGAATACCTCGTTCCGAGCCATTGGGCCTTCGGGGCGGTGATGGGCTTGGCGGCGGGCTATACGACGATGGTGGGCAATCTGGCGGGAGCGGTCACCTCACTCTACCTGCTCTCCATGCGGCTGCCAAAGAACAGTTTCATCGGCACAGGCGCTTGGTTTTACCTCGGCATCAACCTGTTCAAGCTGCCGTTCCATATTTTTTCCTGGAAAACGATTTCGTGGGAGACGCTAAAACTCGACCTCGTGGTGTTCCCCATCATCGCTGCTGGGGCATTGCTGGGTATCGTCATTGCGAAGCACCTGAGCGAATCACTTTATCGAAAATTCGTTATCGGCATGACCCTGGCGACGGTGGTGTTTTTGTTCTTCTAGCATCCAGCATCCAATATCCAGTAACCACCATCAATCCCACTTCCCCTCGCCTTTCGATAGGCTGAACCTGCCAGCACCTAGCATGGCCACGGCTAACCCGCCAAACAACAAAATGGCATTCAACTCAATCATCCAACCGCCGAAATCGTTCCGTTGGAAGGCAATGTCACGGTGCGCAATGAGGATGGTCATCAGCATGTTAAAGGCCATAATGAGGCCAGCGGGGCGGGACCATTTACCCACGATGATGAGTAAAGGCGCAACAAACTCGCCTAAATGTGCGCCATAGGCCAACCAGCCAGATAGCCCAGCCGCTTCTACCATACCCATCGTTCCATCTATGCCGTTCTCCAACCTGCCGAGGCCGTGGAGGAAAAGCACCGACCCCACGCCGAGTCGGAGCAATAATTTCCCGAAATCGGGGTGGTCGAAAAACTTATGTTCCATCATAAAAATCAATGGTTCGTGAAGTTTTAAGGTTCTATGGTTTTCGGGATTTGGGGCAAAACCTAACTGTAAATCATTTTTGACAAGGTTGGAAAAGCAACCTATCTTTTCAAAAACGGCTACTGTGCCGCAACCTTAGAACCCGAAAACCCGAAAACTTCACGAACCATTATAAATGTGTTTGCAGATAAAATTGCTCAATTAACCCAAGTTGGATGCTTGGCTATTCCTCAATCACCCAACCAACCAAACTTGCCGCCCAGCCAATAACCTGCCCAAGACACCACTGCACCAACGAACACACCCCAAGCCATGTCCACCAGCACGAGGGCGAGCGGCCAGTCCTTTAGCAGCGATTTGTTCACCAACTCGTAAGTGGCATAGGTGACCAAGCCAAAAAATGCGCCTTTGAACAATGCATCCCCTGCCGATTGTGAAGGCAAAATGCAGAAATAAAGGATACCAGCGATGAAGATGAGGTAAAAAAAACCACCCGCTACGAGGTCTGGCTTCGGGGCCAACATCGGGCCAACTTGCTGCTGGATGAAATTCTTGGCAAACAGATTTAGAAAGCTCAAATCGAGCAACACGTAAACCACAAGAGTAAGGGCGAAAAGGGCGATGGTCTTCATGACAAATGGATTAAGAATGAAATTATTTCCCAAGCTTTTTCCTACGCTCCATCAGCTCCCGCCAAGTGGCGAGGATGATGCCGTTGTCCTTGATGTACTGCTTCAGTTCGGGCGAAAGCATGGCCAGCATATCCGCCCGGCGCAATGGGCCGGAGTCGGTGATATGCGGGAAGACCTCGGTCGTTGCGGAGCAATGCAAGATGACCATCGTGACGCCGGGTTTTAGCTGCCCAAATGACTCGATGTACTTGCGGGCATGGGTAGCCATCAATTGCTCGTCCGTCATGCCGTGGTCGGCGGGGTATTGCCAGTCGTAGCTGAGGTTGTGTAGGTCGTCGAGGACGGGCAGGCCAGCGTCCCAGAGCATTTTCCCGATGCCGATGGCTTGCTCATGCGGCATCCCCATCCCCTTCAATTGCTTGATAATCATACTATTGTGACCGCCAGGAAACATGACGGGTATTTGGTGCCTCATGCCCAATTGAAGGTAGCGCTGCAAGAACTCCGCCGTGCCGAAGGCCGACCCCATGTGCGTGTCGAAATGCGTAGGCTCGAAGCCCATGCGCCTTGCCCTTGCCAACTGCGCCTCGAATTCCCGCTCCACGTCGTCGGGGGTGGCATTTGCCGCAAGTTCCTCCACACTGTGCCATAGGCAGCCTTCCTCGTCCAATAGGTTGGGTGCGGAAGTGCCCGTCAGCGGGTGCCAGCGGTAGTCCTGCCACTCGGAAGTGAGGGTGAGGTGCAGCCCGGCGTCGGTTTGCGGATGCTCCTTGAGGTAATGCACGAAGCCCGGCACCCAAGGGCAGGTCATCATCACGCTGACAGAATTGGCCACGCCCTCCTCCATCGAGCGGATGCCGCCGAGGTTGGAGTCGTAGCTCATGCCCATGTCGTCCACGTGCAGGATGACGACCTTGGCATCGGCGGGATAGCCGAGGCGGGAGGCGTAGGTTTGGGCATTGGAGGTTTGATTGAAAAATAAAATGAGGAAAGGGAGGTACAGTCTTTTCATGGAGGGAAGGGTTTGTCATACCAAAAATAACAGCGGTACGATTGCTTCGAGCAATCGTACCACTACACTTAAGGGGAATTACTCACCCTGCGTTTTCTTCAGCAGGTATTTGCTGGCATCCATTGTGCTGCCGTCGGCATTCATGGCGACCAAGCCATCGGCGTTCACTTGGTACTTCACTGCACCAGTTTTTGTGTTCAGGGTCACGACGCTACCTTCCACAGACCAAGTGCCATCAGAGTTGACGGTCTTGGGCTGCTTGCCCTCATGTACTTCTTCCAGTGTATAGCTCCGCTGCGGGTCGGCATTCAGCGTGAGCGTGGTTTGGATGCCGTCGCAATCGGCGCAGGGCAGCTTGCCCGTGTAGAATCCGGCCAAAGCCTCGACAGCGGCTTGCGTTGGGTCGGCAACTGGTGCCGGTTCTGTGGCTGGTGCCTCGGTGGCTTCGGGTTCTTTTGGTGCTTCACCACAAGACTGGAAGCAAGTGAATGCAAAGGCTAACAATGCAATCAGGATTAAAAACTTTTTCATTGAGATGGATTTTAAGTTTGAATGAATTTTAAGCATACAAACCTACAATATTTAGCCAAAACAACGCCATTTATTGTGCAGGACAAAAATCAAAATCATTTGGGTGGTGCCCAAAAAATGGGAGTATTGGCTGTACCCCCTGAACCATGAAACCTGAAACCAAAACCCTCTTTGTCACTCCACCACAACCATAAAAACCCTTCGTCCATCGTCCAGCAGGAAAGCGATGAAATAAGCCCCGCTTGGCAGGGCCGAAAACTCTAAGTAGCGACTGTCCGCATGCGTTTTGCCAGACATCACCAACCTGCCCAAGCTGTCGGCGACTTGGTAGGACAGTTCATGCTGATTGTCCAAACCAAAAACATAGAGCTTGTCCTTCGCCGGGTTCGGGCCTATGGAAAGCTGGAGGGCCTTGGCCTCCAAGGTCGGCGAGTTGATGGAGTCGGGAGCAGGGCTGAACGTGGCCGTGCCGCCCCATTCCAGCGTGAACCCTTCGCCTGAACTGGAAAAATTGTTGACCACCAACGCATAGTTTTCGCCGGCTTGACATTCGAGAAACTTCAAGAAATTGTTGTTGCCGTTGTTGCAACCGGGTTGTTCCTCAATATCGGTTTCCGTAAGGTTGAGGCCGGTTGGCCCAAAACATGGAATGCTCCCAGTAGGGTCACCTACATTCTCCCCCGCCGCCATGCAGCGCTTCAGGATTTTCTCTTGGCATAGCACATTGCCGTTGAAGCGAAAAACGGCGAAGTCCAAGTCATTAAGTTCGTTCAGCGGCGTCAGCACGAAGGTCAGCGTGCCTGGTTGCTCGATTTGCCACGAAAACCAAGTGGGGGAAAATTCCTGTGCTACACAAGTGCCCGATAGATCATCTTCCACGCCTTCGCCAACGACCGAGTCTATGGTGAAGGGATCCATATTGGTTAGCAACAGCGGGTCGGAGCAGTCGGGGTGGGTTTGGGCGGTTGCCGATGAAGCAGCGAGCAGGGAAATGAGGATGGAGAAAAACTGGAAGGGTTTCATGACGATGTGTTTAGAGATTTAGAAGGCCAAGATATAGGTTTTGAGGTTTAGACAAGGACAGACTTAATCGGAAAACCCCTTATTATGAAAAAAAGAATAGCCCCACTCAAAAAAAACAGCCCCACCAGGTTCCAAAAACTTGATAGGGCTGTCATCCACGAGTTCCCACCCCATCACTGGTACTTCATCGAAAACTCGCCATCCGTAATCGAGACGGTTTCCAGGCTGACGGGTTCCTCTGCGATGAACTCGAACTCGCCCTTGATGGTATTGGCCACGGTATCGTACTCCAAGATGGTAAACGAGCCGGAAATATCGCCATAGCTGGGGCTGCCTACCCCGCCGGGATAGTAAACCGCTGCTACGTTGTTGCTCACACTGCCATTGTAGGCATAGGTTCCCACAGCGAGGTTTTCCTCAAAATTGAGCGTGAAGCTTCTTCCCGCAGCAGATTCAAAGCCACCCATAACTACCTGCCCAAAAGCAGCGTAGCCTGTTAGCAGGCTGGTTGCGGACTCGTAGTCGTCACCGTCCACTTTTGCACGGAGGTAGAACTCGTCGTTTTTGTCGCTGCTGTCGTCATCCTTATTGCAGGCTGCAAATGCGAACGTAGCGGCGATTGCCAGAAAGAGAAATTTTACGGTCTTCATAAATCGAAATTATTAGGTTTAAGATAGTTGCAAAATGTGATTGGAAACGGTGACATGCCATTGTGAAAGGCCGTCAGCTATTCTAAGTTTCCTGGGTTTTCCCGATTGTTTTTGACGATTTTAAGCAGTTGCGTCTGCCTGTCGTTTGAGTATGGGCGCTGTAAAGGTAGGGAGGGGGAGGAGTTTGGTCAAGGATTTTAAAGAAAGAATGGACGTGGTGGGAAAAAGTTTTGTGGATGTGCGGAAGCTGTTAACTTAGCGATGGAGAAAACTTGCGCTCTGCTACAATTTGATAAAAAAGGGCATCTTGAACCCTATACCATCACAGAAATCACATTAGCTGAGTTTGAGTAGTTCTTTATAGAGGGCTTAGATGACCGGACACACAGAAGGCGGCTGTTTGACAACTATTTATATTACATGGATGCATTGAAAGTAGTCGTAAAACAGCCCTTTGAGCAATGGGTTAATGGCAGTTTCCTTACCAAGAAACAAAGACCAGGTGATATAGATTTGGTGAACTTTATTGATTATCGGGTAGTTGAGCAAAAGGAGTACATACTTCGGCAGCTTTCAAGGACATCTGCATTTGAAACTTTCCAAGTAGATGCTAATATTGTGAAAGTTTATCCAGAAGGCCATCCCATAGCTGTGTTCACAAAATCTGACCGACTGTATTGGGAGCATCAATTTGGATACACGGCCAAGAATCGAAGCAACAAGCGTTTTCAAAAAGGATTCATCAAAATCGTTTTTTGACATGAAAGTAAAGAACGGCTATAAGATAGAAGACCTCATCGAGCAAATCGAAAAGGTCAACAAGATGGTGGAACTACACCAAGGCGATCATTTTATGCAGGAACAGTACGTTTATCGCCGCAATGTTTTCTTGAAACAATTGATAGCCGAATTGCTGAAATTGGAGGGGTATTCCCCTCGCTTATTTGAAGCCATCCACAATTCTGTTAGCCTGCTCGAAAAAGATGCAGCCAAGTTTGCGAAGCCGTTGCCAGAGGATTGGAAGTTGGATTTGAAACCGTTGGCGGCATAGTACTAATGGGTTGGGCGCTTCCATAAAACGACGAAGGGCCGTGGCTAAGTTAGCCACGGCCCTTCGTCGTTTTGTACGCCGGAACCCCAGTTCCGGCGCAGGCTCACCGGAACTGGGGTTCCGGTGTACGGGTATCACGCCTTCCTCGCCACCCGATACAGCACCCACCCCATGAACGCAAAGAACGCCACGCCGAGCCACATAAAGCCCTGCTCGCCGAGGGCATTGGCCAGTCCGTTCTTTTCGAGGTTGATGGCATCCAACTGCGCCGACATGCTCACCGAGAGGATGGCAATCACCACGCCCATGAGCGCACCGCCCGCCACGAGGCCCGTGGCGAAGAGGTTGCCCTTGCCAAGTTCGTCGTCGCCCTCTGTTTTCTCGCCCTTGCGCCCTTTCACCCATTCCACCGCACCCTTGATGGCACCGCCGAGGAAGATGGGCAGCGTAGTGCTGAGGGGGAGGTAAAGGCCCACGGCAAAGGAGAGGGATTTCACGCCGCAGAGTTCCATTGTCACGGCGATGAAAACGCCGACAAGCACGAACTGCCAGTCGAGGTTGAAGGATAATAAACCTTTAATAAGCGTGGCCATGAGCGTCGCCTGCGGTGCTGCGAACTTCTCGCCAATGGCATGCTGGATGCCCTGCGCCGCTAGTTCGGGCGTGGGCGTGTCGAGGTACTTCACCGTCAGGCCAATCACCACGCTGGACACGATGGCACCAATGAACAGCGCCAATTGCTGGTATTTCGGCGTAGCGCCCACGAGGTAGCCCGTCTTGAGGTCTTGGCTTGTGGCACCTGCGTTTGCGGCAGCGATGCAAATCATGCCACCGACTACGAGCACCATGGGCTCGTAAGCCTTGCCCGTCCAGCCGATGCCGATGAAAACGAGCGCCGTGGCCATGATGGTGGCGATGGTCATGCCGGAAATGGGGCTGTTCGATGAACCGATGATACCCACGATGCGGCTGGCAACCGTTACGAAGAAGAATCCAAAAAGCACCACCAAGAGGCCCAACACGAGCTTGGAACCGAAGCCAGTGCCTGGGATGATGGGCAGCGCCGCCATCAGCAGGACGAGCGCCAAGCTGCCAAAGCCCACTATCTTAATGGAAAGGTCGTTCTCCGTGCGGATGACCTCGCCGCCAGCGTTGCGCTCCTTCAGCGCACCCATGCTTTCCTTGAAGGAGGAAACAATGGTGGGAATGGTTTTCATCAAAGTGATGAAACCACCCGCTGCCACAGCACCAGCACCGATTTGCCGCACATAGGCCCGATAGACCGCCGAGGCCGTATCGCCAAAACTTTGCGCCGCAGGGTCCCAACTCCCGGGGCCGCCCGCCGTCATCAGGTCTTTCAGGTAGCCGAGTTTCACCAGTTGCGCAGCAATAATGTCCGGTGGCACGAGCGTAGCCAAGAGCGGAATAAGGCCGAGCCAAGCCAGCACACCACCCGCTACCAAAACGCCCGCTATGCGTGGGCCGATGATATAGCCTACGCCCATGTATTCGGGGGTGATTTCTGCGCTGACCGTTGCGGCAGGGAAGTATTTATTGGCCATGCTGGAACCGAAGGTCGGCACTTCTGAAATGACGTGGAAAACCTTTTGCAGCAGCGCATAAACGAAGGCAAAACCAAGGCCCTGATAAGCTGTCTTTGCAAAATTGCCGCCCTTGTCGCCAGCGATGAGCACCGAGGCGCAGGCTGTCCCCTCTGGGTAAGGCAGGTTTTCATGCTCTTTCACGATGAGGCTTCGCCGCAAGGGTATCATCATCAGGGTACCGAGGATGCCACCGAGCACGGCCAGCGCGAAGATGGTCCAGTAGCGGAAAAACTCGTCGCCCACGGCGGGGTCGCTGAGGAAGAGGAAGGCGGGCAGTGTGAATACCACGCCTGCTGCGATGCTCTCGCCCGCCGAACCAGTAGTCTGGATGATGTTGTTTTCGAGGATGGTCGTCCCGAAGAATTTTTGCCCCAACGAAATCGCCAAGACGGCGATGGGGATGGAGGCGCTGACCGTGAGACCCGCCTTTAGGGCGAGATAGACCGTGCTTGCCCCGAAGATGATGCCGAAGATAGCACCTAGCACGATGGCCTTGACGGTGAACTCTTTGACACTGGTGTTTTCGGGTGCGATGTAAGGTTTGAATGCTGGTTTCATTGCTGTATCATGGTTTCATGGTTTCATGGCTACATTGATTCATTGGTGCATGACCGTGAGGCCATGAAACAATGGAACCATGAAACCATGAAGCCGTGTTTATCGGGCTAATGTAGGCCAAAGATTTTTTATAATGAAAAGCCAATCGGTTTACTGCACTGACCGACCTAAAAAAGAATGGCGGGGGCATATTAGATGCCTCCGCCATTCCTTTTGGCGGTTATCTGTTTTCACAGAAAACCTATCATCCCAAACTTGACGTTATCCTGCCTTCACAGGCACTACCACGTTGATTTTCAGCTTGATATCGTCATTGATGATTTTGTCCTTCATGGTTCCAATAAGCCCCGATTTGTACTTGATGTCCCAGTCGGTGCGGTTAATGGTAAACTCTGGGGAAGTGACCATGATATTGTCGCCCTGGAGTTCTAAGTTGACAGGTACTTCGATTTCTTTTGTGATTCCCTTCAGCGTCAATTCCCCCTTCAGGTTGTGCGTGATGCCGGAATTAGGGGAGTCAGGTAAGGTAAGACCCATGATTGCAAACTGCCCGGTAGGGTATTTTTGAATATCGAAAAAATCGCTGTCCTTCAAGTGGCCTTCCAGGTCGGCCTTGTCGGAGCCGCTAAGGTCGGTCACTTCAATGGAGCCCATGTTGATGGTAAAAGTGCCGTGCTTCAAATTGCCCCGAATAATGTGGAAACCGCCATCTAATAGCTTGATGGTTCCTGTATGGGAGGAACCGCTTGCATTTGAACCAGTCCATTGGATATAGCTTTTCTCGATGTTTGGCGACAGTTCCATGAACTCCTGAGCTTCGGCCAAGGTGCCGATGCCCTTTACGTTGCCCTCCTTGGGGGTTGTTACTTCTTCGATCGTCTTACCGTCACCATTCCCACCATTGGCAGGGTCGTTCTTGCAAGCAGCAAAAACAAGCAATACCAGGGAGAACAAAATGCTGAACTTCTTCATTGAAAACGGATTTGTGTAGTTATGAAAAATGGTGAAAACACTGTAATTGACAGTTTCGGCAGTTAACGCATTTTTTCTTTAAATGTTCGGTAACAATTCCAGCGCCACTGAAAATAGGGGTGAACAACTTTGAAACACATCAATTTGGAGAAAACACCGAGCCAAATTGCCCAAGTGAAGCAACTTGGTGTATTTTTAGCTCAGTAACCAACGGCTATTGGAACGCCCACTAATTCAAAGCATATATGGTATTTGCCCACCCTCTTCAAATCGCCATATGCGCTTCACAACCTCCATCGGCCTATGAAAACGACCAAAACTTTGTTGTTGATTTACTTTGCAATGACTGCGACCATTTCCGTTTCGCAGCAGTTCTCTTTTGGCGTGCAACTAATCGGGTTGTCCGTCCACCTGAAAAAAAGCAAACACCCCCAGCTTTTCAAGGGCAAAATCACCAAGGATGGGCGGCTGGTACTCAATGGCGGCGTACTGGTCACGGCCCGCTACCATGTCAACGAAAATTGGGGGTTCCAAGCCTCGCAGGCCCTCGTGGCGCACGATTGTTCGGGCCGCTTCCTCGGCATGACGCACCTCGCTGGATTCATCAGCAAGAACGACCTTTGGGACTCCCGCAACAGTGTTGACGTTAGCTTCGGCCCCATGTTTTTTTACCGTCAAAACTGGGCACTCATGCCCGGCTATGTGGACGAGGGCCTTTTCAAGGTCAGCGACAACGAACGCTGGATGACCAAGTTCGTTTGGCATGGTGGCATGTTGTCGTGGCGGCACAGGCTGGAGGCATCGGGACGGTATTTCAAATTGGACTTGCTGCCGGGCTTTCCGGAGATAATATCGGTGGGGCCAGGGATGTCGTTCCAGCGGGCGGTTGGTCAGTAGGCGACCAATTTTTCCACCCAAACTTTTCCTGCTGTTTCAATCCTTAAAAAATAAAGTCCGACCAAGCTACTTGCCTTGCCCAGGTGGATGATTTCATGAAGGGAATAATTGGTCTCCTGCCAATCCTCCACGACTTCTCCCAGGGAAGAAAGGAGCGAAAACCGCATGGGGGCTTCGGTCAATACCTCCAAGACGATTTCTGTTGAAACTGGGTTGGAAACTAACCTGACGGGCTTTCCAGGAGCAAGGCTGCCAGTCGTGACATTGATGATGGCCATATTGCCCCGCCGATAATCCAAGCTCCCACCCGATTGGTAAAGCAGGTGAAAGGTTTCACCATCGAACAATAGTGACGGGTATCTTTGGTTACCCAATGACTGCGTAAAGTTTGCCGAAGGGACAGTCGCTAAGTTCTGTATGCCCAAATTGGAAAACCTGTAAACGAGTTCGGCACCATTGACCCCGAACCCCGTTTCTTCGTACACCACGCAAATCGTATCGCCCTTTCCGGCTACGACTGGGAAACTCTGCAGGGCATTGGAATTGATGGCCGGCATATCAAATTGCCAACCCTTCTGCATAGTGCCGCCGTGAAGCGTGGCGGCATAAATTCTTCCTGGGCCAGTGGCTGCACTCATCCAGATGGCGAGTAGACTATCATTGCCGAGGTCATGGAGTTGAGGCCCGCTGATAGGGCAGGCGTTCACCACCCAATCAGTGGCATCCACGTCGCAGGCATCGGTGAAACTTGCTCCGCCGTCGGTGCTTCGGCTCACCCAAATGTCCCGCAGGTTGTCAAAATTGTTGCGAAAAACCAACCAAACCGTGTCGCCAGCAACCCTGATGTCTGATGGGCAGCACTCGCACACGTATTCGCCCGCAGCAGGCTCACTGGCCACCACAGGCGGCAGGAAGGACGCCCCACCGTCTTCGGAGCGCACCATGATATAGCGGGCATTCTCCTCGGAGGCCAATGCCTGAATTACGCTGACCATGGGATTGCCCTGCGCATCAACTGCGACGGAAGCCAACGTTGTCCAATCGCTGGCAGGTGGGTCATAAACCGATACAGGCGGCAGAAAAGTTGCGCCACCATCCTCGGAGCGCAAAAGCTGCACGCCAAGGTCAAAGTTTTCGAATACGACGAAAATTTTGTTTTCAAAAACGGCCATATCCAAACCGCCAAAGCCATAAATATCTGGGGGAATTCCGGCTGTGTTGAGTTGCACCGGCGTTTCAAAGCTGGAGCCATCGCCATGCGCAAAGTAAATCTTGGGGCTGCTGCCAGGCTTGCCCCAAACGGCCACCAATCGCCCGTCGGACAAAAGGCCCATTTTAGGGCTCGATGCTCCAAAAGAAGAAGTTGCAACTTCAACTGGAGACGACCAAACTATGTCAGTGGTTTGGGCATGGCCAATAATAGGGGCCAATGCCAATAAAAAGGCAACGACATGGCTTTTGGATAAAAGGAAGCAAATTGAGTATCTCATGCAGCGACGGTTTTAGGTTCAATGACCAATGAAAACTTAATCACTCGTAAATATACTCAAAGCACCCAATATCAGGCATCGCCACATCCCTTTCCGTTCCCACCAAATCAAATAGGATACCCGGTATCGGAATGGCTTTTTGCTCCGCAACGGACAATGTGTCCAATTGATAATCATCCTCGCTGACATCAGCGAATAGCGCCTCCTGCGAAGTAGGCGTCAGGCAGGCGTTGCAATGGTCGAAGAAATCGGGAAAGCCCGTGTCGGGGTCGAGCAGTTCATCCACCCGAACGATGCAATGGTCGAGGGCATATTGCAAGTAAAAATCGTTGCCGTCGGTGAAGTCTGAGATGGTGATTTCATCCCGTTTGGAGCCGTATAGGATACAGTTCGTGAAATTGGCCACTAGCGGATTGATGCGTGGCGGGGAATCCTGGCAGAGCGGGTCGTCGCAGATGCCATTGCCCATGTTCAGGGCCGAGGCATCGGTGCCATAGTTGGCAAGGGTGCAATAATTGAAATTATAGTCGCCGCCATAGACCAACTGTACAGCGTGGGTGCCATTGTTATAGAACAAGCAGTTCTCTGCTGACACCGTAGCATGTACGGCAAACAGCCCTACCCCGGACGTGTTGTAAACCTGCACATTTTTCATCGAAAGCTCGGCGGAGGAGTCCACGTAGATGCCGAACAGCGAGTTCTTGACCACCGCATGTTCGATGCTGTGCCCTGTACTGCCTGCACCGAGTATGATGCCAGTCCATTGCCCATCAGCTTCCTTGAAATCGTCCTCCAAGCGGTCGCCCTCGAAGATGACGGGGTTTTCCAAGGTGCCCTGTACGTTCAATCGCCCGTTTTCAAGGAAAAACAACCTGCCCGAATTGTAGGTAAGGCTTTCGCCAGTCGTCGGGTCTATGGCCCTTGAAAGCCCGCCGTGTACGTGTACCCTCGTGCCCGGCGGCAAGGTCAGCGTGCAATCATCGAAAGCAACGATGCCATAAATGACGTAGGGCTTGGGGTCGTTCCAAATGACTTCGTCACCTCCACAACCAAACACCGTGATGCTATCCTTCGACCAGCGGTTGGGGATATAGTTGGCGTTCTGACCCCAGGCTTCCAGGGTCACCCATTGCTCGTTCCCGTTCGTTTCAAATCGGATGGAATCATACACGAAATACGGGCTGCTGCTGAGCGGGTCGTCAGGGTTGATGGTTACTTCTACAAAGACATAAATGGAATCTTCGGGGTAAACGACCACGTCCTCATGCGAGTCGCCGGGGATGCCGTCCACGTTTAGGTTGAACTTTGATTGCTCATTGCCAGCCAATTGTATCTTGGAAATCTTGATACTTTTCTTACTTGGGTTGAAGACCCTAAAAAAACGGGTATCAGTGCCAAGTTCCGTAAAGGAAGTATCGAAGCGGAGCGTGTCCACCGAGAATTTGAGCTTGTCGCCCTTGTCCGTGGTGAATTTTTCCTCCTTGTTACAGGCCGTGAGGAAGAAAAGGAGGAAGGTTATGACTGGTAGGATGTATTTCATCTAAGTGGTTCGTGACTCGTGATTGGTGATTCGTGATTGGAGGTGTCAAAGGTGATTGGCACTAACTGCCCACTGCAAACTGTCGAACGGCCTAACTTCAAAAAAGGAAGCAATTCTAACGATGAAATGGGGAATTTGATTTGGCAAAGGTAAACTTTGATTTTTTAGGTGATTTGTCCCAATAGCCAATCCCGCTCGCCGACGGCTTTTGCATGGATAATTTCTTGCTGGAGCGAAACACGTTCGGCTTTGTCCAAGGTGTTGATTGTCAGCAACTTAATCAAAAAAGGTATGCTGTTTAGGTAATTCTCTTGGTTGGCCAGTTGGGTTCGATTTTTTAAGTCTGAAAATGGCGGGAAGGTGGTTGTGCGTTGAGGAGTCGCTAATAAAAAAGGCCAGCGCAGTGCGCTGGCCATTTTTGTTTAGATAATAGGGTCATTTCAACCACTCCTTCACCACCTGCATCTTCACTTTTTCATCGAAAATGGCGGCCACGGGGAAACTCAAGTCCTTGATGGTTTTACATTCGATTTGGTCAGAAACGGTCTTTTTGGTGAACAGCCAAAATTCCTTCTTTTTTTCGTCCAAAAGGTACTGTTCCACCAATTGCAGGTCGGGGTCAACGAGCCAGTATTCTTTTGCACCATGAGCGGCATAGTCTTCTTTTTTGATGCCACGGCCGGTGCTGGCAGTGCCATCGCTGAGGATTTCAACCACAAAGTCTGGGATGGGGTATTTCCAAGTGTTTGGTTTGAAGTTGCTGGAAGTTTGCTTATTAAAAAAAAGGATATCTGGCAAGTAGTCGTTTCGGGTTAAGGCGACCAAAGAGGTTTCTCTCCTTACTTGGCCAAGTTCATGGATAGAAACAAAAGTTTGGAGCAGATATTCCAATTTTTGCCTTGCTACGGTGTGTTTTTCTTTTGCTGGTGAGTGCATAACTATTTTCCCGTTTATGAATTCCCATTTATCGCCCGGCTGTATTTTTTTGTAAAACTCCTCCCTGAGCAACTGTACTTGCTTGAGACGTACGTTCAGTTCCTCCACCAACTCCGGCATATGGAGGTTTTGAAGAATGGGTTCAATAATTTCGTTGTCACGCAACATGGTCTGAATTTTCCTCCAAATATAGCTGGTTTTTGTGCAAACCCATACAAGCCCTATCCAATTAATTGAAGGGCCTCAATTTCAGGCAACCAACTACCTTTGCCGCTCATTTTCAAAACCAACCGCAGCAATGAGCACCTTCATACCGTTCCGGGCCTTCCGCCCAATAGCTTCCAAAGCCAAGGCCGTAGCCAGCCGCCCCTACGACGTACTCAACCGGGAAGAAGCCCTGGAAGAGGCCGGGGGCAACCCGCTTTCGTTTTACCACGTCATCAAGCCGGAGATTGATTTCCCACAGGAGCACGACCATTATGCCCCGGAGATTTACCTGAAAGGCAAGGAGAACTTCGACAAGCTGGTGAGCGATGGCGTTATTTTTCAGGACGAAAACGCCCAGTTCTACGCCTACCAGATCCAGATGGGCGACCATGTGCAGACGGGCCTCGTGGGCTGCTGCGCCATACAGGACTATTTCGACAATATCATCAAAAAACACGAGCTTACCCGCCCCGAAAAGGAGGAAGACCGCAAGGAACATATCCGCAAAAGCCACCTGAATTACGAGCCAGTGCTGTTCAGCTACCCGCATGTGGCGGCACTTGACGAATTGGTCAGCAGCGTCACTGCGCAAGCACCCGAATACGATTTCACTTCCGACGACGGCCTCGGCCACCGCCTCTGGCCCATCACCGACGCTGCGCTCAATGCCCGCATCCAGCAGCTCTTCGAAACGGACGTGCCCAGGATTTACATTGCCGATGGCCACCACCGCACTAGCGCCGGGGCGCTCGTCGGGCAGGAAATCAGTGGTGGAAAGCCCGGCCCGGCCAATTATTTCATGGCGGTGGTTTTCCCTGACAACCAACTTGCCATCCAGGACTACAACCGGGTGGTGAAAGACCTAAACGGCCTCAGCGAACAAGAACTGTTGGAAAAAATCAGTGCGAAATTCGAGGTGAAGGCCGTTGAAGCAGCCTACCGCCCGGAGGCGCTGCACGATTTCGGGATGTACCTCGGCGGCAACTGGTTCAAGCTGACAGCCAAGCCTGGCACGTACGACAGTTCTCCCATTGGCGAATTGGACGTGACCATTCTCACCGAACACATTCTCGCACCCCTGCTCGGCATTGGCGACCTCCGCACCGACAAGCGCATTGACTTTGTGGGCGGCATCCGTGGCCTCGGCGAACTGGAGCGCCGGGTGGACAGCGGCGAAATGGCCGTCGCCTTTTCCATGTACCCCGTGAGCATGGCGCAGCTCATCGCCATCGCCGACAACGACCTCATCATGCCACCAAAGGTGACCTGGTTCGAGCCGAAATTGCGGAGCGGGTTGTTTGTGTATAGCTTGGCGTAACACGGACTGGCAGTCCCTGAAGCAACGTAACACGGACTGGCAGTCCGTGCTTTCGCAAGAAAAAAAGGCTGTCAATTTGGGAAGCGGGGAAGCACGGTCTGGCAGACCGTGTTACGTCAATAAACAAACGGAAACACCACCTTCCGCTCTTTTGGAAAATCGGGAAACGTGCGTACGTACCAGTCATAATGGTTCTTGGCACGGGGCACCAGGTTGGCCAGCGTCCACACCATGAACGACAAGGCGGGCAGGTTCCAGGCCATCAGCGCAAAACCAGCCCACTCGATGATTTCGCCGAAAAGGTTGGGCGAAGCGACATATTTGAACAAGAAGCCTTGCGGGATTTTATAGCCCGTCTCACCCGGTTTGCGGAGCGCAATCAGCATGGCGTCCGATTTCCAGTTGATGTACATGCCACCGAAAAAAAGCAACGACCCAAAGTAAAACGAAGGGCTTGAAAGCCAGGTGTTTCCGTATTTTTCGATTGGGGCCAGTTCCGTCAGGTAGTAGCCGTTCAGCCCGGCGTTCATCAAGTTGAAAAGCACAGCGCTTGCCATGATGGCCACTGGCATCCGCTTTGGCGTGGGCTTTATCCTTAGCGGATAGACGATGGTGCGGTTGAAATAGTGCAAAATCCAACAGGCGAACAGTACCCAAACTTGGGAAGCGAAGCTGTTGCTCCCAAAAAACAGAAAATACACCATGATGAGCAGCGACGGTGCCTCCATGATGAACCAACCGAGCTTGTTGTCAATCGTCTTGCCCCATTTCTCCGTGGTGTGCCGACCGAAAGGGGCTGTGATGAAAAACATGGTGATATGGACGATGGCGGCAATGCCAATCCATACCCAGCTAATGGTGTTCAATGTGTCGAGGCTCATATTTCGGTGGCTTTCGTTTTTTGCCAAAGGTAAAAATCCCTGACAGACGTTTCCAAGGGCCTGCAAACATGGCCCAATTCAAGGGCAGCCTTGGTGCTGTCCATGCGGGGGTGGCCGTTCTTTAAAGCATCCAAGGATTCAAGGGTGAACAAGGGAGGTGAATTGGAAACTTTGGCAAGCCAGGCAATGAGCGGCAGCAGCGTTTTCAGGAACCTATACGGGATAATCCATTTAATGGGCTTGCGGCCCAATACTTTGGCGACCACTGCCGCAAATTCCTGCATTGAATAATACTTGCCCGTGAGCAAATAAACCTCCCCGCTTCTGCCCCGCTCCATTGCGTTCAGCACCGAATTGGCCACGTCCCCGATGTCCACGAAATCGTAACCGCCTTCGGGCAGGGCAGGTATTTTGCCTTTTTCGAGTTCCAGCAGCGCCTTGCCGATTTCGGAAGGCTTGAAATCGTATGGCCCGATGATGCAGCTTGGCCGCAGCACGACGACTTCTGGTTTGCCCTTGCCCGTATTGCACAGCATGATTTGCTCGCCCTGCGCCTTGGAGAAGTCGTATGCATAGTCAGTGGCTTGCTTGTAGGGCCTTGTTTCATCGAAAGGCTGGGAAAATGGCAGTTCCGTCACCGCATGTACGCTGCTGATATGGACGATGCGGCGGACGCCCTGTTGCTCCGCAATCTCCAGCACGTTCCTTGGCCCTTCCGTATTGGTTCTTAAAACGAGGCCCGTTGGGTCGCCGTGGATGCTGATGATGGCGGCGCAATGGATGACGATTTCGCAGCCTTCCAGCAATCGCCGGACGTCGCCTTTGTTCAGCACGTCGCCAAGCACAACCTCAATGGGCAAGCCCTCCAAACTTTCGGATTGCGAGCGGCACAAGGCTCGCACACGGTAGCCCTGTTTGCAGAGCACCCTGCAAAGGACGTTGCCGAGGTGGCCATTGGCGCCGGTGACGGCTATGAGTTTGGCCATTGGTTAATCCGTGATTGTTAAATATCCAAACCGCCTCGGCCTGTGAAACGCTGGTTCCGCCCCGCTCAAGGTTGAGCTCCAGCAAAGGAACTCGCAGTCGTCGCCACAGACCCAGTCCTCATTGGGATGTGATTTCGTAGAAACGATGCGGTAAAAATTGAGCCGGTACTGCCCTTGCCACCCACCGGGAACCAAGGCCCGCGGGATGGAAAAGCTTCCGCTCCAGCTGCCTTCGCCTTTGGTTGCCTGATGCCGGATACCGCATCCCTCGTAGCTGACCAGTTCCCCGCTGAACGCCCCTTCCCCTAGGCCGGGGTTGGTGATTTTGCCCAACCAGGTGGCGTTGTTCGGGTTGATTTCAAATTCGAGGTACTCCGTTGGGTCAGCTTCGCCCGCCGCAATGAACAGCTCGAAGACCTCTTGGTTGTAAAGCGGCTCGTTGTGATGGGTCATGTGGTTTTCATGGACGAAGGCATCTCTTCCGCACTCGAACTTCACATGCAAAAACTGGTCGTCGGCCATGAGGCTGACGGTGGTGGGGAAATCGGCAGGAGAGCCATCAGTGGAACGAGTAAACTGCGCTGACGACAGTCTGGCCCATTGGCCAAGTGGCAGGTGGATGGTCGGTAAGTCTTGTGGAAACATACTCATTGCAAAAAGGAAAACAGCAAGGTTTAACATGGATAAAATATTGCGGAGCAAAGTACAGCTAAAGCGATAACCACTGCCAAATTGATTGGATTGGTTAATTTTGTTTCTCAATTTTTCTGACTATAACGGATTGTAGTGACGGAAAAAAGAAAGCCATCGAATCTTGCGATGTTTGAGTTGCGAAACAAAAAACGAGCAATACCCGATGGCAACTCAAAACAACGGAAA
>JALHQW010000033.1 GCA_022841745.1 Saprospiraceae bacterium | reverse complement strand
GTCGGCTTCGTTCAACAAGGCTCAACCGCCAACCGGCAAGGGGGGGCAGGTTAGTGATTGCTCTGGTATAGTGCGGAATGCCCCCCCTTGCCGGTCAGCGGTTAAGCCCTAATTGTTCGGCGATTTTATTTCTTCAACTGACTGTCAATGATTTGTCGGATTTCTTGCTCGGTTTTCTTGGCGATTTTTGCTATTTTAGAGACAGGAAGCCCCTCTTTCTCCATTTCAAGTATAAACTCAATTTCCTTTTCTTCGTGCGCCTTTTTTATTATCTCTTTAGCGTCTATTTCTATATTGTGATTCCGGCTGGCAATGCTCATCAAGTGCCTCAAATACTTATCGTAAGCCTTTCGCTCCTTCTCCGGGAGTTTCATGGTATCCAATTTTTCATTAGCCTCTTTCAACCCTTTCGCTGAAAAAGTAGGCTTGATTTCGGCGTTCTTCAAAAAGTAAATCCATTCGTCCAATCTGTCGTTTATCCTGTTCCTGAACTTTCCAGTTTTGATTACATAGTATTCTGGGTAAATTTCATGGACGTTGTTCTTTTTATAGGTTTCGATTTGTTTGTCGGCAAGTCCTAAAATGTCGCCTTTGTGGATGCCCTTGAAAACAGTAGTGCCGTGATAAACGTAATCCTTCCCTTGCCCCAAGTCGAAATAGGCAATAGTGATGGATATGACCTTTTTTACCTGGGCGTAGGCTGCACCCTCTTTAATATGTTCGGTGATGGCCTTGGATGCGCCGAAAAGCATCCGATGGAAGTAGTCGTACTCTTGCGTGTTTTGGACTTCGATGATGACGAGTTCGCCTTTTTCGTTTTCCACGAGGATGTCTACTCGATTGAACTTGTCGTCCTCGGTTTCCTTGTTGCCTTCGCTGTCGAGTACCTGCTTTATCTTCACTTCTTCTCCGAGCAACTCCGTGAGGAAGCCTTCAAGGATGTCGAAGTTGGCTTTGTGGCGAAGCATTTTTTTCATCGCCCAGTCAAATCGCACCAGTTTCTTTGCCATTTTTGATTATTTTTCTGCAAAAATAGGGAAGCCGTTGCAAATTTCCACTTACAACGGCTTCTCTTTCTAAAACGTCTGTTACAAATGTAACTCAGTAATCAGCAAGTATGTCTTGACGAGTTGGTTTCACGGTTTTGTTATGGTGGTGGTTGTAATGACCGGAAATGGAACTAACGTATTCGGTGCAGAGTACATGGCACTTACCAAATAGGAACATTTTACAAATTTTGCATTTGTAAAGTTTGCAACTTGGCCCCAAGCGTTCACTAAACTTGCATCAGCATTTGTAGAGGAAACGAAATTCTTGTTCAAGTCAAATTTCCCAATTTTAGCGACACTGCTTTCCACATAATACAAAAAATAGTAGGTGCCATCAAACACAACTTCGGCTCCCCCCAACGATGGACCACTTGGCAGGGTGAAGGCAACATTTTGGTTGAGGTTAATCAAGGCTGTTGAGACGCTTTGATATTTTTTCCAAGTTCCAGAATGAGAAATCAACAAATTCGCTCCGTCAGCGGTAATTTCAGTTACCAGATTTGGAAAAGCCAAGGCAGGATTTATCGACATTGCTGTTCCTCCTATATCATTAATACCTCCCTTTAAAATAGTGCCTTCATATCCTTGATTAGGAAAATATTGGTAGGAACAATAGTAAACGTCATTGCCAATAAAAGCGATGGATGTTATGTGAACGCCGCTCAATTGATGGGTCTTATGATAAAATCCATTTGCATCTCTCTCGAACCGAAACAACATTGCAGAAGTAGTCGGCTGATTAGCATCGGAATAGGTTCCAACATAAAGAACATTACCGTCATTTGAGGCCGCAGCAACAGTAACGCCTATTGGGACATGGTTTTGCGCATAAGTCTCAATAGTTTGTGGTAACAGCGTAATACCTCCAGATGTCCCTCCATTAGGCAGAGTTACACTATTCCCTCCACTTCCACTTATACTCAAAATATTACCATTGATTGAAAGTGTCTGTGTCGGTCCAGCCGGGCCTTGTGGGCCTGTCGCTCCTTGCGGTCCAGCCGCTCCCTGTGGCCCTGTTGCCCCCTGTGGTCCTATTGCACCAGCCGGCCCTTGCGGGCCAGTCGCACCAGTTGCTCCTTGTGCACCAGTTGCACCCTGCGGGCCTTGCGGACCAGAAGGCCCTTGAATACCTTGCGGGCCTGGAGTGCCAACTCCAGAAGCGGCGTAAAGTGCATAAGGCACACTCAACATTTCGGTTGCTGCTGAGGTGATGTTCCCGTTTATCGTAACCTTTAGATATTTAGCGCCTGTTGACCAGTTAATACCTGAGAACTGAGCCTGATTGATTGACCCAATTTTGAGGTTGAAAAGTCCGGTTGGGCTTAGTGAAACGTTTTGGTGGGTCTCATTAAAAATCTGGCTGCCAGTAGGACTACCTTCCAATATTTCAAACTGAACAGATGCAAGACTGCCCGTAGATATCGGCGTTCCGTTGGTCTCACGAGCGATAGCCTGATAATTGATGGCTTGCGGTATTTGTGCAAACAAAAAACCTGCAATTAGCAAAAAGAAAAGAGTGGAGAGGGTTACTTTCATTGTTTGATGATTTTGATTGTTTTGAAAATTTGTTCATTCTTCGAGGTCAGCGTCAGATTGTAAGTGCCTTGGGGCATCCAAAACAAATCCAATGGAGAATAATCAAAACTACCGCTGACAAGGGTTTGCCCCAATTGGTTGGTGAAGCGATAATTTGTAAAATCCTCAAAGTCGGTCTCGATTGTCAGTTGATTTGAAGTAGGGTTTGGAAATGCTTTCAGGTTGTAACCATCGCCGAACAAGTCATTAACATCATTGACAATCCAATAGGTAGGTTGGATGACGCCCGCCGTGAAGTAATTTCCAGCACCGGGAGTGCCAGTAGTGGCGGTGGCAACTTCCCCAACTGAATATTCAATCAATAGGTTGTTGCCTGAAATGCTGTTGCCCGTGGAGTTTAGCACCTGCTGTGCTTGGCAGACCAATGTGCAACAACAAGCTAAAATCAAAAGTAAGATTGGGTTCTTTCGCATAAGGTTGTGGTGTTGTTTGCCTACTCTGACGCTTTCGGCTGTTTCGCCCTACTTCTTGTTGAGGCAGTTTCGGGGAGCCTGCCGTTTTTATATTTTATTATTTTATTTTTCATTTCTTCTGGTTTCGCCGAACGTGAGCATGGACGCTGTGCTGCCCTGCGTTGGCTTTGAGCGTTGGGCTTGGGCAGCATAGGCGACCATGCATTGTTAGCAACTTTTATTTATCATCCCCAATTTTTGGGTCTCTTTTTCGCCAATCTTCTGCTTCCTTGTCTTTTCCTGGCATTACCTTGCTTTTATTCATTCTCATTAACGAAACAATAAACATACCGAGGGACACACCAGATGTAAAACCAAACAACAATCCAAATGTCATTGAAGTAACACCTTTCCCAAAGGAGACTAACATTGCCACGCAAACGGTAATTACTATTGACCCATTAATTACCTTATAATTATTTGCCCATTTTTCGTCGTCGGATTTCCGCAAAAGGAGTATAACAACAACAATAGATGCTATTGCGGCTAAAACAAAAGATAAAAGTCCTAAATTTTCATCTTTTCCCACAATTTTGCCCCACCCAAATTGATGAAGGAGAAAGAAAATAATACCCATGCTCGTTAGCCACCCAATTACTACATTCGGTCCGTTTTTATTGTTCCGAAATTGAACTGTGGCTAAATAGTACACAAAGGCGGATGCGACTATACCAAAAATTGTCCACGACAACTCGTAGCCTCCAACTCCCTGCATAAGACATTGAAATCTCTCATACGGAGTTAAATCTGATAAAGTACAATCTAATGTTGGTTCCATTTTATTTATATTTAATTGCTTGTGAAATCGCTTTAAGGATGTCCTCCAAAGAAGCGTCGCTAAATTTTGAGTTTAAAATCTGCTCGGTAGCCCACATTAAAAATTCGACTTTCAAATATATTCTACCGTTAACTGGATTTTTTACTGCAAATTTTAATGCTATTAAACTGCCAATCTCTTTTGCTAAATTTTGATTATTAATTTTATCTCCTTCGATAAATGCGGGAAGCCCATTGTATGCTTCTTCCAAATCGGAGTTTAGGAGCCTTAATATTTCAACCAATCTGTTTATATAGGCGTTTTTTGACTTGGATTTGAAGTCTTCTAAATCTAATGAGAAAATATATTGTACTATTAGGTCATCATATTTTTTTAAATCCTTGATAGAATTCATTTTTAAAAAGGATTTTGGCTTTGCTAATAGTAACCCGCAAAGCAAAATCAGCAAATCAATGCCCAATGCTAAAAATAGTGGTAAGAAAGTTATTCTATTAAGATATAGTAGTTCATTTATAGCCAGCACAAACGGGTGTGCCTTTTCACCACCATATTTTCCAATGGTTTCAATATCGTCTAAATACCGTTCAACATATCTTACTTCGGATTTTGGAACTATTTTTACGAATTTAATCAATTCTTTTCTAACTCCTTCAATGGAACTAATTGTATCAAAAGTAATATTATCTTTTTGTTGCAAAAAAGTATTGATTGGAGAGTTTTCAGTAATTTGCTTTACAATATCCTGTGGAACATCAACTATTCGTGCATCATTTTGAATATATTCTATTACAGTTGCTTTATAGTCATTGTATGCTGCATTTAAGTTGTTTAAATTTTCCGAAGTAAGTCTGTTTGAAAGCACATTGAATTTCTGTTTTAGCACGGTTTCAGCACTATCAATTTGATTTACCCTCCTCTCAATAGGTTGTAGTTGTGAGAAATAATACCTCTGTGCCCGATTTTCATACTGAATAGCAATTGAGCCTCTCCCTCCTGCTGTGATACCTCTATCATTTGGTGTGATTCCATGATTTACCTCTCTGCTATAAGTATCTAATAATCTATTGTACTCTGCCTGTTTTGTAATGAATTGATTTCTTAACTCCCGAAGCGACGCATTTGAGTTTATATAATTGGTTTGTGAGTTGAACCATGAATTGAGTGAATTAACGACAGGAACGTATTTTTCCTTGTTATTTGTTTCAATCCTGTCTGAAACTTTTGATGTGATTACTAATGCTTGTTTAATCGAACGATTGTATTCATCTTGTTGGCGTCTACTTTTTTCGTAAATTTGGTCTAATAGCGCTGAATATGAAAAAAATGCAGACAATATGAAAGTAATGAGGTAACTGATTATTAAATATGGTGGAACTTTTTCTTGGTTAATTCCTTCCCCAATCCTCCAACTTGTAGCGAATAGAATTCCTTGTATTCCTATTGTTAAAAACAAGCAGGGTATCCAATGTGAAATAAAGTAGTTTATGCCAATATAGGTCGTGTATGCTGATGCTACTGTGATAAGGAAACTTACAATGCCCAAATAGTATCCAAAGGATTTTTCACGTTTGGAGTTGAAGAAAATCCGCAAAAGTTGGTTGAAAATCCAACTGGGTAACACAATAAAAATTTCTCGGATTAGGGAACTGCTTTCCGGTTTACTTTCTTTTCCTTGATGCTCTGGGGGATTTTCGTTCATTTTATTTATTATATTTTATTGTTATTTTTTTATTGTTGTTGCTAACTCGCGTATACACGCAACTCCATACATGTCCGCAATTGCGTGTATTTCCGCTTTGTGCCCAACTGAACCGAAAATATTACGCACAAAATGTTAAAGTTCTAATTTATCGGCCAACAAGAACAACAAAGCATTGGCAAACATACTGAAAAATTTACAAGTCCAAATCATCTAAGGGGCTTTTTATTTTTTGCAGACCTTTCTTCGTGATTTGCGTGTAAATCTCAGTGGTTCTACTGCTTTCGTGGCCTAAGAAGTCCTGAATATAACGTAGGTCAACTCCCTTTTCCAGCAAGTGCGTGGCGAAACTGTGCCTAAGCGTGTGTACAGTTGCAAAACGATTGATGCGAGAATCGTTCCTTGCCTTATCAAATATAGCTTGGATGCTCCTAACAGAATACTGCCCTCCGGTTTGGCCTTCAAAAAGCCATTCCAAGGGGGCAAATACATCCATGTAATCCTTTAGGAGCGCCCACATTTTGTCCGAAAGCAGGGTGCACCGGTCTTTCTTGCCCTTGGCGCCCCTTACAAACAGCCGATTCTCCTTGTGCTGCACATCTGAAATCCTGATGTTGACTGTTTCTCCAAGCCGCAGGCCTGCCGAATAAATTAGCATCAGTATGCATTTGTGCTTGGGGTTGCCGACAACCCTGAACAACCTCGCCACTTCATCTTCCGTTAGCACTTGTGGGAGTTTCTGCTGCTTCTTGGGGCGGAGCAAATCCATGACCTTTTCCTCTTGTCTGGCCACGTTTGTATAGAAAAACTTGATGGCACTCAAAATTTGGTTTTGGTACGATTCAGAAATATTGTCCTTTTTGATGAGTTGTACAATGTACTGCTCAATCTGTGGACGGCTGATGGTTGTCGGTTTTATGTCGTCATAATGCCTGATGAACTCTCGAAAACAATTTTTATAAGCCTTTATGGTTCGCCAACTGTACCTAACCAAGAGGAGATGCTGCTCCAGCGCCACCACCGCCGCCTCGTATTTCGCCTTTGGCGGTTCCTTGCTCAAAAACGGCGTGGCCGGGGCAGTCTCCAACCTTTCGGGCAGTTTTTCAACGTCAGGCTGGAACGTCCACCGAAGGTGTTCCTTCAGGTATTTTTCCAAAAACCGCATGGTGAGCCGGGTATTGGGCAGCTCCCATAGCATGGCCTCGGGGTTCCAGCGGCGGCCATGTATGTTTTTCACAGTGGCCAGGTGGTCGGGCGCCATTTCCTTGGGCAGCCGCAGGCCGATGATGTCCGTGCGTTTTGGGTGCGCCAGTATGGTTATCTTGTCGGTTATTTCCGCTGCTTGGCGTGTTTCCTTGCCAGGTTGTGTTTTGGTTTTTGGTGGTGTGCTTATGGCGGGTTCGGCTTCATTGGTCGTTTTTCCCTCTACGGCTACAGAGAATAAAGCGTTCAACGCTGCCCATGCCTCCTTGGTGCGGGGCAGGTGCCAGCAACGGTGGGTTCGGCTCCAGCGGGCATCTTCGATGCTGCGCACAAGTTTGATTAGTGCAGTTTCGTATGGCATGGTTATTTTTATCCGATGCTCGCCACGATGTAGGAGTGAGCTGGCAGCAACGCTCGGTTTTTCGGGCGCTGGGTTATTAATGGTTGATGCCTCGATTGGCTTTGGCGGTTCCTGATGGTTGCCCTTTACTACTATATAGGCAATATCGGAGAGGCTGGTACGGACTTTTTCAAGGAGGCCGTCATGGGCAGGCAGTGCAGCGCTGCGCAGCAATGGCTCGTAATATAGGCCTAATTGTTCAAGTGGCGCCTTGATGGCTTGGTCAGCATATGGGTAATAAACTTTCCAAACGTCTTTTCCGTCGGCCAAGCCCATTTCGAGCGTTACGGTGGGGAGTGTTCTCATGTCGTATGTTTTTCGCTCGAAATAAACAAAAACAATACGGTACGCACAATTTTGTACGACTTTATTTTGATGGGTGTTGATGAAATGCTCCAGGTACCCCTTTTTTCACCCGCCGCCTTTCCAAATCAAAAAGTCGCCCCTCCATAAAAACAGGTTGCCATGCGTGCCCTTCCCGCCGGCCGCCTTTTTTCACCCGCCGCCTTTCCAAATCAAAAAGTTGTCCATCCATAAAAACAAGTTCCCATGCGTCCTCTTCCCGTCGCCCGCCTTTTCCTTCCCGCCGCCCGTCCAAATCAAAAAGTCGCCCAACCATAAAAACAAGTTGCCATGCATCGGCTTCCAGTTGCCCAGTTTTGGTCTTTCGTCACCAACTGTGCAAAAAAAGGAAGGAGTACCATAGGAACTCGCTCCACCCCATTTTGAACGGCAAAGCGTTGCGCTCGTGGTGGCGTTGCGTGAGGCAAAGAATCCAAGCCCCTTTGCACCAGCACCCAACCGCAAAAATCTCATTCCCAGCTTTTCGCAGCAACGGCCTTTTCCCCAAAAATCCCTACCTTCGCCCCGCATCGCCAGAACATACATGCCGGACAACTGTTAGTTCCTTTTTCACGGCAAACCCAGTCTTTTTTACATGGCAAAGAAATCACCCATCGGCACTTCCCCCAATCCGCAACCCGCAATCCCAGAATCCGCAATTGGCAGCCCCCAATCCCGAGGTGTCGGGACAAGTTCCGCAATCCGCAATCCGCAATCCGCAATCCTCGACGACGACGTTATCGAAATCATCGGCGCCAAGGAGCACAACCTCAAGGACATCTCCCTGCGCATCCCCCGCAACAAGCTCGTGGTCATCACCGGCATCAGCGGCAGCGGCAAGTCGTCGCTGGCCTTCGACACCATCTACGCCGAGGGGCAGCGCCGCTACATGGAGACCTTCAACGCCTACGCCCGGCAGTTCCTCGGAGAGATGGAGCGCCCGGAGGTGGAGCAGATAACCGGTCTCAGCCCCGTCATTTCCATCGAACAAAAAACAACGGGCAGGAACCCCCGCTCCACCGTCGGCACCATTACGGAGGTCTATGACTTCATGCGCTTGCTTTATGCCCGCATTGGCGAAGCCTACTCGCATATCTCCGGCAAGAAGATGGTGCGCTACACCGAGGAGCAGATGCTGGACGAAATCATGGAGCAGTTCAACGGCAAGAAGGTCATGCTGCTCGCCCCCCTCGTGCGGGGCCGCAAGGGCCATTACCGGGAGCTGTTCGACCAGATGCGCAAGCAGGGCTACACCAAGATGCGGGTGGACGGCGAGGTGCTGGACATCACCCCCGAAATGCAGGTGGACCGCTACAAAGTCCACGACATCGAACTCGTAGTGGACAAGCTGAGCGTGGCCAACGAGCGCCGGGAGCGCATTTCTGGCTCCATGCAGACGGCACTGAAGATGGGGAATGGGCTGATTTTCATTTTGGACTTGGACGCACCCCTGACCCCTAAAGGGGAACCCCAGAAGTCCAAGTCGGCTAAATCCGCAAAGGCCGCCTCGTCGGATACCGATTCATTGGATTCCGTGGGTTCCCCTTTAGGGGTCAGGGGTCAAAACGGCGACGGCGAGATACGTGCCTTCTCCAAGCACCTCATGGACGCCGACAACAGCCTCAGCTACGAGGAGCCGTCGCCCAATTCCTTTTCCTTCAACTCCCCCTACGGGGCCTGCCCCAGTTGCAACGGCCTCGGCCAAATCAACGCCGTGGACATGGCCAAGGTCATCCCCGACGGCACGAAGAGCATCAACGAGGAGGGCATCGTGCCCTTTGGCGAGGTGCGGGACAATTACACCTTCAAGCAGCTCAAGGAGATTGCGAAGCAATACAAGTTCACCTTCGATACGCCCGTGAAGGACATCCCCAAGGCGGGTTTGGACACCATCCTGCACGGCGGCGGCGAACCCATGAAACTGCCGTCCATCAGCAGCGACAACGAGTGGGTTTTCAGCTTGGCGCAGGAGGGGCTGTTCAAACAACTCAAACGCTGGTACGAGGAGACGGGCAGCGAAAAAATCAGGCAGTGGGCCGAGGATTTCATGACTGTGGACACCTGCCCCGAATGCCAGGGCCAACGCCTGAAAAAAGAGAGCCTGCACTTCAAAATTGCGGAGCGCAACATCGCCGAACTGGCCGATATGGACATCCAGGCCCTCGCCGATTGGATGGGCGAACTCGACAACAAGCTGACAGACAGGCAGTTGACCATCGGGAAAGATGTGCTGAAGGAAATCCGCCTGCGCCTCGGCTTCCTGCTGCACGTCGGGCTGGACTACCTCTCGCTGAACCGCACGGCCCGCACCCTCAGCGGCGGCGAGAGCCAGCGCATTAGGCTTGCTACGCAAATCGGGTCGCAGCTCACGGGCATCACCTACATCCTCGACGAGCCGAGCATCGGGCTGCACCAGCGGGACAACCAGCGCCTCATCACGGCCCTGCGGGAACTCACCGACATCGGCAACTCGGTGCTGGTGGTGGAGCACGACAAGGAAATCATGCTGGCCGCCGACTACCTGATTGACCTCGGCCCCGGCGCCGGCAAGCACGGCGGCGAACTCGTGGGCGAGGGCATCCCCAGCAGTTTTGCCCAAATGAGTACCCTCACGGCGGACTACCTGAACGGCAAGCGCCAAATCGAGATTCCAAAAAAGCGCCGAGCGGGCAACGGCCACCACCTCGAACTGACGAAAACCACGGGCCACAACCTGAAAAACGTGACGCTGCGCCTGCCACTTGGCACTTTCACTTGCGTAACGGGCGTGAGTGGGAGCGGCAAATCCTCGCTCATCAACGAGACGCTGTACCCGATTTTGCGGCAGCATTTTTACAAAAGCGTGCAGCGCCCATTGGCTTTTGGGGAAATAAAAGGGCTGGAGCATTTGGACAAGGTCATTGAGATTGACCAGTCGCCCATTGGCCGCACACCCCGCTCGAACCCGGCCACATACACCAACCTTTTCAGTGAAATCCGCAACCTGTTCACGGGTTTGCCGGAGGCAAAAATCAGGGGCTACAAGGCCGGACGTTTCAGCTTCAACGTGAAGGGCGGCCGATGCGAGACCTGTCAGGGCAGCGGCCAGCGGGTCATCGAGATGAACTTCCTGCCCGATGTGTACGTGGAATGCGAGACCTGCCTGGGCAGGCGCTACAATCGGGAAACGCTGGAAGTGCTGTACAAAGGCAAGAGCATCAACGACGTGCTGAACATGACGGTGGAGGAAGCGACCATTTTCTTCGAGCCTGTCCCGAAAATCCACCGAAAACTGAAGACGCTGAACGACGTGGGCCTTGGCTATATCACCCTCGGCCAGCAGGCCACCACCCTCAGCGGCGGTGAGGCGCAGCGGGTGAAACTGGCGGAGGAACTCTCGAAAAAAGACACGGGCAATACCCTCTACATCCTCGACGAACCCACGACGGGCCTGCATTTCGAGGACATCCGCCACCTGCTGCGGGTGCTGAACAAATTAGTGGAGAAGGGCAACACCGTCCTCGTCATCGAGCACAACCTCGACGTGGTGAAGACCGCCGACTGGATTGTGGACATGGGCCCGGATGGCGGTGGGCGTGGCGGCAATATCGTAGTGGAGGGGACACCGGAGACGGTGGTGAAGAAGAAGGGGAGTTTTACGGGGGAGTTTTTGAAGCTTGAACTGAACTGAACAAGATTTTCCGTAGTTTTGTAGTCAAATGATTGTCAATGATTAAGCAACTGAAAATAAGCCATTTTAAGTCCATCCGTGAGATGGAACTGGACTGCAAGCGGGTGAACGTGTTTATTGGGGAGCCGAACAAGGGGAAGACGAATATTTTGGAGGGGGTGGCGTTGTTGTCTCATAACTTGCCAAGAAGATTTCGTGAAACGTTTAGATTCACAGTTGTATCTGATTTGTTTTATAATTTTGACATTTCTGTGCCAATTCAAATAGAAATAAATGGTGAAAAGGCAGACTTTTCATATAGCAAAAAAGAATTGAACTTCACTTTTCTTCAAGCACTTCATGGCCAATTAAAGCAGCGATTTTCGGTTAATCTCAAAGGTGAAGGTTCAGTTGCAAGTGGTGCTTTTTCTGACTTAGGTGTTAGAATTTATAATTTCAATAAACATTTAACAAATTATGGAGGCACAGACCTCAACCATCTTTCTGCTCCTGATGGAGACAATCTGCCTCTATTGATTTACTCTAATAAAGAACTAAGAAAAATAGTCGCTGATTTCTTAAAAGAGAATGGATACCGATTAAATATCAATCCAGTCGAACGTGAAATAATGCTTACGAAAGAAGAGAATGACGAGCTATACAATTTCAAATACCCTCTCGTTTCTGAAACAATCAAGCGCATTATCTTCCTAATGCTCGCCATCGAAAGCAATAAAAACTCAACCCTGCTTTTCGACGAGCCAGAAGCCCATACCTTCCCATTTTATACCAAATACATCGCTGAACGAATCGCATTGGACACTACCAACCAGTATTTCTTGACCACGCACAACCCTTATCTTTTATCATCCATTATATCCAAAACACCTACGGAGGAGTTATCAGTTGGGGTAGTTTATATGGAAGATTATGAGACAAAAGTCCGCATTATTCCCCCCGATCAATTAGGCGAGCTTACCGACCCTGATGTATTCTACAACCTCGACCAACTCGTCGAAGCATGATTTTCATAGAAGGAAAACCAGACGAAGTCTTGGTGAGAGCCTTGGGTGTGCCCCGCAAAGAGGTGAAGCCCGTTGGTGACAAGTTCCGTGTCGGGAAAAAGCTGTCAAAAGAGCAAAGCGCCAAAGGGATGATTGACCAAGACCCCGGAACTGAGCAACCAGAATACTTGGGGCGGTTACAAAAAAAGGAAGAAAGACATGGCGTTCAAGTCTTTATAGATGCGAAAAACAAGAACAAACTGATAGTGCTCTGTCCCCGCCTCGAAGAATGGCTCATTTTCACCACTCAATCCGCTGGCCTAAAAATGGCCGACTTTGGCCTCTCCGACAAGGGCAACGAACTACACCGGGAAATCAACGGCAGGCTGCAGGCAGTACAAAAGCTGATTGAAAAGCTGCTGGAAGTCGAAAGCGACGGTATGTTGTTCTTAAAAGTGCAGTTGCTCGATGAGCAGAAGTAGGTCGTATTTTCCCATTTACCCAAAATCAAATCCTTGAAATCACAAGCCCATCCACCCCCCTTTTCGCCGATGAAGACTTCAACGGCGAAAAGTTCACAATAGACGAAAGCAGCTTTTCGACGCAAGAATCATTATTTCCCACAAGCCCTCTCCACCCAAATCAAGTACTCCTCGTATTTGGCCTGTCCTTGCAGGCTTTCCTTCAGCCCAAGCAAAACTTTCATTCTGTCCTCTTTGTTGGTGACCAGTTTTTTGAGGGCGGACAATATTTCCCAAAGTAAATCACCTGTTAGTTTGCGATTTTCAAGGTAGTAGGTAGTTTGTTCGAGCAAGCTCTTGGCGAGTTTTATGTTGCCCAATTCGATGCACACGATCACTCGGAACACCATTGCGCTGCCCTGTACATAAATGCCAATGTCTTTACCAGTCACCTTTTCGTTCAACTCCGAATGGTCTTGGGCTTGAAAGCATTTGTTGAGCCATTCCAACGACCCTTCGAGGTTTCCCTTCAGGAAAAACGATATGGCCATGTTGTAGGCTATGCCCAATGCCCGCTCGAAGGGGATGAAAACGGCAAATTTATTGAGCACGGATTTTACTTTGGGAGCGAGGAAGGTAATCTGGCCGTAGTTTTTTTCCTGGAACAACAGGATGATTTCTTGGCTGACCAAGAGGCTTTGTTTTTGGCCTTCCGCATAGAAGCTTTTGGGTTTTATTTTTTTGATTTCCTCCAATTTTTGCCGTGCCTCATCTGGCCTGCCAGCCCTGATGCAGGCGTTGAGGTAGTTGGTGACGCTGCGGAAGTACCTGGGAAGGTTGTCGGCCATGAGGGCCTCATTTGTTTCAAACAACTCGATTAATTGGCGGGCAGCTTGTATCGCTTGGTCGTATTGGCGTTGCGAATTAGCGTTTAGCTGCGAAAGCAGGTAATAATAGGCTTTTCCTTCGAAGGAGCTGAGGTCGTTGGGGTTCCATTTCGACAATTCAGGCAGTGCCTTTGCCCCTTGCGTGGAGCGGTCTTTCCGGGTTTGCAGGAACTGTGCTTCATAGCTTTTCAATAAATCAAACTCTTCCTTTATCCAATCGAGCCTTTCGCTGCATGCTGCTTGTTCGTCCATCAATTGGTCATCGAGGTCACGGGTTTTGTATTGGCGCACGATACGGCGGTGCAAGAGCGAGATTTCCAAAAACTGGAAGTGCAAGTGGTGAGTTGTGGCCAATTTCTTAGCCTTTTCAATTCGGGTCAATGCCTGTTTGAGCAGGCCCCGCTCCAAGAGGATTTCTGTTTCGCCTATCAATCGGGAAAGCTCGCTCCGGGCGGTATTCGCAGAACCCTGGGCAAGGCTCTCCAACAGTTCATTGTAGAGTTGGTTTTTAAGACTGGGCAAGCTGCTCTCTTGGAATTGCTTTGCTGCCTGCTTCTGGTAGTCTTTTATTTCCCCCCTCAATTGCTGGTTGACGAGGCGGAACAGCAACATTTTTTTCGGGTCTTTTTCGGACAAGTGCTGCCGGGCATGCTTGGTGAATTGGCTTTTTTCCTTTGCCGTGAGGCTGCGTACGAGGTTTAGAAGATTGTCCATTTCTTTAATTTAAAGCAAAAATAAGAAATGATTCAAATCGTTGATAATTAATATTTTATGAAGAAAAAGTAGGTTTCTAAAAACCAAATACTAATCAATCTTTGGATGATAAAATTTCTAAATGCTCTCAAACGACCACATCTTTGCATTGTCAATCAGACGAAATAAAATACAAACCAAAAATGAAGGCACATCCGTTTATCGCAATCCTCGCCAGTTTGATCATCTTTTCCTGTGGAGATTCTAATGGTGGAAAAGACGTGGTGAAGGTTTTCGTATCTGAAACCGAAACTGCTAAAACCCTCAACGCAAGCGGTCAACAACAAAGCATCATCACCGAAGATGGCCAACAGCTCATCATCATTCAGGATGTTGATACCGCCTTGTACGTGCGGGATAAGGAGGGCAACCAGACACCCCTTTGCGACGCTGTTTACCATGACCCCAAAATGCCTTGGGGGGCAGGCAAAACAATAGTTGCCGTGAAAGGGAATTCGGCTTACGTCTTCACAATTATTCAAGATGGCGATGCGGCTGCCCTTAGGCTCACCAAAACTGTACTGCCCATTGATGCCGTTGCCAGTCTAGTAGGCAACACAGATGGCAGTTTTAACGTGAGCGGATTAAGAACCGAAGACGGCACAACCCATGATTTCAGTTCGAATGATTAAGCCGTAGTGCAAACGGTGGTCAGTTTCAATCGCCGATTGAATTTTAGCAGGGATTTTACTTCCCTATAAAAACAAGCACCCAGGGCTTGAAAGCCACAGCCATGCCCTATTGCAAGCGTTTTATTATCCACACATAGGAGGGGTTAATCTATAACCATCCCACCACACACAACGAGGCACCTAAAACACCATGGCAAGAGAGGGCTTTTAGAAAGTCCTTATGTAATAACTTGCTGTGCAGGGCCTACTTCTCTGTGTATCCCCGGCTATCTTGGGAGAAGGCCAGTTCAAGGGAAATATTCACGACTGACAGTTTGGGCTTCTAAAAATAAGCCAATTGTCTTTTCCATGCATGGAGCGTAATACTGCCGTCAGGCTTATATGGTCTTGGTTGGAAAGGGGGCTTACGCCATGATAGATGGTCGCAATTAAAATTAATAGGTATCAATTTCAATTGCGACTACCTACAACGACAATCGTTTTGACCCAATTAATCTTATACCAATATAGGCTATTCATAGGTGTGATTAATGTAAATACTGAAATATTTAAATCCAATAAATAAACCCAACTCATGGGCACACATTAAAAGCGACACAGTGCATCCAATATTAAGCAAAAAGGAGCGACTCGAAAATCCTGAAAAGAGTAGGGCACGGTAGCCGAAAAGTGTGAAGAGTAGGCAATTATTCAAAATTTATTACGATGAAAACCATCAATCATTTCTCCCAAAAATTGAGCGACTTTAGAATGCTGGCCATTCTATTAATTGCAACGGCCTTAATGGCTACCAGCTGTGACGAAGATTGCTCGGACGGCTTCCATGACGAAACCTATAGCCGAACCGAATGGGCAAGCACCTTGGAAGCCGTGATTCCAATGGGAAGTATCCGGCTCAACAACTTCAACGCAGCCTCAGACGGCACTCCAATTGGGGGCGAGTTTTGCGGATTCGTGGCAGGGGAAGGTTGCGAAAACGAGCAGAACTCCAACTCTGGTGCATTTTGTGAAGGGACGGAGTTTCAGTTCAAACGGCCATGCAATTCCCATATTGATTTCATATTGGGGAGGAGAGATTTCGACCTTACCGTGCCCCGTGTAGGTCCCGATGCGATGTTTAAGATTTATGTTAATGACATTAACTCCACCGGCATATCTGCTGGTTCCCAAGACCGTTTCCTGCGCTTCAGCGTTGATTTTGAGAGTGATGGCAGGGAAATCAGGGCCAACTGCTACAATAATTTCTTTTGTTTTGCCGGGGTGCCAGAGTTCGAGTTGGATAACCTGCACATTGATATACTGCTTGGCATAACTGCTGTTGACAATACCATCACGTATGACGATGTACAGGTAAATGTGACAGCCGATTTGCAAAATGCAGGACTATGCCACGATAACCTTTTTGCTGCTTTTTGCGGGGACACGCACGAGATTATCTTCTCCAACTTGAGGGAACAAATCATCAACCAAATGAACAACCCCAGCATCAGGGATTTTATCAGCGAAGCTATAACCAATTATATCAGGGCGCAGCTTTCGCTGGGGAACAGGGTAATTAACCGAGCCAGCATCATTGGCGAAAGTTTAATATTGAATATCGAGTGCCCATAAAATTAACTCAGTGTTTATAGATAAGCGTATTTAAAGTTGATAACGGCTCTTTTTTATCAACAGGGCTTTACAAAGCCGTTGATGAAGGCAATTGCTGAATTGCTGAATCCAAACATCAAATTCAAAGGCGACTATTTATAATAAAATAACGGAGTAAGCCGAAAATCCGTATTACCAGAGTAGGCAAAATAAAAACCTCAATCTTATGAGTTACTTAATTAAAGGAAACCTATGTGGATTCCTCTGCGACGATTGCTTCGAACCCCTTTTCGGTTCAAAAGCACTTCTTTACTTGCCTTGGCAAAAGGATGCCATCTTGCAGTCTGCTGTTGCCAACCCGAAAGAGACCTTCCGGCTCGTGGACCCCAAAGAAGCCAAGGCCAGGGAAAAACTCCTGATAGGCTCGGCAGACGTGGACGAAAAGGGCAATTTTGAATTCAACATTGACGAAAAGTACCGTGGCACCGCCTTCGACATTGATTTTGTTTGCGGCTCCGTGCCCCGCAGGCCACCAGTTCCTCCCCGTAAGGTAGAGCCAGTTCAATTCCACATTACCACTTTTTTCCCCGAATGGCGAGCCGATGAGGCTCAGCGGAATTTCTACTACCACTGGAAATATTGCATATCGGCCAAATGGTGGTGCTATATTCGTGGGCATTACTTCGATGTATGGACAATCTGCGGGCACATGTACGTTTGCGACACCAAAACGCCCATTCCCAACGTGGAAGTTACTGCTTGGGACGCCGATTTCTTCACCGACGACAACCTTGGCTCGGCTATCACCGATGCCTCCGGCCACTTCCGCATTGATTACACTTCCGCCAAGTTCAAGCAAACTTTTTTGTCCCCATACATTAACGTTGAAACCGACCCCGGCCTGCCGCTTAGCTTCAAAAGCGGCCCCGACGTCTATTTCACCTATAAGTACAATGGTGTTTCCATACAAGGCGAAACCGCCGCAAACAGGCGGAACAACGTGGGTTACTGCCTATGCGTCAATCTTTGCTTGAGGGACATCGTGGTTCCGCCCACAGGTGTTCCAGCTTCCTTTACGAAGATTGGCAAGATTGGCAACCATTTCATCAACGAGGCAGTTGCCAGTGGCAACCCGAACGTGATAGCGCTGTCCACGGGAAAGACGCCGAGCGGGCAGGCTTTTTATGGCGGGATTGCGCTGCGTGGCAACCTCGCACAGCAACTAAACGGTAACCCATTGGAGTACAGCTTCGACGTGATTGAAACGTTGGGGCCAGGTGGGGCACATATTGGCACATGGAAGAAACTGCTGGTAGGCGACATGTACGACGCAGTCATCGGTATATTCTTTGGGCTGCCCGACCCCATCACTGGCGACATCCCGACAACAGACTACGTCGTTGGCCCGTCGGGCGGGGTGGATGCCAGCGGCTGGATTGCCGTGCCACAGGCCACCAACTTTGCTCCCAACGTAAACGGCGAACTGTTGAACCTGAACACCGCCAAGCTCAACGGGTTAAGCGTAAACATGGCAGGCTTGGTTCAAGGGCAATCCACCACCACCATTGCTGCGCTCCAACAGAACAGGTACTTCAAAATCAGGATGGTAAAACGGGAGGCTGGCAATGCTGCCACTGAAACAATTGCTGGTGTGTCCAACCCCATCGCCATGTTCAACACCGTGTATGCCAACGTGCCTCAATTCGGCTCATGGACGCCGCAAACCTCCGACGAGTTGGGTGTTGCCTGCATAGACATCCAAGAGATGATAGGCGGCGGTGGCGGTACAGGTTGCACGCCCATCACGAATGCCATCCACGTTAACTACACGGCCGCCAACCCGAACATGGGAGCAGTTAGCCTGGTGATGTACGGCCCAAGCGGCCCTTACAACCTCGTCAACAATGCCCCGGTTAGCTCGGTCAGCGAGACCTTTGGCACAGCAATCAATTTAGAAACCCAAACTTCGCCCCCAACAATTGAACCTGTTGGCAATTTGAAAAAATGTGCCTATACAATTTGGCTCTCTGTCGAATTGAAACTGACGAACGGGGAATCCCAGCACGGAGGCATTTATGACTGGATGTCGTTCTGCAAGGGATAAGTTCTGATTGACCCCCTATACAAGAAACCAAGTGGATTTTAAGCCTGTACCGCATGAAGCGGTACGGGCCTTTTTTATTTCTACTTTTTTATTTTGGCGAACTCCAAATTAAAGACCTGAAAGAAGGCCGTCAACGTCTCGGAACACGTCGCTTTTGTTCCCGCACTGCGGGAACAAAAGCGACGTGTTCCGAGACGTGTTCCTAAACTTTGAAGCGTTCCTTCGGAATATTTTCTAAAGTAACAAAGTAGAATTATGTGAATCGTAAAAGAACCTGCTGGATTTATATGCTTAAAGCTGTTTAAGCGGGCAGTTATCCCATCTGCTCAAACAACGCCACCTGCCCCCTTCCCCGCACCAAATTATGCCCCGCATATTTCACCTTATAATAAACATCCCCCACGATATAATCGCCAATAAACCGCACGGCCTGCATCAGCGTGAGCCAGGGGCCAGCCAGTGGCAGTGCGCTGCGCTCGGCGGGGGTGAGTATGTCGCCCATTTCGGAGAGGAACCCTTCCAACAATGCCCCATAAATCGGCTGCCGGAAATGGATTTTGGATAAATCGGCTTCGTCTTCATTGGCGAGGCTGGTAGCCGTTCGCACGAGGTCGCCGAAGTCGGAGAGGACGATGCCGGGCATCACCGTGTCGAGGTCAATGACGGCCACGGCGGTCGGGTGGGCCGTGTCGGAGGCGGCGTCGAAGAGCAGGTTGTTCACCTTCGTGTCATGGTGGATGGCCCGCAGTGGCAGGTGCAGGTCGGCCACTTGCTGGAAGAGCGATTGGTGTGCGAGTATGACATCCACCTCGGCACGGGCCTCGGTGAGGCGCTCCGGGAGGGCGTGCTGGATGGCTTCGTGGAACTGCTCCAAACGCCAAAGACCGTTGTGGAAATTAGGGATGGTCGCCTGCAATTGCGAAGCATCCAAGCCATTCAAAGCCCTTGCGAAAGCACCGAAAGCCTTCGCTGCTGCGTGGGCTTGGCCGGGCGTTTCCACCTGTTCGTAGGATGCCGTTTTATCGAAAAAAGAAAAAACCCGCCAGTAGTTGCCTGATGGGTCGTAGTAGAGCCAATGGCCGTCGAGCGTGGGCTGTGGCTTTAATATTTTCAGTTCATAAGGCTGTTTTTCGAGGTGCTCCGCAACGAGTTGGATGTTCTGCATGACGGCCTCCGGTTGCCGGAAGACGTGGTGGTTGAGGCGCTGTAGCAGCCAGGTCTGCGGCTGGCCACCCGACACGATTTCTAGGCGATAGGTGTCGTTGATATGGCCCGAACCGAAGGGCGTCAGGCTGATAAGTTGTTGATAATCAAAGAAATGCTGGACGATTTGCTCCATTTAGACAGGATGGTTTATGGGCAAAGTTGCGGAAAACTGTTGACAAGCGACTATTTGTTGTCGTCCTTTTGGCCCGCCGCCAAAAAATCCGGCTAAAAGATAAAAATCAACTGCAATTGAAACATATTGTTTTATATTTGTCGTTAACTTGAAAAAATAAAACGATTATGTTTCAAAATGCCGTGGCGCACCTCGACCTCGATGCTTTTTTCGCATCAGTGGAAGTGCTGAAAAACAGTGCCTTAAAGGGGAGGCCGCTCATCGTGGGCGGCGTGGGCGATAGGGGAGTGGTGGCCTCTTGCAGTTACGAGGCGAGGCGCTTCGGGGTGCGCTCCGCAATGCCCGTCAGGATGGCGCTGCGGCTCTGCCCCGATGCCCTCGTGCTGCGGGGCGACCACGACGAGTACGCCAAGCAGTCCAAGCTCGTCACCGACATCATTGATTCGGAAGCGCCAATGTTTGAAAAAGCCTCCATTGACGAGTTCTACCTCGACCTGGCGGGTATGGACAAGTACGTGGGCTGCTGGAGGTGGTCGCAGGAACTGCGCCAGAAAATCATGCGGGAGACGGGGCTGCCCGTGTCGCTCGGCCTGTCGGTGAACAAGCTGGTGTCGAAAGTGGGAACGGGCGAGGCCAAGCCCAACGGCGCCCGGCTGGTGGAGTGCGGAGCGGAGCGGGCCTTCCTCTCGCCGCTGTCGGTGGGCAAGCTGCCCTCCGTGGGGCGGGAGACCTACCAGAAACTGAGCACGATGGGCGTACGGCAGGTGGGCACGCTGGCGCAAATACCGCCCCGGCTGCTGGAGCGGGAGTTCGGCAAGCACGGCGTATCGCTCTGGAAAAAGGCGAACGGCATTGACAACTCGCCCATCGTGCCATACCACGACCGCCAGAGCATCAGCACGGAGCGCACTTTCCAGACGGACACCATTGACGTGGACTTCCTGAACGGCCAGCTCACCAAGATGGTCGGCCACCTTGCCTTCGATTTGCGGAGCCAGCAAAAACTGACCTCGTGCATCAGCGTCAAAATACGTTACACCGATTTCAACACCTATTCGCTGCAAAAAAGCATCCCCTACACCGCCCACGACGGCCCGCTGCTGGCGCAGGCGAAGGAGCTTTTCGCCAAGCTCTACCAGCGCCGCCAATTGGTGCGCCTCATCGGGGTGAAGTTCTCGAACCTCGTGCATGGGCATAGCCAAATGAACCTGTTCGAGGACACCCAAGAGGCATCCAAGCTGCTACAGGCCATGGACAAAATCCGGCGGCGGTTCGGGGAGAAGGCGGTGCTGCGAGGGACGGCGCTGGGGCGGTGAGGAGGCAAGCATTTTATAAGATTTAAGATAGGCGAAGTACAATTCTAGGTTGTTGGGGCATAGACAACCATGTAAAGGGGGAGTAAGGGCGACTAAGAACACATAAAATTTAAACAAGAGAATTAGGTTATATTTGCATGGGGAACACTTCACAAAACGAACAACTATGAGCGAAAAGGGCAAACAACTATACATGAGGCTAAACCTCTTAACCAAACAATTGGAAGTTTATAGGCGCTACCCAGAAGAATTCGAGAAAGTACTCGGCAGGCTGGGGACACAACAATGGCTCGATAGCGTCTTGGACGAAATGAATTACATCAACAGGGAACTGAAAAAGCTGGGGGAATAGTTTTCATAATCAAAACTGATAAAATGAATTCAAGTAAAAAAAAGATGTCACCACAAACTTTCCTTACAGAGTTAAGGCAAATCAAATCGGACATACAATCCACCGACCTAACAGCAGATGACAGAAAGCTGCTTTTGCAAGAGGTGGAAAAAATGAAAGAAATGGTACTGGAACTCAGGGCAGTCCTATTGTAAAAAGAAGAATCACCCGTGCCAACGGCATGACAAAAGCATATTGAGGCAAGCATGGAAACAACAGAACTTCAAACGCTCCGAGAAGCCATCAAGGCATCGCCCGACAACCTGCCGCTCCGCAAGCTCTACGCCAGCGCACTGCTCAGGCACAACCGCTTCGACGAGGCGGAAGCCGAGTTGAAGGAGGCCCTCAAGGCATGGCCAAACGACAACAGCCTGAAGGTCGGGCTGGCAGAGGCATTTTTCAAGAACAACAAGACCAGCGTGGCGCTCATCCTCATGGAGGAACTGACGGAGTCCGGCCAGCCGTCCGCATCGGTCTGGCTGCTCTACGCCAAGGTACTGCAAAAAACGGGTGCCGCCGTGGCTGCCAAGGACGCCTACGAGAAGGCCGTCATACTCGACCCCAGCCTGCGGGACAATTTCCTGGAGTCGGAAATCAACCTCGCCTCGCAACGGCAGCAGCCCAGCGAGCCGGAGAAAATCAAGTTGAGCGCCGGCCCTGGCGACGAGGACGACCCCGAGCGCATCGTGGACATCGAGCGCCCGAAAATCGGCTTCGCCGATGTGGGCGGCATGGAGAAGGTGAAGGAGCAAATCCGCATGAAAATCATCTTCCCCCTTTCCCACCCCGACCTCTACAAGGCTTATGGCAAAAAAATCGGGGGCGGCATCCTGCTCTACGGCCCGCCGGGCTGCGGCAAGACGCACCTCGCCCGTGCCACCGCCGGGGAGGTCAATGCCAATTTCATCATCGTCGGCATCAGCGACATATTGGACATGTACCTCGGCCAGAGCGAGCGCAACCTCGCCGCCATTTTCCAGAAGGCCCGCAGCCTCAAGCCCTGTGTCCTCTTCTTCGATGAGGCCGACGCCCTCGGCGCCAACCGCACCGACATGCGCCACAGCGCCGGGCGGCACCTCATCAACCAGTTTTTGGATGAAATGGACGGCGTGGGCCACGACAATGAGGGCATCCTCATCCTTGCCGCCACCAACGCCCCCTGGCACCTCGACCCTGCCTTCCGCAGGCCGGGCCGCTTCGACCGCATCATCTTCGTGCCGCCGCCCGACGAGCCTGCACGGGAGTCCATCCTGCAAATAAAGATGAAGGGCAAGCCCGTCGGCAACCTCAACCTCGCCCGCATTGCGCAGCAAACCAAGGAGTTCTCCGGTGCCGATCTGGGGGCCGTGGTGGACATCGCCATCGAGTCGAAGTTGGAGGAATCCATGCGCCGGGGCCAGCCCCTGCCCATCGAGACGGACGACCTGCTGGACGCCGCCAAGCGCCACAAGGCCACCACCAAGGAGTGGTTCCAGACGGCGAAGAACTATGCGCTGTTTGCGAACGAGGCGGGGCTTTATGATGATATTCTGGCGTATTTGGGCATTAAAAAATAGAACCCAAGGCCATGATGTATGCCTTGCGGGCAAACATCAAAACCGAGCAACGACAACAATTATGGCTTCTTTTTGGTCATTTTTTTCAAGCAAGGGAAAGGGGGGGCAACAAACCTTCAAGCCAAAGTCAAAACAGGATTTTGTTAAGAAAACCGTTTCCCAATCCGTGTTCGGGCATGAAACAACATTCAGTTATGCTGACTTTCACGACCTAAAAAGCAATGGATACTATGACAGGTTTTTGGCGGGGCAACTTCATTTGCCCACAGGTAAGGTGGTATGTGCCGACCCTCTGTACAGGGAGTTGGGGTTGCCGCAAAATTGGGCAATAGCCAAGGGTGATTACCCAGTTTACCTGTATATCGGGCTTGAAGACGATTTTGCAGGCCGCGTGGCATACGCAGAGTTGAGCGTCAAGGATGAAATCCCTGCATATTGGGAAATGTCCTTGATACCTGAAGATTTGTTGGCCGACGATGTTGAAAAAAGGCTGAATGGCCTATACCCGGTCGAAAATGGACTTGGCTGCTTTGCGGATTTTGAGACATTCAAAATCTATGAAGAAGAAATACAGGATTTTTATAAAAAGGACAATAACGCCAATTTCTATTTAGACGTCTTAGGACCATATTTCAAGGCCAACAAAGATGTGCCCCAAAGTTCGAGAGGAGAAGATTGGGTTAATTATAAACTAGAAAAAGCCAATGGAAATATCATCATGTTTGGCTCAGGCTATGGCGACGGGCTATACCCACGGTATGTTGGTTGCGATAAGAACGGGAACGTCGTGAAGTTCATAACGGACTTCATACAATTAGCGGACAGTGAGGACGACTCTTGAAAAAATTGTTCAAACTCTTGATTACCAATTGCTTGAAAACATAGAAATCTAAACCAACAACAGCAAGCCCATTATGAACCCATACCTCGACCGTGCCCGCCACCTATTGGAACTCAACCGCTACACAGAAGCAGAGGCCGAAACCCGCAAGGCAATCGCCAACGACCCCGAAGACGGGGAGGCTTACCTCCTGCTGGCCATCTGCAAGCTGAACGAAAGGAATTTTGCGGAGGGCCTGGAACTGGCCGAGCGGGCCGTGTCCCTTTCGCCCGACGACCCGATGGCCTACCTGGTGCTGGGCAGGGGCTGTTTTTACAATAAGCATTTTGCGAAAGCAAAAGCGGCCATCGAGGAGGGGCAGCGGTTGGCGCCCTACGTGCCCGCCTTCTTCCAACTGCGGGCCGAGATTGCCTTTTTCCAGGAAAACTGGGCGCTGGCCCTAGAAGAGACCGAGCACGGCCTCGAACTCGACCCCGAGGACGTGGACCTCATTAACCTGCGGGCACAGGCCCTCGTGAAGCTGAACCGCAAGGCCGATGCCGCCGCCACCCTCGACTATGCCCTGTACAAGGCCCCCGAAAGCAGCGACTCCCACGCCAACAAGGGCTGGGTGGCCATCGAGCAGGACCACTACGACGAGGCCGTGCGCCACTTCCTCGAAGCCCTGCGCCTGGAGCCGGACAACGACTATGCCCGCAACGGCCTGAAAGAAGCCATCAAAGGGAAGAACCTGCTGTACCGGGGCATCCTGAAATACTTTCTCTGGATGAACAAATTGCAGCAACAAGGACAATGGGCGGTGGTCATCGGGGCCTACGTCCTCTACCGGCTGCTGCTGAGCCTGGGCGAGAACTACCCGGCGCTGAAGCCCTTGGTCTATCCCTTGGCAGCGTTTTACGTGGTGTTCGCCTTTTCGAGCTGGATAGCGAAGCCGCTCTCCAACCTGTTCCTGCGCCTGCACCCCTTGGGCAAGCACGCCCTCAGCCCCGACGAGCGGCTCGGCTCCAACCTGGTGGGCGGGCTGGGTCTGGCGAGCCTGCTTTCCTTCGCAGCCTATTTCCTCACGGACAACGAACTGGCCTTCCGCCTTGGGCTGGCACTGGGCATCCTGATGATTCCGGCGGGCGGGGCGTTCAACATCCCGGAGGACACAAGTTCCCGCCGCAACCTGCTGCTCTACGCTGCTGCGCTGGCCGCCCTTGCACTGACTTGGGTGTTCACCGAGTCGGGAATGGCGATGGGGCTGTTCGCACTGGGCGTGTTGCTGTACAGTTTGGTGGCGAATTATTTTGTGGGGAAAGAGGCGAGGACGTTTAGGTAACAAGTCAATCCAACCCGTCGAAAAGGCTGCACATTTGATTGAACCAATGGCAACAGGAGCGAATGGTGGGAAGCCCTATTTTCTGGGCGATAAGTACGCCGTCAGTGGTCTTTCCAAAATTTGGGAAAAGCCCCATCAGCCGCTTGGCAGGTGCCGTGTCGGGGTCATTGTTGATGAGTTCGGGGTTGTTGTCAAAGGCGCTCAGTATTTGGTTCAACGCAGCTGTTTTGTCGGCTTGCCCAAAATGCTTTGCTACCACCTCTGGGGTTGAAAATAGGTAAGCCTCAAACTCATGCACCTGCAAGCGGAACTTGAACTGCGGCATATTTATCTCGGCTTCCAGCCTGTCCTGTATAGCAATGATTTTTTGCGTTAAAGTTCCATGTGCTCCCGTAAGGTGTGTTCTGAAAGAATCGTGCAGCCCGTAATAATCAAACACCAGGAGTATTAAGTCGCAGTGGGAAGCCTCCCGCAAAAAACGCCGGATATTGTCCGTGCAGACATCAAAGTTGATTCGCCCACCTTTTTGGCCTCGCCCGTAAACGTTCTTTTTTGAAGGCATCACAACGACTTGGAAATAATGCCGATAGCTGCCGTCCTCGTTTCGGAACTCGTTCTGAACCAAGCGTTTGTAAAACTGCTCTTCTGTTTGGCCTTCGACGATGATGAAGATGTTCGCCATATCAGGTAGGTGTGTTTTTTCAGGGCCGCCCGCCAAAGACGTTGCTCTCCCAAAGCTGCCCCAAGGAATAGTCGTCAAGCCAAGCAGCAAAGTCCTCATCCTTCAGGCGTCGGAACTCGGTGGCGCCTTCGGGCGTCCGCTCGGTGATGAGCAAATCCTTTGGGGTGAAGTAGTTGATAAGGCTGACGCTTTGCGTAGCGATGATGATTTGCTTCTCTCGCGCCGCTTTTTGGATAAGCTCCGCCAGCACATGCATGGCAAAAGGGTGCAAGCCCAGTTCAGGCTCGTCGAGGATGACCGTCCGGGGCACGTAGGCCGTGCCCGCAGGTTGTATGAGCAGTGTGGCAAGGCAGATAAAGCGGAGCGTGCCGTCAGAAACCTGCCGGGCAGTGTAGGTGATGCCGTTCCCTTTCTCCTTCCAGCGCAGCACGACCTTGCCCTTTGCCCGTGGGCTTTCTTCCAAAACAAAATCGTGAAAGAATGGATAGACCAAGCGCACCGTTTCTACTATTTTCAGGTAAGCATCAAAATATTGTTCCTTCAGCAAAAGCAGGAAAGGCGCAAGGTTTTCGCCTTCGGCCTTGAAGTGGTAAACGTCCTCGATGTCTTGGGGGAGTTTGATTTGGGCATTGTCGCTGGTGTCGTGGAAGTGGTAGATGCGGATGTCTTTTAAATTGTCGTAAACTATTCGAGTATCCGCTTTCTCTTTTCCATCAGTGCTACTATTCGCTTTTTCTTTCAAAGCAGACTCTTTTCGTCCATCAACCTGAAGGGCCCATGCTACACGTACGTCATTGGCATAATACTTCGAGTAACTGGCTGTTTCAGTATCGAATTGAAATGATTCTCCATCGGAAATTATCTTGAATCCAAACAATGGGCGTTTTTCAGAATCAGGCTTTCCCATAAAAAGCAATTCACCTTTAATAAAATTGCTTTCTTCAAAACCCTTGAATAGAAAAAGATTGATTCCCCCCGATTGATAAATATACTCTTCCAATTCTTGCTCACTCAAATGCTTCAAAAACCGAAACAAACTAATAAAATTGCTCTTCCCCGCCCCGTTAGGCCCGATGAGGATGTTCAAATTTCCCAACTCCACCCGCTGGTTGCGGATGCTCTTGAAGTTCTCTATTTCGATGGATTGAATCATTCGTGCAGGATGTCTTTGGCAAAAATACGGCAATAAAGGCAAGTTTTCAGTAAACGTGTAAAACGCAATCTGTATTGAAACAAATATTTGCAAAATAAAATAAATTGTTTCAATTTTGCGCCCACTCACCCACCCACTGCTTCGCACCTGAGCATACGAGAAAACGGATTCCCTTGAAGATTGATAGGGTTAATGATGGTTTATAAAAGATTGATAACCAGCACTTATCAACCCCTATCAGCTTTTATCAACCCTTATCAACCAAGCCATTGCGAAGCAAAAGCCCATGTACCTGAACTGCCATACCTACTTCAGCCTGCGCTACGGCACCCTGTCGCCGGAGCAGCTGGTGCTGGCCGCCAAGCGGCGGGGCATCGGGGCATTGGCGTTGACGGACATCAACAACACCTCTTGTGCCGGCGAGTTCGTGCGGCTGTGCCAACGGGAGGGCATCAAGCCCCTGCTCGGCATTGACTTCCGGCGGGACGGCCAGCGGCTCTACACAGGCATCGCCCGCAACGCCGAGGGCTTCCACGACCTCTGCAAGTACCTCAGCGACCATTCCATTGACAACAGAGCACTGCCCGACAATTTCGACGCTCCAATCACCAGTCACCAATCACCAATCACCATTATTTACCCCAAACTCATCAAACCCATCGCCCAGTTCAAGGAGCATGAATACCTTGGCATACGACCAGAACACGTGCATCTGCTCTATTCCTCCGAGGTAAAAAACCACCCGCACAAGCTCCTCATCCTCGCCCCAGCCACCTTCCTAGATGACGAAGGCTACGAGCTTCACCGCATGTTGCGGGCCATTGACCAGAACACCCTCATCACCAAACTGGAACCGAAGGACACCGCCAAGAAGACGGAGATGCTGCTTTACCCCGAAACGCTGGAGTCCTATTACGCCGCCTATCCCAAAATCATCGAAAACACCAAGCGGCTGGTGGATGCCTGCGAAATCAGCTTTGAAGAAGGGCTGCAAATCAACCGGATAGCTTTCACGGGCAGCCCCACGGGGGCAGGCAAGGAAGGGGATTTCAAACTGCTCGAAAAACTGACTTTAAATGGCTGCCAACGGCGGTACCCCCCTGCCCCTAAAGGGGAGCTAAACCGCAAGGCGCTCGACCGGGTGCAGAAAGAACTCAAGGTCATCCGTGAAATGGACTTCTGCGCCTATTTCCTCATCACTTGGGACATTGTGCGCTATGCGCAAAGCGCAGGCTACCACCATATCGGGCGGGGTAGCGGGGCCAATAGTATTGTGGCCTATTGCCTCGGCATCACCGACGTGGAGCCGCTGGAACTCGACCTCTATTTCGAGCGCTTCATCAACCCACAGCGCAGTTCGCCGCCCGACTTTGACATTGACTTCTCCTGGGACGAGCGGGACGACGTGACCGACTATATCTTCAAGCGCTACGGGCGGGAGCACACGGCCCTGCTGGCCACCTACAGCACCTTCCAGTTCAATGCTGCCGTGCGAGAGCTGGGCAAGGTCTTAGGCCTGCCCAAAGAGGAGATTGACCGCTTTGCCGACGACATCCTAAAGGCGACGGATACGGAGGATGTGAGGACGCCGGAAGCAGGGATGGGGATTGCGGATTACGGGTTGCGGATTGCGGATTGGAGGCGAAGCACAACCCAAAAACCTTTGGTAAATGGCCAGCCAGACCCTGTTACCCCAACCCACAAAAACCTCCCACCCAACTCCGATACCCAATCCGCAATCCGCAATCCACAATCCGCAATCGTAAATCCTTCAATCCCTCAATCCTTCAATTCTTCAATCCTTCACTTTGCCCGCCTCCTCCACGGCTTCCCCAACCACCTCTCCATTCATGCGGGGGGCGTGGTCATCTCGGAGCGGCCCATTTTTTACCATACTGCGCTGCAAATGATGCCCAAGGGCTTCCCCATCGCCCATTTCGACATGTACCATGCCGAGGAGTTCGGCTTCCACAAGTTCGATGTGCTGTCGCAACGGGGCCTCGGCCACATCAAGGACGCCGTGGCCCTCGTGAAGCGGAACCAGGGTCGGGCTGTGGACGTACACGACCTCGCCGCCATCAAGCAGGACGAGCGGGTGCGGGCACAATTGCGGAGCGGCAACTGCATGGGCTGCTTTTACATCGAAAGCCCTGCCATGCGAGGGCTGCTGCACAAGCTGCGCTGCCAGGATTATGTACACCTCGTGGCCGCCAGCAGCATCATCCGGCCCGGTGTGGCCAAGTCGGGCATGATGCGGGAATACATCAAGCGCTTCCACTCGCCGCACGGGTTTGAGCACTTGCACCCCGTTTTTAAGGAGCACCTCGGCGAGACCTTCGGCGTGATGGTCTATCAGGAGGATGTAATGAAAATCGTGCACCACTTCGCCGGGCTGGGCCTCGACGAGAGCGACGTGCTGCGCCGCATGATGACGGGCAAGAAGCGGGACAGCGAAAAGTTCAGGCTGCTGAAGGAGAAATACTTCCGCAATTGCAAGGAGCGGGGCTACCCCGATACGCTGACCAACGAGGTGTGGCGGCAGATAGAGAGTTTCGCTGGCTACTCGTTCTGCAAGGCGCACTCGGCCAGTTTTGCGGCGGAGAGCTTACAGAGCCTCTACCTGAAGGCGCACTACCCGCTGGAGTTCATGGTCGGGGTCATCAACAATTTCGGGGGCTTTTACCACACGGAATACTATTTCCACGAGGCCCGCATGGCCGGGGCCAGCATCCACGCCCCCTGCGTGAACCGCAGCCAGTACCTGACCAATATCGAAGGCAAGGACATCCATATCGGCTTCATCCACCTGAGCCAATTGGAGCGGGCGACTGCCTCTAAAATCGTAGCCGAGCGCAGCCGGGGCGGCACCTTCCGCAGCCTCGGCGACTTCACCGACCGGGTGGACATCGGTTCCAGCCAACTCGACCTCCTCATCCGCATCGGGGCCTTCCGCTTCACGGGCATGACCAAGTGCCAGCTCCTATGGGAGAAGAACGCCGTGTTCAATCCCAAGATGCCCAAGGGCATGGCCATGGGCATGGAACTGCTGTTCGATGACGGCCACGAAACCTTCGACTTGCCGGAACTGGCAGAAGGCGAGTACGACCAGGCTTTCGATGAAATAGAGCTGCTGGGATTCCCCCTGCGCCCCCCTTTCGATTTATTGGAAAAAAATGGGCCTTACACCAATGCTTTTGCTGCGCAATTGAAGGGGCTGGTTGGGCGCATGATCGTCATCGAAGGCTACTATGTCTGCCGCAAGGACGTGCGCACGGTGAAGGGCGAGCTGATGTACTTCGGCACCTGGCTCGACCGGGAGGGGCATTTTTTCGATACCACCCATTTCCCGGCCTTCGTCAAGCTGTCGCCGTTTCGGGGCAAGGGCATCTACCGCATCGAAGGCAAGGTGGCGGAGGAGTACGGGTTCCCCTCCATCGAGGTAGTGAAAATGGAAAAGCTGGCGTGGCGGAAGGATGAGCGGTATGAGGGGTAATTACTCCACGCTCACATCCAAATCAAGGTTAATCGCAATCTCGTCCTTTACCTTGATGGCACCCATGAGAGCCACGGGCGGCGTCACGCAGAAGTCGGTCATGTTGATGGTCTTCGTGCCAATGAAGCGGTATTGGTTGGGGCCAGCTTTTTTGGCGGTGATGTTTATCCAGTACTCCCGGCTGTGGCCGTTCAGGCTGATTTTGGTGAGGGCCTTCATTTTTACCCAGTCCTTCAGTTCGGTGAGGCGGTTGCACTTATCCTGCTCTACCTTCAACAGTTCAATGCTGATATTGGGGTGCTCTTTGGCGTTGAGGGCTTTTTGCAGGTCTTTGTTCATGATGGGGTTGCCGCAGTCGAGCGATTTGATGTTTAGCTTCAAAGTTGCGGAACGGAAAACCGTGCTGGGGCTGCCGTCGGCGGGAGGTTCGACCAACAGTTGCTGAGGCTGGAAAGTCTCTTTGCAGCCGCAAGTAAAGCTGTTGACGTTGGTCTTGCCGTCGAGCTTGAGCACACTCTTGGGGTTGATGCGGAAGGTCTTTTCCACGCTCAATTTCTTCGTGTTCATGGCAAGTGGTTGAGCAGGGGCCATCATGGCATGGCCGATGAGGGATAAGCTAAGGATGATGGCCGATTTTGTCAGCTTTTTCATGACGCTTGCTTTGGATGATGGCTGTTTGGGGTTGTGAATATAAGCATTTGAAATGGGTTCTCGAAGCAAAAGCTCCAGCTACCCTAAGGCAACTGGAGCTTTTCGTCAAATACTTTTCTTCAAAAAGGGGTTCGGGAAAATAAACTTTGTATAAAACTTTCATCAACCCCTAATTCTCAGTTGCCTTAGAAGCCCACGACTGCTTCAATCATAAAGCCGTTGAACTTGCCCTCTCTATTAATATTGATAGATGGGTACTTTTCGTACTTTTGGTCAATGTAGGCCACTTTGGCCATGATGTTTTTGTTCAAGAACCAACCTGCGCTGATTTCGATGCGATTGATTGTTACTGGGTTCTTATCGCCGAAGTATTCAACAATTCCCGTAGGGGTTGTTACTTTCTGGACGGCCAATTCAGCCTTCACGGTGTTATAGCGGCCTGCGAGGTAGAAGTTCTCTTCTTTGCCGAAGCGGAAGATAAGGTCGGCGGCAATTTGGGTTGCGTTCCTCATATCTTTCTCAGCGGAAGTCCTACCGTTGGCGTTTTCATAAGTACCGAAGAACTCGATGCCTTTGTACTTGATGAAAGGGTTGATCATAAAGGAGAACACCTTGTCGCTGTAGCCTGGGCGGAGCCTACCGGAGTAGAAGTTGGCGTCCGTTTTGGCGGCAGTGTTTTCCATGATGAGGTAATAACGTGAGCCGGCACGGTCGCCACCATAGATGTTGTTGGAGCGGGAGCTGGCAGTGTAGTAGGTAGAACCCGTCAAGCGGAAGCGGAGGTCGTCATTGATTTGCTTATCGTAGCCCAATTTGCCAACTAAAGCAGGGCTTTTCTTGGACAAGTCGTCAACGTCCTCTGGCTTCAGGTCTGGGAGTGCTACTACGTCGCCCTTGATTTCACCGCTGGTGATGGCACCGACTGCGATAAGGCCATTTTTTTGGAAGATAAGCTCGCTGCCAATTTCCGTGTTGAAGGCGTCAAGGATTAAATTCTCAACGAACGGATTGTAAAGCGCTGCACCGTTGTCGCTGCGGCGGTAGTGTGCGTCGCCGTAGTTCACTTCGTAGTGACCAACCTTGATGGTCAGGTTGTCCATAATCCTGTCAACTGCATCGCTGTTGAAGAACGAAAGCTCGTCGAACTGGATATAGCCACCTTTTACCCAAGCCTCTTGGTGGTGGCGGGCAGATAGGTAAGTAATCATGTTCACCCGGATGCCAGCGCCCAATTGTGCGTCAATGTTCAAGTTGGCAGTAGCAAGGTTGAAGCCGTTCGACAGGTCAATCAACTTGTTCTTGTTGGTTGGGTCGGTAGCGCTGGTAGCCACAGAGTCGGCCTTGTTCTCGTGGTCCAATGCTTGGAACTGCTGCGCAAAATTGGCACCTACCCGTACCTTGAAGTCGCCGCTAACCCCCATGTCCGATTTAGGGGTTTCAAACATGTTGGCGCCACGCTTGTCGTAAGGGCGGTAGTACTGCACGTCGTTCTGGCTCCATGCAAACATAGGCAGGACGAACAGGGCGATAAGGAGCCCCGATAGTTTCATGATGGAAAGTGAGTTTTTCATGATGAGTTGTATTAAAAGTGAAAGGATATTATTAAGGATTGTATTGGCCAGCGGGGCTGGTATGCAATCGTTGTTTATTTTACACTGGTGCTTGCGAAGGTTGCGTCGAAGCTGATGCTCACGTTGTTGTCTGTCTTCAATGTGCCGAGGAAAAGTACCGGAGGTTCCACGTTGTAGTCGGTCATCTTCAGGCTTTTAGTGCCCTTGAAGGTGATTTGGCCGCCGCTAACGGTTGCCGTCACGGTCATGTTGATGGTCTTGGTTGTGCCAGCAATCGTCAGTTTGCCTTCTGTCTCAAGGGTGTAGCCACTGCCTTTGGCGGCAATGGAGGTCACCTTGGTCAGGTTGTAGGTCATCGTCGGGTTGTCTTTGGCCTTCAGTCCCTTCATCATGTTCTTGTCCATCGTCTCGCCTTTGGAGCTTTTGATGGAGTTGGTGGTCATGGTGATATTGAGGGACTTGATGCCGCTGAGGGCGTTGTTCGTGAAGGTCATTTGTCCGCTGCCGCTGACTTTCGTCACGTCGGCGGTCCAGTCATGTAAGGTCGAAGTGCCGGACATCTTGATAGCGCTTTTGGAAAGTTTGTATTCCGTCTGAGCTACGAGGCCGAAACCGGCAATCAACAATGCGAAAAGGATGCTTAGCTTTTTCATCTCTGAGTGACTTTAGTTACAGTGCAAAGATGGCTGTGGGTACAATGGCCGCTGGATGAGTAAAATCAGAGGGTAGGGTGACAATAATCAATAGAAAAAAAAAGAACTATTCACGCATTAAGATTTTGTGGGTAAAGCAATAATTTTGACTAAAATTCTGATGGGTGTGTCCCTTTGTTTTTGAATCGGAATAATTATTTGGATTGTGCCCTCCAAGGCTTTTGAGGGAGAAAACTGCCGAATCGCTCCCAATAAACGTTATTTCCAAACCCCTTTCCGAAAGTTGCCAACTTTCGGAAAGGGGTTTGGAAATAACGTTCATCGCTGGATTTCCTGTCCAGTATTGGAGTGGAGGGATACTCCAACAAATCATGCTGCCCCGCTTCACCTTCGTTTTTTTGCTCCGCAATGCCGCCCCATCAACTGCGATTTTCCTATTTTTCCACCAAAATCTGTAGCTACTTTGGAAGGGGTGGTAGGAGAGAAGAAATTTCATTTTTTCCCTCCTACCAGATTTTGGGGTGTTTTGGGATAAATATTTTCAATTTTTACCCCAAAACACACACTGCTAAGTAGTTGCCAAAATCCTTTTCGATGAAAATCAAAATACTGGCCATCCTCGCCGCATTCCTTTTCCTCCATGAAACCACCGCCCAAACCTTTCTTTTCGGCAATGACCTTTCCTACGTCAACGAAATGGAAGACTGCGGCGTCGTTTACAAGGAGAATGGCCAGCCTGCCGACCCCTACCAGTTGTTCGCCGACCACAACTGCGGCATCGTGCGCCTGCGCCTCTGGCACACCCCGGCTTGGTACGACAACCTCAACAGCGGTCACCGCTACTCCGACCTCGCCGATGTGCGCCGAAGCATTCTGCGGGCCAAGGCCGCCAACATGCAGGTGCTCCTCGACTTCCACCTCTCCGACAACTGGGCCGACCCCCAGAAACAGCGGGTGCCCGCCGCATGGGAAGGTGTCGTGAACAACCTGCCCCTGCTCAAGGACTCCTTGTATAACTATGTGAAAAACACCCTGCTCTCCCTCCATGCCGATGGCCTGCTGCCCGAAATGGTGCAAATTGGCAACGAAACCAACAAGGGTATCCTCCTCTCCCCCCAGGTGGATGCCGCTGGCTGGTCGCTCGACTGGCCCCGCAATGCCGCCCTCTTCAAGCGAGCCATCGAAGCCGTGCGGGAGGTGGAAAACCAAGCCGGGCAGCCCATCAAGGTCGCCCTCCATGCGGCCGACCCCGCCAAGGCCGAATGGCTCACGCAAGGCTTCTGGAGCAACGGCGTCACCGACTTCGACGTGCTCGGCATGTCGTACTACTGGGCCTGGCACAAGCCCACCGACATCGCCGATGCAGGCAACGCCGTTGCGCAGCTTCGGCTAACCTACCCTGGCAAGGAGGTCATGATTTTTGAAACAGGCTATATCTGGACGACTGCCAGCAACGACGCCGCCAACAACATCATCTCCGAAACCCATCCCGACTACGCCCCCGCCAGCCCCGAAAACCAGCGCCGCTGGCTCGTGGACATGACGCAGGAGGTCATCAACCGAGGTGCCTCCGCCGTGTTTTATTGGGAACCCGCATGGGTCAGTTCCTCTTGCTCCACGCAATGGGGGCAAGGCTCGCACCAAGAACACGCCACGTTTTTCGATTTCGACAACAACCTGCTGCCCACGGGCGGCATGGGCTGGATGGAGCATAATTATACGGGGATAAATGCAGTGACGGAAGCACTGCCCGCTTTCAACTTCGAGGTCATACCGGACAGCAGCCACCGCTCGCTGCGGCTGCGCTTTTCAGGGTTGGAAAATGCCAAGCCATTGACCATCAACCTGCTGGATGCACAAGGCCGCTTGGTTGCTTCGCAAAAAATGGGTGGAATGAACGAGGGGAATTTTGCTTTGCCAGAACTGGCGGCAGGGGTGTATTACGTGGCCGTTTTTTCCGAAGGAAGGATGCTGGGCACCAAAAAGGTTTGGATAAAATAGCCTCGGTAGTAATGGCCCTATACCATCCCCGTCTTCTGCAAAATCGGCAACTGCCCGCCATACGCCTTGCCGATATTTTCATTCGTAAAAGTGGAATCCGTATCGCCGCTGGCAATCAGGCGCTGGTTGACGAGAATGACCTTGTCGAAATAGGAGCGCACCGTGGACAGGTCGTGGTGGACGACCATGAGCAGCTTGCCCTCGTTGGCCAACCTGCGCAAGATGCCGATGATTTTCTCCTCCGTGGTGATGTCCACCCCCACGAACGGCTCGTCGAGCATGAGCACGCCAGCGCCCTGGCACAGTGCCCTGGCGATGAAAACCCGCTGCTGCTGCCCGCCCGATAGCTCCCCGATTTGCCTATCTTTCAAATGTTCGATGCCCACTTCCCGAAGGGCAGCGAGCGCCGCTTCCTTGTCATGTTTGTCGAGGCGCTGGAGCAGTTTCTTGTGCGGGTAGCGGCCCATCAATACGATGTCCATCACCGTGGCGGGGAAGTCCCAGTCCACGTCGTCCCGTTGCGGCACATAGACGATGTTCTTTCGCTGCTCTGCAATGGGTTGGCCGTCCACCGTGATATGCCCAGCGTTGAGGTCAACCAAGCCCAAAATGGCCTTGAACAGCGTGGATTTGCCCGCCCCGTTCGGCCCGATGACGCCATAGACATTGCTCGGCTCAAGCTCCAGAAAAATGTTCGTCAGCACGATTTTCTTGTCGTACGAAACGGATAAGCCTTTGATGGAGATGTGGTTCATTGATTCACGGTTTCATTGATGCATGGTTTCATGGCTTCATTGTTGGGGCGACTGGTTACAAACATAAGGCTTTTAGGTTGAATCCCACTTGCTTGCAAACATAGTCCGTCTGCCCCAATCCGCAATCTGAAATCCGCAATCCGATAATTCCCTACCTTGCGTCCAATTTTAACGGAGAACAATGGCATTTCAAGAAAAAAACACCTTGGTATTTGGCCGGCACCCGGTCATGGACGGACTGGAGTCGGGGGCGCAGTTCGATAAAATCTTCCTCCAACAGGGCGTGACGGGGGATTTCGAGCGGGAATTGCGCAAGCGATGCAAGGAAAACGACGTGCCGCTGCAATACGTGCCCAAGGAACGCATGAACCACATGGTGAAGGGCAACCACCAAGGCGTCGTTGGCTTTCTGGCCTTGTTGGACTATGCCCGCCTGGACAACGTCGTGCCCGGCATTTTTGAAGCAGGCGAGACGCCGTTGCTCCTCCTCCTCGACCGCATCACCGACGTGCGAAACCTCGGTGCCATTGCCCGTTCTGCCGAGGTGTTCGGCGCCCATGCCATCGTAGTGCCCAAATCGGGCAGCGCCCTCATCAATTCCGACGCCATCAAGACCTCCGCAGGGGCACTCACCCGGCTGCCCGTTTGTCGGGAAAACAGCCTCGTCACCTCCGTTGAATACCTCCAACACTCCGGCGTCTATGTGCTGGCCAGCGACCTCAAGGCCCAAAAGCAAATCTTTGACGCCGACCTCAAAGTACCCGTCGCCCTCATCCTCGGCTCCGAGGACGAAGGCATTCACCCCTCCCTCCTCGACCGGGTGGACGACCGTTTCCTCATCCCGCAAAAAGGCACGACGGATTCGCTGAACGTGTCGGTTGCGGCGGGGGTCATGCTGTACGAGACAGTGCGGCAGCGGATGGGGTAAGTCACCATTTCAATTTTTTCTTGCCCCCTTTTTTATTAGAGGCCAACCCCAACATCTTCCGGTGTATCAACTTCTTCAGCGCCATCGTGGGTGCTTTTTGCTGTGCAACTTGGTAGTGCCGGGCGCATTCCCGCAGGTTTTTGGCCTGCCGGAAAAAATCGCCCATGAGCGCATTCGTCAGCCAGTCCTCCGGCAGGTGGTCGCCGAAGCCGGGGGCAGCGTACAGGTGCTGTATGGCCATTTCCGGCTGCTGGTACTTGGCCAGGGCGTAGGCATAGCAAAGATGGTAGTAGTAGCTGGGACTGGTGCTTAGCAGCAAATCCAATTGCTCCACGATGCGCTCCCAGTTCGTGAAGCGAGGGTGGGGCGCCAGCGTGTGCTCCATCAGCACACGGGCCAGCAGGTGGTACTCGTCGGGGTGGTCGGGTTCGCCCGCCTGCTCGTAGAGGGCCACGCCTTGGTCAATCAGCGCAGGGTTCCACTTTGCCCTGTTTTTTTCATCCAAAAACAGGAACGAGGGCGGCCTGCCCCGCCGTGGCTCAAAGCGGGCGGCCAACAGGCACAGCACCGACATGGAAGCCAGCACGATGGGCCACTGCGTGGCAGGGTTCGAGAGCAAGAGGCTACCCGCTTGGAAGGCCGTGTCGCAGAAAGAGCGGCGGGCGAAGATGGTCAGTTCCGAGTGCTCGTAGCCGTCCATGAACAACGCATGCACCGTTTCCAGCACGGTGGCCAGCCGCTGCTCGAACGCATCCGAGGTTGGCACCTCACATTGTACGCCTTCCTGCTGGAGCAGTTCTGGCGCATGTTCGAGTTCCCGTAGCACGGCGAGGTCGTCGGAATGGCGGAAGTGCTGGATGTCCTTTTCCGAAAAAGTGAAATTGGTTTTCAGCACCAGCGCCTTGCGCAGCAACAGCGGCAACGATGGGTGGCAACAAGTAAATAGCAGTGCCAAGCGGTTGTCTTCCAGCGTTTTTTCCTCGAAAATGGCTTGGAAAATGTCCTCCAAGGGCTTGCCCGACGCCACGGCGAGGTTCACTTCTCCTGATAGCTTTCCCAGCAGGTTCTGTTGACGCACGGTCTCCAGCGCTTTTTGCTGCGCAATGGCCAGCAGGTAGCTCATGGGGTTGGAAGGGATGCGGAACCAAGGATGGGCTGCGGCCTCGTCGAGGGTCTTGTTCAGCAGTTCGGCGGCCAGGTCGAGGCGGTGCGGCCCGACAATGCGGAGCAGGGCCGCCAATAGCTGCCGGGCTTCGTGTTGGCCTGCCAAGTGGGCTAACGGCAATGTCGGTAGGTGCAGGTTTTTCAAACTGTGCCTGGGAGTTGTTGGGTCAATGGCGGAGCAGGGTTACGGCAACCAGCGCCGCTGTGATATTAGGGGAAAATATCAGACCAATTTTGCGAAAAAGCAAGGGGGGGGGCTGTGTTTTTGTAGTTGGGCGGAGTTTTTTGCCAGCCTTGCACTTATTTGTTTTGGTTTGGAGAATATTTGTTTCAATCGCTATCTTTAGTGCTCGAAACCAAGAATCATGAGCCATGCGAACCAATAGCAAAATCAAGGAAATTACGATGACCCTCCAGCAAATCGAAAAGGTAATCAAAATGATTGCCTATCACAAAGGGTTTGACGAGCCGGATGCGAATGCCATTGAGAATTTCGAGTACATGAAACGGGATTTCCTCCGGCAGTTGGCTGAGCTGCTGAAGGGGTTTGGGGTGGAGGTGAGGGTGCCGGGGTGAAGGGTGTAAGCTTGTGGCGATGGATGCTAAAATCAAACTTGTAACAAGAAGGTTGAAGAAGGCTGCCGGGTAAAAGGCAGAAAAATAATTGCATATTGTTTCCAAATTTGGAAATAAATCCTATCTTTGTCCAACTTGGATGCAAGAGGTCGTAAGAAGAGGAAGGATTAAAATTGACAAAACAAAAAATTCGTTTTCATTGACCATGAAAAAATTCGACGTCCTTTTTCTCGAAGAAGCATTCACCTTTTTGCAGTCACTTGACGATAAAACACGAGAAAAAATCATCTACAACATTGACAAAGCAAGCGTTGTAAACGACCCCAAACTGTTCAAAAAACTGAAGGGCGAAATCTGGGAGTTCCGAACCAATTTCAACAAAAAACAATACCGCCTCCTCGCTTTCTGGGACAAGGAGGACAAGCAAGAAACCTTGGTCGTTGCCACTCATGGCATCGTGAAGAAGACCCAAAAAATGCCTGAAAAAGAAATGGACAAAGCCGAGCAACTTCGGCAACAATATTTCGATGAAAAATGACAAAGCAATCCAATCAAAAATTGAAAAAATATACGCTTGACCAAGTCAAGGATGAGCTAATCGGCAAGGTCGGCTCCCCACGCAGGGACGCTTATGAAATTGAGTTGAAACTTGATTTAGTGGGCGAACTCATCCGGGAGACGAGGAAAAAACGCAACCTCACCCAAGAAGAATTGGGTCAATTGATAGGCGTCCAAAAAGCGCAGATTTCCAAAATCGAAAGCAATACCAACAATTTTTCGCTTGCCATCATTTTGAAAATATTCAAAGCATTGAATGCAGATGTCAAATTGAAAATAGCCATGCAGGAGGATGAATTGGTATTGACTTGAGCCAAGTGGTAACACCTTTCCAAAAAGCTGTCACCGCTAATTTTTTACCCCTTCCCCTATCAACAACCTCCGCACTACCGGCACCACCCTCCCCGCTCTTCCCTCCTCATAATCAACCACTTCCATCACCCTTTCCACCACCTGCCCCTGCTTCGCCAACCCCAGCATCCTTTCCCGCTCCGGCGCAGGGAAGCGGGAGAAGGTGCGCCGCAGCATCGGCAACGTTCCCCGGAAGGTAGTCTCGTAGGTGAGTCCGTCCACCCAGGCGTCGAGGAGGTTCCATAAGACATTGTTGTGCAGCAGCAGCAGGCCGCTGCCTTGCAGGAAGCCTTCGAGCCACTGGGCGGCTTCGAGCGGCGGGGTGGCGGGGCTGAGGGCATAGCTCATCCGAGTGGCGGTGTCGGTTTCCGAGCGGATTTTCTTGTCGAAAAGGATGCGGGTGCAGGCCCCGGTCAGGATGCCGTTTACCCGCCCGTTGTCGGCGATGGCGGCGAGGCAGTCGTACCACGGGCCGAAAAAAGCAGGGTCGTTGAGCAGGCCGAGCGCACGGTGTACGCCCATCAGGCGTTCGTGGGCCTCCCGGCTGGCGTCCTCGTCAAGGTTGGGCACGGCGGCGGGCAGGCCGATGCAGATGCGGGGCACGAGGTGCTGCACCACCTGCTCCACGGCCCGCACGTCGGTGCCACGGGTATTGCCGTAGCGCACGATTTGCGCCAGCGGCGGCAGTGCCTCCATCAAGTGATAAACATCGGTGGCGAGGGCGGCGAGGTTCTCCAATTTGCGGAGCAACAGGTCAAAAGCCGCCGGCAAATCGGCGTTCAACGTCTGTTTCACGAGCGTGGTCAGGGCGGGCAGGGTGGTGGTCTCCTCGGTTTTTTGCTTCAAAAACCGTGTGCAGGCCTCCTCCACGGTATTGCCCCAGGCGCCCTTCTCGATGATGCGGATGGCGAAGTCTGGCGACCATTTCATTTTCCAAAACTCCTTGAAGCCGCCCGCCGATTGGTGGCGGTTCAGTTCCATGAGGCGGCCCCACGGGATGTCGAGCAGGTGGAGGCGGTGCAGCAGGTAGCTCTTCATCCGGCCGGACTCTTCCCGAAGGTCAATGCCGCCCTGTGGCGCAGTGGCGGTGGCGCCGAGCCACTCCTCGTCGGGGCTTTCCCAATACTTGGTGAGGCGGGTCGTTTTCACCCACTGCTCGATGTCACGCTGGAGCGGCACGACGGGGATATTGTCGGGCACACTGCCCACTTTTTGCCCCATAACCAACTTATTTTCAATGAGTTGCAATTTCTCCGCATCACCTTCGCAAATGGTGGTGACGGCTGCCTCCCGCAGTTCGTCAATGCCCGGCAGCGCCAGCCCCCGCATGGTGGAAAGCGCCTCGGCCAGCCTTATCGCCTCGATGACATGGGCGGACGAGGCATCCAAATCCTCATTGCGGAGCAACATGGCCACCCGTACCATCCAATGCGTGGCGGCGTGTTTTCCTTCGGTAAAAATGAGTTCGTACCATGCCGGGCTGATGATGCCGGCCCCATAGCCGCTGCTGAACGTTAGCCGGTCGTAGCTCCACGGAATCCAAGTAGCTGTGGTCTTTATCTTTTTGATGCCTTTCAGCAATGCGGCGTCGGCGCTGGCCTTTTGTTTTTCGATGTTTTCGAGGGCGGGTACGTGCCATGCCCCGCACACCACGGCGAGGTTTTGGAAGCCGTCCTTTTGCGCTTGCCGGATGGTCTGGCGCATGTACGCCTCTCGTTGCAGGGTGCGGGCGCTTTCCTCGGTGCCCTCCCGCAGGGCGGCCATCATCTTCGCAATGGCTGCGAAAATCTCCGCCCCGTTCCCAGCGCTCTCGAACATAGCCTCCCACCAGCGCTCGCTGTCCGTGTAGCCCGCCAATCTAGCGAGGTGCCCCATCGGGTCGGCCCGGAACTGGCGCTCTTCGGGCGTCATTTTTTCCAACAACTCCAGTGCCGCTTGCGGGTTCTGCCGCTCGGCCTCGTCGAGGGCGAAGTGCAGTTCCATCGGCAGGTCCATGAAGCGGACGGGGATGTTGTGCTGCTTTGCAAACGCAATGGCCTGCCACTCCGGCGAGAACTCGGCAAAGGGCAGGTAGCTGGCCCGTGCGAGGTCTTTGGGGTCGTAGATGAGCATGGCGACCGGAGGAGCCAAGGATTGAAGGATTGAAGGATTGAAGGATTGAATATGGGAGGCCATTGGCTCACTGTCGGCGGGAGCCTCGATAAGCAGGCAGTCGGGCGGGTTGGCTTCGAGGGCCGAGAGGACGGCCTTTGCGGAGCCGGGGCCGTGGTGTCGGATGCCGAGGAGTGAAATGCTCATGCGGTAAAAATAGACAGAACCTTAACCTCCTGCCAACAACATCTTGCTTCAAACAGCTTTATGAAAAAAAAACTGACTATCCGGGACTGCTTCAAAAACAGCCAAAAATTTTACAAGTGCCATCCTGAACGTTCAGACGTGCTTTTGTAAAGTTACAAGTACCATCCTGAACGTTCAGACATGCCTTTGTAAAGTTACAAGTGCCACCCTGAACGTTCAGACACGCCACTCCGATTTTGGAGTTGCCACCCTGAACGTTCAGACACGCCACTCCGGTTTCGGAGTTGCCACCCTGAACGTTCAGACACGCCATTCCGGTTTCGGAGTTGCCACCCTGGACGTTCAGACATGCCACTCCGATTTTGGAGTTGTCACCCTGGACGTTCAGACATGCCACTCCGATTTTGGAGTTGTCACCCTGAACGTTCAGACACGCCACTCCGATTTTGGAGTTGCTACCCTGAACATTCAGTGCGCTATTTCTGAAATTAAAAATGCCATCCTGAACGTTCAGGATGGCATTTTTATAAAAAAGTACCCAGTATTGGAAGGGGGCGGTTGGCATCAACTCATTGCACCATCATCTTCATATGCCCGACCAATTGTCCGTCCATTTCAAAGTGGACGATATAAAAGCCGTTTACCGAAGGCGCATCCATTGGTTGCATGGATTGCCCGGCGGTCAAGCTGAACTGTTGGTGGGCGACCATTTTCCCTGCTGCCGTGAAGACCGTCGCCCTGATTTTTCCCGCTTTTTTCAACGAAAAAACAAGGTTGAACGCCTCGCCAGCCCTCGTCGGGTTGGGGTAGGCCTCTACTGCTTCCAAGCTGCTGCCAGCCTCTACCGTGCCTGTGAACAAGCCAAAAACCTCATAGCCGAACACGTGCTGGCAGCCGATGCCATCGGTGATGGTGACGATGTAGTCGCCGGGGAGTAGGTTCATCTGGTTCATGGTGGTGGTGCCATTGCTCCATTGATAGCTGAACGGCCCCGTGCCGCCGATGATGTCCGTTATCACCAGGGAGCCGTCGTTCTTGTTGGCGTTGGAGGCGTTGGTGACCATCACGATGGGTTCGATGAAGTTGTTGTTCTCCACCTCGAAACTGGCCGTGCTGGTGCAGCCAGCCCCATCGGTGACGGTGACGGTATAGTTGCCCTGATTCAGGTTTTGCAGGATGCGCTGGGTCTTGCCGTTGCTCCATTGGTAACTGAACGGAGCCTCGCCGCCGCTGACCAGCAGTTCGATGACGCCATTGGCGGAGTAGGGGCAGGCCATATCCGTCACGTTGGCGGTCAGGTCCATCATTGTTGGCGGTGTTATTTCATAAACCTTCACCAATGGGCAACTGCCGGAGGCGTCGTTGATGGTGACGGTATAGTTGCCTACCGCCAGGCCGAAGATGTCCTGCGTGGTGGCGCCGTTGCTCCAATTGTAGCTCAATGTGCCCGTGCCACCCGTAGTTGTCAGGTCAATGGCACCCGTGCCGGGGCCTACGCAGCTGGTGGTCTGCACAATGGCCGAAGCGCTGATGGTCGTGTTGTTGTCAATCACGAAACTGCCAGCCGTGCTGCCGGGCACGGTCTCTGCGTAGTTCTGATGGATGACCAATCTTGTGGCAATGCTGTTGGTGAAACTGAGCGGGGTGCTGGAGCCGAGATTGCCGGTGGCAATGAATCTGAGCTTCACGAATGAGGCGCCGTTTGCCAAGGTGCTGGTATTGCCGGGAGCAAGCTGGTTGTTCGTCCAGGCAAAAGCCAGTTTGCCGTTGGCGGCATAGGCTGTGCCGATATTGTTTGCGTTGAAATTGGTCAGGTTGAAATTGGAGGCCGAGAGGTATTGCATCACTGCCGGGTTCCACTCCAGCGTGAACTGGAAGGCCCTTATGGCTTGGAAGTCCTGCACCGAGAGATCGAAGACCACCGTGTCGCCGGCGTTGCAAGCGTTCAGGGCAGGCAGTTGGAAGGCGGTGTTCAGGGCGGGTGGGGTAGCTGTGGACGGGCCAACTACGTCGCCGATTTTTATGCCGACAAAATCTTGGTTGAACAGCGAATCCTGCAAGTTGGGGGCCGTGATGTGCTCGGGGAACGGTGGCGTGAACGGGTGCGTGGGCACGGGAAAGGCATAGGTCTCAGGCACAAAGCGCCAAGAGGTGCTGTTCGGGAAATTTAGCGTGTTGCCAAGCAGCAGGTTCCTGATGACTGTCACATCGGGGAAGGTGATGACTGTGTCGGCATTGGCGTTGGCGGCGATGAGCTGGAAGGGGTTGGTCAGCGGCTGGCTCCCGTTTACGTGCTGGGCGATGGCCACCAGGTCGGCCACCGTGATACCCTCCGAGTGGTTGATGTCTTTGTGTGGGACTACCTCGTAGGTGGAGCCGGAGAGCAGGTCGGGGCAAGTATAATTGCCAGCCGCATCCGTTAAGTCAGTGCTGTTGAAGGCGGCTTGCACTTCGACGTCGGGTACTGGGTTGCCGTTGGGTCGAGCTATATTGCCAGAAATGATCAAGGGGTCGCTGGGCAGGAAGATAAGGAAACCCAAGCCACCACCGATATCAAGCGAGTGAACATAGAATTCGCCATAAGGGATACCGTTCAGGTTGCCCGCTGTCCAATCAGGCTGGCCTCCAACTGGTGTATCATATAAATCATAGACAGCATTGGACGGCTGGGTAGAGGTGGCTAACGGATAAAGACCATTCGCTCCCCATAGCGTGAATATATAGGAATTGGAAAGGGTGGCCGTGAAGCCAAAATCGTCCACCAGGGTATTGATGTCGCTCAAATCGGTCGGGGTCAGGTAGAACCGTACCTGCAACGAGTCCACAATATCGTTTGCGCCTGTTATTTGCCAGTAGCGGTTGGCCACTACCCATATCTCGGTGAAAATATAATCGGCACCAGAAAGGTTGAAGCCCTCTGTGCCGTAAGTGGGCAAGGTGCCCACTTTTACGTCGAGGTTTTGGTTGAGCGAGCCGATGTTCTGCCCATTTTTTTTGATGGAAAGCAGGATGTGGTTCGTGGTTGTATTGTAATAATGCGTCCAGCCAGCAGCATCTGTGCATTCATCATTGGCGTGGATGACCTGGCCTGGTGAGTTGAGCGGCTGAAAGGGGGCGAGGTTGCACTGTGCGTTGGCAAAGCCGATGAAAGCCCCCAAAAAAAAGGTGGTGAGTAGGAATACCCTCATGTTAATTCGATTTCTGAGTATAAAAATGGGTTTGAGAAATACAGCAAATGCTAATAGTTATACCCTGTTGCGGGCATTTTGTTTCAGGGGAAATCCAGTAATATGTGTGCAGTTTGCGATGTCCTTGGAAACCGGTCTTTGGAAAGATAACAGTAGGGGAATTCAGCCTTGGCCGAATCTGCGCACAAAATAAATACGAAAGGTGCAGCTTTGCAATGAAGTGGGGAAAATCTACCTGTATGTGGGTAGCGTCCCGAAATCTAAAATCTAATTTCTCATAGCTAAAATTTCAAATCCTGGTACAGTCACTTCTCCAACAGTTCCAAGCCCAAACCTTGCTCGATTGGGCCATCACCATCACCGCCCTTGCCTACGTGTTTTTGGCGGCAAAGGAGCGGCCCTCCTGCTGGCTCTTCGGCATCGTGAGCAGCGGGCTATGGGCCTGGGCCGACTTCTACCGCTACAACCTTTGGGTGGACGGCCTGCTACAAGTTTTCTACGTGTTCATGGGCTTCGGCGGGCTATATGCTTGGTTGTTTGCTGCGCAAAAAACAGGGAAAAAACTGGCCGTACAACGGATGCCATTGCGGCAGCACGCTTACCTCATCTTGCTGGGCCTGGCGCTCGCCCTGGTGCTTGGGTTTTTGTTTAAAAAATACACGCCTACCTCCTTCCCTTATGCCGATGCGTTCATCACGGCCTTTTCGGTCATTGCGACCTTCCTCACCATCAAAAAAGTACTGGAAAGCTGGCTGTATTGGATCGTGTTCGATGCCTTGGCGATAGGGTTGTTTTGGGCGAAGGATGCCGTGCTGGTGGCCCTCGTCATGGTGGTATACACCGTGATGGCCGTGTATGGTTGGCGGCAGTGGAGCAAGGCAATCAGTGATTAGTTAGCTTCGCAATATCCTTCCAATTTTATTGAAACGTCGGCAGGGTTCAAAACCCTGCCGACGTTGGCTTCCCCAGCTACTTCAGCTTCGCAATATCCTTCAAGGTCCGGTTGCAGCGGGAGCGCAGGCCCGGCGTGGTATCGTTTTCGAGGATGTCCTCAACGGTCAGGCGGAGTTCTTCGAGCAGGTCGGGTTCTTTTTTGCAAAGGTTGAACAAGGTGTGGATGGAAAAACAGCGCACAGCCACCGGCTCCTTTGGATCAGTGGCAAAGCGGAAAAGGATGTCGGCAGCCTCGCCAGCCAGTTCGGTTGGGATGTCTATGTCCTGCAAGGCCCGCACCGTGTTCCTTTTCACCGCATCGTGGGGCACTGGCCCGTGCAGGTTCTTGAGCAGTTGGGGCAGGTAGTGCGCTGTCCATTCGGGGTGCGCCTCCAGGCAATAGCTGACGGCCCAGGCTGCGCGTTGCACCACCCGGTATTCATCATGGAAAAAAAGCTGCATCAGTTCATCGAATGCCTCCCGGTCGTCGCCGATGCGCCGGACGATGCGCATGGTCTGCGCCTTGGAATGCTCTTGCAGGATGTCGTCTCGGAGGGAAGTCATAACTCGATGCTGGATACTGGATACTTGATGCTGGGTTGATAACGTCCGTCAACCGTCCACCGTATTCCGTCCACCGTTTTACGGCCTAATGCCCCGCTTGCTGATGCGGACGGTCTTCACCACTTTCAGGTTGGCGTCCACCATGCTGACGAGGTAGATGCCGTCGGGCAGGTCGGCGATGTCGTATTTGTTGCCAAAACTGGTATCGAAGGTGCGCACGCGCTTGCCGAGCACGTTGGAGACCCAAAGTTGCTTGATGAAGGTATTGCGGGTGATGGTCAGGTAGTCGGAAACGGGGTTGGGAAAGACCCGCAGCTTGGACTTGTCTGTTTCGGTGACGGGCGTCAGCCCTTCTATCGTAACGAAATAATAGGCTGTGTTGAGCAACTGCTTGGGGTTGGCAAGATCGAAGAGGTTGATGCGCACATTGGCGGAGCCAGCCTGCCCGACGGGGAAGACGTTGAGCTGCAGCTTGGCCGTGTCGCCCGGTACCATGATGACGGGGGCATAAGGGATGCGGTCGTAGTAGTCCACGTTGGTGGTATTGGTAGTGAAGTAGCAGGTGTTCTGGTCGCAGACCGAGAAGCGCCAGCCCTGCGGGGCGTCGTCCACAATGATTTCCCAGCGCAGGTTAAGGGCCTTGCGGTCGTTGTTCTTGAGGCGGACATGGCAGGTGGCGTAGTCGTAAGTGTTGCCGAGGTCAAATTCAATGGTGTTCTCCCAAGGGGCAGGGGCTACGTCAAGGCCTGTTTGGGCCTGCGTATGAAAACTGATCATTAAAACGGTAAACAATGCGAGTAAAGCCTGCTTCATGGTTGTCTCGTTTTTTTCGCTCCCCAAAGGGATGAATCGCAAAGGTCGTTGAAATTTTTGGGAAGCACGACCATTGAATAGACTTGCAAATTGCCCGTTTTTTCACCATAGTTCAATGGTTTATCTTTTTGTTAACGTAAACCTTGGCAACGGTATGGATAGTTCAGGGCATCACTGACTGTTTAACCACCCTTGTAATAGGGTTCAAGCCGCCCTGCTCGCTCAAAGCACAAACAGTGTAAAGCCCATTTGGTAACATGCTCAGGTCAAAAAGCTGATCAGGCTGGTAAGCGGATTTCAGTACGGGCGCACCCAATATGTTGAACACCCAAATTTCCTTCGCTATAAGATCGCCGAGCAGCTTGAAGGTGGAGTTGGCAGGATTGGGAGCTGCTATTGGCGCTTTCTTTTTTTCTATATGCGTTGAAGAAATAGTACTGTCAGAAAGACAAACGTAAATGGAGGTAGAGTCTAAAATGGCAGATTCTTCGTATAGCTCATTTATTAGGCTATACCGGATCTTAACTTTGCAACACCCTTCTGTGAACCTTGGCCTAACATAAAGTATCAGAACCCCCGTATCATGGGGATTTAGGGTTACAGGGACGAAGGGATTGCTTCCAAAATTCACATTGCTTACAACATCAGTGGGGTAATGTTGATTATTGTCGCCGGTATAAAAATTCCAAGCCTTGGGACAGTTTTCATCAGGGAACAACAGCAGCCAGCGGATGGCCACTGTATCTTCTGTGGCATTGGAAAAATAGGTTGATATTGGAAAATTATCATATTCATCAGTAAGGCTCGATTCAAAACTCACTTTTATGCTATCTGGAACGATGTTCAAAACGGGTTGAGCCACGGCAAGGGCTGTTGCCAGGCAGGCGGATAAGGAGAAGCATATTTTTTTCATTTCAAGATGGGTATTAGTGAAAAAGCCGTGCAACAACTTGGCTGCACGGCTTTTCTTATGTTGAGACAAAAGGCATTTATTAGCGATTCCCTTCTTTCGCCATGCGGACGGTCTTCAGCAGCTGGCCGTTTTCGTCGAGCAGGTTGACGAAATAAAGGCCATTGGCTATATGGCCCAAATCGTGGGATTTCCCGTTCATATGCGGGTACTGGCACATCTTCTGGCCCATCATGTTGTACACGGAGATTTCTTTCACCAAGGGGTTGTCAGTGATGTTGAACTGACCTGCCGTTGGATTCGGGTACACCTCAATATTAAGCCCGCTGCCAGGTTCGTTGGTAGAGGAAAGTTGTGAAACGCAAACCTCGTAAGTAGCGCTGCCCAAATCAACTGGGTTGTTAAGGGAAGTGACTTCGGAGAACCTTATTACAGGGATACAGCAACCTGCCACCGTGTTTGGCCGGATGTGCAAGTCAATGATGGAAGTATCTCCCGGCGCAAGATCCACTGACACGTTCGGATTGCTCCCCGGATTGATGTTGGAAACCGTGCCAAAGCTATAGCATTGGTTCTTGTCGCATACAGCATAAGTCCAGTCGCCAACACAATCGGTTGTGGGAACTTCCACCTGCCACCTGACCTTGATGGCCTGTGAGGATTTGTTTATGATGAGCGAGTGGGCAACTACGTCAGTATAGGTATCCGTTAAGTCGCCTTGTAGGTTATAGGGTGCATCGGACGAATGTATCTCGATGGATACTTGCGACTTGGCGACACCCAAAATGAAACAAAGATTGAAAACAGCGAGTAACAATTTTTTCATGTGAAATAGAGGTTTGATATGTTGGAAAATAAGGAATAGCAAGGGCATAAAACCTGCCATTTTGCGAGGTTGACGCCGAGGAGCCTTTCCCAAAGCCAAAATTATTGGAAAATCCTCAATACAAAGCCTAAAACCAATAGTATTTGTGCTGGCGCTATGACAAATCCTGTGGCAATCCTGCAATATGGTGTTAAAAGCAACATGCCCCTGCCGAAATTTCGGAGGGGCATGTTGCTTTTAGGCAATAAGGGCCTTGATATGGCCTATGATGTTGCGCTCTTACTTACTTCGTTACGACAAGCCGCTCCGTGCGTACTTGTGTGCCAACGCTCATTTTAACCATGTACATGCCGTCGGCAAAGTTGCTGAGGTCCATGCTGTGGTTGACAACCGTAGCGTTTTCGAAGTTGAAGGACTTCACGACCTTGCCATCCATAGAAATTACGTTGACGTTGAGTTCAACTGGCTGGCTGAAGGTAGCGTTCAGTACGGAAACCGTTGCAGCTGGGTTTGGCGTCAAGGAGAAAGAAGTCAAGGAAGCGATGTCTTCGACGCTGGATGCACTGGTGACTTCAACTTCGAGCACTTGTGAACAAGCCTCGAACTTGTCAGAGATTGTCACGGTGTAAATGCCAGGGGACAGGTCAGCAAGGTCGGCAGTGGTTTCGCCATTGCTCCACATGAAGGTATAGCCACCAAAACCGAAGCTATTGGCAGGAGGAGTAAGGTCAATCTCGCCATTTACAAAGTTGGTAGGCTGAGTAATAGTGGCAGTTGCGCCCAAAGATGGGGGACAAACGATTTCGATATCTTCGGCCTTGCCAGCATTGACTACCTCTCCACTTGCATTGTCCAATATCATCACAACAGCATGCGTCTTTTTAGGATTCCAGCCGGCGTTAAAGTCCACATTGGTATAGCTTCTTGATACGTTCTCGCCGAGTGCCGCAGTGGCAGGAATGCTTCCAGCGGTGCCTGCCCAGCCACCGAGGATGGCACGTCCAACGTGGTTGTAAACCATTTGTGCAGCGGGTGCAGGGTTCGGCTGTGCATCCCAATCGTAACCGAAGCCTGGAATAGGATCCGTAGGAGCGCCAGCGCCAGCGTAGGCGTTGGCTTGGTTGTAGCCAGCACCAGTACCTGTTACCCCATCTTCAACAAGCACTACGTTGAAGCGGAAATCGTGGTCAGCAATGGCAGTAGCAAACTTCGTGCTCGCCTCAATATTAATTTTCCTTGTTGCAACGTCCAACGTCGCAGTTGCAGTTGGGATATCGGCTGGAACCAAACGCTCCAGGGAACTGCCCATCAGGTTTTCAAGTTCTGCAGGGTCATCCACCAACACGCGGTCAACAATGACTGATGGGTAACCAGAGAAGCCAGGGAAGTCGCCTAAGCCAGCATCGTATGCTGCGACTGCCATCGGGTCGTTGTTGTGGACAGCAATACCAATGAAATCGTCAGGATAGGTTTCAGCCATGAAGTCCATCCACTCAGTACCCCTGGGGCACCATACGCACCAAGTACCAGTAGCTTCTTCTGCAACCATCTTGCGGGCAGGAGCATAAGCAAGGGCAAAAGTAGTGGTAGAGGCTTGATTGTTGGTGGCGTTGCCGTCAACGGTACCGTTGGTGTTTTCTACCCAAACTTGCAGATTGTAGGCTTTAGCCACAGACAAGTTCAATGGAGCAGTGTGCGTGAAATCATAGGTTCCAAACAATGGCGCAATATTTACACCTGTAATATTGTCCGTGTAGGTATTTGTGCCATCGCTCCATTTGATGTCGAAAGAGGTCAACGGTGCCAAGCCATCGTTGGCGACGGTGCCTGAAATGCTGATGTTTTCGCCGACAAGGTTATACCTGGAAGAGGCCGACAAGCTTGACAGCCTTGCATCGAGGGCAAGTGGAGCGAACAACGACACGTTGTCTATGGCGATGCCATAGAGCCAGTCGCCAGAATCGGTATAACGGAAGGCCACCATAACGTTTGATTGGCCAGCATAGGCGCTCAAGTCCACCTTGTAGCCGTTCTGCCAAGCGGTTCCTTCGCCCGGAAGCTCTTCAACGTCCGCCCAAGTAGCACCATTGTCAGTTGAGACGGCAACGTATGCATGTTCAATGATGCCTTGGTAAGCGCCCTTGGCATAGTACATGTCAAATTGAAGCAAAACCGTTGTGACTGTTGAAAAGTCTTGGGCAGGCAAGATGAGCAGCTCGTTTTCCTTGTTGCAATTACAACCGTCATCGTTGGTGGCTGCAATTTGGGAGCCATTGTCAGGAATTGGAAAGAAATCGCTTGATAAAGATGGGCCTGTGCCTACATTAAAGCCGCCATCCGTCGCATCGGTGGATTGCGTCCACCCAGCGGGTATACCGCTTTCAAAATCCGTTGACACGAATACCATCTGAGCATTCGCCGTGATGACTGCGAAGGCAGCAACAATCAGTGATAGAAGTTTCTTCATAAAGAAATTTATTTAGGTGAAAGTAAAATAGTGATTTTCAATTTTGATTTGAAATGGGCGTGGGAGGATTTGGGAAATAGAGAGATGAAGCACTATGGACAAGATTTCCCATTGAAGGTGGCAAAGGTAATAAAATACTATGCTAATGGATGCCCCTACATACGATAATCATTTTGTCTTTATGGCGACCTTTCTACGTCATAATTTAGACTTTGCATGAATTACCCATCTTTACGGTTCGTCCGTGTATTCTCAACTTTCCGAACAATTGCTTGTTTCGCTTTGGGTTTAACCCACTAAAACATTATCAATGCGAATCGCCGTCTTCCGTAAAGCCCATTTCAACGCCGCCCACCGCCTACACAACCCCGCTTGGTCGGATGAAAAGAACCAAGCCGTTTTTGGCCTTTGCAACAACGCCAACTACCATGGCCACAACTACGAACTGGAAGTAAAAGTGGCAGGCGAAGTGGATCCCGAAACGGGTTATCTTATGGACATGAAAGTGCTCAAAGACCTGATTTACGAAGAAGTAGAACTCCCTTTCGACCACAAGAACCTCAACCTCGACGTGCCTGAGTTTCAGCACTTCAACCCTACTGCCGAGCACATCTGCTATATCATCTGGCAACGGCTCCGCAACCGCCTCGACCCCCACCTCGACCTCATGGTGCGGCTCTACGAAACGCCCCGCAATTTCGTAGAATATCCGGCTTTGTAAGTCTTCAGTTAGACAGGTCTTGTCCCGATTCTTCGGGATAGCAGTTTGCAGTAAGTTTGCAAGTCAGTTAGTCTTTTGGTCTAATGCCGTTCACTGACCACTTGACTAATCATCCCGAAGTATCGGGACAAGACCTGCCCACCGACTGCCAACTGCCCACTGTCGAACTGTCGAACTCAAAACAGCATTTAGCCCAAATTTTTCAAAAATCATTTCACGGTTTCCCCTGCTTTTATACCTTGTGCCTGCCTTTTTGCAGTATGCAGCCCTGACCAATCTACCTGGCACTGACTGCTGACTGTCCACTGTTAAACTGCCAACTAAAATGAACCCTCACATCGTCGCCATCTTCGGGGGAGCCGTTTCCGGCGCAGAGGCCTCCCACCAGCTTTCTCAGCGGGGCATCCGCTCTGTGGTTTTTGACCAAAGTAAACTGCCTTACGGCAAAATAGAGGACGGTCTGCCCAAGTGGCACGCCAAGCTCCGTGACAAGGAGGAGGCCAATATTGATGAAAAGCTGTCCGACCCGCACGTGACCTTTGTGCCGTTGGCAAAACTGGGGAAAGCCATTGATTTTCAAGATGTTGCACAAAATTGGGGCTTCTCTGCGTTGTTCCTCGCCACGGGTGCTTGGCGGGATCGGCCATTGGGCATTGCCGGCGTTGACGACTATGTGGGCAAGGGCCTCTACTACCAGAACCCCTTCATGCACTGGTACAACCACTACCACGAGCCAAACTATGAAGGCCAGCAGTTGGAACTCGCCGATGGGGCGCTCGTCATAGGCGGCGGCCTCGCCAGCATTGACATCTGCAAGGCGCTCATGATGGAGACCGTGCAGGCAGCCCTTGTCCTTCGGGGCATCCAGACCAATATGTTCGACTTGGAGCGGGGCATCGGCAAGGTGCTTGAAACGCACGGACTTACCCTCGCCGACCTTGGGCTGCGAGGCTGCACCCTCGTCTATCGCCGACGGGTGAAGGATATGCCCCTTTTCCCCGGCGAAACGGACACGCCCGAAAAATTAGCCAAGGCAGAGGCCGTCCGTGAGAAAGTGTTGTTGAATGCACAATCCAAGTTCCTCTTCAACGTGCTGCCCTGCCACGTGCCCGTGGATAAAATTGTGGAAAATGGGCGCTTGGCCGGATTGGTGCTGCGGGAAACGATAATGGAGTACGGTAAAGTGACAGAAGTGGCCGGTTCCGATAAGCCCTGCCACTCACCACTCGTGGTTTCATCCATCGGCAGCGTGCCGGAGCCACTGCCCGGCGTGCCGATGAAAAATGGCATCTACGAGGTGGAAGGCGGCCAGTGCTGCCGACTCAAAGGCTTTGAGAATGTTTTTGCCGTAGGCAACGCCGTGACCGGGCGGGGCAATATCAAAGAGAGTGTGGAGCATGGCAAGAGTGTGTCCCAGTCCATTGCCGAAGGCTACCTGACCAATCCAGATGGCGTCGTAAGTGAGCAGTTCCGGCAGCGGGAAGATGAAGTCTCTGCCGGTGTAACGGCCTTGGCCGAGCGCATCGGCCACATGAAGCCGCCCTCGGATGAGCAGCGCAGCCTTATTGGGCAGCGTGTTAAATCACTCCAAGATGCCGTTGGTTATCACGGCGACTACCGGGCATGGGCAGATGCCAATCGGCCCGTTCGCCTGGAAAAACTGTTGGGCTTGGAGGCGCATGGCTGATGCCTTGCATATTCTCTCCGAAGTTTTGTCGCAAATGTGAAACTTTGCGCTCTATATACTCCATGAAAGGGCTTCGGGGTTAACTGACCGAAGCCCTTTTGTTTTGCGTACAAAATCACCTTGAAATAATGCGTTCAACCGTTGAAACTGCCTTTATAACCACTTTTTTCCTGTTTTTTTTCGCTTCTCAAATGCAGGCACAGCAGGAGCTTGGTCTCTATTTCATGCGCCACGTATGGCAGTCGAACAGCACGAACCCAGCCTTCGTGCAGGACAACAAGCTGACCATCGGGCTGCCCGGCGTCTATAGCGCCATTGCCATTGATGGGCCATCGTACAACCAAATCGTAACGGAAAGGGACGGCAAGCAAGTCGTTGACATTGACCAACTGATTGGACACCTCCAAACGGAAAACGCCCTCCGTAACGATTTGGGCATACCATCCCTCAGCCTGAATTTTAAATTGAACAACCTGTACCTGACCATTGGCCATGCAGTGCGATACAGTGCATTTTTGAAGTACCCGAAAACGCTGCCGCAAGTCGCCTGGCAGGGCAATGCACAGTTTATTGGCCAAACCGTTGACCTCGGCAACGAGGTGGATTTTGCCGGCTACCATGAACTTACGGCGGGCTTGGCCTATAAGCTGGGCAAAGTGACGCTTGGTGCCAACGCCAAATACCTGAGCGGCATCGCCGGGGTCGCCACCGACCAAGACCACCATTCGGCCAGCCTCTATACCGACCCAGATATTTACCAAATCACCTTGAATGGCGACTATATCCTGCACTCGGCAGGTACCGTTGACTATACGCAATTCGAAGATATTCAAGTGGATTTCGACTACGCCAAGCTCACGGCGAAGAAGCTCTTTGGGCAAAATAACGGCATGGCATTCGACCTTGGCATCCGGGCAGAACTCGGCAAGTTCGACCTTGCCGCCAGCGTGCTCGACCTCGGCAAAATATCTTGGGACGAAGACGTGACGACCTATTCCGCCACCCAAACTTACACCTACGAGGGCCTCGACTTCTCCGGTGCCCTTACGGGCGACGATGTTGAGTTCGGCGATGCGCTGGACACGCTGAAGTCCATATTTCAGGTGCAGGAAACCAGCGGCAGCTATGAGACCAAGCTGACCCGTCGCATCTACGCCAGTGCCAGCTACCAACTCACGGAGCAGCTGACCCTGAGCGGGCTTTTTTACAACGAAAACTACCGTGAGGAACCGTTATCATCTTTTGCGGTGGGCGCTAATTTCCAGCCTTTCGATAAATTGAACATTGGACTTACCTATGCTTTCAAGCAGCCGGACAGCTACAACAACGTCGGCCTTAACCTTGCGGTCACGCTCGGCCCCGTGCAGGTTTTTGGCGTCACTGACAATCTTTTCTCCTTAGTAAACCCCGGCGATGCCAAGAACTACTCGGCGAGGGTAGGGGCATCGGTGGGGCTTGGAAATTTGAAATTGGGAAATTGAAATGACAGCGTCAACAATTTCCTAATTTCCTAATTTCTAAACATCCAATCACTTCCACTTGATATTGCACCCCCCACTTGGGTATTGCTTCGCAACGGGTGCCTCACCCGCCAACACTGCATCGAGTGCGGCACGAAGGTCACGGCCCGATAGCGGCAGGTCATTCTTAGGTCGGGAGTCGTCGAGGCGACCCCGGTAAGCGAGCCGCAGTTTTTCATCAAAAACATAGAAATCGGGCGTACAAGCAGCATCATAAGCCTTGGCTACTTCCTGTGTTTCATCGTACAGGTACGGGAATGGGTAGCCGACCTCGGCGGCCAGTTCCTTCATCTTGTCGGGGGCATCGGCAGGGTAGTGCTCCACATCGTTTGAGCTGATGGCCACGAATCCCACGCCCTTTGGCAGGTAGTCTTTTGCCACCCGTACCATTTCAGGGTTCACGTGTATGACATAGGGGCAATGGTTGCAACTGAAGATGATGACAGTGGCATTTGCGCCAGCGATGTCGTGCAGGGAGAGCGTTTTACCAGAAACGGTATCGGGCAGCTTGAAGTCAGGAGCTGCCGTGCCGAGGGGCAACATATTGGATTCGGTGAAGGCCATTTTAAAGGAAAAAGTAAAAAGGTTAAAGTAAAAAGTTGGGCAAAGGTAGGATTCTAAGTTGGCAGTTCAACAGGTGGCAGGGGGCAGTCAGTCTCCAAGTCGTTTAGTCCGAAGCCGCTCATTGACTAAATAACTAATCCACTGCACACTGACTGCAAACTGCCCACTGTCGAACTGCCGAACTTCGGTACTGACTGCCAACTGTCGAACTGCCGAACTTCTTTAATCACTCCGTTTGCAGCACAAGAAACTCCACCCGCCTATTCATCTGCCTCCCATGAGCGGTGGTATTGTCGGCGACGGGTTGGGCGCTGCCGCAGCCTTTGAAGCGGGTGCGGGTGGTGGGGATGCCGTTGCTTGTAAGGTATTCAGCGACGGCTTTCGCCCTTTTCTCGGAAAGTGTTTGGTTGTGCTCGTCGTCACCGACGCTATCGGTATGGCCACAGACTTCGATGGCCAGTTGCGGGTTTTCCCGCATAATTTTCAACAGTTTTTTCAATTCCACAAAGGAGCGGGGCATCAATTCCGAGCGGTCGTGCTCGAAGTAGATGTCGCGCAGCGGCACGGCCTTGCCGGGTACGAGCGGGATATTGGAAAGGTCGTCGTCAGGCACGGGGATGGGCAGGATGGGCGGTATTTTTTTCACCAATACATCCTCTACATAGTAGTAGCCAAAAGGTAGGCTACCGCTATCGCCGGGTTTGGTGAGCGTCAGGCTATCGGGGAAGAAATTGCCGATAACGAGGTACTCTGCTTCTGTTTCGGCGATGAACTTGCCAGCGACCTTATGCCAGCGGTTGTTACCGTCCACAATGTCTTCACCAAAGACCTGGGGTGTGCGGTTCAGCACGCCGTCAGTGATTTCTTCCACTTTTTCCTTTGAAAAATAAAAGCCGAGGTTGTTGGTGCGCAGCGTTTTCGGGAGGTGGGTGACCCACATTTCCGCAGTGTAGCTTTGGCCAAGCACGAGTGGCTCGCTCAGTTGTATTTGTATATACTCTCTGCAATGTGGCTTTCCTTGGGCACAACCATAGGTGGTGATGCCAACCATTGAAAGGCCCGTGCGGGGCACCTGTTTGCCAAAGCCCTTTTCTTCCCAATGCGAGGGTACCCGCACTTTTGGGCCGAACACATCGGGGCTGGCATTGCTGGCCGACGACCAGTATTTCATCACATTGGTGAAATGCTCGCCCTTGTAGAACCAGCCAATGGGCGGCGAAGAGTACAGTTCGAAGCTGGGGTTGGGAATGATGTTCTCCTGCTCGTTGGCCGCCGTTTGGGCGGTGAGCCATTGACAACCTAAAAGGAGTACCGGCAGGATGTAGCTAAGTTTCATGTTGGTCCTAAAATCTCGCAGCGGTGCGTTGGATGGCTAGGTTAACGCCCGTTCGCTTTCATGCAGTTTTCGATGGCCGTTTTTTAATATTGCTCGATAAAATGAATCATCCAGCTAAAACTCTTTACAACGATGAAAATAACGAGAAAACTCAATAAAAGTAACACAAAAAGTACGCCCACTACTACAGGCCATGCACTGCCGCCGTGCTTGCCCTCCTGATAATGTTCCTGGAGCAGTTTGTAGTTGCGGCGGTTAGCTTTGAAGCCCAAGTCGAATAGGTCGCCGAGGATGGGGATGCTACCCACGAGGGTGTCGAGCAGCACATTGCCCAGCATCTTCAATGCCAGCATCCCACTGGCACCATTGCGCACCATCGCCAGCACGAGCACACCCGAAAAAGCGAAGGTGACGAGGTCGCCTGCATAGGGCACAAGGCCCACGAGGAAGTCCAAGCCGAAACGGATATTGGTTCCAGGAATGCGGAAACGGCTGTCCAGCAGGTCGGACATAGCATTGAGGAACTTGAACTCCTTAGGTGCTGTTTCAACGGGTGTATTTATCATGCTAAAACTTGTTTTCAAATAGAGCGCCTTATCCTTCCCCAAAGGACAAGTTTGGCTTTTGTTCACTTCGTAAAAATAGGAACTACCGCTGACCTTCCATCAAAATTGTTGAAATCAAAAGAAAACCTGCGTTCTGCTTGGTTTCCCGGTGCTCATGGCTTACCTTTGCGCCGCTTTTGACGAAGGGTGTTTTTTGTGAAATTAGAAAATTGGTTGAAATAAGGAAATTTAGTTGCAACTCATTGATTGTCAATTTATTTCTCTCCTTCACGGCTTTCGGTTCTCCATTATAAACAAGACTTCATCAAAACGAGTGTTCACTGGTGGCTTGCGCCAACGATGCAGTAAACCCGGCCTTGGGCCGAATCCTGTCTTTCAAACGCACTCCGCTTATCTGTTAACTATTTAAATAACATTTGTCAAAATGCCAGACGCAAAAAAGACGAATGATGAAATCGAAGAGACAGACAACCTGCTCGGCGATGACGTGGCCATTGATACGGCCCACAAAGCAATTGAAGAAGAACTCGAACCGGAAGTAGTGCCTATGGAGGAACTGCTCGCCAATACAGGAGCATTCGACGACTTCAACTGGGAAGCTGCCAACAAGCATGGCGTTGCCTACACCAAAGAAGAGCGCCAGCGCTTCACTGAAAGGTACGACGAAACCCTCAGTTCGCTCCTTGAAAATGAAATCGTGGAGGCTACCGTTACCTCTATCACCAGCGGTGATGTGGTACTCGACCTCAACTTCAAATCTGACGGCCTCGTGTCCGTCGGTGATTTCAAGGACATGCCCGACCTCAAGCCGGGCGACAAAGTGGCGGTCTATGTGGAGCGCCAAGAAGACGAAAAAGGCCAGCTTGTGCTCTCCCGCCGCAAAGCCAAATTGCTGAAAGCATGGGAGTCCTTGAAGGATTCTTTCGAGAACGGAACCATCATCCGTGGTACGGTCATCAGCAAGACCAAGGGTGGCCTTATCGTTGACTGCAACGGTTTGGAGACCTTCCTTCCTGGCTCGCAAATCGACATCAAGCCTATCGTTGACTACGACCAATTCGTGGGCAAGCAGATGGAGTTCAAAGTTGTCAAAATCAACGAGACCATCAAGAACGCCGTTGTTTCGCACAAGGCACTTATCGAAAGCGACCTCGCCGAGCAGCGTGACGCCATCATTGGCCGCCTCGAAAAAGGCCAGGTACTCGAAGGCCTCGTCAAGAACATCACCGACTTCGGTGCGTTCCTCGACCTCGGCGGCGTGGACGGCCTGCTCTACATCACCGACATCTCTTGGGGCCGCATCAACCATCCGGGCGAGGTGCTACACCTCAACCAGAAAATCAACGTGGTGGTGCTCGACTTCGACGAGAACAAGAAGCGCATTTCCCTCGGCCTCAAGCAATTGCAGCCGCACCCATGGGAAGTTCTTTCTGCCAATATCAAGGAAGGCGATACCATCACAGGCAAGGTTGTGAACGTGGAAGACTACGGTGCATTCCTCGAAGTGATGCCAGGCGTGGAAGGACTCATCCACGTATCGGAGGTATCTTGGGGCAATCAACAAATCAACGCCAAGGATTACTTCAAAATGGGCGCTGAACTGGAGGCCAAGGTCGTCACCATTGACCGCGACGAGCGCAAGATGTCCCTTTCTATCAAGCAACTGACCAACGACCCATGGGAGGCCCTCAGCGAGCGTTTCCCAGTTGGCAGCCGCCACAAGGTGAAGGTGAAGAACCTCACGCAGTACGGCGTGTTCGTGGAACTGGAAGACGGCATCGGCGGCATGATCCACATCTCCGACCTCTCTTGGACGAAGCGCTACTCGCACCCGTCCGAGTTTACGAAGGTGGGCGCTGAGATTGACGCCATCGTACTCGAAGTGGACAGGGACAACCGCAAGCTGTCCCTCGGCCACAAGCAAACGGAAGAGAACCCATGGGACACTTTCGAGAACGTGTTCCCAGTTGGTTCCTACCACGAAGGTACCATCGTCCGCAGGGACGACCGTGGCGCCATCGTCCAATTGCCGCACGGCTTGGAGGCATTCGCTCCCATCAAGCACCTGAAAAAAGAGGACAACTCCACAGCTGGTTTGGAAGAAGTACTGATTTTCAAGGTCATCGAATTCAACCGTGACGACAAGCGACTCCTCGTTTCCCACACCCGCTACCTTGATGACGTACGCCGTGAGGCCGACGAAACGGTGAAAAAGGAGAAGGACAAGGAAGTAGAGGAAGTCCGCCAGACCGTGAAGAAGCAGCAGGCCACCGTTGAGCGCTCAACGCTCGGCGACCTGGATGTTTTCAGCCAACTGAAGGAGCAAATTGGCGAAGATAAAGCCGAATAAGCTTTCGCCATTTCCATAAATGATAATCCCCGGTTCGCATCGTCGAGCTGGGGATTTTTTGTTTTAAAGGCGACCATTCCAATTCAGAAATGCTTTCTCCCCGTTCAGCCTGTTATCATTTTTATTTCTATTCAAAACAAGGATATATTTAGGCCAGATAAACTGAACGCTCCATAATTTTGGCCAACGGCTAAAACAGCAACACTTAATGTCCCAACTGGCTCATCGCATTTACGTCGGTACATTGGCGAGCATTGTATTGCTCACCTTTTTGTTCTTGCTGGTCAAGGGCATACCTTATTACATGACCTCCATTGAAGAGCGGTTCTACCACCCCGACCATGCGTGGTTCAAGCCCAGCGGGGTATTTGGGCATGGGCTGGGGATTGTAGGCACCTTACTGATACTGATAGGGGTGTTTGGGTACCAGGCCAAAAAGCGGTTCCGTTGGTTGACCACTCGTTTTGGCAGGTTGAAATACTGGTTGGAGTTCCACATTTTCCTTTGCAGCCTTGGCCCGGTGATGATACTGTTCCACACGGCGTTCAAGTTCGGCGGAATCGTGTCGGTCAGCTTCTGGAGCATGGTGGCAGTGGTGGCGAGCGGTATCATTGGCCGTTTCATCTATGTGCAAATACCCCGCACGATTGAGGGAAGGGAACTGAGCCTTCAGGAGCTACAAAGCATGAAGGCCAACTTGAGCGAGGTGCTCAACAGCGTCCACCGCTTGAATGAGGAAAGTGTGCAGGTAATCTCTGCAAGTGTACAGGCACAAGCATCCACAACGAGTGGCGGGTTGCTGGGTAGGATGTGGAACCAATATTTTGAGGATAAAAAGACGCTGCGCAACGTGCGGCAAGCATTGTTTGCCAATGAAGTGCCCAAAGCCGATGTGCGGCAGGTGGCCAGGTTGGTCTCGAACGAAATCACCCTCAACCGCCGCATCGAGCGCCTGCAACTGATGCGCAAACTGTTCAGGTACTGGCATGTGGCGCATTTGCCGTTTGCCCTTATCATGTTGATAATCATGGTCATCCACGTCGTCGTCACCCTGATGATGGGGGCGAGGTGGGTGTTCTGAGCTACGAGTTCCGAGCTACGAGTTTCGAGTAGCTAGGGGGCCTCTCGCAACTCGCAATTCGAAACCGACCAAGCCATGTTGATAGAACAAATCATCATTTACGGGAGCATCTTCCTGCTGTGCTTTGTGGTCATCTGGTTTTATTTGAGGAAACAGAAGAAGACCACGCAGGCCACGGTCGCCAAAATTGAAAAGGCGAAAGAGGAAGGAGTGTTCGAGCCGGTGTCGCTGCACCCGGTCATTGACCTTGGCACCTGCATCAAGAGCGGGGCCTGCCTGGAAGCTTGCCCAGAAAAAGACATCATCGGCATCGTAAACGGTCGGGCCACCCTCGTCAATGCCGCCGAATGCGTGGGCCACGGTGCTTGCTTCCATGCCTGTCCGGTGGAGGCCATATCGTTGGTCATCGGCACCGAGAAGCGGGGCGTTGACCTGCCGCATGTTTCCACGGAATATGAATCGAACATCCAAGGGGTTTATATCGCTGGCGAACTGGGCGGCATGGGCCTCATCAAAAACAGCATAGAACAGGGCGAGGCCGCCGTGAACGCCATTGCCAAGGCGCTCAACAAACGGGGTGGCAGCCCCACAGGGGCAAGCACCTACGATATCATCATCATCGGCGCTGGCCCTGCAGGCATTTCTGCTTCGCTAACAGCCAAGAAGCACGGACTGAACTTCCTGACCTTGGAGCAGGACTCGCTCGGCGGCACGGTCGCCAATTTCCCCCGCTCCAAGATTGTGATGACCTCGCCCGTGGATTTGCCGCTTTATGGCAAGATAAAACTGTTCGATACCAGCAAGGCGGAACTGCTCGCCATCTGGAACGATGCCCTGTCGAAAAACGGTATCAGCATCCGTGAGCACACGAAGGTGGAGGGCATAAAGAGCAGCCAGCAGATGCGGGACGCACCATCCATCCAGCAAAATACAAGGGTGCAGGGCATCCAGATTGATGGCGATGTTTTCTATGTACACACCAACCGGGGCGAGGAGTTTGTGACCAAGACCGTGCTATTGGCCATTGGCCGACGGGGCAGCCCCCGCAAGCTCGGCGTACCGGGCGAGAGCCTCGAAAAAGTGGCCTACCGCTTGCTCGAACCGGAGAACATCAGCGGCAAGAAAGTGGTCGTGGTGGGCGGCGGCGACTCGGCCATCGAAGCGGCTGTTTCGTTGGCCCAGCAGAACTCCGTCATACTCAGCTACCGTGGCGATGCCTTCGCAAGGGTGAAGCCCAAGAACCGGGAGCGGCTGGAGTCAGCCATGCAAGACGGCAAAGTGGACCTGAAGCTGAAATCGAACTTGGTCAATATTGACAACGAACTCGTTGAACTGGCGCTGGAGGAAAACGGCGGCAGGCAGGCGGTGGAGAACGACCTTGTTTACATATTTGCCGGCGGTGAGCTGCCCACGCAGTTCTTGGAGAAAGTGGGCATACAAATTACGAAGCGGTTTGGGTTTACGATGAAGAAGCATCGTTAGGTATAGCTGCCTCATTCGAAAGTCAAATAGCCTTCTTTGTAATGAATGCAGAGGTTTTAACACCCAAAATGTCCATTCCAAGAATTCCAGCGTGGTCGCTAAGCATTCCATGTTCAATGAAATCAATCACTTGGATTGGGTAATTTGAAAGTGACAACCCCAAAACGTTGAGAGAGGGGATTTCAAATACATCTACTGATATCAAGCCGTTGGCTGTTTCGACTTGCACCTGACCGAGTGAGTCTTTCAGTTGGATTTGCTCAATGTAAAGCAGGTTTTTGTCAATGTATGTATCAGTGGCACCTGTGTCGAGCAGAAAACGAAAGCTGGTTTCATTGTTGATTTCAACATTAACAACCATCAATCCACCCTCATCGAGAAATTCGAAGGGATATTTATTTTTCATGAGGGTTTAATAGGGTTAATGGTGCGCATGTAACCAATTGTGCGGACAGGCTTAGCTTTACCTGTGAATCGGAGCGTAACCATTTTATATTCTTTCCGGTGTTCCCCACCTTCGATGCTAGCGACTCGCTTGTCAGGATGGTGCGAAATCACAATACCGCTTAGAAGCGTAATACCATCCCAAGTAGGTTCGCCCAAAACGACCCACTCGTCAGGATGGCGTTTTTTGATTTCATCCCAAGAAAGCAATTTATTTTCAGCAGTAGCCGCCATGATTCTAATTTTGAAAACAAATTTAAATCATTTTTTCCAACCAATCCTTCTTGATATGTCAACAAGGCAATACCCTAAAATTGACTTAAAACGACTTTTTCAAATCGCTCTATTTGTACTGCTCGCCAGCAGGCTCTCCGCCCAACTCTCCCCCGGCGACCTCGCCACCCCACACGCCAAGTTGGAGGGCATGACCAACTGCACCCAGTGCCACGTGCTCGGCGACAAGGTCTCGAACGATAAATGCCTCGCCTGCCACAAGGAAATCAAAAGCCTCATTGACAAAAAACGGGGCTACCACGCCTCCAAGGACGGGCGGGGAAAGGACTGTGCCACCTGCCACAGCGACCACCACGGGCGCAAGTTCGAAATGGTGCGTTTTGATGAGAAAAAATTCGACCACAACCTCGCTGGCTACAAGCTGGAAGGCGCCCACGCAAAAGTTGACTGTCGGAAATGCCATAAGCCCGATTACGTGGCAGATGTGAACCTTAAAAAACGCAAAGAAACCTACCTCGGCCTCGGTCAGCAATGCCTCGACTGCCACACCGACTACCACCAAAAGACCCTCCCGAACGAATGCGCCAAGTGCCACGGTATGGACGATTTCAAGCCTGCCACCAAGTTCAACCACGACAAGGCCAACTTCGTACTCTTGGGCAAGCACAAAAGCGTTGAGTGCAAGGATTGCCACAAGGTAGCGGTGAAAAACGGCAAGGAATTCCAGCAATTCACAGGCATCGCCTTCAAAAACTGCAACGCCTGCCACGACGACCCGCACCGCAGCCACCTTGGCAATGACTGCAAGCAATGCCACAACGAGCAGTCGTTTGCCAATACCAGCAGCCTCGGCAAGTTCAACCACGGCAAGACCAATTTCCCGCTAAAAGGCAAACACAAATCGGTGGACTGCGCCCAATGCCACAGCATGGCCAGCGCCACGCCGACCAATGTTTTTCAGGACAGGCTGGGGGTGAAAACCTACGAATGCGCCACCTGCCACAAAGACCCGCACGAGGGCAAGTTCGGCACGGATTGCGCTGGCTGCCACTCCGAGAGTTCGTTCACGAAAGTGGCCGTCGGCAACCTCGACGACTTCAACCATGCCCAAACGGGCTTCGAGTTGGAGGGCAAGCACGCCGCCGTGGACTGCAAGAAATGCCATACCAGCAGCAGCTTTACCGACCCGCTGCCGCACAATACCTGCGCTGCCTGCCACTCAGATTTCCACGAAGGGCAGTTTACCCCCCTACCCCCTAAAGGGGATGGCCCGCAGCCGCCTAAAGGGGGAGCGCCGCCTGACTGCGCCACTTGTCACACCACTGATGGCTTTGCGGGCAGCACTTTCAGCCTCGAACAACATGCGCTGACCCGCTTCCCGTTGGATGGGGCACACGTGGCGACACCTTGTTTTGCCTGCCATGTCGAAAGCGCTAGCAGGGTTCAGAACCCTGCCAGCGTTGGTGGTGAGTCATCAACATGGCGCTTCCGCAACATCGGCGAGCGCTGCGTGGACTGCCATGAGGATATACACAGGAAGGGAAATGAAATTGCCGCCACTTGGTATCCCAACCAAGACTGCCAGACCTGCCACCTCACCGAGTCTTGGTCGGTCATCAGCGGGCGCTTCGACCATTCGAAGACGAAGTTCCAGCTACAAGGCAAGCACCAGGCAGTGGACTGCCGGGCCTGCCACTTGAGCGACGACGAGCCGCCCAAACGCAGTTTCGCTGGCCTACCCAATACCTGCGCCGACTGTCACGACCATAGCCACGGCAGCCAGTTCGCCAACCCCCTGCCCCCTAAAGGGGATGGTGTGACAGACTGTGCCCGCTGCCATGGTTTCGAAGGTTGGACGGTGACCGGGTTTGACCATGATAAGACGAGGTTTAAATTGGAGGGAAAACATGCGGCGACGGCTTGCGAGAAATGCCATTTGCCGAAGGAAAAGGCTGGGGAAATGGTAGTGATGTACCGTATGGAGCGTTTTGAGTGCGTGGACTGCCACAAATGAATTTAGCTAAACTGTTCCTGCATTTTTTGGAGTTCCCAAAGTGGTAAAACGGTCACTTGTTCGGAAAGTGGATAAGCTTTGTCACCAGGGTAAATGACCCAAAGGTGATGTAACTGTAAATCGGAAATGGCTTCGTGCATAGACCTGGTCAATTTTGGAGCATCCATGTACTTGAACTCTACCCCAAATACCTTCCCCATTTCATGCCAGAGCAAGTCCAACTCAGTACCTGCATGAGAGCCATAAAAGAACACTTCATTTTCCCTTTTTGACAGAAAAGACACTACTTCTTCCAGCGCAAAACCTTCCCATGATGCTCCAACAAGAGGACTTGTTCGCAACTGTTGCATGGTCTCAATATGTTGGAGGGCGTGGTAAATGCCACTGTCTCTTATGTATAATTTCGGGCTTTTTACCAATCGTTTACCAAGGTTGGCATGCCAAGGCATGAGTTGGCGCAACATAAATGTGTCCTCAAGAATAGAAATATAGGTTTTTACAGTCTTGTCGCTAACGCCGAATGAACGAGCCAGTTCACTATAGTTAAGGGTTTGACCGTGATAATGGCTCAGCATCAACCAAAAACGGTACATGACAGTGGATGGCACATTACTGCCCAAAATGGCAAGGTCTCGTTCGAGGAAGGTGGAGACAAAATTACTTCGCCACAACATACTCTTATTGTCATCTTGGGCGAGCAAAGAACGGGGAAAACCACCCCTTAGCCAAAGGGTGTCCATACTTTGCTTGCCTAATTCGCCCAGGTTGATGCCGGTGAGATAATGGTAGCCAATACGACCAGCAAGCGATTCGCCGCTCTGTTGCTTAAGACTGGAAGATGCGCTCCCAAGAATCAAATAGCGCTGGCTTTGGTGTGTGTCAACCAGATAGCGAAGTAATGGGAAAAGTTCTGGTTTTCGTTGTACTTCGTCAATGACGATAAGCCCTTCTAACTTTTCCAATGTAAGCTGAGGGTTTTCCATCATTGCCAAGTCTCTTGGGTTCTCAAGGTCAAAAACAAAATTGGGTTCAAACGCTTTGGATAGGGTGGTTTTACCAACTTGCCTTGGCCCCAATATGGCGGTCACAGGGAATACCTCCAACAGGTCTCTGATGGTTTCAATATCTTTTTGGCGGTTAATAAGGTTAGATTGCATGGCCTTAATTTTCGTGCAAAATTAATAAAAATGATTGAAAATTCGGATTTTAATTCCGAATTTTCAATCAGTACTAGTAATTGAAAAACCGTTTCACCCTCCCCTTCTTCCCGTTCAGCAACTTTCCCCCCTCCCCCTGACGCAAGTCACTTGCCCGCCCCGTTTTTGGTTATAGATTTGTCAGAATTCTGTCAGAAACACCCTTCAAGTGTACAGGTTTTGGACCATCATCTTGCTCATGGGCCTTGCGCATTGTTTGCTTGCGCAAAACCCGCACGGCGCAGCCCTCAAATTGGACTGTGCCTCCTGCCACTCACCGGCGGGCTGGGCGATTGCAAAGGATTACTGGTCGGGCATCGAACTCCATAAGCCGACCAAGTCCAAGACGACCGGGATGCTCCTGCCCGTTGATACCAGCAAATTCCACCACAACAAGACGGATTTCCCGCTCACGGGCCGCCACGCAAACGTGGACTGCCGGGACTGCCACGATAAACTGGTGTTCGAAAACACCAAGGCCGACTGCAACGCCTGCCACCAGGACATCCACCAACAAACCGTCGGCAACGACTGTGCCCGCTGCCACTCGACGAACCACTGGCTCGTGGACAACGTCTCCCAACTCCACTTCGACAATGGCTTCCCGCTCATCGGGGCGCACTCGGCGGTGAGCTGCGAGGAATGCCACACGATCACCAATGGCATGGTGCCCAACGAGTCGGCCCTGCGCTTCGACCGCATCGGCAACGAGTGCAGGAACTGCCACACGGACGAGTTCAACCAGACCACCAACCCCAACCATTCCCAAGCGGGCTTCTCAACCAACTGCCTCGAATGCCACGACCCTAACACCGCTGGTTGGAACACGGACAAAGTTGACCACTCCTTCTTCCCATTGACCAAAGGTCACCAAATCAATGACTGTGCCGCCTGCCATGCGGGGGGCGATTTCGCCAATACACCGAACCAATGCGCCGCCTGCCACCAGCCCGATTTCGATGCTGCGCAAAACCCGAACCACGTGCAGGCTGGCTTCACCAACGACTGCGCCCAGTGCCACACCACCGACCCCGATTGGCAGCCAGCGCAGTACCTGGCGCACGATGCGCAACATTTCCCGATTTACAGCGGCAAGCACCAAGGCGTCTGGAACAGTTGCACGGAGTGCCATACCGACCCGAACAACTACGCCGTGAACAGTTGCACCATTTGCCATATCAACCCCGAAACGGACGATGAGCACGGGGGCGTGGTGGGCTATGTCTATGAAAATTCGGCATGTCTTGCTTGCCACCCGACGGGCGAGGCGGACGGGGCTTTTGACCATAATTCGACGGACTTCCCGCTGACCGGGGCGCACCTTACGACGGACTGCACTTTTTGTCATCCCGGAGGGAACTACACCGGCACACCCACCGATTGCGCAAGCTGCCACACCACCGATTTTAACCAAACGGCCAACCCAAACCACGGGGCGCTTGGCCTTTCGAACGATTGCGCAAGCTGCCATACTACCGACCCCGGCTGGGCACCTGCGAGGTTTGACAACCACAATGATTTTTATGTACTGAACGGCGCTCACGCAACGATTGCGAACGACTGCGCCTCCTGTCACAACGGGAACTACGTGAATACCCCGAATACCTGCATCGGCTGCCATACCTCAGACTTCAACGCCGTGGCAGACCCTAACCACGTGGCGAACCAGTTCCCCGACGACTGCACGACCTGCCACTCAGAGACGGCCTGGGTGCCCTCGACCTTTGACCACAACTCGGTTTGGCCATTTACCGGGAGCCATATTGCGGTAGCAAACGAATGTGCGCAATGCCATATCGGCGGCAACTACTCGACCACGCCCACGGACTGTGCGGGCTGCCATCAATCCGATTTTGCGCAAAGCGCAAACCCCAACCACACGGCGCTGAACTTGCCCAATGATTGTGCAATATGCCACACGACCGCCCCTGATTGGGAGCCTGCGGCCTTCCCGTTGCACAATGATTTTTATCCATTAAATGGTGCTCACGCAACGATTGCCAACCAGTGCGCCACTTGCCACAACGGGGACTACAACAACACGCCGAACACCTGTTTCGCTTGCCACCAAGCGGACTACAACGCCACAACCAACCCAAACCACCAGCAACTCCAGTTCTCGCAGGACTGCACGGAATGCCACTCGGAAAGCGCTTGGTCGCCCGCCACTTTCGACCACGATGCACAGCATTTCCCGATTTACAGTGGGGCGCACCAGGGCGAGTGGAACGCCTGCACGGACTGCCACAACGTGCCCGGCGACTACGGGCAGTTCACCTGCACGACCTGCCACGCCAACCCGGAAACGAACGATGAGCATGCTGGCGTCGGCGGCTACGTCTATGAAAGCAACGCTTGCCTCGCCTGCCACCCAACGGGCGATGCGGACAATATTTTCGACCATAATACCGTCTGGCCGCTGACCGGGGCGCACACGACGACGGAGTGCCTCGACTGCCATGTTGGGGGCGTTTTCCAAGGCACGTCAACGGATTGCGCAAGCTGCCATGCCACCGCTTTCAATGGCTCGATGAACCCCAGCCACGTGATGCTCAACCTGCCGATGGACTGCGCCCAGTGCCACACCACGCAGCCGGATTGGTCACCTGCGAGTTTCGGCATCCACAACCAGTTTTATCCATTGAACGGCGCTCACGCAACGGTGGCGAACGACTGCGCCACTTGCCACAACGGCAACTACAACAATACGCCAAACACCTGCATGGGCTGTCATACGCCCGATTTCAACGGGGCGGCTGACCCGAATCACGTGGTGAACCAGTTCCCCAACGACTGCACGACCTGCCATAGCGAGAGCGCTTGGATTCCATCCACGTTCAATCATAATAATGTGTGGCCATTTACCGGGGCGCATATTGCGGTAGCAAACGAATGTGTGCAATGCCATATCGGCGGGAACTACACGACCACGCCCACGGACTGTGCGGGCTGCCACCAAGCCGATTTTGCGCAGAGCGCAAACCCCAACCACATGGCGCTCGGCCTGCCGACGGACTGTGCGATGTGTCATACTACTGCCCCCGATTGGGAACCTGCGGCCTTCCCGATTCACAATGATTTTTATCCGTTGAATGGTGCTCACGCAACGATTGCGAACCAGTGCGCCACTTGCCACAACGGGAACTACGTGAACACGCCGAACACCTGCTTCGCTTGTCATACAGCGGACTACAACGCCACGGCGAACCCACCGCACCAGGCGGCGCAGTTCCCGACGGACTGTGCGACTTGCCACGGCGAGAGCGTTTGGGTGCCCGCCAATTTCAACCACGATGCGCAGTATTTCCCGATTTACTCAGGGGCGCACAACGGCGAATGGAACCAGTGCATTGACTGCCACTCGAACCCGGGGAACTATGCCGAGGTGGTCTGCACGACCTGCCACCAAAACCCGGAGACGAACAACGACCACAATGGCGTGCCGGGCTATACCTACAACAACCAGGCTTGCCTCGCTTGCCACCCGACGGGTGATGCGACGAACGTGTTTGACCACAGTACCGTTTGGCCGCTGACGGGGGCGCACGTGACTGCGGAGTGTTTTGAATGCCATATAGGGGGCAATTTCCAAGGAACGTCGTCGGATTGCGCAGCTTGCCACCAAGCCGACTACAATGGCTCGACGAACCCGAACCACGGGGTGCTTGGCCTGTCAAATGATTGCGCAAGCTGCCACACGACGGCGCCGGGATGGGCACCTGCGAGCTTTGCGATTCATAACCAGTTTCACCCGCTGAACGGTGCCCACGCAGCAATTGCGAACCAATGCGCCGAGTGCCACAACGGCAACTACAACTCGACACCGAACACTTGCATCGGTTGTCACGCACCGGACTTCAATGGGGCAGCCGACCCGAACCACGTGGCCAACCAGTTCCCCAACGACTGCACGGTGTGTCATGGTGAAACCACTTGGGTGCCTTCGACCTTCAACCACAACTCGGTCTGGCCGATAACCGGGGCGCACGTTCCGATAGCGAATGATTGCGTGGAATGTCACCTAGGCGGCAATTACTCGACCACGCCCAACACCTGTGCGGGCTGCCACACGCCCAATTTCAACCAAAGCCAAAACCCGAACCACGTGGCCTTGGCCCTGCCCAACGACTGTGCGATGTGCCACACAACCGCCCCGGATTGGCAGCCAGCGACCTTCCCGATACACAACCAGTTTTACCCATTGAACGGTGCTCACGCAACGATTGCGAACCAGTGCGCCACCTGCCACAACGGGAACTACAACAACACGCCGAACACCTGCTACGCCTGCCACATAGCGGACTTTAACGGCACTACGAACCCGAACCACCAGCTGGCGGGCTTCTCGACGGACTGTACAACCTGTCACTCGGAGACGGCCTGGGTGCCTTCGACCTTCGACCACGATGCACAGTACTTCCCGATTTACTCCGGGGCGCACGAGGGCGAATGGGATGCCTGCGTGGATTGCCATACGAACCCGAACAATTTTGCGGTGTTCACCTGCACGACCTGCCATGCGAACCCGGAGACGAACAACGACCACGTTGGCGTGAACGGCTACCAGTACAACAGCCCGGCTTGCTTGGCCTGCCACCCGAACGGAGAGGGAGACGGCTTCAACCACAACTCGGTCTGGCCATTGACCGGAGGTCACCTGACCGCCGACTGTGTGGACTGCCATGCTGCGGGTTACCAGAACACGCCGACCAATTGTGATGCCTGCCACATGCCCGACTTCCAAGGCTCGGCCAACCCCGACCACGAGGTGCTGAACTTCCCCACGGATTGCGCAAGCTGCCATACGACCGCACCGGGCTGGGCACCTGCGACCTTTGCGATACACAACCAATTTTACCCGCTGACGGGGGCACATACGCCAATTGCGAACGATTGCGCAGCATGTCACAACGGCAATTACAACAACACGCCGAACACCTGCGCTGGCTGCCATACGCCCGATTACAACGCCAGCGTGAACCCCGACCACGAGGTGTTGGGGATACCGACGAATTGCGAGCTTTGCCATACGACCGCCCCCGATTGGCAGCCAGCGACCTTCCCCATTCACGACCAATATTATATTCTGGCTGGCGCTCACGCTTCAATAGCGAACCAATGTGCCGAGTGCCACAACGGCAATTACAACAACACGCCGAATACCTGCGTGGGCTGCCACCTGCCGGATTACAACGGGGCTACGAACCCGAACCACGTCTCGAACCAGTTCCCGACGACCTGCCAGGACTGCCACTCGCAATCGGCTTGGGCACCTTCCACGTTTAACCACAACACGGTTTGGCCACTGACGGGGGCGCATATCCCGATTGCCAACCAATGCGCCGAATGCCATGTGGGCGGCAACTACAGCAACACGCCGACCACTTGCCAAGGCTGCCACCAACCGGACTACAACACGAGCACGAACCCGAACCACGGGGCGCTGGCCATCCCGACGAACTGTGAGCTTTGCCATACGACGGCCCCCGATTGGCAGCCAGCGACCTTCCCCATTCACGACCAATATTATGTGTTGGCTGGCGCTCACGTTGCAATAGCCAACCAATGCGCCGAGTGTCACAACGGCAACTACAACAATACGCCGAATACCTGCGTGGGCTGTCACCTACCGGATTACAATGGTGCGGCGAACCCGAACCACGTCTCGAACCAGTTCCCGACGACCTGCCAGGACTGCCATTCACAGACGGCTTGGTCGCCATCCACTTTCGACCACAATGCCATCTGGCCAATGACCGGGGCACACGTACCGATTGCGAACCAATGCGCTGAGTGCCATGTGGGCGGCAATTACAACAACACGCCGAACACCTGCGTGGGCTGCCACCAACCGGATTACAACAGCAGCACGAACCCCAACCACACGGCCCTCGCCATCCCGACCGACTGCGCCATGTGCCACACGACCGACCCCGATTGGAACCCTGCGACCTTCCCCATCCACAACCAATACTGGCCGCTGAACGGCGCCCACGCAGCGATTGCCAACCAATGCGCCGAGTGCCACAACGGCAACTACAACAACACGCCGACCGCTTGCGTGGGCTGCCACCAAGCCGAATACAATGGGGCCAACAATCCCAACCACCAGCAGGCGGGCTTCCCGACTACCTGCCAGAATTGCCATACCGAAAGCGCTTGGACGCCCTCCACTTGGGACCACGACAATCAATATTTCCCGATTTTCAGCGGGCGGCACGAAGGGGAATGGAACACTTGCGTGGAATGCCATATCGGGGGCAACTACTCGCAGTTCAGTTGCATTGACTGCCATGAGCACGATGACCCGGTGGACTTGGCGGATAGGCACCAAGGGGTTGGCGGGTATCAGTACAATAGTGCGGCTTGTTATAGTTGCCACCCGACGGGGGAAGATTAAGAGATTGCGGATTGGGGGATTTCGGATTTGGGATTGGGGGGGCAGGATGGATTGGAAAGGCCGAACCTTGTTTGAGGGCTGTCAAGTCAAATTAGGCAGGTTTTGAACTGGTTTCAAAATAGTGAGTAATGTGAGGTTTGGATTAAACTCGATGTTTTGAAGGAAGAACATGGAATGATAATTCAAGCAGACACTTGAACCGAGAGGGCGGGTTATCAAACCCGCCTGTTCCGGAACAGGCGGGTTTGATAACCCGCCCTCTCGCAAGGAGGCTGCTATATCCGCTTCTCCTGCTATTCTTTCAATAAAGCTTGATTATCAATTATTTATGAAGTATCTTCCAAGTTGATAGTCACCAAGTATAGGTCAACCAAGTTGTCAGAATAGACTTGACACGCCGCTTAGGATTAGAAAGTAATACGTGAAAAAAACAGTTGTCATATCCTTTTTCGTTGCTTGCTGCATGACGGTTTTTGCGCAGCAACAAACCACGCTCCTAAAGGGCACGGCCTCCTATGTGTCCTCGCAAAACGTCTATGTCAAGTTTGCCAGCACGGAGGACATTGCCAAGGGCGACACGCTTTTTTCCCAAAAAAACGAGCTGTTGACGCCCTGTCTCGTGGTGAAGGACAAGTCCTCGACCTCATGTGTATGCACTTCGTTGCTCACAGAAAAAGTGCAGGTTGGCGCTGAGTTTTTGGCGAGGGTGCCGCTTCGGGAAAACTTGCCGAAGCCCAAGCCGGAGGTCAACAATGAAGCGCCAAAGTCAGAGCAGGACAGCCTGCGGCCCATTGAACCGACCACCATCCAGACGCCGGAAACGGAAGAGAAACCAGTGGCCATTGAGTTTAAGCAAAAAATAAAAGGGCGGCTGTCGGCGGCCAGCTATACCAATATTTTTGGCGAGGAGACGACCCACCGGATGCGCTATGCCTTCACCTTGCAAGGCAACAACCTTGGCAACAGCCGTTTTTCGACGGACAATTACATCACCTTCCGGCACACGGTGGGCGAGTGGCAAGCGGTGCAGGACAATGTTTTCGAGGCCCTCAAAATCTTTGCGCTTTCGGTGAAATACGACCTCGACAAGACCTCCAGCATCAGTTTTGGGCGAAAAATCAACCAGCGCATTTCGAGTATGGGGGCGGTGGATGGCTTGCAGGCGGAGAAGGGTTTCGGCAATTTCATGGTGGGTGGCATTGCGGGTTCGAGGCCCAATTTCCTGGATTATGGGGTTGAATTAAAACTACTGCAAGCGGGCATCTATATCGGCCACGCCACGCAGAAGGAAGGCAGGCAGCAGCAGAGTACCCTTGCCTTCGTGGAGCAGCGCAACGGTGGGGCGACCGACCGCCGCTTCGTTTATTTCCAGCACTCGAACAACTTGGCGAAGAACCTGGGCTTTTTTGGCTCAATGGAGGTGGACCTCTACGAAAAACTGAACGGGGAGGCCAGCACCAAACCCAGCCTGACCAATATGCTGCTCACGTTGCGCTATAAGGTCTCGCAGAAAACAAGCGTCTCGCTCGGCTACGACAACCGCAAGAACACCATCTACTACGAGAGCTACAAGAACCAACTCGAACAATTGATTGACAACGAGACGAGGCAGGGCCTGCGCTTCAACGTCAACTACCGCCCATTCAAATGGGTGACTTGGGGAGCAAACGCCAACTGGCGCTTCCAGAAGAGCGGCCTCAATGAGTCGAAGAACCTGAATAGCTACCTGAACTTCACCCGCCTGCCATGGATTGGTGCGCAGGCATCCCTCACCGCCAATTTCCTCCAGACCAATTACCTTGACAGCCGCATGTACGGACTTCGCCTAACGAGGGACATCATCCCCGGCAAGCTCAGTGCCGATGCCTATTACCGTTTGGTGGACTACCGCTACAAAATCTATGAAAACGAGGTGATGCAACAACTCATTGGCCTCGACCTCTCCATCAACCTGACCCGCAAGCTGGCGCTGTACCTTTATTATGAAGGCACCTTCGATAAAAAAGCGGAAACCCTGCACCGGGTGAATACGAAGATTGTGCAGCGGTTTTGAAGGGGATGGTTTAACTTTGGGGTAAAATAGTTGACAATGGCAGATAACTTCAGTATCTACGACGAAATTGCCGAATTCATGGCGGCGGGCATGAACCCAGAAAAAGTGATAGCATTTAAGCCGTCTAAGGCCAACCAGCAGCGGCTTGACCTGCTGCTGGACAAACAAAAGATGGGCGGACTGACACCTGAAGAAAAAAGCGAAATAGAACATTACCTCATCATCAATCGAATCATTGGGCTTGCCAAAGCACGGGCATACACCATGATAACAGCCGCATGAGTTCTCGTATAACAAACGCTTTGAAAAAGCAGGCTGCCAATCGTTCAGGATACCGTTGCGAATACTGCTTGTTGAGGGAAACATCCTCTTTTTACACTTTCCATGTTGACCATATCAGAAGCCTAAAGCATGACGGATTGACGGTGCTGAAAAACTTGGCTTATGTATGTCCAGATTGCAATTTTTTCAAGGGTTCGGACATAGCTTCTTATAGTGTCAATGAAGAGGAATTTGTCAGGTTTTTTAACCCAAGAACAGATGTTTGGGAAGAGCACTTTGAACTTTTAGAAGGTGCCATTTATGGTAAAACTGAGATTGGAATTGCAATTGTAAGGATTTTCAAGTTTAATGATGTCGAACGGGTCATCTTCCGAAAACAATTGATAGCACTAGGCCAGTATCCATAATTGACTTGAATCCAACTTTTTAATAAAATCAAAGGACTATGTTGACAACTAAGCCATTCCTACTATTCGCAATAATTGGAGTAATCCTACTCTCCTGCAACTCCAGCCCCGAAGTCGTCGAAGCCGACGCAGCAGCTTCGGTCGAGGGCGCACCCCTGTTCCAAGACCCCGGTGCTGGCAACCTGCAAGGCGGCGTGAACACCGCCCCCGGCCAGCCCAACCTCGATGTTGCGGAGCATAAAATCGTGGCTGAGGAGGTAATGAACACCGACAAATACACCTATGTGCGGGCCAAGGAAAATGGACAGGAAATATGGGTCGCCACCTCAAAACAGGAAATTAAACTGGGCAATGCCTACGTATTCAAAGGCGGGTTGTTGAAGCACAACTTCGAGAGCAAGGAGTTCAACCGCAACTTCGAAACGCTTTACCTCGTCTCCGATTTCAGGGCGGCGGATGCGGCCAGTAGCATGACCGCCGAGCAGGCACATGCTAATGTTAAAAGTGGCTCGACCGTAGCTCCTCCGACCAATGTGGCCGCTGCCGCAGGTGCCATCAAAATCGCTGACCTCGTGGCCAACCTCAGCAAATACAATGGCAAGACGGTAAAAGTGACGGGCAAGGTGATGAAGGTTAACAACATGATTATGGGCCGCAACTGGGTTCACCTGCAAGACGGCTCCGGCAATAACCTCGACCTCACACTGACCACCACCGAACTGGCGAAAGTAGGGGAGACCATTACCCTGGAAGGTGTGCTGGCTGTGGATAAGGACTTCGGGGCAGGGTATAAGTATGAGTATATTGTCGAGGGAGCAGTGAAGAAATAACCTGCTCACATTTGCGCTCGCCGCATCAGCCAAAGCGCCACGCAGCCAAAGAACATGTTCGGAATCCAAACACCAAGCCATGCGGAGAGTGCCTCGTTGGTTGCAAAGGTGATGCTGAACTTGGCCACGAACACAAAAACCGCCCCCAGCACAATGCCGAGTGCCAAGTGTAGGCCCATGCCGCCCCTGATTTTCCGGCTCGCTACCGCAACACCTATCAGCGTGACGATGATAATGGTAACGGGGTCGGCGGTGCGGCGGTACAGCTCGATTTCATAGCCCTTGGTATTGCCCACGCCCCGTCGTTGCTCCTCGGCGATGAACTTGGCCAAGCGGGTGGACGGTATGCGCTCACGGGTATCGTCGTAGCGCACAAAATCATCGGGTTTGAGTTGGAAAGCCGTATCGAGCTTGGATTTTCCGCCCACCACGATGCTTTCCTTTATCCCGTCGAATTTGTGTATCTCGTAATTGCTCAGTTTCCATTTTTTGGTCTTACCGTCCCAACGGGCCTCGTCTGCTTCGATATAGCTCAATAACCGATTACCGTCCAAGTGCTCCAAACGGAAATTCCGGGCGAAGCTGTCCTGTTTGAAATAGTCCCGCACATAGACCTTCGTGGTGGAGTCAATGAACATGTGGACATCACGGGTATTGCCCTTGTCGCTCTCCTTGTGAATATAGGAATGGAAAAAATCGAGGCGGGTCTTGTTGCTGACCGGAATGATGAAATGGTTCAGGATGAGGTGCATCACCGCCAGCAATCCCCCCGCTATAAGGTAGGGCCGCACCAGCCGTCGGAAGCTCACCCCGGCGTTCAGGATGGAGATGATTTCGGAATCGTAGGCCATTCGGCTGGTAAAAAATATCACCGAAATCATGGCGAACAGCGGCCAAAGCAGGCCATTGATGAATACGATGAAATTGAAATAGTACTCCTTGGAAACCTGCCAAGCCCCCAGTTTCTCGTCTATGAATTCCTCGACGTTCTGACTAAAATCAATGATGACGGCTATCATTGAAAAGATGAGCACCACGAAGAAGAACGTGGCGAGGAATTTTTTGATGATGTAGCGGTCGAGGATTTTTAGCATTGCGGAATAGGTTCCCTTTGGGAATGACAAAGGATTGCGGATTGCGGGGCTGGTCAAAACGAAATCCACAATAAGAAAGGACGAAACTGGTTTTTTCTTAACAAAACAGAACGCTCATTTAAGAGACAAAGGTAGCGAAGTCAACTTTAACTGCGCCCCATCCAGCATCCAGTATCAACAGCATCCACCATCTCACAATCGTTGCCCCATGCTCCTCACCATCCCCACCTTCCACCCCGCAAAATCCCCCGCAATGATATGCTTCCTTGCCTCGCCCACCAACCAGAGGTAGAAGCAGAGGTTGTGCAGCGAAGCAATCATGCCGCCGAGCTGCTCCCCAGCCACGAAGAGGTGGCGGAGGTAGGCCAGCGAATGCACCCGGCTTGTGTGGCTCGTGCTTTCGGGGTCAATGGGTGAGTGGTCGTTCTTCCACTTCTCGTTTCGGATATTGATGATGCCGTTGGCGGTGTAGAGGTGGCCGTGGCGGGCGTTGCGGGTCGGCAGCACACAGTCGAACATGTCAATGCCGAGGGCGATGCATTCGAGGATGTTCATCGGGGTGCCGACGCCCATCAGGTAGCGGGGCTTGTCCTTTGGCAGGATGCCGCAGACCAGTTCCGTCATGGCGTACATGTCCTCGTCCGGCTCGCCGACGCTGAGGCCACCGATGGCGTTGCCTTCCCTTTCAAAACTGGCGATGGCCTCCGCCGACTCCTTCCGTAAATCGGGGTAGGTACTGCCCTGCACGATGGGGAACAGCGTCTGGGCATAGCCGTACAGCCCTTCCGTTTCATCGAAGCGGTCGCAGCAGCGCTTGAGCCAGCGATGCGTCAGGCCCATTGAGTCCTTGGCGTATTTGTACTCGCAAGGGTAGGGCGTACATTCGTCAAAGGCCATGATGATATCCGCCCCGATTTCCCGCTGGATGTCCATCGCCCGCTCTGGGGTGAAGACGTGCGAGGAGCCGTCAATATGCGATTTGAAGGTGACGCCCTCCTCCTTTATCTTTCGTTGCGCAGCAAGGGAGTACACCTGAAAGCCGCCGCTGTCGGTGAGAATTGGGCGCTCCCAACCGTTGAACTTGTGCAGGCCACCCGCCGCACGCAGCACGTCGGTGCCGGGCCGCAGGTAGAGGTGATAGGTGTTGCCAAGGATGATTTGCGCCCGCACCTCCCGCTCCAGTTCGTGGATGTGGACGGCCTTTACCGCTCCCGCCGTGCCCACGGGCATGAAGATGGGCGTCTCGATGGCCCCGTGCGCTGTCTCGATGCGGCCCGCACGGGCGGCAGAGTGGGTGTCGGTATATTGCAGTTGAAAATTCAAGACGATTTTTTTTGAAGCTGCGAAGATGCAGAAAAATTGGGGTTTGCGGCCTTTAGCTAAACGGTAGCATTTGCTTAACCTTTCTTTAACCGTTTCGCCCCAACGCTTGCCCATGTCAAAACGTCTTTGTAGGTATTAACCCGATTGAATCGTTTTTTCTATAAGATACACCAAAGTTTAAAGTTACCAACCAATGAAAAAAATCAAACTCGCAATTTTTTCATCCATAGTTTTCCTTTTCGTTTGGACCGGCGACACGCTCGCTCAAAATGTGCCATTCCCCGAAAGCAACGCCGTATGGAAAGTGTCACAAACGACGATAGCCGGTCCAATCTTTTCTTACGTGGCCCTTTGTGGCGACACCCTGCTCAACGGCACGTCCTACGCCCAAGTGAGGAGCCTTCAGGTGGACGACCAGTTGAACATCACTTCCAGCGGTTTTGAGGGTGCGCTTCGCAATGAAGGTGAACAGGTCTATTTCCTGCCTTCCTGGAGCGCAAACGAATACCTGTTGTACGATTTCAGCTTGCAGGCGGGCAATGTGATCAGCCTCTACTCGCCCGTACTTGGCGACTATTTGGACCGCCAAGTGGACAGTGTGAAGGTGGAAAACCTTGCTGGACAAGACCGCAAGGTCATCTATTTCCAACCCACGGAGGCATGGATGCCCGTTGAAAGTTGGATAGCGGGTATCGGCAGCACCTATGGGCCATTGGGCAGGGGCGTCGAGCCGTTCCCAGACTATGGAGGGGAGCTGCTCTGCTTCCAGCATGGCAGCGAGTACCACAACGAAACACTGATAGAATGTTTCCTACCTCAATTGCCCGAAAGCTGCGGCATTGTGAACGCTGCGCCGGAGCCACCCATAACCCTCGAACCCCTGAAACTCACCGCACAACCCAACCCGTCAGGGAATGTTGCGGTTCGTTTTGCCACCAACCTAAAGCAACTGCCAGAGCCGTGCAATTTGAAAATTTACGCCGCCAACGGCAAGCTGCTCGCCACGGTGGCCAATGCCCAACCCGAAACGATGCTGCCCGGCGATTTGGTGCTTGGCCAAGGTTTCCACATCGCCACGCTGGAGTCAGAGCGCACGGAACGGGTGCTGGCCCATTGTACGTTCATGGTTGCGGAACCTAAATGAATGCCTCATTGCGCAGCAAAAAAAAAGCCCTCTGGAACTGCCAGCGGGCTTTTTTTATAGGGTCATTTTGCGACCACCCTGCCTGCGGCTACGGGTCGTTCATCCGCTGTTTCCACTTTGATGAAATATAGCCCAGACGGCAGGTGCTCCCGCTGCAAAGTGAGCGATGGCGAGCGGAACGCCCGCTGCTGGACCACCCTGCCTGTTACGTCCAATAGCTTGAAGGTAAGTGCCGAGTTGCTTTCGATGCCCTTCAACTCGATGGTGGTAGAGGCGTCGAAGGGGTTGGGGTAAACCTCCAAGCCACCCGCCCCGTTTGGCATATCCCCAACAGCCGATGGCTCCTCCACGCCGAACTTGAAGAGCTTGTAGCGGTAGTCGTCGGCGGTGCCGCCGGGCAGGTAGCTCCTGCCGAGGAGGTAGAAATGCCCTTTGCCATAGTGGGCATGGTAGGTGATGTCGTGCACGTTGAAGTCAATCAATGTGTCAAAAAGGATGGCCCCATCCTCGGTTGAATACAAGATGGGGCGGTAATCAATCTTCTGTGCTGCTGGGCCATTGGGCGTATTGTAGGCTATTTCTGAGCAGGCAAACACATGGTGGTCAGAGATGGCGATGACCTCCCCCTGCTCAAAATCCGTAGCTTGGCTGAAGCTGTCCACCGTGGCCCACAATAGCTCCCCATCCGATGACAGCTTGATGGTCTGCGTGTATTCCTGCTGGTGGACGGTGTCCTTGATATAGCCCGTGGCGTAGATATTGCCCGCCTCATCGTGGGTTGCCGTTTTTGCCTGGCCTATCATGTTGGGCAGGCCCCTCGAAAAATCAAAGACCCATTCGGGGGTTTCCGATAGGCCGAATTTGGTTATTTGATAGCCGAAGCCTATTAAATAACCTTCGATTTCGAAAAAAAATAAGATGCATATATATCAGGGCCGTAGGCAATTTTAGGTAAATTAACTGATTCAATTATATCGCCTTCAAAATTAATATCAATTAGCAAATTGACATAATCAAATGCCCCCAAAAACTTACCTCCATATATCCTTATCCTGTCAGTCAAGATTTTGCCTTTGTAAGCGTTAAATTCACTTTGAAAAACCTTACTCCATATCACATCTCCTGTCGATGATGATATTTTTGATACAAACATCTTGTTTGAATCATATTCTGTGAGATAATTATTCACTATTCCAAAAACATATATATCCCCTTCTGAGTCTAAGTCGAAATCTTCCAAACTAGCAGCTTGTTGGACGGTGTCGAAGATGAATTTATGCCAAAGTTCTTCTCCCGTAACTAAATCATAGTTTACTAATTCCGCTCTATTTGGAAGCGAGCCTGGTAAACTTCCCCGGGTTCCGCCTACTATAAAGCTATTGTTACCTTTTAACCTACTCTCTCTGTAACTATACAGCCGCCTTCTCTGGGTTAGGCATCATTGCCATAGCTGTCAGTACGTTAAATACTGATTGCCCATTCTTGATAGCTGTATCAATGATAGACCGGATGATGCAGTAGCC
>JALHQW010000032.1 GCA_022841745.1 Saprospiraceae bacterium | reverse complement strand
TCCGCAAAACCACCGAAAACCCATTTTTTTTGAATCAACCCTTCGCTCAAAATTCGGGATGATTCATGTTTTTTATATAAATTTGATACACACCAAAATCCTGACAAACCAACTTTTTAATCTTCCTTTACGTTCACCTTTATTCGTTTCTCCCGGTTCGCCAATTCCCAAGTGGTGTAGAAAATCAACCGTCCAATCTTCTCCATCTTATCGAACATGATTTTGTCCACCGTGTCGCTCGGCTGGTGGTAGTCCTTGTGGGTACCGGAGAAATAGAAGATGGACGGTATCCCCTTCTTCGCAAAATTGTAGTGGTCGCTGCGGTAGTAGAAGCGGTTGGGGTCGTTCTTGGCATTGTAGGTATAGTCGAGGTCGAGTTGGGCGTAAGCCTCATTGGCGGCCTCGTTGATGTCATGAAGCTCGGTGCTGAGGCGGTTCGAGCCAATGACGTAAATATAATTCGGCTTGCCATCGTGCTTGGGGTCGGTGCGGCCTACCATGTCCACGTTCACGTTGGCCACGGTGTTTTCCAAGGGGAACAGCGGGTGTTCCGAGTAATATTCCGAACCGAGCAAGCCCTTCTCCTCACCACTCACCAAGAGAAAAAGAATGCTCCTGCGAGGGCCGTTGCCCGCTTTTTTTGCCTCCACAAAGGCTTGCGCAATGTCCATGACCGTGCTGCTGCCAGAGCCGTTGTCGTCGGCACCGTGATAGATGGCCGGGCCTTTTTTGCCCAAGTGGTCGTAATGCGCCGATACGACCACGACCTCGTGCTTGTAGAGCGGGTCGCTGCCCTCTAAATAGCCGAGCACATTGGAGCCGAGCAGTTGGCGCTTGTGCTTCTTATGCACCATGCTCAGGCGACAGGGAAGGTCCATGTGAGCGGGCTTGCCGGACTTCTTGATGCCGTCCCTTAGTTTGACGAACTTCTTCATTTTTTTGCCCACTATCTCCTTTGCCAGGGTGCTGGAAATGAACATGTTGTTGGCATAGCGCCCTTCTGGGTTACCGCCCTCGCCCATGCGCATCTCGCTGCTGAGGAGGGTTTTTCGGGCCTCGCCTACCGTTTTTTTAATGTCGGCATCAATGAGCAGCACGGTGGCCACGCCATACTGGTGGGCCACTTCCAGTTTCCTGCGCCAGTCGGTGCTCCATGCAGAAAGCTCAGGGGTTCCGGTTAGCCATGAGTTGCCGTTGTTGTCCACGGGTTCGTCCATGTAGATGAGGATTGTCTTGTCCTTCACGTTGCGGCCATCGTAATCGCTGTACTTGGGGTCGTCAATGCCGTAGCCGAGAAAGACGACCTCCTCTGTGGCGAAGCGCTCCCGGTTGGAGTTGGCGCTTGGGAAGGAAACGAAGTCGCTGAGGTGGCGATAGCTTTCGCCGTTGATGGTCAGTTCGATTTGGCCATTGTCCCAGCTTTCAGCGGTGAAGGCGATTTTCTGGAAATAGGTGCCGTCGTTGCCAATTTTGGGCAAGCCTAGCTTCTCAAAATGAGCGGCAATGAAATCGGCAGCCTTTCGTTGGCCTTCTTCCCCGGTCTCCCGGCCCTCGTACTCATCGGAAGCCAGTACGCTGAGGTGGCTCCGCATATCGTCGGCGGTGATGGTTGCTGCAAACGGAGCCGCAGTGGCCGTCGAGGTCAGATATGGATGGTCAGGTGGTGTGGTGGCGAGTTCTGGCGACATTTGCGCTAACAGACCCGATGAAATGGCCGCAAAGGCCGAAGCAAGCAGGAATTTTTTCATTGTCCAAATTTTAAGGAAAAGCCAAGTAAGTGCGAAAGCCCCCAGTTTTGACTTTATCCTTTATACTTTCCAAACTGCCAGATAGACAGCAAAAATCGGGCTTTTGTTGCATGGGAGGCGAAAATAGGTGCATTTAGACAAGTTTGCGGATGGGGCTTACTTCTTGCAGGTCGTGTCCGGTGAGCGGGTTGGGTGGGGGAAATTTGTGAAGTATTGAGGCGAAGCCTCATACAATACTTGGTAATCGGGCGAAGGGCAAAACTGTCCTCCGCCTGATTATTTATGAGACTTATAGTTTCACAAATTTCCCCACATACACCCGCTCACCCACGACCACCCGCAGCGAGTACATACCCGCTGCAAGTCCATGAACGTCAAGTCGTTGCCCGGTGGCTAGCAGCACCATCCTGCCCTGTGCGTCGAACACCTGCACGTCGAGCGGCCCGATGCCCGTTTCCGGTAGTTGAATGTTCAAAAAACTGCCCGCCGGGTTGGGCGAAACTGCCACTTCGCCAGCCAGTTTTTCCTTTGTAAATGAAACAAACGGGCTTTCGTAAGCGCCCATGTCCACCCGGCCTCCCTGCACCCGTGGGGCACCGCCGAGGTCTTCGGTGGCGGTCACGCCGTCGTTGTTGCCTGCATTCACGCAGGGGCTGTTGGCGGTCAGGTGGTAGTCGCCGCCACCCACGAAGAGCGGGTTGAGTTCCTGTTTGTCGCTACCAGTGAGGAGCTGCCCTGCTAGGCTGTTGTCGGCGACGAGGTTGCCGCCGAGGGAGGTGAAGGAGATGTTGGGAGAAGCGGCAATAAAATCCATGAAGCCTGGGTTGTAGAGGAGGGTGTTTTGGAGGGTGAGGGTGCTTTGGTCGGCGAGTCGGATGCCATTGCTGGCGTTGTCGGCGACGGTGCAGTTGAGCAGGGTCAGGTCGGGTAAGAGGCTTATCGTGATAGCAGCGTTGTCGGAGGCATTGCCCGTAATCAGGCAGTTTTCCATTGCAACGCTGGCCCCCTTGGGAAACGGTAGCCCTTGTATGAAGTTGAAAGCGTCCACCCCGCCACCGCTGGGGCTTTCGTTGTTGATGATTTTGGTGTTCCTGACCGTGGCGTGGTAGTTGGAGCTGCTTGGGTTGAACATGAGGCCGCCGCCCCTGACCGTGCCCTCGTTGCCATCTATCACGCAGTTATCCACCAAAAAATCGCTGCTCGAAAACTGGTCGGTCCAAAGGGAAACCGCACCAGCTTCCGAGGCCGTGTTGTTAAGGAAGATGCTGTTTTTCAGCGTATAGTTCACACTTGACCCACCGTTGTAGCCGTTGCCCATTTCCAATGCGCCGCTGTACCTGGACTCATTGTTTTCAAAAAGGCAACTGTCCACGGTGACAGTGCCCGTGCCGCCATTGGTGCCCCAAAAGTCGGCGGCGGCGGAAGCGTTGGTGGCCGTGTTTTCCGTGAAATGACATCTGAGCAACTCCACGTTTGTTGCTTTTCCACTATTAGCGACATAAAGCCCGCTACCATTGCTGGTCACAGTGTTTCCAGAAAACTCACAACTGTTGAACTTTAGGATTGTGCCATTTGCATCCGAATTGACTTCCACGTACATTCCCCCGCCATTCGCCGAAGTGCTGTTTTGCTGGAATTCGCAGTCGCTAATGGAATACTGACTATTGTTGCCCCACGGTACAAGGCTGATTCCACCTCCACTGTTGGCGCTGTTGTTTTCAAAAAGACATCCTTCAAGTGTGAACGAGGCGCCGCTCGATGTCGAAGTAGTCCAGGCAAATAACCCTCCTCCTGAAAAGTTGGCAGTGTTTTCAGAAAAATAGCAGTTGCGGACTACGCCATTGACATCCGTGAAGTAGATACCGCCGCCGTGTGGTTGAAACATGCCAGCACGGGTCGAATTCCCAATAAATGAGCAGTCCTCGATGAGGAAATCTGTGGCGAAGGTTGCAAGCCCTCCCCCCGAATTTGCCGAGTTGTGCCTTACCGTACACGCCCTGATGACAAAACCACTTGATGCGAAGCCCATGGAGAACCCTCCACCACTTTCCAACGAATAATTCTGCTCTATCAAACACTGTTGAATGATTGGCTTGCCAAGGCAAAACATGCCGCCACCACGTTTATCATTATTTTCATTGCCATCTGCGTAACCATTGCTGATGGTAAATCCATCAACTATTGCCTGATTCGTCACGTTGTTGTTGACCCGAACAACATGCAGCACATTGTCTTGCTTGTTCTGAACAAAATCATCCGGCACATCATCCCCATTCAAATCCCCCGTCAGCACGCTGGGATGCTCGGCTGGGTCGCCCCGCTGCGACAGGCTGGTTTCTGTACCGACAAAGCCGCCGTAAAGCTGCAAGTCCTTGTCAATCAGGAAGGTAGCTGTTTGCGGGCCACCTGTGGCAGCGGGCTTGTAGGTGCCTTCCGCCACCCATATCTGGTCGCCTTCATCAGCAATGGCGAGGGCTGATTGCAGGTCGGTGAAGGCGTCGGCCCAAGAGGAGCCATCGTTGGCGCCGGTGGCGTCGTCGTTGACGAAGAGACGGTTGCCGATTACCTCCGCCGTCCATTTGAACACCTCACCTTGCGTGCCCCACGGCACAATCTTGCCCAATGCGGCTATCCCCGTGTATTCGTCCAGAAAGTCCACTGAAATCAAACGGGTGTCATCAATTTTTTCCCAAGTAAGTCCGCTGTCGAAAGTGATGGCTGTGCCGTACTCATTGGATGGGATAAAATTGTTGTGCCCCGACAGGATGAATGTGCCCCCTGAGCCAGGGAGGTAATGAATGGCACCGGGCGTAACGCCGGGGGAACTTTCCGTCCAAGTTTCCCCGCCGTCCGTGGTGGTGTATGCGACGGCAGGTAAGGTGCTGGAAGCATTGCCGTCGGCTGCCAGCATGATGGTTGATTCGTCTTTCAGGGCAATGCAGGTCATCCAAAGCCCTTGGTCCGACATGGGGTTCGACACCCGCTCCCACGTTTGGGCCTTGTCGTTGCTCTGCCAATAATAGCCAAGCGACGTTGAAATAACTACGGCATCCCCAGCCACATCATAGCCACTGTTGGTGGCATAGCTTGCTGCGTAATATTCATTGGAAATATATGGAGGTGCATTGGCTTCGTCTATCACCGTCCAAGTGGCCCCGCCATCGGCAGTAGTGGCCGAAACGGGGTGGTTGTTGGACTTTCTGCCAAAAACCCACCCCTCATTGTCATTGTAGAAATGAACGAATAAAGGCGCTGGCAAGGATGCCGAAACGGTGACAGGTTCCCAGTCGGCCCCGCCGTTCAGGGTTCGGAAAAGGCCGTTCGGGGGCAGCGTGATGTAGGCAATCATGGCATCCACCGCGCTTAAATCCCGTGCGGCCACCCCGCCCATTCCGGGTATCGGGAAGCTCTGCCAAGTGCTGCCGCCGTCCGTTGAACGGTGGACGATGGGCAGTTGGGCAGCAGGCGGGGGAAATCCATCGTAGCTGGAAAAGGCCCAAACAGTGCTTGGCCCTGTATATTGGATATCCCATACCCGGTGATTGGTGGGGAATTGGTTAGGAGCAAGCAGCTCCCATTGGGCTTTCAGGGAAAAAGGAAGGGTAAAAAAAATGAGAATTGTGAAGGGTAAAAATCTTGTTTTCATGACAAAAAGATTAAAGGGTGAAAAGGCAAGCAGTCCAGCGAATAATATGTTTCGATTGTTGGCGGGGCAAAAGCGGTAAGGAAGGTGGTGATGGCTATCACAGAATTGGGTTAGCAGAGCAGGCTTACACGGCCAATATCAGGCTGGGAAATGAACCCGATTTGCACAAATGTTCCAAAAGTAGAAAAATTTGAAAATTAGTTCTCAGAAGGCCGTTACTAATAGAATTTTTTGCCTTCTATTTGTGTTTTCACAAAACCAATACGTAATCCATTCAAGCCCAAAACTTGTTTGTCCTCAGAATAAAGGCTGCTTTAATCACAGAAATTGGTGATTGTGACGAGAAGATGGGACAGGTAGCTTTGCTGAAATTGAAACCTTATTTTATAACCTTTAAAACAGATGATTATGAACAGAATCCTTTTTTCGGAATTAGGGTCTTACGACCCGTCGCTCCCTACCATAGATGACCCCAATTATTTCAGTGTTGATGTAGTGTCATTAAAAAGCGAACAAAACCCCTCTACCATCGAACAGATTAGAGTAAGGCATATTGGACACCCATTCAATGTATGGGCCATTATTGGGAAAAACGCTGCAAACCTTCAAATGATTTTTGAAAATGATTATGCCATACTGCCGTGCCCGCCTTACTGCGGAAAAGGTGGTGGTACTGCTTACAATGTCTTACAGGACGATTCATCTGATACCACCAAAATAAGTTTTGCTGAAGCCTTGACAATGTTCCCTTAAATACTTCTTTGACCTTTAAGGGAATGACAAAAACTGTTATTTTTATTGGTTTAATGCTCTTTGATTGGACTTATATTCAATCACAAGACCACCTATTCTTCAACCACCTGACGCAGACCGACGGCCTCTCCCAAACCACCAACAACGTCGTCTATACCGACTCCCGTGGCTTCGTGTGGATTGGCTCCTCCAATGGGCTGAACAGATACGATGGCCATCGGGTGAAGGTGTACAAGTACCAACAGGATGACACCCATTCGCTGCCCGACAACTATATCCAAAGCTGCTTTTTTGAGGATGATATAGGCGACCTATGGTTTACCACCTATGAGGCGCTGGTGCAGTATGTGCGAAAGCATGACCATTTCGAACGATATCCCTTTCACAATGAGAAAGGCAAGCCAATGATTGGCTACTTCTTGGCATTTCAGCAAGATAAGCAGGTTTTGGGTGTGGTGGTGGAAGGAAATAAATGGTATTTATTCGATACAGCAACAAAGCAATACTGCTTCGAACACGACTTACCGAAAGGTACTCACCGGGTCATGCCGCTCCGTAATAAAAAGGATGAAATTACTGGCCTCTTCACATTCAATTACGACAGCCCAGGCATCCATTTCCTGCCTTATAATACAGCCACTGGACTGCCTATTGAAACTCGGTTTACTGGGAAAAACGGAGAGCCTTCCATTCGTCCAACCGACTTTTTGGCCGAAGGCGATTCCCTGCTGCGGGTGTCGGCAAGGGAGGGTTTTTTGGCCATTAACCTGCAAAACCTGCAAGACTGGCAGTTCCTGCCAACAACCGACTGGCATCCAAACGACCTCAATAATTACTCGAACAAGGAACTGCTGCTTTCTACAAATGCTGGGTGGCGGCGCAGCCCAAAAGACAGCCTCCTGGGTGGCACCAGCTTTCAGTATGACCCCAACAACCCCTGGAGCCTTGCCTCCAACTCCACCTTCGGCATCCGGGCCGACCGGAATGGGGTTATCTGGGTAGGCGTGTTAGGTAGCGGTGTGGATTTTTCGCAGCCTAACAAGGTAAAGTTTGGCTTGTTCGACATTGGCAGACTATGGGGCATCACCGACCGCCTATTAGGCGTCTTTGGAATGGCAGAAGGATGGGACGGCAACATCTATTGCGCCAGCAACAACGGCGTTTTCAAGCTCTCGTCAAATCGGCAGCCATTGGCACATTTTACCAAAGGAGAAACAGCAGGAAAGGGGCTTCCCACCAACGAAATTCGTCAGTTATTTTTCGATGACAAAAAACGGCTTTGGGCACCCACCCTACAAGGGCTTGGGGTACTCGAACCGGGGCAATCTGACTTTAAGACACTGCCAGCAAATGGCGGATTTTTGAATGGCATTGAGTTGAAAAACGGCAGGGGTGTCTTGTTTTCTGCACTGAAGGGAGGCATTTTCAAATTAGAGGAAAACGGCAAAGACATGCGCCTTGAACGCTTGCCGCAGGTTGACTCGACGGGTGCATATACCCACCTTTTCCAAGACCGTAAAGGTTTGCTTTTTGCCTGCCGTGACCTGAACCTGATTGAAATCAGGAACCCTGAACAAGTTTTTAGCATAATCGAAAAACTACCGATAAAAGGCGATGTGCGTTGGTTTTATGAAATGCCCAATAGTAGTATCTACTGGATTGGAACTTCTAACGGGTTGGTAAAATTTGACTTGAACACCTGCCATTGGGAAACCTTAACCGAAGCCGACGGCCTGCCCGACCAGCACATTTACACGGTAGCTGGCGACGCCGCAGGCACATTGTGGATGACGACCAACCGTGGCTTGGTTCGATTCTGCCCCGATCCCGATGAGCGACGGTTCCATGCTTTCGATGTGCCGGACGGCCTGCAAGGGCTGGAGTTCAACTCATTTGGTTACTTGCGCCGCCGCAATGGCGAGTTTTGGTTTGCAGGTCAGAACGGCATCAATTTTTTCCATCCAGATTCCATCAAAATGCTCCCAATATTGCCGAAGGTACAGCTGACCCGCCTGTTGGTGAACAACATGGAAGTACCTCACCCCATTTGCCGAGCAACTGGCGCAACGAATATTTCCGAGGTCAAAAAACTCGTTTTTAACCACAATGAAAACACCCTGAACTTTGAGTTTGCGGCACTCGAATTCAGCAATCCCTCCAAAAACCAATTCCGTTACAAATTAGAGAACTATGAGTCAGATTGGTCGCCAGTCACCATGCAAGGTTTCGCCCGCTACGCCAACCTGCCACCGGGACGTTATTTCCTTAAAGTAATAGCCGCCAATTCCGATGGAATATGGTCTGCTGAAAAACAGCTTGAAATCGTGATAAAGCGGCCGTTCTGGCTCCAATGGTGGTTCTTGTTGTTGGCTCTTTCGGCTGCTGGGACATCTGGCTATGGCATCTACCGCTGGCGCATCGGACAACTACTGGGCGTCGAGCGCCTCCGCAACCAAATCTCCATTGACCTCCACGACGACATCGGGGCCACCCTCAGCAACGTCAACATCCTCACCACGCTCATCCGCCAAAAATTGCCCACCGACAGCGAAGCACTGCCCCTGCTCGACCGCATCGAGGAAGAGGTGCAGGCCAGTGCCGAGTCCCTCGACGACATCATCTGGAGCATCAACCCTAAGAACGACCCGCTCGACCGGGTGCTCGCCCGCATGAGGCGCTTCGCAACGGAAGTGTTCGAGGCTAAGGGCATCGAGGGCACGCTGCAATTCCCGCCAGAGGCCAAGCGCCTGCGGCTCACCATGGAGAAGCGGCGGCATTTTTACCTGTTTTTCAAAGAGGCCATCAACAACCTAACGAAGTATTCCAACTGCCGAAATGCCATTGTTTCAGTCGTTTATCAAAAAGGGCAGCTCACGGTCAGCGTCTCGGATGATGGCGTCGGCTTTGACCCCAACACGGCGAAGGAAGGCGGCAACGGGTTAATGACCATGCGCCAACGAGCCAAAAGCCTGCGAGGCGAGTTCAGCCTGAAATCGGCACCTGGACAGGGCACGACGGTCGGCATCCGCTTCCCTGTCACAGAAAACCGTGATTGAAAACGGGCTATCCTTGGCCAAACTTTGCAGCCAAATAGAAGCGTAAAGAACGGTGCGAAATTCATCATCCTTCATTTATCATCCCCATTGAAATGAAAATCATCATCTACGAAGACGACGACAAGCTGCGCCAATCGCTCAAGCTGCTGATTGACGGCACAGAGGGCTTCACCGTAGTAGGCGACTACCCCAATTGCCGCAACGTGGAAGCCGAGGTAGGCGGCCTGCACCCCGACATCGTGCTGATGGACATTGACATGCCGGAAGTGAACGGCATCGAAGGAGTGGAACGCATCAAGGCCAAGTACCCCGAAGTCAAAATCTTGATGCACACCGTTTTTGATGACAACGAAAAGCTGTTCGCCTGCCTAAAAGCGGGTGCGCAAGGTTACCTCCTGAAAAAAACACCACCCGCCAAGCTCCTCGACGCCCTACTGGATATCTACACGGGCGGTGCGCCCATGTCGCCCGGCATCGCCCGCCGAGTACTCGAAACCTTCCATGAACTGAAACCCGCCTCCGAAAAATACGGCCTCACCAAACGGGAAAAGGAAATCCTGCAACTGCTCACCGAAGGCTATACCTACAAGGCCATTTCCAGCGAGTGCCATATCTCGATGGACACCGTGAGCACCCACCTCCGCCATATCTACGAAAAACTGCACGTCAACTGCGGCACCGAGGCCGTGGCGAAGGCTATTAGGGAGCGGTTGGTGTAGGGGGCTGTTAGCTGTTGGGGGTAATCTCCAAGCATTTTTCACAGAATCTCGTGATTGTTTTTGCTTGCACAAAGGGCCAGTTTTGCCTTGCAATCCGATACAAAAAGGATTTGCCCAAATGCATTCACCCAGCTTGTTTCACCCTTATTCCAACGAAATGAAAACGATGCCCCCTGCCTGCTTTTTGGAGCAAATTGACGCTGAAATTGAGCCGCATCTCACCGACAGCACCCTCACCGTGAAACGCCTATTGCGCATTATCGGCATGAGCCGCACCGACCTCCACCGCAAATTGGGAGGCTCGGTGGGCATGTCCACCACGGCCTATATCCGGAGAAAACGCCTCGAAAAAGCCGCCGAATTGCTGAAGGAGCAGCCGGATTGGAGCATTTACCAAGTGGCCTTGGAGGTGGGTTTCGACAACCAGAGCTATTTCACGAGGCGGTTCAAGGAGGTGTTCGGAAGGTGCCCAGGGGCGTGGCGGGGGGATTTGGAACATAAGTGAGAAGGGTTGGAACATGTGTGAAAACTTCCCCCTCGATTACCATATATTTTTGTATTATCATCTGACAGAGAAGCGATAGCTATCCTTTTAGTCGCAAAATCCAAGTTAACAATGAAATCAGTGCATCAATTTTTGCTGCCAGCGCTGCTGGCGTTGGCGATACCTTGCTTTTTGGCGGGGCAGACTCCTTGGGTGTTGGAAGGCAACAACAACGCCACCGCCACGAGTTTTCTCGGCACCCTGAATGCCCAACCACTGCGGATGGGCACACAAAATGCCAATCAACCTATCCGGATGTTTACCGGCGGCATTGCTGCTGCCAATGAAAGGTTAACTATACTAAGCAATGGCAACGTTGGGATTGGCAGCAACAGCCCTTCTTACCGTTTGCATCTGCTAAACTCAAACAATTCTAGGAGCGGCTATCTTTCCAATACTTTTGTTTCAAACAGCAGTACGTTCGGGTTATATTCCGAAACAACAAATACAGGTACCGGCTCCGAAGCAGCAGGGTTTTTTAGAGCCCAAGGGACTGCAGGCACAAACCTTGGGCTGGATGCTGATGCTAGAAACGGTGCCACAAACTATGGCGTTCGGAGTACTGTAGTAGGAACGGGCACAGCAAGTTCTACAAACTATGGTCTTTACTCCTCCCTAACCCCCTCCTCCACTGGCAACAACTATGGCATCTACTCCACACTGGCAAGTGGGGCAACCGGGGCAACCAACTATTCGGGTTACTTCAACAACGGAAAAGTGTATATTGGTTACCGGCTCGGCATCGGGCTAACTGCCCCACTGGCTGCCCTGCACGTCAGCGGTGCTGACAACGATGGTACACAGAGCGCAGTACGCATTACATCGGGCTCAGGTGCAACGGCTCAGAACCTGCTATTGGATGGCAATGAGATTGATGCATTAACCGGCGGGCTTTACCTGAACAACAACTCAAGTGAAAATGTGAGTCTCGCACGAGGAGGTGGAAACGTACATATAGGAGATGTCTTTGTTTCACCTGATTCGTCGCCTTCCAAGCTACATGTGAAAGGTGAATTAAGGCTTCAAAGCCCCAACAACAACAGTTTTCGAATAACCACCGGCGACGATGGGGATCTTAAATTCATCGGGGACAATAACACTTCTGTCCTCACTATTACTGATGAAAATAACCGGGTGGGTATTGGCACTTCCGCACCTGTTTCTGCGCTCGACGTAAGAGGTCTCCTGACGGTCGGCAATGCCGGAGACAATTCTATCATCACTATGAATGCTGCCAATGGCAGAACTGCCAGTATCGGTGTTCAGGATGACAACAGTACTGGTTTTTATGTTTCAACACAGGGATCCTATCGTTTACGTGTCAATCAGGATGGCGACATTGCTATTGGCGCTGCTAATGTGCCTGCTGGTTACAGGTTGTCGGTAGATGGATGGGTTATCAGCGAAGGTGTACGGGTGCAAAGCTCTAATGATTGGCCCGACTATGTTTTCGAAAGCGACTACCAATTGATGCCTCTGGCAGAATTGGAAAAAAGCATCGCCCAAAACAAGCGACTGCCAGGTATGCCCGGAGCAGAACAGGTAAAAGCCGAGGGTATCGATATTAGCGAAACACAGCGTTTGCTGTTGCAAAAAGTTGAGGAATTGACCCTTTACATTATCGAATTGGAGAAGAAAGTAAAGATTTTGGAGCAAAAGAAAAGTAATTAAAAACAAGCGAAAACGCCTATTGATAGGTTTAACAGGGTATTTCATTTTTCACTTCAAAATCTTACTTTACCATGATTTGCAAATTCTTTCTTCAAAAATACAGCCTTCTGCTATTATTGATGTTCCTTCTTCACCAACCCGTTTCGGCTCAACAAAAGTCTATGGACGAGCAGAAAGGCACTGGCTTTTGTGGCTCAGAAATGAGCAAGCAGGATTGGAAAGCTTACAAGGAATTAGCGAAAGCTCATCGGGCGCATCTTGCTGTCGTAGAGCAGATAAGCCTGCCGCTTATTGAAATTCCGGTTGTATTTCACATTTTGCGAAACTTGAGCGGTGAAGGTGTGACCATCGAGCAAGTAAACCAGGCGCTTACTTGGGTGAATGAGAAATACGCACCTGCTGATATTCATTTTTTCCAGTGTCAACCACCGGACATTATTGTAAACGATGAATGGTTCAATACTACCTTCCTGCTCGAGTGGGAAAATACCTGCGGAGCGCCGACACTCGAATACCAGTTGGACCAGGGATTTCACGTAGATGATGTAATCAACATTTACTGCGTAAATACAAACGGTTGGAGTTGGTCAGCCGGAACATCGGCTATTACTGAGCGTTGCATGGACTGGGTTATTTTTCATCAGGGGCACATCGACAATCGATGGTTGCTGGCGCACGAGTTAGGGCATTACTTTAATCTGCCCCATACTTTTAGCGGCATTTTTGCAAATGAACCGGGCGAAGATGATGAAAACGTCACTCGTAACCCCAACAACAGTTGCTACAATTGCGAAGAAGAAGGCGATTTGTTTTGCGACACGCCAGCCGACTACCACAATAATGACAGCCTTGGGTGGAACAGTGGTTGCGTACCTGACATCGCATTCGACGCTTGTGGCGTCCTGCTTCAACCCGACGGTCTGAACCTCATGTCTTATTCCAATTCAGCCTGCTCTGCCGAAGCCAAGTTTTTTTCGCCGGAACAACGTAGCCGGATGTATTTTGTGCTAACAAATGGCCGTAGCTATTTAGATTGCAATTCCGACTGCGAAAACGGGCTCATCCTATCAGGCGAGCATCTTTCCAACCGAACCTATCGGTCGAACAGTTTCATCGAGTCCAGCGCAGAAGTATATCCTAATGATTACGCAGTGACTTACCAGGCAGAAACTTACATAGACCTGAATATAGGTTTTCGGGCTACGGCGAATTCAATTTTCATAGCCCGGCTTGCCAATTGCATCGATGACGAATTTGCTGGTACCCCAATAGAAAGAAATTTCACAAGAAGTCAAAATGTTAAAAATGGACATGTTGAAGAACTGGAAATGTCAGTGAGTCCTAATCCTTTTTCCCGGAATTTTCTAATCACCTTTACCCTTCTCCACCCCGACACCATTTCCCTTCGCCTCCTCGACGCCCTTGGCAAGCCCTGCCGGATCATCCTCGCAGGCGAAGACAAAGAAGCAGGCACCTATTCGTTCAACATCGGCACGGAAGGGCTGTCAAATGGCTTGTACTTCCTCGAAATCAATGCAGGCCAAGACCGCCAAGTGCAAAAAGTAGTAAAACTTCACCATTGACAAAACCCGCACAAGGCACCTATCTCATAGAGAACCGGGGCCTTGTGCATTTTATTGTTTTGGCCGCCCCAACATAAAATGGTGGTTGGCTGCCGTCGAATTTTTGCTTTTCTCCATACCACTTTTTGTTAGAACGAAACCCAAAGGCAGAGTTGAAATCAATTAAAATCAAAACTCTCCACTCTCCAAACAAAATGTCCTTTCTTTCCTTCCTTTTCCCCTAACTTTGGCCTGCTCAAGCCCAAATTAAAAAGGGCCAACCAATCACCGAAAAAACAATTACCATGTACAGCTTCACCTACGGCGGCAAAACCGGCGAAACCTTCCAACTCGCTGAAGCCAAAGACCTCATCGTCGTCCGCACCGTGGACGATGCCCCGCTCGATGAACTTTCCCTCAGCACCCAAAGCCGCAACATTGTGCCATCGCTGCAGCCCATTGCTGCCTTTCCGGAGGCCAACGTGACCGTCTATCGGGCGATACCGACCGCCGAGAAATCGGCCACGGCATTGCGGAACGCAGCAAGAAAAAGCCTGTCGAAGGAGGAGGGCGTGCGATTCGCTGGCCGGGTGCTCAAAGACCCCACCACGGGCGGCATCGTCGTTTACACCGAAAACCTGTATTTGCAGTTCAAGGCCGATTTGCCCAAAAAGCGTTGCGAAGCCATCATCAAGGAATACAACCTGAAGCTAAAGGAAGACCTCGGCATCACACCCAATTCCTATTTTCTGGCTGCGCCGGAAGGCACGGGGCTGGGGGTTTTTGAGCTGGCGCAAAACCTGCTCGCATTGCCGGAAGTGGAGGCCTGCCACCCAGAACTGGTGCGGGAGCGCAAGTTCAAGTTCGTACATCCGATGCAGTGGCACCTGAAAGAAACGCAGATAAACGGCCTGACCATCAGCCAACACGCCAACGTGGAAGCCGCTTGGGAACTCAGCACGGGCATGGGCACCACCATCGCCATCCTCGACGATGGGGTGGACACCTCGCACCCGGAATTCAGCGGAAAGGTCGTCTTCCCACGAGATACTGTCACCAATGTGGACGACGCCAAACCCAAGCACGCAAGCGAGCACCACGGAACGGCTTGCGCCGGGGTAGCCTGTGCCAGTGGCAATGGCAAGGCAAGCGGCGTTGCACCTGAGGCGAAGCTGATGCCCATACGGCTAGGCAGCATCGGCAGCATCAGCGAGGCCAAGGCGTTCAAATGGGCCGCCGACAACGGGGCCGACATCATATCGTGCAGCTGGGGGCCGGAGGACGGCGCCTGGTGGAACCTCAAAGACCCGCTGCACACCCGTCAGGCCCGCCTGCCGGACAGCGCCAAGGCTGCTATTGACTATGCCGTGGAAAAAGGACGGGGTGGCAAGGGCTGCGTCATCACCTGGGCTGCTGGCAATGGCAACGAGGACGTGAAATACGACGAATACGCCAGCTACCCGAAGGTCATTGCGGTAGCGGCCTGCAACGACAATGGCCGCCGCTGCGTCTATTCCGACTTCGGCGAGGCGGTCTGGTGCTGCTTCCCCAGCAACGATTTTTACGAGCCAAAACTGAACCCCAACCGCCCAAAAACGCCCGGCATCTGGACCACCGACCGCACGGGCAAGAACGGCTACAACGGCGGTGGCATCAACGCCGAGCACCTCGTTGGTGACATGGACGGGCAGTACACGGCCACTTTCGGCGGCACGTCGAGCGCTTGCCCCGGTGTGGCGGGTACAGCGGCACTCATGCTCGCCGCCAATCCTGCCCTCACTTGGGAGCAGGTGAAGACCATCCTGCGCAACTCCTGCGACCGCATAGACGATGCAATGGGCGCTTACGATGCCAACGGCCACAGCCCGTTCTATGGCTACGGTCGGCTGAATGCCTTGAAGGCCGTGCAGAACGCAATTGCCGCAGGGCAACCGAAATCCGATGCCCCGGAGTTTAAGGTCAACGGGCTTGCGCATTTCAACAAAACCATGAATGTACCATTCACCAACAGCAACCCTGTGGGCGATTTTGCCAAGCCGGAGCGCCTGCTTGGGCTGCAAGTGAGCCTGGAGCCATTCCACCCTGACCTGCATGTTTCCTATAAAATGATGGTAAAAAGTATGGGGGAAACCGAGACAGCCAGCGACGGCACTTTGGTAAAAACAGTGGATAAGCGCCGCTCCGTAGTCGGTGTTGCCATCTCGCTGGAAGGGCCGTTGGCCGCTAAGTTTAAGGTGAAATACGCTGTGAAACTGAAGGGGCAGTCCGATTGGGACGAGGCCGAAAATGGCGCTTGGGCGGGCAGCGGGGATGCGAAGAAGGGGGCGACGGTGGAGGGGGTGAGGGTGTGGATTTGAGGCGATGCTTGCAGCGGCGAGGATTCGGTGATGGTATACCAGATTTTCGAAATCTTGTGGGTTTCAAAAATCTTAGGCAGGGCTTTGACATTTAGAAAAAATGCCATTACTTAGCAGCGAATTCGCATCCGTACTGCGCGGATTGCCTTGAAAAATACACCGCTTGATTGGCATGGAATGGCGGGTTTGACATCAAAAATAACGGAATGAAAAGTTGCTGGTTTTTATGATATTTTCATTCTGTGGGGTGCGCAAATCGGAGAGTTGGCGGTAATGGCAACAAAAATGCGGTTATCTCTAATTCTGACAACAGTTTAAACAACAAAAATAAAGACTCTATATATGGACAAAAATTTTCTTCAGGGAATTGATACTGTAATCATAAGAGTATCAGACATTGATAAATCAAAAACGTGGTACATGGAAAAACTTGGGTTTAAAAGTATCCATGAAGACGTGAATTTAAAACTTGTTGTACTTGACACATTCAGTCCAACAAGTTTGACAATTTGGGAAACAGAAGATAAAATTCAGAACAACCAAAACACAACAAGCTACCCAATATTTAAAACTATCAATGCTGACGCTGTTCATAGACATTTGAAGAATAGTGGCGTTAAAACTGGGGACTTAACAACCGATCATGCTGTGACATATTTTACATTTTACGACTTGGACGATAATGTATTAGAAGCTTGCCAAGTTCACAAATGAAATCACGGCAATCAACTATACTAAATAAATGGCAATAATAACACCGAACTCTATTCAGGTGTCACAAAAACAGAAAAATAATTTTCTTAACCATGACGGAAATAATCAACGAACTTTTATCTACAACTTTACAAATAGGACTCTTCACATTAATCCCTTATCTTTTTTTTCTATTTCGGAAGAACAAAGAAACTACATTTAAGCAATATATTGGGCTTAATAAACCGACAAAAAAATCAATACTTTATGTTTTACTAGTTTCATTTCTATTTGTTATTATTGGAATTGGTATGACATTTATTGATAGCGGTATTAAACAAGTTGTTATGGAACCACCCTCCATAACTGGTAAATTAAGACAAATGGGATTGAACGCAAATTCATTGATAATTTTATTCATGATTGCATTATTTAAAACTTCATTTGCAGAAGAAGTTTTATTTCGTGGATTTGTTGCCAAACAACTAATCAAAAAATTTAATTTCAATCTTGGAAATATATTACAAGCACTAATATTTGGTGCTATACATTTATTTTTATTTCGGTATTTAACAAAATCCACTATATTCCCTTTGGTCTTTATTTTCATTTTTTCTACCGTTGCTGGATGGGTTCTTGGCTACATCAAGGAAAAGTATACAAATGGAAGTATTATTCCTGGATGGATTGCCCATGGCTTTGGAAATGCATTCTCTTACATAATAATTGCATTTTTACTTTGACAACATGGATAAACTACGTACCGCCAACAGCCGTTTGCCCCAAATAGACGCTCAATTATTTCAAGTTTATCATCAGCAGGCTTAAAAAAGGAGTTCTGCGAAGTTTGCAACTTCGCAAGCCACGTCTGAGCGAGTTCGCTGGCGTTTCTTCCCGTCAAAGCAGAAACGGGTAGAATTGACGTCTGTTTTTTTGCAAGTTCCAAGCTCTGCTAGTTGCAAACTTGCAGAAACTGCAAGATGGCGCAGGACAGTATCGTATAGGCAAACTTGAAACAACAGGGACAAGCGGCAAAACGATACCAGCCATTACCAAAACAATCTTTCTAACAAAAAAAATCAAAAAAATGAATCAAAAAGAACTCTCAGCATTAACAGACGATGAACTACTTGAAGAAGCGAAAAAGTTGAATTCCTTTTCAATTACCAATGCTTTCTTGATTGGATTTTTGTTTGGGATTGTCGTTTACAGCCTTATCAAAAGCACTTTTGGATTTTTGATGCTGATACCGTTGTACCTAGTTCACAAACTGGTGAATGACCCCAAAGCGAAGCAAAAGGAAGCAATTGATAAATTGCTGAAAGAGCGAAATCTGAAATAAAGAATGATAAGGTGAATTTTTTAACAGCTGCCGAACTTGGATGTACTTGAGGACGGCTAGGAACAAAAAAGGGGTTGCGGCGATGCGCCGCAACCCCTCGCTTTTTTCACCAAACTTAATCCGAAGTATATTTCGCTTCACCCAATTTCGCATGGGCAGCCGCCAACCTCGCTATCGGCACACGAGGGCCGGAGCAGGAGACGTAGTCCAAGCCAATCTTGTGGCAGAAGGCAATGGAAGCAGGGTGTCCGCCATGCTCGCCACAGATGCCGATTTTCAGGTTAGGGCGCTGCTTGCGGCCCCATTCCACGGTGATTTCCATCAGGCGGCCTACGCCCTTGCGGTCGAGTACCTCGAAGGGGTTGTCGTGGACGACGTCCATCTGCTGGTAGAGCGGCAAGAACTTGTTCTCGGCGTCTTCCCGGCTGAAGGAGTAGGTGGCCTGCGTCAGGTCGTTCGTTCCGAAGGAGAAGAACTGGGCAACCTTGGCCAGTTCATCGGCCCGCATACAAGCCCGTACCACCTCAATCATGGAGCCGAATTTGAACTCAAGCGGGGCATTCATCTTGGCCTCGATTTTCTCCCTGATTTCATCCACAAAGACTTTTACATGCTCCAATTCACGGGCCGTGCAAACCTGTGGCACCATGATTTCGGGATGGACCTCTACGCCAGCTTCCTGGCATTCGGCAGCGGCTTCGAGGATGGACTGTATCTGCATCTTGTAAATCTCAGGGTACGTGAGGCCGAGCCTTACGCCACGGTGGCCGAGCATCGGGTTCACCTCGTGCAGTTCCTTGATTTTGCGGAGCATCAGCTCTTTTTTCTGCACGGCCTTCGTCACAAGGTCGGAGCCCATCTGGTTGAACGGCGCTGGATAGTCGTGCTCCAGTTCCTCCTTGGCTTCGAGCAGGCGCAGGCTACCGTAGAGGTTATTCACGCCGTCAATCGTCGTTTTCAGGTGGCGCAGGTGCTCCAGTTCGCCGATGAGTTCTTCCTCAGATGGCAGGAACTCGTGGATGGGCGGGTCGAGCAGGCGCACCGTCACGGGGCGTGGCGACATGGCCTTGAAGATTTCAACGAAGTCCTTGCGCTGGATGGGCAGCAGGCGGTTCAGGGCGGCTTCCCGTTCCGTTGTATTGGCAGCCAGAATCATGTCAATCACGATGGGCAGGCGGTCCACGTCGTTGAACATGCGCTCGGTGCGGCAAAGACCGATGCCCATTGCGCCATATTCAACCGCTTTTAAGGCAGCGCCCGGTGTATCAGCGTTGGCAAAAACTTTGAGCCTTGCCACGTCGTCGGCCCAGCCGAGCAGGGTTTGCAGTTCTTTCGAGAAGGTCGGTTCAACGGTCGGAACTTCGCCCTGATAGACCTTGCCCGTACCGCCATCTATGGTGATATAATCGCCTTCGTGCAGGGTTTTTTCACCGATAACGGCTTGGCGCAGTTTCACGTCCACAGAGATGCCCTCGGCACCAGCCACGCAAGGTTTGCCCATGCCACGGGCCACTACGGCAGCGTGGGAGGTCTTACCGCCCCGGCTGGTGAGAATGCCTTGCGAAGCAAAGAAACCGTGGATGTCCTCCGGCTTGGTCTCTTCCCGCACGAGGATGACTTTTTGTCCAGCTTTACCAAGGGTTTCGGCCCGGTCGGCGTCGAAAACACAGTGTCCAGAGGCAGCACCCGGCGAAGCGGGCAAGCCCTGTGCCAGCGGCTGCGACTTGTGTTTTGGGTCAAGGCGGCGGAACAGCAATTGCTCCAGCATCTCAGGTTGGATGCGCAGTAATGCCTGTTCTTTGGTTATCAAACCTTCCTTCACCATCTCCACCGAAGTGCGCACGAGCGCCGTGGTGTTCATCTTGCCGTTGCGGGTCTGGAGGCAGTATAGGGTCTGGTTCTCAATGGTATATTCAAAATCCTGTACCTCTTTGTAGTGGGTCTCCAGCTTGCGCCGCAGTTCTTCGAGCTGCTCGTACATTTCCGGCATCTCACTGGCCAGTTCGGCCACTGGCTTTGGGGTGCGGATGCCCGCAACGACGTCCTCGCCCTGAGCGTTCACGAGGTATTCGCCGAACATGACGTTCTCGCCAGTGCCGGGGTCACGGGTGAAGCCGACGCCCGTTGCGCTGTCGGGGCCCATATTGCCGAAGACCATCGTCACGATATTGACGGCAGTGCCGTTCGCCTTGTCTGGTGTGATGTTGAACTCCCGACGGTAGTCAACGGCCCGCTTGCCCATCCATGAGTTGAACACGGCTTGGATGGCGATGCGGAGCTGGTCGTAAACGTCTTCTGGGAACGGCTTGCCTGTATGCTCCAACACCACTTTGCGGAAGCGCTCGCTGATTTCCTTGAGGTCGTCGGCGCTGAGGCCCACATCCACTTTCACGCCCGCCCGGCGCTTGATTTCTTCGAAATGGTGGTCGAATTTTTCATCGGGAACGCCAAGCGCCACTTTGCCAAAAAGCTGGATGAAGCGGCGGTAGGCATCGTAGCCGAAGCGCTCGTTGCCCGTCTGGGCAATCAAACCGGGCAGGGTTTTCGAGTTCAGGCCGAGGTTCAGGATGGTGTCCATCATGCCCGGCATGGACATGGCGGAGCCGGAGCGTACGGAGACGAGCAGCGGGTTGTCGGCATCGCCGAAGCCCTTGCCAGTTGCGTCTTCCAGTCTTGCAATGTGTTCTTTGGCCTCGTCCATCAGCCCTCTGGGGAGGGTGCGGTCGGGGTTGGCCAAGTAGGTGAGACAGGCTTCGGTAGTGATTACAAACCCTGGCGGCACGTTCAGCCCGATTTGGGTCATTTCGCAGAGGTTGGCGCCTTTGCCGCCAAGCAGGTGCTTGTTTTTGCCGTCGCCTTCGGCGAAGGCCCAGATGAATTTTTTAAGATTGTCCTTTCGGGTGTCGAGTAAAAGGTCGGTGGTTGGTGCTGTATCAATCATGGTAGAAATTTTTGTCAAAGTTTGCCATGATTGACATAGTGGGGAATGAGTTATGTCAGCGTGCGAAGTGCCAAAAATCAACTACTCGAATACCTGGTTGGCTGGTATCAAAAAACCAGGAATAACAGGCTCCGCAGAGCAAATATCATCACCTACGCAAATAGTCATCTGCTTGCCACGATAAACGTGCACTTCTTTGGTCTTAGGGTAAACGAACCACACGATGGGTACTTTGGCATTGCGGTAGTCAATCAATTTTTGATTGGCCTTGTTTAATTGGTCATTGTTGGAAATGACTTCAATGACGAACTGTGGAACTTGATTAGCATCTCTTGATGATTTCACCTGCTGGCTCGTAAAGTAGGCAATGTCAGGTCTTCGATAAGCATCTCCGAACCATGCATTTATTTCGGAATAGAGTTTTCCAAGGTTGGAGTTGGCAGTTTTTAGTCCATCCAGCAAGTTTACCAAATTGTCAAGGATAAATAATTGCAGTTGGTTCATAGTGCGTAATGTTTTGATAACCTCACCATTCACCCATTCATACTTATACCTATCTTCTTTCTTTGAGTAACGACGCTCAAATTCCTCCCAAGTTAATTTCCTCAAGGTGCTTTTAGGTGAAGGTTCTTTTATTGCGATTAAACTCATTTCTTAAGTTTTTTACAAAAATAACTTTTTTATCCAAAACTACTTCCTCAAATCCACCCCAAACAAATCCCTCGATTTCATCCAAACCCCGACGACAATGGCCAAGGAAAGCGCTCCACCCGCCACCACCGAGCGCACCGTACCCAGCCAACTGGCCGCCATACCCGACTCGAAAGCCCCCAATTCATTGCTTGCACTAAGGAAAATACCGTTCACCGCCCCTACCCTGCCCCGCATTTCATCTGGTACGACCAACTGCAAAATGGTGTGCCGTATGACCACGCTCACCGCATCGAAAGCCCCGGTGAAGAACAGCGCCACGATGGACAGCCACACATTTTTCGATAGCGCAAATACAATGGTGGCTACGCCAAAACCGGCCACTGCCAAGAGCATGTTGCGCCAAGCCTTGTCCATGACCGAGGTGCGGGTGAGCAGCAGCAGCGTGAGCACCGCCCCAACGGACGGGGCAGCCCGTAGCACCCCAAGCCAGCCGGGGCCGACTTTCAGGATGTCTTCCGCAAAGACGGGCAGGATGGCCACCACGCCCCCGAACAGCACGGCGAAGAGGTCGAGCGAGATGGAATAAAGGAGCATCCTTGTTTTTCCGACGAAGGCGATGCCCTCCTTTACTTTCTGGATGATATTGCCCGCTTCGGGGTTCTCTACCCGTCGGTCACGGATGAGCAGAATGAAAAAAGCGACCATTGCGAACAGCACCAATACTACCAATATGGTGTTCGTGAATCCGCACCAATTATAAATGAACCCACTGACGCCAGGCCCGACGATGGTGCCCGCTTGCCAACCAGCACTGCCCCACGTGGCGGCGTTCTCGTAAGCATGGCGCTCTACCAACAAGGGTTTCAAGGAAGACGCTGTTGGCGAAAAAAAAGCGTAAAAGCCGCCCGTGGCCGCTATTACACCGTAAATCACGTATTTTAGGTCGTGGGCAGCCTGTTCGTCGGTCAGCATTTTTGACACAAAAAACAGCGTGAGAGAACAGGCGGCAATGCCTACGATACTTGCCAAAAGGATTCTCTTCTTGCTCAGTTTATCGGCATAGTGCCCGCCCACCAACGATAGACCTATGAATGGCAGCGCATAGGACAGCCCCACGAAGGCGATGGCCTTGGGGTCGCCCGTTAGGCGGTACAGCTCATAGCCGATGATGACCTCTTGGATGAGGAAGCCCACCGTGAACAAGAAATTGGCGGCCATGTAGTAGCGAAATTCCGGATAGCGGAAGGCGAGGAAGGAGTCCTTTTGTTGTTGAGCCATGAAAATGGGTTGGTGGTTGGCCTATTTGGCAGAGCGGCAAATTTCTTCAAAAGGACGTTAAGCTGCGGTTTTATTTTTTAGGGCGTAGATTTGTACCAGTATTTGGCGCTATGCTGGCAACGGAGGTCGTGGGGAAGACGTTTTGGTGAAGAAAGCAGATTGAACACAACCCAAAAACCAAATGCTTGCACTTTTGAATTTGAACCGTACACTTTAAAGCTAACTAAGCTAATGATTTTCAACTTTTATTCAATGAAGAAATACGCTTACGATTTGGGGCTTGGCCTTCGCTTCGCAATACTGGCCTTGTTGTTTGCCCTCGGCTTCATGGGCTGCGACCGGGAAGACGAGCCTATCCCTTCCTACCTGACCATCGAACCCTTCGAATTGCAAGAAACAGACTTGGGTTGGCACGGAAGCATTTCCCAAAAAATCACCCATGCCGACATTTTCATGTTTGACAGCACTGGCAACGAGAGCATTTCTTTGGGCGTATTCGAATTGCCCGCAACGATTCCCGTCATTAACAAAGGAAGTTTTAGCCTGAACATTGATCCTGTCATCAAGGCAAATGGCAGTTCACTGTCCTTGCAGGCGTACCCGTTTTATACCCGTTTTTCCAAAAACATTAACCTCAAGACCGATGTGCCGCAGGTTGTCAAACCAACCACCAAGTACCACGAGGACGCCGTTTTTGAGGTAATTGAGGATTTTGAAAATGACAATTTCATTTTCTCCGTAGAAAGGGACGGCAACACCAATACCACCGTTGTGCGCTCAACAGAAGATGTCTTTGAGGGGCAATATGTGGGGCTGGTAAAATTGGATACCGCCAACGCTGGCATAGTAGCCCAAACGGAAGACCTCTTTGACCTATCCATTGCCACCTCCGGCAAGATTTTCATCGAATTGAATTACAAAACAGATGTGCCCCTTACCTTTGGTATCATCCCCGTCTCGGACAATGGTCAGGAGGGTGAGCCAATCTGGGAGTGGTTCGTAGTGGCCAGGGGCGAATGGAACAAGATTTATTTCAACCTGACCGACGCCATAAGCTCTACCAATTTCAACCGCTTTGCAATTGCCTTTACCAGCACGATTCCATTTGAGGACGGAAAGTTTACACTTCTCGAAGCTAATATCATGTTCGACAATTTTAAGTTGGTTCATTTTTAAAGAACCTGCCGACCTTTCCAAAAGCTGGTAGTGCCGCCTATCTTTGCCACGCCAAATAGCTACTTACCCGGGGCTGTTCATTGGGGCAAATTTTTGGGTTCCTCCAAAAGCCCACTCCCACCCCTCCTAAATAGTTACGGCGCTAACTATGAATGCTACCCGCACTTATCAGGTTTTCGACTTTTTGGCCGCGCTGCTGGCTTGGGCGCTCTTCTTCCTTTACAGGAAATGGCTGGAAGGCGTACCTCCGGGACTCACTGCCTTCAATGACCTCAATTTTTTTTACGGCGTCTTCATCATCCCCATCGGTTGGCATTTATTCTACGCCCTCTTTGACGATTATGGTACTGTCTATCGAATGTCGAGGCTGGCCACTTTGTCTCGCACATTCATTCTTTCCCTACTGGGAGTTGTTTTCTTGTTTTTCACGCTCCTGCTTGATGACTTCGTAAAGGACTATACCACTTATTACAAGTCATTTGCAGTGCTGTTTGGCCTACATTTCATTCTTACGGCCAGTTTCAGGATGCTGATACTAACCCGTGCGCACCAAAAGATTCAACAAGGCATTGTTACCTTCCCCACCTTACTAATCGGAAATGGGGAAAGGGCTCAAATATTATTGCAGGATTTAACATCATTGAAGAAAAGAACAGGCTACCGCTTCATCGGCTTTGTGGAAGTCGGAGAAAAACAGCAAACACTTAATTCAGAGCTGAACCACCTTGGAAACTTGCAAACCTTGGGCAATATCATCAAAGCAAATAAAATTGAAGATGTGCTGATTGCCCTCGAACCTACCGACCACCATCACCTGACCAATATCCTCGATAACCTGTTCGATTTTGGGGAATCGCTTCACATCAAGATCATTCCCGACCTATATGACAACCTACTTGGAAATGTAAGGATGAGCGAGGTCTATGGCGCTGCATTATTGCACATCAGGCATGAATTGCTTCCAAAATGGGAGCGGGTCGCCAAACGACTGATAGACATGACTGTTTCAATATCAGTGCTTTTAGGACTTAGCTGGCTCTACTTGTACGTCATGATTCGTGTGCGCCTAAGTTCCCCAGGCCCTATCTTTTACCGACAGGAAAGAATTGGCTTGAATGGCAAAACATTTGAACTCATTAAGTTCCGTTCCATGCATACAGATGCCGAAAAAGACGGGCCGCAGCTCTCGCAAGGCAATGACACCCGCATAACCGCTTGGGGGGCCATCATGCGAAAATACCGATTGGACGAACTGCCCAATTTTATCAATGTTCTGGTGGGTGATATGTCATTGGTGGGCCCACGACCAGAGCGGCAATTTTTTATCAATCAAATAATAGAAAAAGCCCCTCATTACCGCCATTTATTAAAGGTAAGACCTGGTATCACCTCTTGGGGTCAGGTCAAATATGGCTACGCTTCCAATTTAAACGAAATGCTGCAGCGCCTCCGTTTTGACATACTCTATATCGAGAACATGTCGCTCGCCTTGGATTTCAAGATCATGTTTTACACCTTATTGGTATTGATTAGAGGAGAAGGTAAATAACATTGATTCTTAAAGGCTCCAGGAAGTTTCTTGCGCTACACTGTAAAAGAACCCCATTTTTTGAATGATTGATTTGGGCTTACAACCAAATAAAGAATGATTTCAGCTGGCACTTCCCTGAAACTTGAAACCTGAAAACTAACAAACTTTAGAATTAGCAATAACTCATTTTTCCGCTTTACCCCCGCTCCCACCTTAGTTGCATGCCAAGAAAATTATGACAACCCCATCCTGTGTATTGCAGCCGAGCTTCTAATTAAGCTATTTACGTCAAACAAAAAAGCCCCCCTCCACGCGAGTGGAGAGAGGCCATCCCAAAAACCGATTTAAGTCTTGCCACAGCAGGGCCGGAGCGCCGCCGTAAAACGGTCATTGGACGTATTTCTTCATATTCGTCTGCTAGCAACGGACAAACCCACGGGGCGGGGCGGGCGGCCAACAAGGGCCGCCCGCACGCCTGCCGTGCTATGTCGTTAATCCACCAGGATCATCTTCCGGGTAGCGCTGTCGCTGCCCGCATCCAAGCGGTAGTACAGTACGCCTGCGGCACCGAAGTCGTCGCGCTTCAGGTTGACCGTGTTGTGGCCCTTGCTGTAGTCGCCTTCGATTACTCGTACCACTTTACCTTGGACATCGCTGATCGTCAGCGTCGCAGAAGTTGCTTCGGGCAGATAGAAGCCAATCGTCGTGACGCTGGCAAACGGGTTCGGTGTGTTCTGGTACAGGTCGAACGCACCGGTCACCAGGTTGTTGTTGAACGAAAGCGCAACGTTCATCAGCCCGTTCGAGCTGTTGTACGCCTCGGCTGCCGTGTGGCTGCTGCTGATGCCAACCTGCTCGCTCATGCGGCCGCTCTGCAGCGCCTTGAACGTCAGGCCGAACACCACCTCGCCGCTGGCAAGTGCCTTCGCCTCGTCGCTGTTCCAGCTTGCGGTCAGCACGCCCTCCTTCACCATCGTGGTGCCGAAGTTGCTTGCGTCGGCAAGGCCGGAGGCGATGCCCACGAACTCCAGCGCCTTGGCGTCGAAGTTCATGCTGAACTGGTAGCCGCTGACGTTGAAGTCAGTGGCCTTGAACTCGACCGTGTACTCCTGGCCTGCGACCAGTTCCATGTCGTCGGCGTTCAGCACCAGGTCGCCCACCTTGTTGCGCTCGTCGGCAGCGCCGAGGAGGTTGACTGCGGCTGAACCGTTCACGTCGCCCACCTTCACGGCAACGAAGTTGTTGTTCAACTGGTCAACCGTAACATCGTTCAGGTTGATCACCTCTGGGAACGAAGCGGCAAACGGGTTCGCCGGGTTCGCAAAGCTGTGAGCTGCGTCAACGAACCTCCACGAAGTGTTGTTCGGGAAGTCGCTGTTGATGAACAGGATGAGCTTGCGGATCTCCACGAGGTCGAACGTCGTCACGCTGTTCGAGCGGTTGGCGTCGGCTGCGATGATCTTGTACGGGCTGCCAAGCGGCGTCACGCCGAGGATGTGCTTGCTGATCAGCACCAGGTCGAACGTGGACACGCCGTTCAGCGGGTTCTCGTCCAGCGCAGGCGTGATGGTCACGTCGCTGTTCACCGGTACGTTCACGCCGTACTGGCCTGCCACGTTCGTCGCCACGTTGCCGGTGAAGCCCTGCGGGCTGTTCACGTTGACGCTGACGCCCTCAACAGCGAGGTCGTCCTCGTTGGCGATCGTGCCTGCCACGAGCGGGTCGTCGTCGTCGCAAGCGCCCATGTTGTCCTGGATAACCACGAAAGTTGTGCAGAAGTCCTGGTTGCCGGCTGCGTCGGTAACCCACAGCTCAACTTCCTGCGTGCCGAGGTCGTCGCAGGTGAAGGTGATGCTGATGTTGTTGACGTTGGCCGAGAAGCTGAGCTTCGGTGACTGCGTCGGAGGGCAGTTGTCGAAGCTGCCCGCGTCGAGGTCGCTCGCCCATACCTCTACCATGCCGGTCTGCATGATCTCGATGATCACGCCGTTCTTGCAGTACGGCGTTGGCTTCTTGCAGTCCTTCACCGTAACGGTGCTCAGGCACTGCGTCTGGTTGTTGCAGTTGTCGTTCGCAACGTAGCGGACCTGGTAGGTGCCGGGGGCAACGCCGAGGATCGGGCTGAAGCCGTTGATCCATACGCCGCCGATGAGCACGTGGCCGGTCACCGTGTAGTTGTCGCTGCACTCCGTGATCTCCGGCTCTGGCAACAGGATCGTCGCCGTGCAGCCGTTGTCCTCGATGCAAACGTCGGGGATGACGCAGCCGTTCGTGAACACTGGGTCCACGTTGTCCTGTACCTTGATCACCTGCTGGTACGTGATGTAGCCGTCCCATGGGTCGGTGTCGATGTCCGTGTCAGGGTTGCGGAAGTTCAGTACCGGGTTCGTGTTCGGCGTGTGCGCATCGTTCACGAATGGGCGCAGGCGGTAGGCCGCTGGCGCAAACGGGTTCGGAACCGGTACGCTGCCCCTCCAGGAATCGCGGAAGGTGCGGGCGTCGCAGTCGCCGTCGTTGTCTATGTCGCAAGCCGGGAACGCAAGGCCCAACTGGTTCTCTGGCTGCTCGACCACTTCCTGGTCGATCTCCGAGCCGACCACGCACCAGTTGATCACCGTCCACGTGCGGACGATCTTGTAGCAGGCATCGGCAACCACGTTGTAAACCTCGTCGTCGCTAGTAACGGCAACAAGTTCGCAGGTCTCGTAGAAGATCTCCGGCTCGCCGAAGTTCGGGACGTTGGCGCCACAGTTGATCGTTACGTCAGCTGGGAACTCAACGGCGAAATCCGAGACGTGGTCGACGTTGATCGTCTGCGTGCAGGGCTGCAGGGCCACGTTGCCGGCACCGTCGCGGGTGTTGTTCCAGGAGCGGGTGATCGTGCCCTCGAGGCACTGGTCGAGGCTCGTGGAGAACGTCACCTGCAGGTCGATGGCGCAGTTGTCGTAGTACGTCGGAACGCCGAAGCCGAGGCTCGTCAGCAGCGCAGAGCGCTGGGCCGGCGTCGTCAGGGCGGCGAGCTGCGTCTCGATGTTGTCCGCGTACCAGTCGCAGCTGATGCGCTGGTTCGGCGGGCAGCTGACGAGAACCGGGTGGATCTTGTCCGTCACCTGTACGTTCACCATGCAGGTCGAGAAGTTCAGGCCGCTCGTGTTGAACTGGAAGTTCGAGCTCAGGAACAGGCCGGGCGTGCCGTCGCAGCCGAGGCTGGCGTTGTTCTGCGTGGAGAACAGCGGCGTTGGGTCCGTGTCCAGCACCAACAGGATCACCTGCTGGTCGCCGAGCTCGTCGCAGCAGAAGTCACGGTACGGGTAGTAGCAGCGGTTGAAGATGTTCGGGCTGGTCGCGTCGTTCATCTTAGCGATCAGGAAGTACACCGGCTTGCAGTTGTCGTAGCTGGCGCGGTCCAGGTCCTCGGCGTACAGCCTTGAGCAGGAGCCGCCGGTCTGGTTCGAGTTGTTCGTGATGCTGATCTCGGTGAACTCGACGCAGATAGGGGTCGGCGGAACCTTGTCGCGCAGCTGGATCACGCGGTCGATGAACGCCGTGTTGTTGCAGCCGTCCTTGGCGTAGTGGCGCACGATGTAGCGTGCGTTGGCGCCGTTCTGGAACAGCGGCACGTTGTTGAACACGCCACCGTTGCCGTTGACGAATCCTACTTGCGTCATCGGAACTGCCGGGTTGCTGCCCGGGACGATCGTCCACAGCTCAGACCTGTAGCTGGCGATGCCGCTGCAGTTGTCGTAGCCGTCAACGGGCGGGACCACCACCGAGCCCTGGCACACTGCGTGCGGGCCCTGGTTCTGCGGCGTGCTGGCGTTGTAGACGTCTATCGTCAATGGGCCGGTCGAGAAGAACAGCTTCCAGTTGACCACCTTGCCCGTGGCACCGCTCACCTCGTCGAACACGATCAGTTCCCAGGTGCCGAGCATGTCGCCCTGGAACCCGAGGGCCGGGTTGTCGAACTGCAGGAAGCTCGTGATGTTGCCCGCGAAGCCGCCGCAGCTTGCGCCGTGCGACGTCGGGTTGACGATCGTAACCGTGCCCGTCTGCGTGTGCGTGATCACCATCTGGCCGTACTGCACCCCGTTGCCGGAGTAGCCGCCGCTGATGAAGAACAGGTTCGTGTTCGTGTTGCCGGCCGCGCCGTTGTTCGTCCAGTTCGGCACGTAAGGTGCGATGCCGCCGGCCGGGTCGTTGAGGTTCATCAGCTGCGCAAGCTGCGTCATCGCATTGGCCTGCGTCAGGTTGAAGTTGAACATCATCGGCATGCCGTTGAACGTCACGTTCCACACCACCGTGTAGTTCGGGCTGAAGCCCTGGCCGAACGCATTGGCGTAGCTGTACTGCACCTGGTTGTGGCCCTCCGGCTTGAAGTCGCCGATCACGTTGAACTGCGCCTCGTTGACGTTGCCAGGGGCGGCGTCGTAGAAGTCGGCGTCGATGGACGTGCCGTTGCCGCCGTTGTTGGCCGTGATCTGGAGGATCCGGTTGTCCGGCGAGCGGAGGAAGATGTCGAGGTCGCTGAGGCGCTCGTGGTCAACTTCCAACCAGAGCTTCTCAAGGCGGACGTTCGTGAACTGCTCAGGCGTGAGGCTCTGTGGCAGTTGCACGAGGGCACGGAAAGAAGTGCCGCCGCTGAGCTGTGGCTCCTGGTTGCAGCCGCCGCCCTGGTTGCCGTTGATGACGCCCGGGCCGCTGCCGTTAGAGCCGTTGCCGAGGGCGGGGATGTCGTGCGTGCCGTAGTTGCTCGTCGTCTCGCCAGCTACTGCGAACAGCTCGAGAACCGGTGCCTTGTTGTCAACCACCTTGATGATCTGGTCGAACTTCACGATACGGTACGGGTTCACGCACCAGTCGATGAGCGTCCAGGAACGGAGGATCTTGAACGTGCCGGCGCACTCGTTGATGAGCAGGTCGTCGTAGTCCCAGGTGATCTCGCAGGCAGCAGTCAACGGCAGGCCGTCGATGGTAGGCAGGCCGGAGCCGGTCAGTGCGAGAACGTCCGCGTCGTCAAGGCCGTTGTTGCCGAAGAACGGGTTCGAGCCTGGGCAGCCGAGGCCGCCGTTGGCAACGTTCGTGGCGTTGATGCCCGGGTTGTCCTGCGTCACGGGCGTGCCCAGGTTCAGGTCGAGGTCGTCGCAGTTCGGGTCGAGGTTCACCTCGATCACCGCAGTTGCAGGGTCGGCGTCCGTGATGAACGGGTGCAGCGCAGTGGCGCCCGTGATGTTCGGGAACGCATCGTACTGCTCGCAGGTCCACATCACGTCAGCTGGCGGTACCACGTCGTCGAGCGTCGGGCGCTCGATGGTGATGATCTGTACGCAGCTGGCAGAGTTCTGCCAATCGTCGGTGGCCGTCCAAGTCCTGGTAATTTGACCAGCGTCACAAGTACCAGCATCAACATAGCTGTCAAAATAAGTCACGTTGACACCGCCGCAGTTGTCGGATGGGATGACTGCTGGCAAGTTAACGTCGAGGATTACGCCCACCTCTTCAATCACGCCGTCGTCGGCGGGGAAGTTGTCGGTAATGCGCACGGTCCAGGTGCCGCTGGCGTCCTTGCCGTCGAAGAACTGCATCAGCGTGGGCTGCGAAACGCCGCCCGTAAGGGCCTGCAGCTCGGCGCCGCCGGCGTTCAGCTGTACGCAGAGGGTGATGGCGGAGCCCTCGTCGGAGAACACGGCGTCGATCGGCCACTCCTGGAGGATGCAACCGCCGATGGTCATCACGTTGCGCTGCGTGGCATCTGGTGCGATCAGCGTAACGGTGAGGTCTGGGAGCCAGGTGTGGCCCGTCAGCTTCAAGCGTACGTTAGCGTCCAATACTGGTGTATTTGGAGGTAGGTAGCTGAAGTCGAAATTGTAGTTGCGTGGCGAGTTCGCACCGTTCTCGATGATGTCGTTGAGGCCGGTGAGGATCAGGGCCTGTGGGCCCTGGATGGCTGGTGCCGGCTCGTTGAGCGTGGCAGGGTCAACCGTGCAGGGGATCGTGATGTCGCGGCACTCGATCACCGGCGGGAGCTTGTCCTTCACCATGATGGAGCCCCAGCAGCTCTGGCCGGTGACCAGGTCGGTCACCCTGACCGTGTGCGGGCCGGGGATGTAGCTGGCGTCAACGATGGCCTCACCGTTCGGGCCGGTGATGATCTGGCCCATGGGCGTCACGATCTCCGTCTTGTAGCGGGTGTCGTAGCAGCCGTAGAGGCCGCCCTCCAGGATGTCGTCGGCGCCGATCACTGCCACGCACTGCTGGTCGAGGCTGATCTGCACGTTGTCGTTGCAGGCCATCTGCTGCGATGGGTTGGCGTACTCACGGATGACCACGTCAAAGCAACAAGAAGCTGTAAGGCCTACGTTATCGGTAGCCGTGAAGCAATTCGTTGTGGTACCAACGCAGAACTCGCTGCCAGAAGGCGAGCCTTGAGTCTGGACAACAGGCGGTCCAGCCAGGGTAGCCCTGTACTGAACAACCACGTTACCAGTGCGGTTGGCAATCGTACCACCGAAGAGACCCGTGCTGGAAGAACCGAAGTTGGCAGTAAGGATGCCTTGTGTAACAGTAGGAATATAGTTGCCAGCATTGTTGTAAACAAGGCTTGACTGTGTGCCAAAGAGGTAGATACCTTTGGTTGCGCCAGCGGCAAGTGTGAACGGTGCGCTCAGGTTAACCTGAGAGAACTCAGAGTTCGGGCCTGCAACCGTTACGGAAGCAACACCAGAAGATGTCCAAGCACCAGCGTTGCCAGTGTTGCCAACAAACGTCGTTGCAGCAGTAGTATAATAGGTGTTAACCGTACGTGGCGATGGAACCACACCAAACTGCGATGCACCAAAGCGTACTTGGTAACCTGTGACCTGGATTGGGCCACCCGAAGTGTTGGTCAGGTTGAAGAAGAAACCGCCCGGAAGATTGTTGCCAGCCACCGTGATGGCACCACCACCGTGTGGCAGTATCGTAGTTGGGAACTGTGCGCTTTGGACAGGGCCAAATGACGGACAGTTGTCGGTAGCCGTTACGTTGTAGTTAACGAAAGCACAGCACTCGCCAGCGTCAAGGTTGATGACGATGTTAGCCGGGCAAGTGATTACCGGCGGTACAAGGTCAGCTACGTTCACTGTTTGTGTAGCAGTGCTCACCTGAAGGCAAGCATTCGTTACCCTCCAAACAATCGTGTTGACGCCTACAGGCAAGCCAGGAATTGTTGGGCCAGCAACTACGGCAAAGGCACCACCATTTACGCTAGCTTCAACTACGGCGCCAGTGCAATCACCCTGCGTTGCAGGAACTGCAACGGGTACGCCTACGCAGTTGTTGGTAGCTGTAGAAAGGTTAAGGGTAGGAAGCACTGGACCACCTACGAAAGTACAAGTAGGTACTGCAACACCAGCGAAGCTGATGGACCAAGCACAAGTATTACCTGAATCGCCACCCACACCGTCGTCAATGGTCAGTGTCCAGTTACCATTTGCGTTCACACCCGAGAAGGTGTTGGCAAAGGTAAAAGTACCAACAGCAGGGACGTTGGAAGGAGCAACGTTGAAAGCAGTAATCACGTTGTTCCGGCCTTCTGGGCGGAGTGTACCGCTATAGGCATTGGTTGTCGTTGGGCAGCCAATACCAGCCGAAGCTGTGGAAACAATTGAAGCAATATTGTTGGCACCGGCATCGGAGAAAACAACATTCATGTTGTTGTTGCCACCGCCATTGCGGGTGCTCAACTCCAATACCTGACCACTTGGTGCAGTCAGCCACATATTGAGGTCACCCACGAAGGTGTGGGCAAAGTTCACGCTCAACGTGATGTTGGCGCCGTTGGCGATTGGGCCAACGCAGGCAACACCAACAGTACCGGAGGCTGGACCAGATGTACCACCAGCCAACGGAATGTTGAAGTTAGCCCCTGTGAACGTAGCTTGGGAGTAGCCGATAGCGCCGACCCCAAGCAATACCAAGGCAAGCCACGTTTTGAGGTTTTGCCATGTATAATTTACTTTTCGCATGAGATTAAGATTTGTTAATAAGAAATGATTTCAAAAACAACAAAAAAACAACTTGGCCATTAGTTGTCCAGCAAATTGATGGCAGCCTGGCGGAGTTGGTTCAAGGTAGCCGTGCTCACGTTGTAAGCATCGCTCATAAAGATACCAAGCCCTTGCACGATGCTGTTAGGAACGGATACACCGGCCAACAATGCACTGTCGATTTCACCATAATATACATAGTGCAACTCGACGGAAGTGTAGATCGGATTGCCAGGCGTAAGCACTGCCAACTGATCTTTCAAGGCGGCCATTTCGTTGGCCAAAATCACCCTAGCGTCATCTGCATTCTCGAAGTTCCCCTGTGGGACGTTCGCAACTGCGGCCGGTGACCCTGGCTTAGCGTTTGGAACGCCTGTGCCAACAGTTGTCGAAGAAGACTGAGCTTCCACCCGGTTCATCCCCAAAAGGAGGAAGAACGCGAACGAAAGTGCCCCCAAGACAACTTTGAATTTCACTTTTTCCATGAATTAAAAATTTAAGTTAAAAAATATTGATTAAAGAGCAATTTGTAGCGAGGCGTAGGTGGCCTGCACTCAAAATCACCTTGCTTTTTTAGAATCCTATCTGATGCCCGATACCCCCAAACAGGAAAGGGGCAGTGGTTTGCCTCCACGGCAAAGCACTGCCCCTTTCCTGATGGGTATCAATATGCGTAAGACTCGTCTTACAGATTGGATTACAATTTGCCATTAGTTGCCAAAATCAACAGCAATCCCCTGAAAATCAGTACGATATACTATTGATGTGTGTATATGGTTAAAGAAAAAACAATACTAACTAAACGCAAAAATCAGAAATAGGAAACCCTCCGGGCATTGCTTACTCCAGCAGTCGAAGTTGAGAATAGTGAAACGGAATCAATTGAATGGTACTGAACGGAGTCCAGTTCGTAAGGTATGAAATCGGTCTGTGGAAAGAAGTAAAGTTGAACCATAAATGTTCACGGATTTGGATTATAATTCTGAGATCTTGCTGTCTAAAATTCTTGAATTTGCATCCCAAAAATAAGAATACAAATTTAGCACCATATCCTACTTTTTCGACTACCTAAAGTCCTCAAATAACACATGGCAAAAATTATTCATTTTGTTGCCAAAGTAGGATTTTCTTTAAAACAGCTACAAAGATAGCTGTTCCTGAAATTTTTCCAAATTTTTTTTCAGTGACAATTATCAATTTTTTCAATGGTATTGGATAAGTAGGTTCTTAAGCCAAATCTGACAAATTGGTTCGTGCAAAAAGCTGGTAAGTAACGGCTATTTACGTCAAACAAAAAAGCCCCCCTCCACGCGAGTGGAGAGAGGCCATCCCAAAAACCGATTTAAGTCTTGCCACAGCAGGGCCGGAGCGCCGCCGTAAAACGGTCATTGGACGTATTTCTTCATATTCGTCTGCTAGCAACGGACAAACCCACGGGGCGGGGCGGGCGGCCAACAAGGGCCGCCCGCACGCCTGCCGTGCTATGTCGTTAATCCACCAGGATCATCTTCCGGGTAGCGCTGTCGCTGCCCGCATCCAAGCGGTAGTACAGTACGCCTGCGGCACCGAAGTCGTCGCGCTTCAGGTTGACCGTGTTGTGGCCCTTGCTGTAGTCGCCTTCGATTACTCGTACCACTTTACCTTGGACATCGCTGATCGTCAGCGTCGCAGAAGTTGCTTCGGGCAGATAGAAGCCAATCGTCGTGACGCTGGCAAACGGGTTCGGTGTGTTCTGGTACAGGTCGAACGCACCGGTCACCAGGTTGTTGTTGAACGAAAGCGCAACGTTCATCAGCCCGTTCGAGCTGTTGTACGCCTCGGCTGCCGTGTGGCTGCTGCTGATGCCAACCTGCTCGCTCATGCGGCCGCTCTGCAGCGCCTTGAACGTCAGGCCGAACACCACCTCGCCGCTGGCAAGTGCCTTCGCCTCGTCGCTGTTCCAGCTTGCGGTCAGCACGCCCTCCTTCACCATCGTGGTGCCGAAGTTGCTTGCGTCGGCAAGGCCGGAGGCGATGCCCACGAACTCCAGCGCCTTGGCGTCGAAGTTCATGCTGAACTGGTAGCCGCTGACGTTGAAGTCAGTGGCCTTGAACTCGACCGTGTACTCCTGGCCTGCGACCAGTTCCATGTCGTCGGCGTTCAGCACCAGGTCGCCCACCTTGTTGCGCTCGTCGGCAGCGCCGAGGAGGTTGACTGCGGCTGAACCGTTCACGTCGCCCACCTTCACGGCAACGAAGTTGTTGTTCAACTGGTCAACCGTAACATCGTTCAGGTTGATCACCTCTGGGAACGAAGCGGCAAACGGGTTCGCCGGGTTCGCAAAGCTGTGAGCTGCGTCAACGAACCTCCACGAAGTGTTGTTCGGGAAGTCGCTGTTGATGAACAGGATGAGCTTGCGGATCTCCACGAGGTCGAACGTCGTCACGCTGTTCGAGCGGTTGGCGTCGGCTGCGATGATCTTGTACGGGCTGCCAAGCGGCGTCACGCCGAGGATGTGCTTGCTGATCAGCACCAGGTCGAACGTGGACACGCCGTTCAGCGGGTTCTCGTCCAGCGCAGGCGTGATGGTCACGTCGCTGTTCACCGGTACGTTCACGCCGTACTGGCCTGCCACGTTCGTCGCCACGTTGCCGGTGAAGCCCTGCGGGCTGTTCACGTTGACGCTGACGCCCTCAACAGCGAGGTCGTCCTCGTTGGCGATCGTGCCTGCCACGAGCGGGTCGTCGTCGTCGCAAGCGCCCATGTTGTCCTGGATAACCACGAAAGTTGTGCAGAAGTCCTGGTTGCCGGCTGCGTCGGTAACCCACAGCTCAACTTCCTGCGTGCCGAGGTCGTCGCAGGTGAAGGTGATGCTGATGTTGTTGACGTTGGCCGAGAAGCTGAGCTTCGGTGACTGCGTCGGAGGGCAGTTGTCGAAGCTGCCCGCGTCGAGGTCGCTCGCCCATACCTCTACCATGCCGGTCTGCATGATCTCGATGATCACGCCGTTCTTGCAGTACGGCGTTGGCTTCTTGCAGTCCTTCACCGTAACGGTGCTCAGGCACTGCGTCTGGTTGTTGCAGTTGTCGTTCGCAACGTAGCGGACCTGGTAGGTGCCGGGGGCAACGCCGAGGATCGGGCTGAAGCCGTTGATCCATACGCCGCCGATGAGCACGTGGCCGGTCACCGTGTAGTTGTCGCTGCACTCCGTGATCTCCGGCTCTGGCAACAGGATCGTCGCCGTGCAGCCGTTGTCCTCGATGCAAACGTCGGGGATGACGCAGCCGTTCGTGAACACTGGGTCCACGTTGTCCTGTACCTTGATCACCTGCTGGTACGTGATGTAGCCGTCCCATGGGTCGGTGTCGATGTCCGTGTCAGGGTTGCGGAAGTTCAGTACCGGGTTCGTGTTCGGCGTGTGCGCATCGTTCACGAATGGGCGCAGGCGGTAGGCCGCTGGCGCAAACGGGTTCGGAACCGGTACGCTGCCCCTCCAGGAATCGCGGAAGGTGCGGGCGTCGCAGTCGCCGTCGTTGTCTATGTCGCAAGCCGGGAACGCAAGGCCCAACTGGTTCTCTGGCTGCTCGACCACTTCCTGGTCGATCTCCGAGCCGACCACGCACCAGTTGATCACCGTCCACGTGCGGACGATCTTGTAGCAGGCATCGGCAACCACGTTGTAAACCTCGTCGTCGCTAGTAACGGCAACAAGTTCGCAGGTCTCGTAGAAGATCTCCGGCTCGCCGAAGTTCGGGACGTTGGCGCCACAGTTGATCGTTACGTCAGCTGGGAACTCAACGGCGAAATCCGAGACGTGGTCGACGTTGATCGTCTGCGTGCAGGGCTGCAGGGCCACGTTGCCGGCACCGTCGCGGGTGTTGTTCCAGGAGCGGGTGATCGTGCCCTCGAGGCACTGGTCGAGGCTCGTGGAGAACGTCACCTGCAGGTCGATGGCGCAGTTGTCGTAGTACGTCGGAACGCCGAAGCCGAGGCTCGTCAGCAGCGCAGAGCGCTGGGCCGGCGTCGTCAGGGCGGCGAGCTGCGTCTCGATGTTGTCCGCGTACCAGTCGCAGCTGATGCGCTGGTTCGGCGGGCAGCTGACGAGAACCGGGTGGATCTTGTCCGTCACCTGTACGTTCACCATGCAGGTCGAGAAGTTCAGGCCGCTCGTGTTGAACTGGAAGTTCGAGCTCAGGAACAGGCCGGGCGTGCCGTCGCAGCCGAGGCTGGCGTTGTTCTGCGTGGAGAACAGCGGCGTTGGGTCCGTGTCCAGCACCAACAGGATCACCTGCTGGTCGCCGAGCTCGTCGCAGCAGAAGTCACGGTACGGGTAGTAGCAGCGGTTGAAGATGTTCGGGCTGGTCGCGTCGTTCATCTTAGCGATCAGGAAGTACACCGGCTTGCAGTTGTCGTAGCTGGCGCGGTCCAGGTCCTCGGCGTACAGCCTTGAGCAGGAGCCGCCGGTCTGGTTCGAGTTGTTCGTGATGCTGATCTCGGTGAACTCGACGCAGATAGGGGTCGGCGGAACCTTGTCGCGCAGCTGGATCACGCGGTCGATGAACGCCGTGTTGTTGCAGCCGTCCTTGGCGTAGTGGCGCACGATGTAGCGTGCGTTGGCGCCGTTCTGGAACAGCGGCACGTTGTTGAACACGCCACCGTTGCCGTTGACGAATCCTACTTGCGTCATCGGAACTGCCGGGTTGCTGCCCGGGACGATCGTCCACAGCTCAGACCTGTAGCTGGCGATGCCGCTGCAGTTGTCGTAGCCGTCAACGGGCGGGACCACCACCGAGCCCTGGCACACTGCGTGCGGGCCCTGGTTCTGCGGCGTGCTGGCGTTGTAGACGTCTATCGTCAATGGGCCGGTCGAGAAGAACAGCTTCCAGTTGACCACCTTGCCCGTGGCACCGCTCACCTCGTCGAACACGATCAGTTCCCAGGTGCCGAGCATGTCGCCCTGGAACCCGAGGGCCGGGTTGTCGAACTGCAGGAAGCTCGTGATGTTGCCCGCGAAGCCGCCGCAGCTTGCGCCGTGCGACGTCGGGTTGACGATCGTAACCGTGCCCGTCTGCGTGTGCGTGATCACCATCTGGCCGTACTGCACCCCGTTGCCGGAGTAGCCGCCGCTGATGAAGAACAGGTTCGTGTTCGTGTTGCCGGCCGCGCCGTTGTTCGTCCAGTTCGGCACGTAAGGTGCGATGCCGCCGGCCGGGTCGTTGAGGTTCATCAGCTGCGCAAGCTGCGTCATCGCATTGGCCTGCGTCAGGTTGAAGTTGAACATCATCGGCATGCCGTTGAACGTCACGTTCCACACCACCGTGTAGTTCGGGCTGAAGCCCTGGCCGAACGCATTGGCGTAGCTGTACTGCACCTGGTTGTGGCCCTCCGGCTTGAAGTCGCCGATCACGTTGAACTGCGCCTCGTTGACGTTGCCAGGGGCGGCGTCGTAGAAGTCGGCGTCGATGGACGTGCCGTTGCCGCCGTTGTTGGCCGTGATCTGGAGGATCCGGTTGTCCGGCGAGCGGAGGAAGATGTCGAGGTCGCTGAGGCGCTCGTGGTCAACTTCCAACCAGAGCTTCTCAAGGCGGACGTTCGTGAACTGCTCAGGCGTGAGGCTCTGTGGCAGTTGCACGAGGGCACGGAAAGAAGTGCCGCCGCTGAGCTGTGGCTCCTGGTTGCAGCCGCCGCCCTGGTTGCCGTTGATGACGCCCGGGCCGCTGCCGTTAGAGCCGTTGCCGAGGGCGGGGATGTCGTGCGTGCCGTAGTTGCTCGTCGTCTCGCCAGCTACTGCGAACAGCTCGAGAACCGGTGCCTTGTTGTCAACCACCTTGATGATCTGGTCGAACTTCACGATACGGTACGGGTTCACGCACCAGTCGATGAGCGTCCAGGAACGGAGGATCTTGAACGTGCCGGCGCACTCGTTGATGAGCAGGTCGTCGTAGTCCCAGGTGATCTCGCAGGCAGCAGTCAACGGCAGGCCGTCGATGGTAGGCAGGCCGGAGCCGGTCAGTGCGAGAACGTCCGCGTCGTCAAGGCCGTTGTTGCCGAAGAACGGGTTCGAGCCTGGGCAGCCGAGGCCGCCGTTGGCAACGTTCGTGGCGTTGATGCCCGGGTTGTCCTGCGTCACGGGCGTGCCCAGGTTCAGGTCGAGGTCGTCGCAGTTCGGGTCGAGGTTCACCTCGATCACCGCAGTTGCAGGGTCGGCGTCCGTGATGAACGGGTGCAGCGCAGTGGCGCCCGTGATGTTCGGGAACGCATCGTACTGCTCGCAGGTCCACATCACGTCAGCTGGCGGTACCACGTCGTCGAGCGTCGGGCGCTCGATGGTGATGATCTGTACGCAGCTGGCAGAGTTCTGCCAATCGTCGGTGGCCGTCCAAGTCCTGGTAATTTGACCAGCGTCACAAGTACCAGCATCAACATAGCTGTCAAAATAAGTCACGTTGACACCGCCGCAGTTGTCGGATGGGATGACTGCTGGCAAGTTAACGTCGAGGATTACGCCCACCTCTTCAATCACGCCGTCGTCGGCGGGGAAGTTGTCGGTAATGCGCACGGTCCAGGTGCCGCTGGCGTCCTTGCCGTCGAAGAACTGCATCAGCGTGGGCTGCGAAACGCCGCCCGTAAGGGCCTGCAGCTCGGCGCCGCCGGCGTTCAGCTGTACGCAGAGGGTGATGGCGGAGCCCTCGTCGGAGAACACGGCGTCGATCGGCCACTCCTGGAGGATGCAACCGCCGATGGTCATCACGTTGCGCTGCGTGGCATCTGGTGCGATCAGCGTAACGGTGAGGTCTGGGAGCCAGGTGTGGCCCGTCAGCTTCAAGCGTACGTTAGCGTCCAATACTGGTGTATTTGGAGGTAGGTAGCTGAAGTCGAAATTGTAGTTGCGTGGCGAGTTCGCACCGTTCTCGATGATGTCGTTGAGGCCGGTGAGGATCAGGGCCTGTGGGCCCTGGATGGCTGGTGCCGGCTCGTTGAGCGTGGCAGGGTCAACCGTGCAGGGGATCGTGATGTCGCGGCACTCGATCACCGGCGGGAGCTTGTCCTTCACCATGATGGAGCCCCAGCAGCTCTGGCCGGTGACCAGGTCGGTCACCCTGACCGTGTGCGGGCCGGGGATGTAGCTGGCGTCAACGATGGCCTCACCGTTCGGGCCGGTGATGATCTGGCCCATCGGCGTCACGATCTCCGTCTTGTAGCGGGTGTCGTAGCAGCCGTAGAGGCCGCCCTCAAGGATGTCGTCGGCACCGATCACTGCCACGCACTGCTGGTCGAGGCTGATCTGAACGTTGTCGTTGCAGGCCATCTGCTGCGATGGGTTGGCGTACTCACGGATGATTACGTTGAAGCAGCAAGTAGAAGTAAGACCTACACCGTCGGTAGCCGTGAAGCAGTTCTGGGTTGTGCCAACGCAGTACAAGCTGCCAGAAGGCGTGCCTGAAGTCTGTACTGGAACAAGCGGAGCCTCTACTTGAGCCACTACGTTGAAGGCCAAGGAGAGGTTAGGGAAACCTACGGAAGCGAAAGTACCGAAGCTTGGCAAGCCGCAAGCATTGGCAGCAATGTAAGATGGTGTACCTGGGTTATCAGGAATCTCGATGTTACCCATCGTGAAGTTACCATCTTGGTCAATGATTTCGATGAAGTACCTGTCGCCAGCTGCGATGTTGGTCGCAGTTGGGAAGTTAACAGGAACGTAAGTAGTGGTGACGTTAGGCATGTTCACGTTGAAAGGGCCAAACAGCAACTGCATGTTGGCGTTGCCAGCTGCAGGAGCAGTACCTGAAGTCAAACGGTAGATGTTGTAAGTATAAGCACCAGCACCGGGAGCACGTATGCCAACTTGCAAGCCCGTGATCCTGATTGCCGAAGTAGCAAGGAACACACGGCCAAACCTCGTCTGCGCAAAACCGCAGTTCAAGGATAGACCTGGGGAAATCGCCTGAGTAGGGCTATTCGTTGGAGGATTCTGCGTGAACAGAGCAGGTACGAATACCGGGCAGTTGTCAGAAGCAGTTACGTTGTAGTTAACGAATGCACAGCACTCGCCAGCGTCAAGGTTGATAACGATGTCAGCCGGGCAAGTGATTACCGGAGGCGTCGTGTCGTTAACCGTAATGGTTTGCGTAGCAGTAGCAACTACTACGTTACCACATGGGTCAACCAACTGCCAAGTGATGGTGTTGGCACCAACTGGAAGCCCAAGAATTGTAACTGTAGCAGGAACTACAGCACCAATCACAACTGGCGTACCGCCGTTCACCCTGTACTGCAGCGAGAAAGCCGTGTTGCAGCCAGCAGGAGCGAAGGATGGAGCCGCCGTGGTCACGTTGGCTGAGCAAGCCGAAGCAGGCGAGTTGCCAGTAGTGATGTTGGCAGGAGCCGTCATTGCACAAGCACTGACGGGCACTTGAGCTACAGTAGCAACCCAACCAGTAGCCGTTACAGACGCATCCGAACGGAAACGGAAGGTAAGGGCACCAGAGGCATCAGTAGATGTAACGACGCCTGGGCTAGAGTTCCAGCCACCGCCACCGAAGTTAAACGTGGTAGCTGTACCAGGAATTAGTGGAGAAGCTACAGAGTTGCCATTGTGGATGAAAAGTGCATCCCAACCCACCTCTGCAGACAAGCTGCTGAAGTTTGCCTGTATGCGGTGCGTAGCAGGGTTGGATGGTGCGAAAGTAGCAATTGAGTTTACTCCAGAGTTGTTGGAGTAGTTACCACCAGGACCACCGTTGTCAAAAAAGTTGAAGAAACAGGTAGCTGGTGGTGCAATTGTAAAAGTTGTCGGACCTGTATTGTACGGCATATTGACGTTAGTCTGGGCGAAAAGTTGAGCCGCAAACAAGACGTTCAAAAGAACCATACCGAGGTACGTCAATGTTCTTTTTTTCATGAGATTATGAAAATTTAAGTTAAAGAATTAAAACAAAAATTGTTTGGAAGAAAGCATTAGCCGAGCCAATAGCTTGCTCCCGGTTTTTTAGTCGAGCAACGCAATTGCCTGGTTCCTCAAGGTGAGGTAGCTTGCAGGAATTTTGGTGCTAAACTCATTGCTACTAACAGCGCCAAGTCCAGTCACGATTGCCTGTGGCACAGATTGGCCAGCAAGAAGTGCCTGGTGGATGCCTTGGTAGTAGGTAAGCAACCGAACCATTGCAATGAAAGTCGGATCCGACTCATTTTGTATCTGAATCAGCATATTCTTGATGCTGTTCATCTCGTTCATCAGCGTATTCATCGCAACCTGGGGGCTTTGGAAGTTCCCCTGTGGAAGCGAGTAAATCCCCGATGAGGCCTTGTCGACGGGCACTCCTGCACCGCCAGCAGTCAAGGATGCACCTACCTGCGCTTCAGCCGTGCTAACCCCCAAGAAGAAGGCAAACGCGAACGAAAGTGCCGTAAGGACAACTTTGAAATTCACTTTTTTCATAAGATTAAAGATTTTAGTTAAAAATATTTGAAAAAAAACAAACACGAACAAGAAAAGAAACTGACGCAACTTGTTGAATGTCAATCCCTTGCTTTTCTCTTTAAGCCTTTATCAGAACATCCGTTGAACCCAAAAAAAAGGCATTAGCCCTGCCACCGAGGCCGACTAATGCCATTGCCTTACGCATGAAGGCATATTGTGTAAGATTCGTTTTCCAAATGAGATTATAATTTGCCATGGATTATAATTTGCTAATAGCAAATCTTGCAAAACGGGCAAAGCCCAATTCTTTTGTGTAAAATGGTTAAAACAACTCCAAATTTTATTTTTCAGAGCAAACAATCAGAAAAAAAATCAATTAGCCGGAAACGGGCCGCCGGAACTTGGCGGAGTAGAATGGTGATGATACCCTTAACGGGATTCTTTGAATGGAATCAAAGTGAACTGGTGTGAAATCGGTTGTAGGAAAGAAGTAAACTTGGATCATAAAATGTTCGCGGATTTGGATTATAATTCTGATGTTCTGCTGTCGAAACCTTTCGGTTTTTATATTCTAAAAAAGAGAATACAAATTTAACTCCATGTTGCCTTCAAGTTCATACCCAAAGTTCGGTATTTAACATCTGACGATTTTTTATCGCCTATTGTATCGAAGGCATTGTGCTTCTAAATGCAGTCGCGAAGATACTGCACGGTTGGCGTAAATTCAAAGCATTCGTGGAAATTTTTCTTCAAAAGCTTTCTACAAGGGTTCAAAAACCCTGCTTTAGTTCATTTAACGGCGGGCACTGGCATCACCCAATCCAATTTTTCAAAGGGATTCACCACAATTTTTGAAAGTTCAACCGCAGGGTCAACCGTGTTGGCCGCAGGCCGGCCATTCCAGCTTACCTTTATACTTGCATGTACCAAGGGGTCGGCCATGCCCTGCTCCCTCCCTAATCGGGCAAGCCCCTTGGCAACCGAGACTACCGCAGCCACATCGTTCCCAACCACATTGATTTGCATGGTGTTGATGAAGGTATTTATGTCCACTGGCATTTTTTGGCCGGTTGGCCCATCTTGTATGGTGAATACCATTTCGGTTATCTCCCTCGACTGCGATTTCATCCGCCAGGAGAACCGATTGGCAATCATGGTCCAGTTGACGGGGTTGGGCAAGAACAGGCCCCTGAACGGGAACAACAGTTGGAAGGTGATATAAACCACCAATATTCGTTTGGCCGAAGCCGGTGATTCGAGCAGTTCGATGTTCTTGTGCTTTCGCTTGGCCAAGTTGCGCAGCACTGGCAACTCGTTTACTTCGAAGAAAATTGCCGTGGTCGCCATCATGATGAACGGGAAGATGCCAATGTCGTTGAAGGTGAGCGAGTTGGATATGTGGAAGTATAACAGGGGAAGCAAGGTCCACAACCGGGTACGCTTCCACCAAAGCAGAAAAGGAACGGCCAGGTCAAATACCAACCCGCCATAGACAGCCAAAGCAGGCTGGAACCCCAGTTTAAGCCACCCTGCCAAGGGGCCGTTGTCGGGATATACTTCTATCATGTGCTTCACTGGCTGAAAGTGCAACAGCCATTCCGGGTTAATCTTGGCAAGGCCACCGTAGAAATAAACGATTGCGAAGTGCAACTGAAGGATGAATATCTCCCAGCGATGTACCATCAAATCGGCTGTCACTGGTTTGCGCCAAAGATTGGGAAGGGAAAGAAAGCGGTTGGCATGGGTGAAGCCCAGCACAAAGGCCAATAGTATAAATAGGTATAGGTGGTTGTTGAAGATGCCCTTGTCGAGCAGAAAGAAGTAAAGGTAAAGGCTGGCAAAGACAAAGCAGGCAGGCCGAAACAGCACGCCAAGGACTATCAGCACCGTACAGGCCAGCATGGTGTAAAGCATTGCCTGAAGCACGCCGGCTGGCAACGGTTTGATAAACTCAAAATACTCAAGCTGGATCTTGGGAAGCACGAAGGCATTCGTCACAAGGTCTATCTGGATATAGTCCACCATTTCATAGGCCATGAAACAGCCGAAGATGATGCGGAACAGCCCAAGGACGTGGCCGGGGATCGATTCTGAAAGGTAGGTACGCAATTTTGAACTCCAGTTCATAGAAGAAAAACTTGTTGGTATTGTGAATCAATGCATCAACGCAGGGTATGGTTGTCCAAACAATTAGAGGTTAATTGCGTATCGAACATCTAATTTTGCGAAAATTTCAAACCAGTACCTGCATGAAAATCCAGCAAGTGAAAGGCAAGCCGTCATTTTTTCCTCCCAAAGCCTTGGCCATCCTGTTTGCCGTAGGCTTGATGCACCTGCTTTCGTGCAGCAAGGACCAGCGGACAGGTACAGGGGAACTGCAAACTGGTGAAGGGGAACCCACCCTCACCGCCTCCGACCCGTTGCTCAAACTGCTCGACCCCTCCGAAACGGGGATTGACTTCCAAAACATCATCACGGAAACATTCGAGAACAATATCACAACGAACATCAATATTTCAAACGGGGGCGGCGTGGCCATCGCCGACATCAACAACGACTCCCTGCCAGATGTGTATTTCGTCTCCAGCACGGGCAAAAATAAACTTTACCTGAACCAAGGCGGCATGAAGTTCAAGGACATTACGGACGCTGCGGGTGTTGGTTCCGAAAATGGGTTTGAAATTACCGTTTCCACCGTGGATATTAACGCCGACGGCTACCTCGACTTCTACGTGTGCAGGGCAGGCCCCATCGAGAACGACGAGCGCCGCAACAAGCTCTTCGTCAACAACAAGGACTTGACCTTCACCGAAAGGGCCAAGGAATACGGCATTGACGATATTTCGGCCAGCACGGGCGCCAACTTCTTCGACTACGACAACGACGGCGATCTCGACCTCTATCTCCTGAACTACCCAACCGACTTCAGCCACACCCGAAAACTCAATTCCAAGCCGACCGCTGATGGCAAGGGGCGTGAACCTGTATTTTCACCAATACTGCCCTATGACTCAGACCGCCTCTACCGAAACGAAGGCCCCCTGGCGAATGGCAAAGGGGGCTTCAAGGACGTATCCAAGGAAGCGGGCATCTGGAACTTCGCTTATGGCCTCGCCGTGTCCATTGAAGATTTCAACAGCGATGGCTGGATGGACATCTATGTGAGCAATGACTTTATTCAGCCCGATTTCCTCTACATCAACAATGGGAACGGCACGTTCACCAACCGCCTTACCGACTATTTCCGCCACATCTCGCAACATACGATGGGCACCGACTTGGCCGATTTTGACAATGATGGCCTTTTTGACCTTTTTGCGGTGGACATGCTGAGCAAGACCAACTACCGGAGCAAAACTCTCCAGAACGCCAACCCACAGGCTGCTTACACCTCTATTATAAGGAGTGGGTTCCCTGAGCCAGTCGTTCGCAATGTTTTGCAGCGCAACAATGGCAACGGCAGTTTCAGCGACATCGCCTGCCTTGCCAATGTGTTCAGCACCGACTGGAGCTGGAGCAGCCTTTTTGCCGATATGGACAACGATGGCCTACGTGACCTCTTCATTACCAACGGCTACCGAAGGGAGGTCACCAACACCGATTTCCACAACTTCGTATTTTCAGACATAAAGGGAAAAAACAAGCCGCTGAACCAGCAATTCAAGACCATAGACGAATTTCTTAAACTCATCCCCACTTATAAGCTTCGCAATTACTACTATAGAAACAAAGGAAACTGGGAGTTTGAGGACGTGACTGGGAAATGGCTCACCACCAAAGCCTCCTGGTCGAACGGGGCTGCCTACGCCGACCTCGACAACGATGGTGACCTCGACTACGTGGTGAACAACCTTGACGACCCCGCCTTTGTCTTTGAAAACCAGGCGCGCAGCAAGACCAAGGGCAGCTACCTCCAATGCAAGCTCGAAGGCAGCAGCGCCAACCCATCTGGCATCGGAGCAACTGTACGAATTTTCTATGGGGACCAGCAGCAGTATGCCTGCCTTTCACCCAACCGTGGCATCTTTTCAGCGGTGGAGCACCTGCTCCATTTCGGCTTGGGCGAAGTTCAAAAAATAGACCGCCTGCAAGTCCGCTGGCCAGATGGCAAGGGCCAAACCTTGGAAAATATACCTGTCAATCAACGGCTTACGCTGAATTACGCAGCAGCCAATGAAACGCTCCCTGCCGACCCAAGGGCAGCATCCAACACGCTTTTCAAAGACCAAACCGCCAGTGCAGCCATTGATTTCAAGCATGAAGAAAACGACTATATAGATTTTGAAAACTTCTTCATGTACCCCTGGAAAATCAGCGAACTCGGCCCCTTGATGGCCACCGCTGACGTAAACGGCGACGGACTGACCGATTTTTATGTCGGTAATTCCTTTGAGCATGCTGGCGGGCTGTTCCTGCAAGGCCAAAACGGGAAGTTCACCAGAACCTCGCAAGCTACCTGGGACCAAGACAAGCAATACGAGGACCACGGCGCCACCTTCCTTGACGTGGACATGGACGGCGACCTTGACCTTTATGTTATCAGCGGCGGCGCCGAAGCCCAGGTGGACAGTGCCACCAACGCCCACCCCTGGGCACATCGCCTGTACATCAACGTTGGCGAAGGCAAGTTTCAAGGAATCGGCGGCAATACTGGGGCCGGTAAGGCGCTACCCCCCATGGAAGACATCGCTCTGCGCATGACCGCCAACGACTACGACAACGACGGCGACCTCGACCTATTCATCGGCGGCAGGATTTCGCCCGGCAAGTACCCGACCATTCCCCGCAGCTATTTGCTCCGCAATGACCGCACCGCCTTTGTGGACGTGACCCACGAACTCGCCCCCGACTTCGAGCGGGTGGGCATGGTGACCGACCTCGTTTGGGCCAATATAGACGCCGATCCCGCACCAGAGCTTGTCGTAGTGGGCGAATGGATGCCCGTCACCATCTTCAAGCCCATAGACAATAAACTCGTCAAATTGGACACCAAGGGGCTTGGCTTTGACCAGTCAAACGGCATCTGGAACCGCCTCGCTGCTGCCGACCTCGACAAAGACGGCGACCTTGACCTTGTCACGGGCAATTTCGGTCTGAACACCCGCTTCAAGGCCAGCCAGGATGCCCCACTTAGCCTATTTGCCAATGATTTTGACAAAAATGGCAGCATTGACCCTGTGATGGCCTACTACGAGGGAGGGAATGTCTATCCACTTGTACAAAAGGATGTGATTATCAAGCAGATGCCGTTCCTCAAAAAGCGGTTCATCAAGGCCCATGATTACGCCCAGGCCACCATCTCCGATATTTTCCCGAAGGCCGACCTCGAAGCTGGCCTCACGTTGGAGGCTTACCTGCTGGAAACCTGCTGGTGGGAGAACCAAGGTGGCAAGTTTGTGCGCCGCTCCCTGCCGATTCAATCGCAGATTTCCCCCACTTATGGCATTATCGTCCACGACTTCAATAATGATGGAAATGCCGATTTATTATTGGCTGGCAATAAATATGGCATTGAAGTGGAAACCAACCGCTGCGACGCTGGCAATGGCACGTTTTTAATGGGCGATGGAAAAGGTGGTTTTAAATGGGTGGATAATATTAAATCCGGCTTTTGGGCAACCAAAGAAGTGAGGGATATGGCCATCTTGAAAGCACCCAATAATCAATATAAAATTATCGTTTCCAATAACCTTGATAAAGTTCAGGTTTATGGGAATTAAATTATTTATAGTTATTCGCATTTAATCCTAAAAATCACGAGTAAAAGATTTTTTTCAAGCATTTATAGATGAACGCATTTAAAGTTGATGGCAGGCCCTTTTCGAGAGGAGGGGTTATCAAACCCCGGTGTCCCGGAACGCCGGGGTTTGATAACCCCTCCTCTCGAGAGGGTCTGCTAAATTGCACAACCCAAGCATCAATTTTAATTGCGACTATCTATAGAACTAATTTTTTTCAAAAATGAAACGCATTTTATTAATCCTGTCAGCAGTTTACCTTGTGCTCATTGCTTGCAATAGCCCTGAAAAAAGCAATATCGCCGAAACCCCTTCAACGCCCGTTAAAGACACTGTGAAAATAGCAGAATGGGATACGATGGTTGTTAGGTATAGCCAAAAATGGAATCCAGATTCCAGTTATTACCATGCCTTCTCTACCAATAATATAGACACCATTGAATACATAGAATTTGATGGTGAGCCTCGTCGTATATCCTATAGAACAGCAACGGACTCCTCTATTATGTGGGCGGTTTTTTATCAGATAAATGGGGATTTAAAATTAGTACGGTTCAGGGAGAAAAAGGAACTTCCCCAAAGAGTCGCCAAAGAGGCGTTAAGCTATTTGGATAATGGCAAATTATTTTATTCCTATGTAAGATCAAGAGTATTGCAGCCTGGTGAAATAATGGCAATGTTCAGGATGGCAGAACCCATAGATTTTGCCCGACCTGATACGGAAATGATAGCCGAATTCATGCCTTTTTGGGAAGTAATCAAGAAGGGAATCGAAGACTACAAAAAAGGCACCCACCCTCCGCTAAAATTAGGGAATTGACCGCAGCACCGTGAAGCGGAGCAGCATTTCGAGCACCAACAGGAAGATGGCCAGCCACACGAACCTGTAAAACTCCTCGCTGTACCGCTTCACGCTCGTCACCTCAATCTCGGTCTTTTCCAAGCGGTCTATTTCATCGTAAATCTTCTGCAAGCTACGGGCTGTGGTAGCCCGGAAATATTTCCCGCCCGTCATCCCCGAAATCTGCTGCAACAATTCCTCGTCAATCTCCACCCTTGCCATGCCCATCACATAGCTGCCATCGCTGCGGCGGCTGATGGGCGACACGGCCGTGCCTTCCTGCCCCACCCCGATGGTATAGACCTTTATGCCAAATTCCTTCGCAATCTCAGCAGCGGTAAGCGGTTTCACGTAGCCAGCGTTGTTCACCCCGTCTGTCAGCAGGATGATGACCTTGCTTTTGCCAGGGCTATCCTTAATGCGGTTCACAGCTGTAGCCAGGCCCATGCCGATGGCAGTGCCGTCCTCCAAAATGCCGCAACGCAACTGCGAAATGAAGTCCGTGAGCACTCGGTGGTCGCTCGTGAGGGGGCATTGCGTGAACGCCTCGCCGCTGAACACCGCCAGCCCGATGCGGTCGTGCTCCCGCTTCTCCACGAACTCAATGGCCACCCGCTTGCACACCTCCAAGCGGTCAGGGTTGAAGTCCTGCGCCAACATGCTGCTCGACAGGTCTATGGCGAGGAAAATATCAATCCCCTCGGCCTTGATGCTCTCTTCTTTCAGCGTCAGTTGCGGTCGGGCCAAGGCCACTACCAGAGACGCAAAGGCCAGCGCCCGCAGCCACGGCAGCAGTTTCTGAAAATCGGCCTTCCACGATTTCAGCCCGACGGCCACCTCCAAGGTGGGCATCTTCACGGTCACTTCCTGCTGGCTGGCCCGTTTGCGGCGCCACCACCCTATTGCTGGCAGGGCCAGCAACAACAGGAAAAACCACGGGTGTTGAAAGCTGAAATTACTGAACATCTTTCGGTTTTACTGCTTCCGCAATGACTGCGGCTGGCTTGGTTTCGAAGATAAATGCACGGGCCACCTCCATCGCCCGTTCGTGGAACTCGGTAGTGGGCTGCGCCTTGGCAAACTTCACGAGGTCGGCAGTCTGGAGCACATTTCCTAAGCGTTGCGACAGCGACATATTGAACTCACCTTGGCTGAGTTGGGCCAGAATCTCGTCGGTCGTCTGCTCCAACGCCTGAATACCGTAGCGGCCTTCGAGGTACTCCCGAACTATATAGGTCAGGGCGCTGTGGTAGCCCTTCACGTTGCCCTCCTGCCACATTTGTTGCTGTTTCAATAGCTCCAACTGTTTCAAGGCCAACTCGTGCGGCAGCAATTGCACCACTGGGACGGGCGGCGGCGGCGGGGCCATTTTTTTGCGCTTGCGCAAATAAAGCACCAAACCAATGACACCAAGCAATGCCAAAACGCCAACAAAGTACCAGATGAAATCCTGTAGTTTCAGGGGCTCCTCAATGATGGGCTTGATGTCGGCCAAGGTCGTGTCCACTTGCGGCAGGTCAACCTGCATGGGGATATCCTTCGTAAAAAACGTGTCCGTTCGCTCGCCAAGCTTGTAGGCGATGGGGAGGGCTGGCAGGCGGTGCTGGCCAGAGTCCCAGGCGATGAAGAGCAGGTTTTTCTGCAAGCGGAGGCGGTCGCCAGCAGTGCCGAGCGTGTCCCAGCGGCTTTCGTCCAGCACCTCGAAGACCGAGTCAGCCGCGATGGCTGTGCGGTCCAAGGGTAGCAGTTCTACGCCCTTGTCGGCGCTCACCTCAATGCGCAGGCGCATCTGGTCGCCAATGAGCATGCGGGTGCTGTCCACCGTGGCCTTGCCACTGACCTGTGCAGCCGTTTTTACCGCAAAAAACAAGCAAAACAAAAAGAGGTACCTGCGCATCGTTATTAAATTCCCGGATACCGGGCAAGTTTTCCGAAGTTAGCCCCGGAAAAGGATTGAAGGATTGAAGGAGAGAAGGATTGAATGTGGCCCCCCGGCTTCAATCCTTCTCTCCTTCAATCCTTCAATCCTTGAAAAGAGGGTCAAAATTAAGCACTCCAAGCAATTTTGAAGAAATCAGTTTGGCATCGCAATTTTTTGGGCAATAGTTGGGCAGTGGCGGGGTTGTTTCTCGTGCTGGTACACCTGCTCTATGCCCGCACGTGGCAAGCGGGCTTTGTGAGCGATTTCACGGGTTTCCTGCACCGCATTGATGGGGCCTCGCTCCAAGGTGTTTGGGACTGCTTCGGCTTCCCGGCGCTGCACCAAGTGACCAATTTTTTTCTTTTTTGCTTCGTGAAATGGTTTGGCGTGGGCGGCATCGGCTGGTATTTCGTTTCTACCTCGCTTCATGTAGCCAATGCTTTTCTCGGCTTTGTTTTGGCAAAAAAAATCTTTGAAAAATTTGGCCACGAGCATCCCGAAACCCCAGCATTCATTGCCAGTTTGCTCTTCCTGCTCTCGCCCTACCAGGTCGAGGTCGTGGTTTGGCGGGTTTGCTTCAATTTCCTTTTCTGCACCCTCACGATGCTCGGCTCGCTGCTGCTTTGGGTGAAATATTGCGAAGCAAAGCAGCGAAACCACCTACTGTGGTCGCTTGGGCTGTTCGTGGTGGCGCTATTCACTTTTGAACTGGCGGTGGCGCTGCCGTTTGTACTTGCCGCCATGTATTTTTTGTCATTGCCGAAGGCAACCTCTGCGTCACGAGGGCCAGAAGTTGCCTTCAGCGATGACAAAGGCAAAAAAAAGGTGATAAAGCATAAATGGTTTTTGCCGTTGGTTTATTTCATCCCACTTATTGCCTATTTCCTCCTCAACAAGCTCCTGCTTGGCGGCTGGGCGGGACACTACGGCGAGGCTACCCACCTGAACTTCGACCTGCGGCTCATTGCCTCCAACTGCCTGAAATATCTTTCCAAATACCTGCTCTGGTGGCGGGAATGGCCACACAACGAAAAGGAGGCGCTGGTGCTGTTTTTTGAAAAACCAGTGGTGGCCTGGAGCGGGTTGGCAGTTTTTGCCCTAACGCTGGCAGGGTACGGAACCCTGCCAGCGTTAGGGCAAAAACTGCGCCTCGTCGGCCATGCTTGGCTGCTGTTCTTCCTTGCCCTTGCGCCCGTTGCGAACCTCTACGTGGCCTACATCCTGCATGGCGAAAATGACCGTTACGGCTATTTCGCTTCGCTGTTCTTCTGTATCGGCTTGGTGGCTGTTTTCTGTCTTTTTCCTCGGTTGCTGCGCAATGGGTTGTTCCTGCTTTGGCTGGCTTCATCGGTGTTTTTTACCCATAAAATGACCGAACGATGGCAAGTGGCCAACTGCATCACAGCTGGGCTTTTGAGCGATTTCCGCTGGCAGGAAGCCTCGGAGGTTTACGTGCTCGCCAGCCCCGACAATTACGAGGGCATCCCAATTTTCAAGGATTTTTCAAGGGAAAACCTCGCCATCAAACACGCCCTGAAATACCTCGCCGACAAGCCTGCAAAGGGCAGTTTCTACCAAGTCGCCCAATTCAACCTGACGACCTCAGAAGACGGCTTCACGGCACGCAGGGACGACGACATAGGCCATTTCCACCTTCAATTCCATCAATGGGGCAACTGGTGGTGGCGCTACGGCATGGGCCTCGGCGATTACCAAACGGAGCAGTACCGCTTCCGCACGGATGGCAACGGCTGCCGGGTGGAGTTGAAGCATTGGCCACCGAAGGAGAGGGCGGTGTTTATTGTGGCGCAGGGTAATAGATGGGAGGAGTTGTAAGCCAAATTTGCCAATTCCAATTTATCCCTTTAGGAAGGCAATCTGCGACATCCCGGTGTGTGTCCCGCTGTGCGCCGCTTTTGTCATCCCGTAGGGAACTGTCCACGCCCCAATGGGGAACGTTGTAAAGGAAGTCACGTTTGCCTTCAGGACGAGGACGGTTTCTTTCAGAATGACAAAGCGGCGTGTAACGAGGCTTCCCTCGTGGCATTGCAGTTTGCCTTCGGCAATGACAAAGCGGCGTTTAACGAGGCTTCCCTCACGGCATTGCAGTTTGCCTTCGGCAATGACAAAGCGGCGTTTAACGAGGCTTCCCTCACGGCATTGCAGTTTGCCTACGGCAATGACAAAGCGGCGTGTAACGAGGCTTCCCTCACGGCATTGCAGTTTGCCTATGGCAATGACAAAGCGGCGTGTAACGAGGCTTCCCTCGTGGCATTGCAGTTTGCCTTCGGCAATGACAAAGCGGCGTGTAACGAGGCTTCCCTCGTGGCATTGCAGTTTGCCTATGGCAATGACAAAGCGGCGTGTAACGAGGCTTCCCTCACGGCATTGCAGTTTGCCTATGGCAATGACAAAGCGGCGTGTAACGAGGCTTCCCTCACGGCATTGCAGTTTGCCTATGGCAATGACAAAGCGGCGTGTAACGAGGCTTCCCTCGTGGCATTGCAGTTTGCCTTCGGCAATGACAAAGCGGCGTGTAACGAGGCTTCCCTCGTGGCATTGCAGTTTGCCTTCGGCAATGACAAAGCGGCGTGTAACGAGGCTTCCCTCACGGCATTGCAGTTTGCCTATGGCAATGACAAAGCGGCGTGTAACGAGGCTTCCCTCACGGCATTGCAGTTTGCCTTCGGCAATGACAAAAAAAACCGCCTCCAGCGAAAGGCCAGAAGCGGTTTTGTTTTTCAAATAAAACAGATTCAGAGTGGGTTGGGGCGGCCATTTGGAAACTGCCCCTACTTTTCATTCAATCGCTAAACTAATGATTAGCAGAAGCCTGCGCCCCAGTCACTAATCACTAATCACCTTCCCATCAAAGCCGCACCATCCTGCGGGTAGCAGTCTGCGAGTTGGTCTCCAGTTGGTAGAACAGGACGCCAGCGGCACCAAGTTCGCTGTGGTTCAAGATGATTTCGTTGTAGCCTTTTGCAAAGTCCTTCGACACCGTTTTGAGCACTTGGCCTGAGAGGTCATAGACCGTCAGCGTGGCAGGGCCAGCAGTTGGCAGTCGGAACCCGATGGTCGTCGTCTCATGGAACGGGTTGGGCTTGTTCTGGAACAATTCAAAGTCAACGTTCACGGTCTCGGCCGAGTTGAAGTTGAGGTTCACGTCCAACAATTCCATGTCCTGCCCGCTGCTTCGGTAGGCTTCGGCGGGGGTAGCGGCGTTGGTGATTTGAAGGAGGTTGCTCAACTTGTTGTTAGTGTTTGACTTGAAAACCAGCGTGAAAAGTACCGTGTTGTTGTCTTTTAGTGTGTTTTTTGAATTGTCCCAGCTTGTCGTGATAATACCTTCTTCGAGCATCGTGAGGCCAAAGTTTGCCTCGCTCAGTCCTTCCAATGCGCCCACTTCGATGTTTTCCAGTTCCATCGCTTCGGGGTTGAACCGTAGGGCGAACTGATAGCCCAACAGGTTCACGAAGTTGCTGGCACGGAAGGGCACCCGGTAGGTCTTACCTTTTTCAAGGGACATTTCATCCAACACAAAATCCAATTTGCCCGTGAAATTGCGCTCATCTGCACCGTCGCCATCCAGGTTGGTGGCAGCGGAACCGTTCACGTCGCCAATTTTCACAGCTACGAAGTTGACGTTGTTCTGGTCGTAAGCAAGATCGTTCACGTTGAAATATTCCGGGAAGGCCGGAGTGAACGGGTCGGCAGGGTTCGGGAAGGAGTAGCTCCTGTCCACGAAGCGCCAAGAAGTATTGTTCGTGAACGTCGTATTGATTTGGAGCACCAATTTGCGGATCTCCACCACGTCGAAGGTCGTCACCGTGCCCGACTTGTTGACGTCAGCGGCAATGATTTTGTAAGGCGAATCCAGCAACTCCATGTTGAGGATGTGGCGGGTCATCAGCACAAGGTCGTAGGTCGTTACGCCGTTCAACGGGTTCAGGTTCAGGCCGGGCGTAAAAGTGTAGTCGTGGTCAAGGGCCAGGTTCGAGAAGATGAAGCTGCCGTTGGCAGCAGTAGTCACGGGGTTGGTCAGCGGGCCATTGCCGCTCATACTTACCGTTACGCCATTCACACCACTGTTGTTAGCATTGGAGATATTACCCGACACGTCGGCTGAGAGGGGATCGGGGCAGACCACCATGTTGTCCTGAATGATGACATAGGTCTCGCAGAAATCCGTGTTCCCAGCTTGGTCAGTCACGTACATCGTCACGATGTTAGTGCCCACGTCATCGCAATCGAAAATAGAAGGCACAATCTGCAACTGAAGGTTCTGCGGGTTGGTACAGTTGTCGAAGCTGCCGGAGTTGAACATGGCTGCCGTCAATTGCACCATGCCGCCGCCGGCTACCTGCATCAGTTCCACGGCAAGGCCGTTTACGCAAACCGGGGTCGGCTTCTTGCCGTCCACCACGGTGATGTTGAAGGTGCAGGTAGCGATGTTGCCGCAGCCGTCTTCTACCGTTGCCGTTACCCTGTGCGTGCCAAATGGGTAGTTGCCACTGAGGTTGGGGCTGCTTCCGGTTTGGTCTATAGAGCCGTTGGAGTTGAAGTCAATCCTCACGGTCCAACTCAGGTTTGGACTGCAATCGGTAGCTGTGAGTGCAGGCACCGACACGGCGCCCGTCCCGCAGTTGGCATCGAGGCTCTGCACCGTCACATTGCCGGGGCAAACGATGGCTGGAGGCGTGTCGTCCATCACCTTGATGACCTGCGTGTATTCCCAATAGCCTGGGCTGTTCGGTATGTTCGGGTTGTAGCGGCACCAGTCAATCACAATCCATTTCCTCAAAATCTTATAGCAAGCCGGGAAATTGGTATAGAGGGGCTGGTCGGTATGTGCTACCGCAACGAGGTCGCAGGCATCTTCGATAATCGTCGGATAATCGTAGTTGTCGGGCAGGTCATCCGGTTCAAGGGTCGTCGAGCTGCACTGGTAAGTCGTATAGTCGAGCGGCCAGACGATGTTGTTTGCATTGAATGGCGTGGAATTCCTGACAGTAATCGTCTGTACGCAAGAAGCAGTCCTGCCACCTGCATCGGTGACGGTGTAGGTGCGCCAAATAAAGCCAGTGTTGCAGTTCGACAGGTTGTCGGTTTGAACCTGCGTCCAAGTTGCGCCGGTGCAATTGTCGCTGAAGACCGGGGCAACGACAATCGGGTTCGGGTCAGAGCACTCAATCGTCTTGTCAGCTGGGCAAATGATGGTCGGGTTGATTTTGTCCTGCACTTCCACTTCCACCATACAAGTATTCACGTTGCCAGCGGCATCCGAAACCTGCAAGGTCACCATCAGGTCTTCGCCAATGTCGCAGCAGTTGAAAGGCACAAAAGTTTCGAATGGGGTACCGTCTGCGTCACAGTCGGATGGCATCCTCCTAACCCTCATTTTATCAATGCCACAGTTGTCGGAGCTACCGTTGTCAAAGGAAGTAGCCGCCATGATGGCCGTGCCGTCGTCGGTCAGGGAAACCGTCGAGTATTGAATGCAAACCGCCACGGGCGCACTGGCATCCCTAACGGTCAGGGTCGTGTTGCATTGGCTCACGTTGCCGCAGGCATCCGTTGCTATATAGGTGATGACGTGCGTTCCCACTGGCACGTTGAAAATCGGGCCGCCGTTGCCGTTCACGATGCCGAACGGGGTGAGCACCTTCACCGTCACCGCCGAGCAGGCATCTGTCACCGTTGCTGCTGGCAGGTTGAACGATGCGAAGCAACCAGCTGAGGCGCTGTTCTGCGTGATAGGGCCGGGGCAGGTGATGGTTGGCGGAGTGGTATCGTTCAATTTGATGACCTGTATGCAAGACCAAGGGTTGCCATTGCCAACGTTGGTCGGTAGGCACCAATCATAAATCGTCCATGTACGGAGTATCTTCTTGCCGCCACCGCAGATGGGGAACGGCTCGTCCACGAAAGAAGCTGCGATTTCGCAGAAATTGTTGGCACCTGGAATCACCGGGTAGGCGAAGCCACCGATAGTGATGGTCGGGTAACCAGTGACCGCCGGGCTAGTGTTCTGTGAGCCGATATTGCACTGCAAATCCACGTTCGCAGGGCAAACGGGCGTAAAGACCGGGTTGGACAGCGTCACCCGCTGCACGGTGATGTATTGCTGGCAGGAGCTGGAGAAGCCGTTTATGTCGGTTGCCGTCCAGGTACGGAGAATGAAAGCCACATAAGGCGAGTTGCAAGTGCCGTGGTCAATCAAATCAGTATAGCTGAAGCTGGCCACGCCGGAGCAATCGGCCACCGAGGGAGTGGGCACGCTGCCGCCGTCAATCGTGGGCTTGTAGTTGCGCAGGCAGGGGATAATGTGGTCGCCGCAGTTCGTGATTTCCGGCCCGAGCTTGTCCTCCACGTTGAGGGTGCCCCAGCACGAGTTGCCGCCAGGCTCTGCTACGGAGTACATGTAGGTGTGACCGATATTCGTCTCGTTCAGATACGGGCTGTTAGGCAGCGGAAGGCCTTGCAGGGTCATCAACGTGACGGTGTAGGGCCCAACGCATGCGTTTGGGTCTTCGAGCAGGATGTCAACGGTCAGTTCCAGTTCGCAGTTGTCGCTGGGGCCGGGTAAGGATACGTTCAGGTCGTCATTGCAAACAAGGGCGCATTGAGCATAAGCACGGTTACCCCAGCCCGCAAGCAGTAGTACTCCCGCAAGCAGAACTGCCCGGTAAAAGGCGCTCGCAAGGGTACGCTTGTTGGGTTTAGTAAGCTCGAAATCTCTCATGGGATTTGTAAAAATTTTTAATAAAATGATTGATTAAATAATGCTAATGCTTGACAAGGTTTGTTTAATAAACATAATTCAATCTTAGGTTTTTTGGAGATGACTATATGTGTGATTCTGGCCGTTTTTATTTGACGCTTTTAGGCGCTTATTTTAAGCTTATTTTTGTTTAAAAAAGCTGTTTTTATTGAATTATTTATAAATAATTGGAGGTGCATTTTTTAACTGACGAAAACGAAAAGATCTTCAAAATTCCCCAACCCCCTTTCGAGAGGCGGGGTTATCAAACCCCGCAGTTCCGGAACTGCGGGGTTTGATAACCCCGCCTCTCGAAAGGAACTGCGCCAGTTAAAATATGCTACTACCAAATAATTCTCTATTATTAAAAATTTGATAGCCTCCTCAAATCATACATCCTATATCATACATCTTAAATCATTAAAATCCAACCCGAACCATGGCGGGGGTGCTACTGCTTTTTATTGCAGTCGGCTCCCCCCGCCAGGCCCTGTGGCTGGTGGTACCTTTTCAAAAGTTCATGGGACGTTTTCTCATAGTATCAGCCCTTTTGATACGGATACCGGGTGTAATGACAGCCCGTGTGTGTAACTAAACAATATGTGTAAAACTGGTCAAAGTGATGTCAAGAAATCAAATTAAATGGTTGTCGAATTGAAGATTCATTTACGGGTCTATCGGAATGTGCATGGGTATCTTTGGTGATTCGTGAACCGTGATTCGTGAATGGAGGCCCAGCCGCTGCAACCAATCACAAATCACCAATCACGAATCACATTTTCGTCATTTTAATCACCTGTGGTTGTGCTCCACCTGCTTGCATTTCGAGGAGGAGAAGGCCATTCGGTTGGTCGCTCAAATCAAGTGGGAACAGGTGATCGCCCTTATCATAGTTGGCCGTCCAGGCCCTCACTACCCTGCCGAGTGGGTCGTGAAGGCGGAAGCTGACTTGCGAAGGTGCTGGCAGTTGGAACTCAATGGTCGTCGAACCGGAGAAGGGGTTCGGGTAGTTGCGGAGCAAAACAGGCTGCTGCGCTGTTGCCTTCGGCAAACCAAACTCAAGGCCAACGCCCCAAGTTTCAAAGGCTTCATCGCTGGCGCTAATATCACCTGCATACGCCTCGGCAACCGTTTGCAAGGCGTTGATTGCCAAAGCCTTGGACAGCAGTCCGTTCAACTTGGCCTTGAATTTCAGGGTGAAAACCGGGGCTTCCGTAGGTAATGCCTTCCCAGCCTCATTCACCCAGCTTACGGTGAGGGCGCTGGTGCCGAGCGAAGTTGGTAGGCCAAAATCGCTGTTTTTCAAGACGCTGCCCTCCTCATTGCTTACGGCAACGAAATCGAGCATTGTTTCATCAAAATCAAGTGTGAACTGGAAGCCGGCCAGGGTGCGTTCTGGGTGCGCCACGAAGGGGATGGCATAAACCTGGCCAGCAACCAATTCAATATCTTCCGTGCTGAAAATCAGCGAATTGTCAAAACTGCGCCCCTCAGTGTCATCTTCGTCAAACTGCGTCGGGTTGGCGCTACCATTCACGTCGCCGACCTTGATGCTTACGAAATTAGCCGTCCAATAATTGCCTACGATGTCATCCAAGGAAACTACTTCGGGGAAGGTATAGGCAAATGGGTTGGTCGGGTCGGGGAAGGCATGGCTCGAAGGTACGAAGCGCCACGACGGATTGTTGTTCGGGAACTGCGCCGTGATGGTCAGGATGAGCTTCTGTAGCTCTACGAGGTCAAAGGTAGTCACGGAGCCAGAGCGATTCACGTCGGCAGCGATGATATTGTAGGGGTTATCAAAAAGTTGGATATTGAGTATGTGCCTGCGGATGAGCACCATATCGTAGGTGGTGACACCGTTGAGCGGCTTAGTGTTGTAGCTTGGTGTCAGTGTGTAGTCTTGTCCCAAAGGAAGGTTGGCGAATGCGAAAGTGCCGTCCACGTTGGTCTGCACGGCGTTGCTGATGCCGCCGCTGAGGCCGACGAGCTTGCCCGACACGGGTGTTCCGTTCACCAGCGTCAGCTTGCCAGCGATGGTGGCCGTGTTGCCGCTCGAACATACGTTCAAATTATCCTGCACCACCACATTGGTCTGGCAGAAAGCCGAGTTGCCGGCTTGGTCGGTGACGGTCAGTGTCACGGTTTTTGTGCCGAGGTTTTGGCAGTCAAAAGTATTGGGACTTACCTGCAAAATAAGCGTGTTGGTGGGCGAGCAGTTATCGTTGCTGCCATTGTTGACCATCGAGGGCATGATGGTCACGATGCCATTCTGCTGGATAGTAACAGCCACGCCGTTGTTGCAGATAGGCGATGGGGCCTGGGCGTCTTCCACGGTCACACGGGTCGAGCAGGTGGAGGTGTTGCCGCAGCCATCCGAAACGGTGTAGATGATATTGTGGGTACCCTTCGGGTAAACACCGGTTGCTGCCCCGTTGCTGCTCGTCGCAAACTGGGAGTTATTGGTAATCACCAATTGCTCGCTGCAATCGTCAATCGTAGGCAGAGGCACGGTCACCTGCTCGGAGCAGTTGAAGCCGTCAATGCCGACGGTAAAGGGTTCTGGGCAGACGAGGGCCGGGGCCACGCTGTCCCGCACCTCTATCACCTGCGTTGACTCCCAGAAGCCCACGCCGTTGGGGTGGTTGGGCTGGTAGGAGCACCAGTCAATCACCGCCCAGTTGCGGATGAGCTTGTAGCAGGCGGGCTGTGCCGTGTAGAAGTAATAATCGGTATGGGTAATCTGTAGTTGTTCGCAATCCTTGCCCGTCACCACCACGTCGCCCATCACGCTCACCTCGGTATTGGGTTCGCATTCGTAGGTCAGCACGTCGGCTGGAAAGGTCACGGTAATCGGTGTAATATCGCCAATGGTAATCACCTGCTGGCAAGTGGTGGCATTGTTGCTCTGGTCTTTGGCGGTCCAGGTGCGGGTCACGGTGCCGTTGCCGCAGTTGTTCAGGTTGATTTGATTCGTGAAGGTCGTCGAGGCCACGGAGCAGTTGTCGGTGGCAAAGGGCAGGCCGGTGAGGGCCGTGTTGTTGAAATCCTGTCCGCAACCGATGGTCAATGCGCCGGGGCAGACGATGTCGGGTTGCACCAGATCCTTCACGATGGCTTGGCTGACACAGGTGCTGCTGAGGCCCCCGGCGTCCACCACCCGCAGCGTGACGGGTATTTGCGTACCAATATTGGCACAAGCAAACGAAACGAAAGTATCGAACGGTTGTCCACCATAGCTCACCTCCATTTGACCGATGGAGCAGTTGTCATAGCTGCCATTGTTGAAGGTTTCTGCAAAAATCAGCGTTGTGCCATCGGCCAAGAGGTTGGCTTGTACGCTGCTTTCGCAAAGCGCAACGGGCTTCACCTCGTCCTTCACGGTCACGGTCATGGTGCAGATGCTGGTATTGTTGCAGCCATCCTTGGCGGTATAGGTAACGGTATGCGTGCCCACCGGCACATTGTTGAACGGGCCGTTGCCCGTGCCATACTGCCAATTGGCCGTCACCGTGGCGCCTGAACAGCCATCCGTGGCGTTAGCCTGCGGCAAATAGACTTGTGCGGTGCAAACATTGGGATACGTGGTGAAGGTCATGTTGGCGGGGCAGGTCACGGCGGGCGGCGTTGTGTCCAACACCCTGATTATCTGTGTGAAGATGCGGAAGTCCTCGGTGCAGAGGTCGAAGATGGACCAGGTGCGGAGTATCCTGCGGCTGCCGCCGCAAATGGGTATCTGCTGGTCGTTGAAGGACGCCACAAGGTCGCAGGTGAGGGCGTTGTCCATCCAAACGCTGTCTATCATCGGGTAGCCTGTGATATTGAAATTGAGCGGGTCCTGTGCGCCGCATTCGAGCACCGGCAGTTGCACACCGTCCCTGTGTTTCGGGAACTCCACATCGGCCAACAGGGCTTTTCTCATGAAGATATGCTGCACGCACATCGTCGTGTTGCCATGCTCGTCGGTGGCCGTCCAAGTGCGCTGCACGTAGGCCGTCACGGGGGTGTTGTTCACCACATCGTCGCAATCAAGGTCGGAGGCCACGTCGGCATGGCTCATGGCGATATTGGCCGGGGCGCTGACATTGTCGGTAACGGTGGGATGGGCGATGCCGCTGAGCGGGGTGTTGCACCAGACAAAAACGGTGTCGTTGCTGCAATCAATGACAGGCGGCTGGTTGTCCACGAGCATGACCGTCACTTCGCAGGAGTTGCCGCTGGCGGGATGCAGCAACGTGGCCGTGAGTTGTTGGTCAATCAGCGAGGCGTCGAGCAATTGGCCGTGCTGGTTGCCGTCTTCGTCCAGAACCGTGATGTTGAAATTATTGGAGCAGCCGTTGCTGGAGGTGAACAGCATCGGCGGGTAAATAGTGGTCTGCCCCATGTTGTCGAGGGGCACCACGATGCTGTTGTGGCAGACGAGTGTACATTGAGAAAAGGCGGTTTGCCCACACAGGTACAACAGTGCGGCAATTGTTAGTACCGTCCTAATCATGAACTTGAACCTTCCTAAATACCGGGGGGCAATGGGGGATTCGCATGTCAGCCTGTGCGGAGCAAAACCGTAACCTTTTACCATGAGATTATATAAGTTAATAGTGAGTACCAAATCATTGGGCAGTGTTGGAAAACGGAATTCATTCCGTAATCTGACATGGTGGCTCCGTTGGCGGAATGAATTCCGTCCTCCAAAAGCGACATGCCACGGCCACAAGGACCGCTACTGCCGTCTCAGCTAAAAATTGCCCTTGATTCGTTTTAAAAAGGGCACCGTCATGTTGTGTGTGTAAGGTTTTGCTAAACAGAAATGTAAGTACATGCCGCCTCGTTTGGCAGCACCAAAAGGATTGAGATGGAGGGGATACACCGGACGCTGGGGGGCAATAGCCTACAGGCCATCGCAGTGCATCCCGCACTCAATATCAAACACTATCACGTAAAGATTCGACTTAGCTTTGTTGAGAAAGGCCAGGGTTCCTGGTAAAAAAGCGGGAACTGAAAAAAGCTTAGTAAGCTCGGTTTCCGGACTTTTCTCATAGTATGTCAGCTCTTCTTCTGAGCTGTTGGGAATTCAAAGTTTCGTTATCTTTAATTTAAAAAATTGTGCCAATTGTACCCTGTTGGGGGAAATGGATGGGATTTTTTTGGGTAGGATGGCAGTGAGGGGAGGTCTTATATTTTTATTTTTTAATCTGTAAAAAGCTGCAAAGCACTGGCATGCACAGTTTTTCGGCCTAAAAAATGAATCTAAAAAAATCATCTACAAAAATGTGGTAGAGGGGTTTTTTAGAATGCAAAACGGCGAGGCAAAGTGCTGCATCGCCGTTCTGTAGGACCGAAATTTTGTCATAGCCAGTTGTTACTTTGACACCTGCACCGTCCTCGTCAACCATTCATCCCCCACCTTCGCCCTCACCACGTAAAGACCATTGGGCACGTTCGACAAGTCCATCACCAAGTGCTCTGTGACGATATTTGGGAAATCCTTGGCCACAGTGCCCATCATGTTTATCAACTGGGCATGGCTGATAGCCAGCGCCAATTGGTCGTTGTCACCATCGTCAAAGAACACCTCCAGGTTCAGCACATCGCTGGCTGGGTTTGGGTAAACATTGAAGGAGTACTGGTGCTGGCAGTCCTGCTTCTGGGGGTATAGGTACATGAAAAACCGGTAAGGCCCACACTCATTTGTGGCGGTCAGCCTCACAAAAGCCGGGGAGGAGTTGAGCGGGTTCATGTAGATATCGGTAAACCCTCAGTTCGTATTGTAAAGGGTGTGTGGGGGCAGCCATTGTTGTTTATCAATTCCCAAGATATACAAAATGGATTGGTATCATCTCCCAACACCGTCGCCGTTAGGTTGTGCCATCCCGGGCAGACTACCCGGCTGGCACCGGCAAACCCGTCTATTTTTGGGTTCACGATATCGGGTTTCCCGACGAAAAACTCCTTCGAAAATTGATTGGTAAGCCCACAGCCGTTCACTGTGAAAGTCAGGGTGGCATCTGAGCCAGCGCCTTGGCCCACTCCTGGCGTCAAGGTTGCGCTGGTACCGCTTCCACTGGCAGGGGATATTGGAACTACTGGTGATGATACTGACCAAGTGGCGCTTGCACCTTGTGCCAACTGGCTTGACAAGCTATAAGTTTGCGTTTCGCATAGCCTATCTAAACCATTGACAAAAGTGCCAGGCGTGGCCACTACCAACGGAATCTGAATTGGGCACGAAGCAGAAACGCCATAATCACTGAAGGTTGCGGTGACGGTGCCGCCATGCTGCCCATCCGTATTTACATTAATGAACTGCGAATTGGTCGGGCCATTGAATGTCCAGCCTTGTGGCAGTGACCATGACCATTGCGGGTTGTTAAACCCATACCCTTCTGGTTGTGAGCCAGCAGCAAAGGCATTCACACCTGCCTCACCGCACCTTTCATTGAGCCGCTGTGCTATTACTGGGCAGGGAGGCGAAAGCGTCCTATTGGCTGTATTGGTGGCGGTCAAGCTATTGGTTGCACCAGCACCACAATTGGTTCTGCCTGTGGCTGTGATTTCTCCACCACCACCAATATTGGTAACCACGGTAATCATGGAAGCCGTTGCAGGAAAAGTATTGTTCGACCAGCCTGGCGGCAGCGTCCAGTCGAATACCGTAACAGGGAATGGGTCGGGGTCGTTAGTGCCCCTGAATGGCCAATTGAGTTGGGCCGTGTAGGTGACTTGGTTGACGAAACCTGCCCGTGGGCCGTTTGGTGCAAGCGGCCCGGTGATGGTCGGCCTTACTTGGGCGAGGGTTTTGATGGGTACGTCGAAGGTCTGTGTGCCTGCTTTGTCGCTGCATCCCGACGAATTCCTAGTTACGGTAATACTTCCTTTAAGCCCATTGTCGAACCAGTTCACGATAAGGGTTCCGTCATCATTATCTTGAACGACCGTTCCGTTTATAACACTAATTGTGTGGCATGTAGTGTTGTAATTTGATATTGTGTAGGTGATGTCGCCGAGTGGGCAAACCGCATTTGCTTCTGAGTTAGGTGAAATGCTGAGTGTTTGAGACAAGCAAAAATTCATGCTTAGCAAAAAAATAGCACTGGCGCATTTGAATTCAAGTCTTCCTGTTTTCATGACGTTTAGATTTTATTGAATAAATTAAATTGATGACATAGATAGGGTTCAACTTTAGGTTGAACACATCATCGAAATCTTCTGATTTATTACCAGTGGCAAGTATTCCTCGGTAATATGAGTCGTTTTTGAAATGATAACTCCGATAACTGGCAATAAGAGAAGCTTCCGAACCAAGTGACAAATTGTTTGAGATTTTTACCTGAAAACCCAAAACTCCATTAATGGCAAATCGCCATTCATTGACTACGATTTTCTCCCTCAATGAATCGGTCAATACAAAGGTTGAGAGATAAAAGTCGTTCCTTCGTGAATATGAGACACCTCCATCTATCCCAAAAAACCATCGAAATTTATTACTTACCCTTTGCCATTCATGCCCTATGCTTAAATAAGGAGCATAGGTTCTGAATGTGCTGGGTGTCCAATGTGCCACATCCGAAAAATCCCTCACTTCCACCTCCGCCCCCGCCCTCATGCGCCAAGCCCTCCCCTTCCCATTTTGATGAAAATAATTCCGCCGGGCAAACAGCGAGTTCTTGGGGGCATTCTCCTTGTCTATGAGCGGCAGCAGGTCCACGCCGATTTCCCAATGGGGGTGGAAGCTGGTGTCCACTTTGGCGTTTTGGGCCTTGCAGTCAATAGCTGTAACAGTAAAAAGGATGCTTGCTAAAAGCAGAAAGTAGTAGCGCATGGCAATTGTGTTTTAGGCTTTCGCCTTGGTGAAAAATTGACCAGTTGTTGCCTGCCCAAGCATCCCTTCAACCAGTAGCCTTGATACGGCACAAAGCACGGTGGTTTTCAGGAAACATGGTTTGAACAAAACTGAACATGATTGAACATTTTTGAGCATGATTGAACATGCCGTTTCATCCATAGCCCTCGAAGTCCTGTTTTGAATAGTTGGGCGGGTACCAAAGGGCATCGTAGATGGCCTTTTGCCATTGAGGGGGCACGAGGCCCTTGAGCAGTAGGATGCCCTTCTCGTCGAGCTTTCGTTTCAGCGTGTGCTCATCCATGCCAAGCAGGTGGGCTATTTCCCGGCGGGTACAGGCTTTAATGGTGGGCGGGGTTTTCATGGTTGTTACTGTGTTTGGGCGTTGGGCTATGGGAGGGTCATTCTGTAACCCTATATTCTTCACCTACTCGTTATCTTTTCTTATCCATAATAGCTTAACACCTTATGTACGGTGCAAATAAAAACAAAAAATCCAGACAAAATCCATGTTTAATTGAATTTTAATGACAAAGAGCGGGCTGCCACAATGGGCAGCCCGCTCTCGCTTTGGCTAAATGGGTGGTCGTGCAGTTTACTTCAAGGTAAGCTTGGAAGTGCCCACTTGGAAGCCTTTGTTGTAAACCTCGATTTGGTATTCGCCCTTGGTGAAAGAGGCGTTGGTCGGTGCCCAAACCACGCAGGACTGGGCCTCGTTGTTTGAGTAGTCAAGTTCCTCCATTTTGGTGTAGCGCACCTCTTCGCCTGTCTTCTTGTTGGTCAACATGCCGGAGCCCATGTCCTCGATGGCAAGGGTCTCGCCCAGCGGGTTGATGATGCGCACGTAGAACTTCTCGCTGCCAGCCTTTACCACTTCGTTCTCGACGGTGGTGAAGCAGACCTTGATTTGGTCAACGCTCTTGGCGGAATTCTCGTCCTTTACCTTGCCGCTGCCCTTCACTTTTTGGCCTACGGCAGAAATTGACTTCATCTTAATGGCCGAAGCCACGTTCACTTTTTCGGAAAGTTTTTCCTTCTCGCTCACGAGTTGCGCCTTGGTGCTGCTGAGTTCTTCGTTCTCGGCAGATTTAGACTGGAGGTTGGCAGCCAATTGCTCCTTCTCGCTGCTCAAAGTCGCATTTTCGCCAGCAAGGGCTTCGTTCTCGGCCTTGAGCTTCTCCAACTGGGCCATGTACTGGCTCACTTGCGATTTCAGGTTGTCAATTTCGACACGGGCCTTGTCGAGCGAGCCTTTGTTCTTGAGCAGGCCAGCGATTTTGTTCTTCTGCTGCTCCAGGTCTGCCTTCTGCTGGTCAATGACGGCGTTCAGCTCTTGGTTGGTCGTCTTTTGGGACTCCAGGTCGGTGAGTGCCTGGTTGTACTGAACCTCCAGTTCGGCCTTGAGCTTCGTCGTTTCGTCGAGTTCGCTCATGGTGGTCTCCAGTTCTTGGTTGGTCTTGCTGTTCTGGTAGGCAAAATAGCCGATGATGCCAAGCAGGATAACACCAATGACGGCAGCTATCGCAATGAAATTTTGATTAGGTTTGTTCTGATTGAAAGACGGATTGTTGTTAGACATGATTGAAATGATTTACGTGGTTCTGAAATTGTTTTTTAAAAAAGGAGATAGAACTACGCAATAGGCGCTTTTTTTATGTCAACTACAAAAATCAAGTTGTTTGTTTTCTGTTGTTGGCTTGTTTTTGATGAAAATGTATTGACAGGTTGATTTGTTCGTGCAAAGCACCAAATTTTTTTTTGTATTAATTGAAAAAACTTGGCATTACGTTTACATTTAGTGCGTTGCCTAATTTTGGGCGACCATATATGCTGTTGGCTTTTGGCTATTTGTTATTGGCCAACAGCCAGCTGCCAACTGCCAACATGACCCGACACATCATCGCAGGTATCCTGCTCCTTTCGCTTTCCGTGCTCACCTATGTGCAGTTCCAACTGCTCGTGGCCGGGGTGCGCTTGGAGAAGCAGCGCTTCGACCTCCGCACAGAAGATGCCCTGCTGGCCGTGTCCGACACGCTCAACCTGCCCGGCTCCCGCAGCGACGCCCTGATTGAACGCCTGAAAATCAGGCAGATAGAGGGCGACACGGTGCTCGTCCACCCCATTTCCGACTCCATCGAGGCCCTGCTGAAACGGGAACTCGTGCACCGGGGCATCCGTGCGGATTTTGCCTTTGCCATTACCCCCGCCTATAATGGGCAAGTCCTATTGGCCAGCCAACGCTACAAACCCGCCGAGTTCGATTTTGGGAAATACCAGGCAAGGCTCGGCAACCATATCATTGGAAACTGCCATTTCGAGTCGGTGCTCCATTTCGATGTGTTCAACCTATTTGGCTATCTGTTGGGGCAGCTCCGCAACCTCTTGGTGCCGTCCGTACTTAGCCTATTGGCCATATTGAGCTGCCTGTTGCTGCTGCTCAATATCCTGAAAAAAGAGCGGCAACTGAACGCCATCAAGAACGACTTCATCAACAACCTGACGCACGAACTGAAGACCCCCGCCTTCTCCATATCCCTTTCCAGCAAAATGGCCAAGGAAAGCCTCGAAAAAGGCGACCTGCAACGGGCCAAAAGCTTCCTGCAACTCATTGACGATGAAAACAAAAAACTAAAGACCCATGTGGAGAAGGTGCTCGAACTCGCCAGCCTCGAAAGCGCCCACCACAACCTGCAAAAATCCTCCGCCAGCATCCATGCATTGATACAACAATTGGAAGCCGAATTCCGGCCCATCATTGCGGAACGCAACGGTTCACTTACCCTCCACCTCACCGCCGACCCAGACACCGTCGAGGTGGACGCTGGCCATCTGAAAAACGCCCTGCACAACCTCCTCGACAATGCCCTGAAATACAGCCCCAGCCAGCCCATTGTCGAAATATCAACAGGGCGGGATGGCAAGCAGCTACAAATAGCCATAAGCGACCGAGGTATCGGCATTGACCCTGCGCAGCAAAAATTGGTCTTCGATAAATTTTACAGGATTCGGGAGAATGGCGCACTCTCAAAAGGGTTCGGCTTGGGGCTGAGCTATGTGGCGCAGATTGTACGGGGTCACGGGGGGAAGGTGCTGTTGGAAAGCGAGCGGGGGAAGGGCAGCAGGTTTATCATTCAAATTCCTAATTGAAATGCTTGGGTTCCATCCAATTTGCAATAGATGACGTTAAAATTGAGAATATTTTTGGATTACAGCATAGTTTGACATTAAATTACGACTAATCCTAGCTGGTGTAGGTTTTCATTGCACGAAACTACCACCACATCCATGTTTACTTTTGGAATAAGCTTAAACCGATTCTTTTATCTTAAAACTATATTCTTATGAAAAACACTTGTTCTCGTTCAAACTGCTCACCATGCGGTTTCAAAACAATTTTCTTGACCCTCACAGCTTGGCTCCTGCTTTCTGCCAGCATGAATGCTCAAACCATGGGAGGCCAAAGCACGATTGATTGCTTTGAACAGCCCGAAGAAGAAGCGCCTCCGCCTGCCTCGCTTCCCAATGGGTGCACCACCTATGGTAGCATTCCCGCTACAATTGTGCTTACGAACACCAATTCACAGAGTTTGAACACTCAGACATTGTTGAACCAAATCGTACACATCAACGGGGAGTTTTTGGTGAACTCCAATTTTGCCTTCTTCGGCTGTAAGGTGAAAATGGCACCTGGGGCAAAAATCCGAACCGTCAATGGCAAAAGCCTAATGATTTTTGACAGTCATCTTTATGCCTGCAGTAGTATGTGGGTAGGGGTAGAAGTCGGGGAAGGCAGTTATTGTGGTGCTTTTCACTCTATCATTGAAGATGCGCAGTTTGGCATACTTACCAAACCCACGACACTTATTGACCTCTATTACAGCACGTTCAATCGGAATTGGGTGGGGTTCAAGGCTGAAGGCACCTTTACGCTCAACTATTTCACAAAAAACGTTTTCACCCATGTAGGCCCTGTACTCAATGGGACGTTTTCTGGCCAAGTCCCTACTCCGCAAGGAACCAGAAGCTTCGTCGGGATGTGGTTCGAAGGTGGTGGCGAAATTGATATGGAGCCAACATCAGAAGCAGAACTCAACAGATTCTCCACCATCAACATCGGCATCCTGAGCAAAAGGCTCTTAAGAATCAACAAATCTTGCTATTTTGGAGGAATATCGCAACAAGGCAGCAATGGCGTCATCAATGGCCTGCAAACTGGCGTTGGTATCTTGGTACAAGGGCTTTTTGGTGCAGTTGATTTTGATGGCTTCTATTCTACAGTTTCATTCTACAAATGTTCAGCAGGCATCAGGGCGGAGAACAATGCCAGTTGCAATGTGGAATACACCCAATTCGACAGGGTTGGTAAATGTATCTGGGGAGTGGAGCCCAGGGTCATTTTCGGAACCAACAATCTCTTCAAGCTATCGCTTGGCGGCTCGCATGGGATGTTGGTAAATTCCAATAATGGCGGACTGATTTTCTCGATAGACAAAAGCATCTTCACCCAAACCGGCAACAATTCCAATATAGGCATTGAAGTCACAGGTGCAGATGTCGTACCTTCTTTGTTCCTGATTCACGAAGACAATACCTTCAACCTGTATGGGGACAAAACGGGCATTAAACTGATGAACGTGAAGGGGCAGCAAATAGACCAAATTCAGGTTGTTGACCAAATATTCAACCTTTATCAACAGAACAATCAATCACCCACTGCTGCGACCTTCACAAATTGCCTTTTTGGCAGGGTTCAGGCCAATTATGTCAACTCCAACACCACCACCGTCCAGGCCAGGGGCCTGCTGTTCGAGGAAACCAACCTAACCTGTATCCGCCAAAACCACCTGATGGAAAAGTTCACCCAAGCCATGGGCTTCACAGGTACCTGCACGGGCTCCCAAATCAACTGCAACAACTTCTGCGGTGACCAAACCTCCCTCCTCGTCAACGGCACCATTGACCCACAGGATTTCAAAGGGAACGTGTTTTTTGGGGATACGGAGGCAAAGAATAATTCACCAGCTTTTGGTTTAATGAAATTCAAGGTGGACACTGAAAATGGTGTTGACCCAGAATTTATGCCCAGTACTCCAGACCCTTTGGGTTGGTTTGAAAATATCGACGACATGGGTGCCCAACTCGACTGTGCCTTTTCGTGCGGCTACCCTTGGAACCCGACCTTCCCTTGCGTCATCCCAGCTATGTCAAGCCTTGATGGCGCTATTGCCGCTGGCACTGCTTTTGGCACCAATGCCGACCCCGTGGTGGTCTGGAACGCTAACCGGGCACTGTACCGAAAGCTCATCGAAGACCCCGGCAGCAGGCCAGCTGGCAGCAACTTCGCAAATTTCTACAATACCCAAGCAAGCACGGCCATTGGCAGTTTTGCCCAGGTGGAAAAAGCCATTCAAAACCTGCTGTCCGTCTCCGCTTCGGATGAGCTGGCATTGACTGGACTGCTCGACCAATTGGCCACTAAAAGCGATGAATTGGAAGTGCTAATGACCAGCTTGAACCAACTGAGCGACCCGTTCAGCAACCCGACCCTGCTGGCCAATATAGCCACTGCCCAAAATGAAACCAGCACCATCGGCAATTCCATCGCAAGCCTGCAAAACAGCATCATTGCCAACCAGACAGCAGGTGCCAGCGCCGTGGCCGCCATGAACAATGCCTTGGTCGCCAGTAACGCTTTCCAAACCTATGAGAGGCAGGTGAACGAAATCCAATTGGCATGGATAGCCAGTGGCCTTGCCCCCTTGAGCAGCGCCCAAACGGAAACCTTAAAGGGCATTGCCTCACTTTGCCCGGGCGTGGCAGGCAGGGCGGTTTACAAGGCTGCAGCCATGCTTTCCCCCTGCGAAAAAGAGGTGGCGGAACAAAATTGGCTAAACTGTATTGGCCTTCGGTCAGAGGAGCTTTCGGGCGAGGAATCAGCGACAAAAACCATCGAGGTTTATCCGAACCCAGCCAATCAAGTCATCTATTTACGACTGCCGCTATCGGCATATGAGGAAGGAACGGTCGTCCTGACGAATATGTACGGCCAGTTGGTGCGCACCACCAAGTTCGAGGGGCAGCAACAGGTTTTGGCCATACCTGTTGCCGAATTGCCTGGCGGTATCTATGCCATCAGTGTTGTCCTTGACGGAGCAACGATACATACGGGACTTTTCTCCGTTTCTCATTAAATCTAATCTTCGACTACGCCAGCTTTGTACAAAATGCAAGGCTGGCGTTTTTTTATTTCATGAAAAATCCACTCCTTTTAATACAGTTCTTGTTTTTGGTTAATGCCAATGCTCAAAAAACAGACTATCATTGGGTATTTGGCCAAGCAACGAGTACCAGCCAACCGATACACGGCGGCACTGACTTGGATTTTAACACCGCACCAGTTAATGTTTTCAAGGTCGATAGGCAATTCAGATTTGACTATACAAATATATCAATTTGTGATGTAAGTGGCAATTTCATGTTTGCCTCAAATGGGATTAACATTATAGGCTCAAATCAAGAACAAATTGAAAATGGCTTTGGTCTTAACCCTGGACAAGTTGCTGACCTTTTCTCTGATGGATACCCGTGTCCACAGGGGGCGATTGTTTTGCCAAGCTTAAGTATGGATAGCTTATTTCACTTGATACATTTAAGACAATTATACAACCCCAACGCTATTGTAGATAAGGTTTTTTATACTACAGTTGACATGACCCAAAATAGTGGCAAAGGCAAAGTGCTGGAAAAGAACGTCCCCATCCTTTCCGACAGCCTATCCTACCATATGCTCACCGCCGTGCGGCACGGCAACGGGCGGGACTGGTGGGTGTTCAAGCCGGAGAAGCTCAGCAACGGCTACTACCGCATACTCTTCACGCCATGGGGCTTCCAGCCCGCCCAGAAGCAGCACATCGGCCACTCGTTCAGCGTGGACGACGGGCGGGGGCAGGCCCTGTTCTCCCCAGACGGCACCAAGTACGCCCGCTACGACATCCGAAACGACCTCCATATCTTCGACTTCGACCGCTGCACGGGCGAGCTGAGCAACCCGGTGTCCATCGAGATCGTTGACAGTGCCGACACCCTGTCCGGGGCGGGCGGGGCCGCCTTCTCCCCCAACTCCCGCTACCTCTACATCCCCTCCACCACCAAGCTCTACCAGTTCGACACCTGGGCCGACGACGTGGCGGCCTCCAAGGTCACGGTCGGCGAGTGGGACGGCTTCTCCTCCCCTTTGCCCACCACCTTCTTCATGGCGCAGCTCGGGCCCGACGGCCGCATCTACATCAACGGGCTCAACAGCGTCAACGTGCTGCACGTCATCCACGAGCCCGACAGCGCAGGGCTGGCCTGCAACTTCGAGCAGCACGCCATCACCACGCCCACCCTCGTGCTGCAGGGCATGCCCCACTTCCCCAACTACCGCCTCGGCAAGTGGGAGGGCAGCCCCTGCGATTCCATGCTCACTTCGGAAACGGTGGAACGGGAAATGACAGAAACGCTGAAGCTACACCCCAACCCGGCCTCTGGTTTTTTCGTGGCCGATTTAAACTTGGATGATTATAGTGGGAAATTGAAAACCGCAGTATTGGTGAACGATGCGCTTGGGCGGTTGGTGGCAAGTCATACATTGAGCCCATATTCGAGCTTGCATCGCTTTGAGGTGGTAGGGTTACCACAAGGGTACTATATTGTATCTTTATGCAGGGGCGGAGAAATTGTGGCTAAAAAACCCTTGATTATCCAGCGATAAAGCTCAATGTTTTTCTGGCATCTTGCAAGCCTCCTCCGCTGTCTTTCCACAAACGGAGCAAGAGCCGAACTTATCGGCCAGCATGGGATTGTTGGAGGCGCAGGAACCCCTGAATTCCCGCTTTTTGAAGATATAGCCAACGCTCATCAGCACGAACGCAATGCCGACAAGGGCGAAGATGGGTAGGAGAAGTTGAAGGAATTCCATGGAAAAAGGATTGCTTTGAAACCTTGTGGAAGTAAGGATTTGATTTCAGATATATGATTTATGATTTCAGATATATGATTTATTAGGGTGGAGCTAATTGGCAAAGCACCAGTTTTTGACGGTATGTTCGACTCCCCAAAACTCAAGTCTTAAATCTTATATCTTAAATCAAATCCCAGTCCTTCCAATTGAAACAACCCATTTCCAGATAGGTTGTCTCATGGCAAAAACTACGTCTTACCCTCCGTATTTCTGCTTAACTTCGGTGATTTCGTAGCCTTCAATGATGTCGCCGGCCTTGATGTCATTGAAGTTGTCAATGGTGATACCACATTCCATGCCCGACTTGACCTCCTTCACGTCTTCTTTCACACGCTTAAGCGAGCCGAGCCTTCCGTTGGCACCTTCCCTTGTCGGGAAGATAACGATACCATCCCTGACCACCCGGATATGGGTGTTGCGGGTGAGCTTGCCATCCAGCACGTAGCAACCTGCGACGGTGCCCACCTTGCTGATTTTGTAAACTTCCCGGATCTCCACGTTGGCCACGATTTTCTCCTCTTTCGTAGGCTCCAAGAGGCCCTCGATGGCCAGCTTGATTTCCTCGATGGCTTCGTAGATGATAGAGTACATCTTGATTTCCACGCCTTCCCGCTCGGCCAGCTTTCGGGCAGATACGGATGGGCGCACCTGGAAGCCGATGATGATGGCATCGGAGGCGGAGGCCAGCAGTACGTCGGATTCGACAATCTGACCGACAGCCTTGTGGATGACGTTGACGTTGACCGTTTCGAGCGATAGCTTGAGCAGCGAGTCGGAAAGTGCCTCCACAGAGCCGTCCACGTCGCCCTTGACGATGAGGTTAAGCTCCTTGAAGGTGCCGAGCGCCAAGCGGCGTCCGATTTCGTCAAGGCTGATACGCTTGGTGGCACGGGTGGCTTGCTCTCGGTTGATTTGCGCCCGCTTGGAGGCCAATTGGCGGGCCTCCGAGTCGTCGTCCATGATTTTAAAACGCTCGCCCGCTGTGGGTGCGCCACCGAGGCCAAGCACGAGTACAGGGGCAGATGGGCCAGCATCGGTTACTTTTTGGCCCCGTTCGTTGAACATGGCCTTCACCTTGCCGGAATACTCGCCAGCCACCATCGAACCGCCAACGCGGAGCGTACCGTTTTGGACGAGCATTTTGGCCACATAGCCCTTGCCTTTGTCTAGCGAGGCTTCCAGCACCGTACCAATTGCGTTGCGGTCAGGGTTCGCCTTGAGGTCGGCCATATCGGCCACAAGCACCACTTTTTCAAGCAGCTCTGGAATACCCAAGCCTGTTTTGGCAGATATTTCCTGGCTTTGGTGAACACCGCCCCATTCTTCGATGAGGATGTTCATGCTGGCCAGTTCTTGCTTGATGCGACCGGGGTCGGCACCGGCTTTATCAATTTTGTTGAAGGCAAAGACCATCGGCACATTGGCTGCCTGGGCGTGGCTGATGGCCTCCTTGGTTTGAGGCATCACGTTGTCATCGGCAGCCACCACGATAATGGCAATGTCCGTCACCTTGGTACCCCTTGCACGCATGGCGGTGAACGCCTCGTGGCCCGGTGTATCGAGGAAGGTGATGGAGCGGTTATTGACGTTCACCTCATAAGCACCGATGTGCTGGGTGATACCTCCCGCTTCGCCGGAAACGACATTTGCCTTGCGGATATAGTCGAGCAAAGAAGTCTTACCGTGGTCAACGTGGCCCATCACGGTAACGATGGGGGCACGTGGCTTTAGGTCTTCTACTGCATCCTCTTCCTCGTCTTCAAAATCAGTTTGGTCTTCTACGCTGATGAACTGCACCTGGTGGCCAAATTCGCTGGCCACCAATTCGATGAGTTCTGCATCCAGGCGCTGGTTGATGGACACGAACACACCGAGGCTCATACAAGTCATGATGACCTGTGTGGCTGGTACGTCCATCATGTTCGCAAGCTCTTGTACCGTTACGAACTCGGTTACTTCCAGCTTGTCGGATTGGCCCTCCATGTCCCGTAGCTCCTGTTTTTCACGGATGCGCTCACGGGTTTCACGGCGCATTTTTTGGCGCTTCTTCTTGCCTGCCCCTGAGAGGGAGGCCATTGTCCTACGGATTTGGTCTTCGGCTTCCTTGCCGGAAACCTCCCTTACTGGCTCGCCGCCCCTGCGCCTGCGGTCACCAGTACCCGTACCCTGCGATTGATTCGGGGTACCTTGCTGGGGCTGGGTTGTTTGCGGGGCAACTTTTTTGCGTTTGCGCTTGTGCCGAGCATCGGCACTGTTGGCGCCTCCTGCCTGGCCACCTTCGGTAGAGGAAGCAACTGGCCTTGGCCGATTGCCATCTGGACGAGGTTGTGCACCGGAACGGTCACCGCCGGGGCCACGGTTGTCGCCGCCACGATTACCGCCACGGTTGTCACCGCCACGGTTGTCACCACCACGGTTGTCACCACCACGGTTACCACCTGCACCACGGTTGTCACCACCCCTCGCAGCTGGTTTGGGGGCTGGCTCCCGGCGTTTTTCGATATCAATTTTACCAAGGATCTTCAAGCCCCTTAGCTCAGGGGTGTTCATCCTCACGAGGTCGTCATCAGCGGCGTCAGGTGAGCCTTCGGCTGGAGGAAGCACTGCTTCCGGAGTAGGTTCAACTGGCTTCTCAGGCGTCGTACCTGGCTTGTCATCCGCATCTGGGGCAGCAACTGGCTTTTTCGCCACGCTTTCGCTTGGCTTGGGAGCCTGCTCAGGCGCTGGTGACGACTCCACTTTGGGTGCCTGCTTTGGTTCAGGCTTTGGCTCTTCTTTCTTGGGCCTGACGGGCATTCCCTTGCTGTCAAGCTCGATTTTACCCTTGATCACAAGTCCGCCGACTTGTGGCCTTGCTGGCTCTTCAATTGGGGCGGGGGTTTCTACCACTGGAGGTGGCGGAGGGGCTGGCTCAACAATTGGGGCAGGGGCAACCACCGGTTCAGGCGGCGCAGGAGCCACTGGGGTTTTCGGCAACAAATCCTCCTTCTTGACAGGTGGTGGTGCCAACGGGGCTGGAGGAGCAAGTGGTTCCCGCTTTAGCAGCGGGGCGAGTGGCTCCTTCTTGATGAGGGGAGGGCGCACACCAATGGTCATGGAGTCGGCTTTCACCTTCTCGGCCATGTCCTTCTGGTACTCCTTGAGCAATATGGATTCCATCTCCTCCGTGACCTTGGAGGTTGGCTTGTTTTCGATGTGGTGTCCCTTGGTAGCAAGGAAATCCACTATCGTCTGTGTACCCACATTCAGCTCCTGCGCTATTTTTACTAAGCGTTTATCCATTCAATAAAAAATAAGTACGGACTTGTTGGCCCTTTTTTGCATCGGCGGAAGCAACGAAAGGGCTTGTCTTTTTGGTTCCACAATTGGGTGATAGACAACTATTTAGGTGGACTTGGGAGGGGAGAGAAAAATGAAATTTTTCTTTCCCCTCCCATGCCTTTGGGTGTCTTTATGGAAAAATTTTCAATTTTCCCATAAAAACACCCCTGCTAAGTAGTTGCTGAAATTGTTCGTTGCGCCCGTGGCGCAACGAACAAGCTAATTCAAATCAATCATCGAACTCCGCAGCGAGGATACTCAACACCTCTTGCACCGTTTCTTCTTCCAACTCGGTGCGGCGTACCAGTTCATCAAAGCTCAGGTCAAGCACACTTCGGGCAGTATCGCAACCAATGCGCTTGAGTTCTTCGATGACCCATGGTTCGATTTCATCGGCAAATTCGTCGAGGTCAACGTCGTCAATCTCTTGACCGTCGGTGTTGCGGTAAACGTCAATCTCGAAGCCGGTTAGCTTGCTGGCCAGCTTGATGTTCGTACCGCCCTTGCCAATGGCAAGCGACACCTGGTCGGGGTCGAGATAGACGCTGGCCCGCTTGTTGGCGGAGTCGAGGTCAATGCTCGTTACCTTGGCGGGCGTCAGGGCACGCTGGATGAAAAGGCTCTCGTTGTTCGTAAAATTGATGATGTCAATGTTCTCGTTGCGCAGCTCCCGCACGATGCCGTGGATACGGGAACCCTTCATGCCCACACAGGCGCCCACGGGATCCACCCGGTCGTCGTAGCTCTCCACAGCCACCTTAGCTCGCTCGCCCGGAAGGCGGACGATGCGCTTGACGGCGATGATGCCGTCCTCGATTTCAGGCACCTCTTGTTCGAGGAGCTTTTCGAGGAAGGAATTCTCCGTACGGCTCACGACTACCACGGGCGTGTTGTTCTTCATTTCAACGTTCTTGATGATGCAGCGCACCATGTCGCCCTTGCGGAAGAAGTCGCCCTTGATGGTTTCTTGCTTCGGCAAAAGGAGTTCGTGCCCCGTGGCATCGTCCACGATGAGGAATTCTTTTTTGATGATTTGGCTTACCTCGCCCACCACCATGTCGCCCACACGCTCCACGTACTTGCGGTAAACATCGTCCTTCTCCAATTCCATGATCCTCGAAATCAGCGTCTGGCGGGCCGCTTGAATGGAGCGGCGGCCAAAATCTTCTAGGAAGAGCTGTTCATAGCACTCCTCGCCAATCTCGTAGCTGTCGTCAATGGACAGTGCCTCTGAGATGGAAACCTGGCTGCGGTCGTCCGTCACCTCGCCGTCTGGCACAATTTGCCGGACCCGCCATAGCTCCAAGTCGCCCTGCTGGGTATTGACGATGACATTGAAGTTCTCGTCGGAGCCAAATTTTTTCTTGATCAACGTGCGGAACACGTCTTCCAGCACCCGCACCATCGTGGGACGGTCAATGTTTTTGCTGGACTTGAAATCGGAAAAGATATCTACTAAGCTGATCATCCTTTTTTCAAAAATGCTGAATGATAAATGATGAGTGATGGGGGTGATTCGTAACTCGTGACTCGTGACTGGTGATTCGCCAGCTACTAAGCCGTTCTGTTTTACCCAATTTTGAGAAGTCCGAAGCAATCAGTTCAGGCTTGAGTTTTCGGCAAAACGTGCAATTCCACTGCCTTGCCTCTACTCGAAACTCGCAACTCAAAACTCGTAACTAACTCTTTAAAAACTGATGACAATCATCGTTTTTTTGACTATATCGAACTGAAGTTCCGTTTGAACCTCCTGTTTTTTCTTTTTCTTGCCTTCGAGCACGGTCACCGTTTCGGAGATGGTGAAGCCAGTTTCGTTAGCGGCCACAAGTGGCCCGGTTTTGATGCTGCCATCGGCCAAGGTGACCTCTACCTTTCGGCCAATGTTTTTCAGGTACTGGCGCTGGAGCTTTAAGGGCCGACCCAAGCCGGGCGATGAAACCTCCAAGGTGTAGCTCTCGCCGAGCCAGCCCGCCTCGTCGAAGTGGTGCTCCAAGTAACGGCTGAGCTTCTTGCATTTTTCCAGCGTCAGCCCGCTGTCACAATCCACGAACACCTCCAGTTTGTTGGTGGCACTGAGGTGGAAGTCCACCAAGAAGCAGTCCTGAAAGCCTTCCTCCGCAAACTTGGCTTCGAGCAGTTGGTGGATTTTTTCTTCGACAAAAAAAGCATCTACAGCCATAAAGTAAAAGAGGGAACTTCTGTTCCCTCTGTCGTTTGGTTTCAATAAGCGGGGCAAAAGTAAACAGTTTTGGTGAATTTGCCAATTGGCTTGAAAAATAAGGGAAAAATTCAGCAGCTATTGAACCGAATGGATTGGTCGGCGATGCTTAGGGAGGGCGTGACTTCGAGTCACACCCTCACTATCAACCCTCCCGACCTAATGCTTAGTGAGGGCGTGACTTCGAGTCACACCCTCACTATCAACCCTCCCGACCTAATGCTTAGGGAGGGCGTGACTTCGAGTCACACCCTCACTACCAACCCTAACGACCTAATGCTTAGGGAGGGCGTGACTTCGAGTCACACCCTCACTATCAACCCTCCCGACCTAGCCCAATTTTGGAAAGCCAACCTAGGTGCCGTCTCTTTCCAGACAATCCAACGTTAAAAATTCTGAGTATTTTTTGTTTTGCAAAATATTCCTATACCTTTGGAACTAATCCAGCTCAAAACCGAACTGGCCCAACAAATTTCTTTCACCTTCAAACACAATTTCCAATGAAGAACTGTTTTACCCCCCCCCATTTTGGGGGCAGATTTGTCTTTGTAGCCCTTGCAATGGCGTATTTCGTCAATGCGGCCTATGCCCAACAATTGCAAGTTTGCGACAATGTGATGACCGTTGACGACTACAAAGCCGCCGCCAACAACATCCGCAACTACGGCCCCGGGCCCAATTATTCAGGAGCAACAGCAGAAATACCAGTGATTGTCTATGTTGTGAAAACCGACGATGGACAAGCGTCAAATAGTCCAAACTATATCACCGAGACTACGGTTGATGCAAGGCTGGTTGAGATAAGTGCGGCCTACTCCACCAATTCCAACTACACCATCAATTTCATCAGGTGTGGCAAGATCAATTTCGTCCACAACACCACGATTTATAGCAACCCTCTGATGGTGGCCAACTACGCCTACTCACCTTGGGCAATCAATATGTACATTGACAACTCGCCCGGCAACCCAAGCGCCACCTTCCCTTGGTCGCCTGGTGTCAACAACAATATCTACATGAAGCAACAATACTCCTTCCCCTTTGGCTCCACTGCACATGAACTGGGGCATAACATGGGGTTGATACATACATTCGGGTATCCAGCAGCTTATAATGTACCGACGGATCCGTTAAATTATACAAGCCAACCAGACCACCCATATAACCCCGATGCAATTCCAAGGGAGTTGGTAATCCGTGCTCAAGACAATAGCCAAACCTATAAGAAACCCAACCACTATGGCCCAGGTTTTAACAACCCTGGCGACCCTCGTGGAGGCGACCTAATCGGCGACACGCCAGCCGATTGCAATCCGGACGACCAGATTCACTACCCGGGCTGTGCCGAAAATGGGTGCAATATTGCCGGCACCTACAAGGACTACAACGGCATGTTCCTTAACGACCCCAATAACATACTTGGCAAGAACATCATGAGCTATAGGAGTTGCAGGTCAGAATTTACCGACGGCCAGTTGGATGTGGTCTGGGACACTTGGGAAGACCAGCGCATGAATCAGTTCAAGCCCCTTTGGTGCGGCAACATGGACGACCGGGTAGAATACAAGGGCACCAGCATTGGCCTGAACCGGGTGGCCATCGAGTTTTCGCAGACCAGTTTAGGAGCAGGTTTGGTCGCAAAGGCACTCACCATGCCCAATGGGGATTTCAGTGGCATCCTGCAGCCTAATACAACAGGTAGCTTCACCGTAACAAAAAGCAAGGTGACAAAATTTGGCTCCAACACTGATTTCAGCTATACCAATGCGGACTGGATGAATGGAGTCTCCACTTTAGATTTGGTAACCATCCTAAAGCATATCAATCACTACGAATACATGGATGGGTATGACCAAGTTGCAGCCGACGTCAACTTTTCCAATTCGGTTACTAACTACGACATGGTCTTGATTAGGAAACTAATCTTGGGGATGAACTCAACTTTCCCGAACGCCACACAGCCTTGGCGGTTCATCCGGGGGTCCGTCACCCTCAACTATCCCCAGGATTTTGACGGTGATCATTTGCCAACCACCGACAATCCTTTCCAATATGCAAACCTTGATGGCAGCAGCGCCCACTACAATATGATTCCCGACAGGATAGGATTCGATGCCGTAAAATTGGGCGATGTCAACGAGGGTGCCACCATCAATGGCTTCAACGGCACCCCCCCATCCGAGGGCATCCAATATTGGTAACTATAGTCAAAAAGGTGTCCAATGGGACATCTTCCTATGAGTTCAAGGTGGACGATTTTGAGGACATCGCCGCCTACCAGTTCGACATAGAATTCAAAAACCAAATTAAAAACCCATGATTTTCAAACAATACTTACTAGCGTTATTGGCCCTGATTCCCCTTGCTGCCACTGCCCAGCCCCTCCAATTCGAATGGCTTGTGGAGTACCCCTGCTTTGGCCCATCGTCATTGGAGTATGACAAAATAATTACTGATGAAGCAGAAAACGTTTACCTCTGTGGGGCTGCCCCAAGCCCGACCATGAACTCGTTTTACTCCTCGGCAATCCTAACACAGCAATACGACAGCACAGGCAGCCTAATCTGGGAGTCGTTTTTTGATGGAAGGTATAGTGATAGATTTAGAGAGAGGTAACTATACAGCCGGGGTAAATTTGTAAAAGTGTCAAAAAAAGGCTGCAATTTCCAAAGAGTCCGTATTTTTTGCCTTTTAAAATGATTGTTTACACTTGACAGAATCAGATTACAT
>JALHQW010000031.1 GCA_022841745.1 Saprospiraceae bacterium | reverse complement strand
GCCACGTCGAGCAGCTACACGACGGCGGCATTGGCTGCCACCACTTATTACCGGGCCGTCGTAAGTGCCTCCGGCAGCGGCTGCGGCAACGTGACCTCCAACTCGGCGACCGTTACGGTGGCCGCCGGCCCCTTGGCAAATGCCGGGGCGGATGTAAGCATCTGTTCAGGGTCTTCGACTACGTTGACTGCAAGTGGTGGAACTTCCTATTCATGGAGCAACGGCTTAGGGAGCGGGGCAACCAAAACAGTTACTCAAGTCAGTACGACAACCTACACAGTAACAGTCACGGATGTTAATGGATGCACAGCTACTGATCAGGTAACGGTAACCGTCAGTGGCCCATGCAGCGAAATCTGCGACAACGGCGCTGACGACGACGGTGATGGGCTCATTGACTGTGCTGACCCAGATTGTGCCAACTTCCTGAACATCAATACCAACGTGACTTCGTTGTCAATTTGCGTTGGCGAAAGCTCCACTATTTCAGCCAGCGCAAGCGGTGGGGCTGGCCCCTACACGTATATTTGGGACAATGGCCTTGGCAACGGCATTAGCCATAACATCAGCCCGAATATGACGACCACCTACACCGTTACGGTGACCAGTGGCGGAGGCTGTACCTCTACTGCACAAGTGACCGTTGTGGTGAACTTTTGCTCGGAAGACTGCACCGACGGCATTGATAACGATGGCGATGGCCTTGTTGACTGCGATGACCCAGGCTGCGGGCTAGGCGGTTCGACAAACAAAATAGATGCCGGGTGCGGTGTCTCCAATGGGTCCATAACCATTACCGCTACGGGCGGTAGCGGCAGTTACGAATACAGTAGCAACAATACCACTTGGTCAAGCAGCAATACCTTCACAAACCTTGCCCCAGGCAGTTATGTTTTTTATGCGAGAAATGCTAACAGTGAGTGTCCCCGAACTTTTCCGTTCACCATTGACCAGTTATGTGAAATCTGCACCGATGGCATTGACAACGACGGCGATGGCCTGATTGATTGTACCGACAGCGATTGCAGCCCAACTTCCAGCGCAGGGAACTCGAAGTCCATTTGCAATGGGACTTCCACTACCCTCACAGCAATAGCGAGCGGTGGTACATCGCCCTATTCGTTTGCTTGGAGCAATGGCCTCGGTAGTGGAGCGTCAAAAACCGTAACACCCGCGAGTACCACTGTTTACACCGTCACCGTGACGAGCGCTACGGGCTGCTCTTCCACCGCCTCTGTCACCGTAACAGTTACGGCCTGTGGTGAAAATTGTATTGACGGCGTTGACAACGACGGCGATGGCCTGATTGACTGCGCCGACCCTGACTGTTCGGTCACTGGCGCCCCGGTCCTTGTGGACGATGTGTTTACCTCCTGCCCCGGTGTGACCTACGGCAATGTGGTGAGCATGAACGATGGCAATTTACAAAATCCCATTTTCTCCATTACTTCTCCGACTACTAAAGGTACAATACAGATAAACAACTTCGGAGTCTTTACTTATGACCCCAATACTAATGCCTGCACAGTTGACAACTTCACGTATCAGGTCTGCAATCAGACGACTGGCTGCTGTGCCACTGCCACTGCTACCATTAACATTGGTGATACCCAACCACCAGTAATGCTCAATGTACCAGCCGACCTTACAATTTCCTGCGACGATGAGATACCAGTGCCTCCTATCATCTTTGCCCTAGATGCGTGCCCGGGTATTTATGTCTCACTGGAAGAAGCGGATGATTTTGCCAACTCCGGAACTTGTGGCACCTACACCATAACCCGTACATGGACAGCCACTGATCTTTGCGGTAATAGCAGTTCAGACTCCCAGCTAGTCGTAGTGCAAGATGAAGTAAAACCTGAACTGTTCCGCCTGTACACCTTGCCGAATGGCAAAAAGATGGCGGCGGGCATTGCCAAAAACACTTCGCACCTGTGGAAATATGTGAAATTCCCCGTGCACTTCAACACTCCACCGGTCGTGCTGGCAACCCTCACCAGCAGCAATGACGCATCGGCGGCCAGCGTACAGGTACGCTATGTTTCCAAGTCTGGCTTTGAGGTCAGGTTGATGGAGGAGGAAGGCAGCGACCGGTTACATGGAAAAGAGTCTGTTTCCTGGACGGCCATAGAAAAAGGAAGCAGTACTGGGGCTTCGCAGATATTGGTTGATATCATTCCTTCTGTCAACCAGACAGAGAAGTCCCAGAGCTATGCCATGCCATTCACTGCCCCCCCCGCGTTCATCGCACAACCACAGACCACAAACGAAGAAGATGCAGTAACCATCAGGACCAACAGTGAGACTTCTGCTGGTGTCAAGTTCTTCCTGCAAGAAGAGCAGTCAAAAGGCACGGAGATAAACCACATGGACGAGAATATAGGTTACATTGCACTATTGGGCGATAGTTACCTGACAGACTCAACGGGAATCTTCTTCGGGGAAAGCGGCAAGGCTACAGTTGACCACAACTGGAAGACCATTTCCCTTGCGAACAGGTACACCAAGCCCGTCGTCATATTTGGCGGGGTGCCCTCGGCCAATTTGCAAGCCGCCAATGTTCGTGTTCGGAACGTGACCCCCAATAGCTTTGAAGTCCGGGTACAAGAATGGGACTACCTTGACGGTTTACACCCCGATGAGGAGCTTGGGTATATAGTGGTTGAAGGATCAATCCCATTGGAGCAAGACCTTTACTGTTTCAATGAAACTGCAAAATTGCAACCTGGAGTCAATCTCTTCGCTATTGACAACTGCGATGACCAAGTGGCTTTCGGGTACACTGAAAGCGAGACGATGATAGCCGAGGGGCTGCAGACAAGCCGTGCATGGGTGGCGGTTGATGATTGTGGAAACGTGATCCTTGCGTCGAGAAACGACACCTGCCGGGTGGCAGCCGTGAGGCTAAAGGCACTACTGTCTGGTGCCCTTATAGGCACACAGCCCGGCAGCCCCATGCGGGATGACTTGCGCAGCCACCAATACCTACCCGAATTGGAGCCCTACTCAGATATGCAGGGATTTCAGCACAAAAGTAAGGGAGGGGGAGAGACGGCCTCGCAAAGCATTTTTCACGTGCTTGGAAACAATGCCGTGACGGATTGGGTCTTTTTGGAAATAAGAGACGCAGCCGACCCAAAAACAGTGCTTGCAACAACCTCCGCACTTGTGCAGAGGGATGGGGATGTGATCTCAGCCGATGGTGGCGAAACCATCATTTTCCCTACACAGCCCGAAGGGGATTATGTGGTATCCATAAGGCACCGCAACCATTTAGGCATGGCAACCGCAGACCCTTGGTTCCTCACCACGGACGGCCCGCCTCTTGTGGATTTTAACAGCCCAAGCCTCGGTGTGAGAGGCGGCTCAGTGGCAGGAAAGACGACGGGCAGCGGAGGGAAGTCTCTCTGGGCAGGCGATATCAATGGTGACCGCCGGGCGATATACCAAGGGCCCAACAACGATATTTTTGCGCTGTTTTCACAGGTAGTTGCCAACCCAGACAATACGGAAAACTTGGCCAATTATATTGTAACAGGCTACAACCGCCCTGACGTTAACTTAGACGGCAAGACAATATATCAAGGGCCAATGAATGATCGGGCATTTTTGCTACTAAACTCAGTGCTTTCACATCCCCTGAACACCGGGTACCTTGCAAACTTTATAGCTATCGAGCATCTTCCTTAGACATCGGGAAAGGAGATGGTGGTGGTGCTTTGGCCAGTTAGCCTATTGGCCAAAGCACCACCCAATAAGCCTGTACAAGAAGCCAATGATACCTAATTGAATCAACGAGGTGAGTGATTGGAACTCATCTCTGAATCAGATTGAGCTTCGCGGTTGAGGGCATTTTGTGTATGATTGTTTCCAAAAGACGCAGTTCCAAATAGGCTCACCTATAGTGACATATCACCCGAAATTGATGGCTCCTGCAAAACAAGCGGAATTATGTTTTACGAAGAGAGCACAAACAATATTTTTGTTTTACAGCGGTGTTTGCGAAGCCCGCTATGGCCTATTACCTGCTTGGATTCAGTAGGCTCATGAAGCACTTAAACCCACAAAAGGAGTGACTTGGCCATGCCAGCTTGTAGTTCTATGGGTGTGAATTATTTAGCGAGGCCACATATTTCAAAAAAATATTTCATGGATTTCAAATCAGACCCTTAATATAGCGGCCAAACGAATACCTTGATATTATGCGAACCGTGATTTGGCTGTCCATTACCCTAATTCTCCTTTCCATTCCATTCTTGTTGCTGTACTTCAACCACCGGAATTACAATAAGGCGCAACAGAAATTCAGGGAGCAGTTCCTTCGGGACCCCGGCAACAAGCTGACGAGTTTCACAGAGATCCCCTCCAATTATTCGCACCAGCAGCATGAAACGGAGGCAATGCCCTTCCTCGACCTCAAGGTTTTCTTCCCCTACTCCGACAAGCGGGCCTGTCTATTCGAGACGGGCGGCGTTGGCCAGGGGAACGCTGCCCTTCTTTTCGAGGATGGAAAATTCAGGAACATTGCCGCCGAACTGAACCTCGAAGGGCTGAAAAACGAGGCGGCCTACTGCGTGGCCTTCGAGGACATTGACAATGACGGCCAGTTGGAGTGCATCACGGGCTATGCCTCCGGGATTTACGTCCAGAAACAAGACTCCGTCGGCCACGCCTTCGGCAAAATGGAAATACTGGCCGAGATGCCCGACATCTCCGTACCCGTGGACATTGCCATCGCCGATACCCGGAACCGGGGCCTGAAGGACATCTACATCACCACTTTTGTTGACCGAAAAAACTTCCGTTCCGCCCGATACCATGACCTGTCCCGCAAGCGGAAAAACCTGTTTCTGCTCAACAACGGCGACGGCAGCTTCACCGAACAGTCCAAACAGGCCGGGCTGGAACTCATCCAGAACTCCTATTTCGCCAAATTCATTGACCTTGACAACGATGGCTACCTTGACCTCGTCCTCTCGCTGAACACCGATGTGGGGCGCATCTACAAAAACAACGGCGACGGCACCTGGACCGAAAAACGGCTGCCCATCGAGTACGGCTTCTGGATGGGGCTTGCCATCGGAAAGCTCAGGGATACCGATGAAAAAGTCCATATTTTGATGAGCAATATCGGCAACAGCTTTCCCGTCTGGATGGTGCGCGGTGATTTGAAAAGGGACGAGGTCTTCGACAAGGACTTCGCCCTAATGGAACAAGTGGACGGCTTCGAGTTCAAGAACGTGACCAAAGCCAAGAACCTCTACTCCAACGTCTTCGGCTGGAACCTCGCCTTGGCCGACCTCAACAACGATGGCCTCAAAGAAGCCATCCTCACCGAAAACTATATCAAGTTCCCATTGGGCATCCACAAGCATTTCCCCTCCGAGGGCAAAGTCTTCTTTCAAGGAAAGGACGGCAGCTTCGCCCCGTTTCAAAAAGAGGTCGGTATCAGCAACCCGCATTTTGGATTCCGGGTGCTCACCTATGATTTTACGGGAAATGGTTATCAGGATGTGCTCTTCGGGAATATTGATGCGCCTATCAAGGTATTCCTAAACGATGGGATATAAAGGAGCCCGCCTTGTTTTTGCCCAGCAAACAGCCAAGCAAGTAATTAAATACCAGAAAGGAATTTTTTACAAATCACCGGGAAGTTTACATAGTGTATTCTCGATGCACTCTACCTAATTTTGTGCCGTGAAAGAAAGGATGTTCACTAAAAGCCTTGAATTGCAAGGAAAAAACGATAAAAATCAACGACAGGAAATATTCACAAATAACGGGGAAGGATGCTTAACAGGAAAACAGGATTTCACCCGGAACTTTGCACCAAGAAAAAAAGGAGTAAAAATGAAAATGCTTAATTGGAACGACGTAATCAGATTTGCCAACCACGGCAACCCCACCCCGGACCGCCGGGTGGAAAAAACGGACGAAGAGTGGAAGTCCCTCCTCACCTACGAGCAGTACCGCATCACCCGGCGCAAGGGCACCGAGGCCCCGTTTTCGGGAGAGCATTGCTCGATTTATGAGCCTGGCCTCTACACCTGCACCTGCTGCGAGACGGAGCTTTTCGACTCTGGCGTGAAATTCAACTCTGGCACCGGTTGGCCCAGCTTTACCCAGCCCGTAAAGGAGAACGCCATCAAGTACGAAAAGGATGGCTCCTTCGGGATGGTCAGGGTGGAAGTGATGTGCAACACCTGTGACGCACACCTCGGCCACGTGTTCCCCGACGGGCCGGCACCGAGCGGGCTGCGCTACTGCATCAACTCTGTTTCACTGCAAAAAAAAGAGGAGACAACCCATGAAAAATAAGCAGATAGCAACCTTTGGTGGCGGTTGCTTCTGGTGCGTCGAGGCCGTCATCCAGCGGTTGGAGGGGATAGAATCCGTCGTCTCCGGTTATGCAGGTGGCGAGACAATAAACCCCAGCTATCGAACCATTTGCACGGGAGCGACGGGCCATGCCGAGGTGGTACAAGTGGTTTTCGACGCTGATGTCATCAGTTATGAAGATTTGATAACTGTCTTCATGACGAGCCACAACCCGACCACACCGGACCAACAGGGCGCAGACAGGGGCACCCAGTACCGCTCGATTATTTTGCACCACGATGATGGGCAAAAAGCAATTGCCGAAAAAGTCATGGAGAGGCTAAAGGACAAGTTCCCTGACCCCATCGTGACGGAGCTGGCACCCTTGAAAGTGTTTTATCCGGCAGAAGATTACCACCAGAACTACTACAATGAAAACCCTTATGCGGGCTATTGTCTGGTTGTCATCCGGCCGAAAATCAAGAAGCTGAAAAAGTATTATTCCGACAGGTTAAAAAAAGAAATAGCATGAAAAGGTTAGCTAATCATTATATAGCTTTTTTGGGCATCGTGTCTATTGCGGCTTTTAGCTGCGATAGCAGTGCCCAAGTTCACAGCAACAACGGTGGGGCAGCTTCGGGCGCAGCGATGCAAAGCGAAGGCCTCAACTGGGAAAAAGTCCTCAGCTATGCTGAAAATGGTGCGCCCGCGCCCGACCGACGGGTTGATAAGGCCGAGGCAGAATGGAAGGAAATCCTAACCCCCGAGCAATTCCAGGTTACCCGAAATGCTGGGACGGAAAGGGCGTTTACAGGCGAGCATTACAACAACTACGACCCTGGCGTGTATGCCTGCATCTGCTGCGGAACGCCCTTGTTCCGCTCAGAGCAGAAATTCAACTCGGGCACAGGTTGGCCGAGTTTCACCGCACCGTTGAAGGACAATGCTATCAACTACCACGCTGACCATTCCTTCGGCATGACGAGAGTGGAGGTGGAATGCAGTGCCTGCGATGCCCACTTGGGGCACGTCTTCGACGACGGGCCGAACCCAACGGGGCTGCGCTACTGTATCAACTCTGTTTGTTTGGAAAAAATTTCGGAAGAAAAAGCAGGGGGAAAAAGCGGTAACTAATCATGGGAAAATCTTTTGAAAAAACATTATTCCTTTTCTTCCTCTCGCTGTTCGTCCTCTCGGCGGGCTGTGAGGGGCAGGAAGGGTTCAACTTCAACAAATTAAGGGAGCATAAAATGGCGAATACATTGAATAAGTACGGAATAGAGGGCTATCAGGCCCCTGAGCTAAACGTGCCGATTTGGATTGACGGCAACGGCAACGAGATGAAAGACCCCGTCAAATTGGCTGACCATGAGGGGAAATTCAGGGTAATCTACTGCTTTCAGGCGTGGTGCCCAGGCTGCCACAGCATTGGGCTGCCATCGCTCCAGAAAATGGTGGAAGCCCTCAAAGGGAATGACAAAGTCGAGTTCCTGGCCATCCAGACGGTGTTTGAGGGTGCCAAAGCCAATACGTTCGAGCGGGTGAAGGAAATCCAGAAACAGTACGACCTGAAGATACCCTTCGGCCACGATGTGGGCGATGAAAACACCCGCAACATCTCAAGCACCATGTACAACTATCGCACAGGCGGTACACCGTGGTTCATCCTGATTGACCAGGAGGGGTCGGTCGTCTTCAACGATTTTCACCTGAATGCCGACAAGGCAATCGAATACCTGAAAGGCATCAAATAAGCACAAAAACTCACAAGGGAAAGAAATGGGCGTTTGAAACAACCTCTTGTTGAAAAAGCCCGTTGTCTTCCCCCCTTGTTTCTTCATTCGCTGGTTTTCTAAAAAAGTAAAAAAATGCGAACAATCCATTCAATCATATTAGTTGTACTTTTTGCAGCCCTTGGCAGTTGCCAAGTGAAAAATGGTGGCAAGGCAGATGCCGAAAAATTTGTCAGCACCTACGAGTACACGCCCACTAAGGATGGCCTGAAAAGAGCATACTTCGCAATGGGCTGCTTTTGGTGCGTCGAGCCGATTTACGAAAACGCCATCGGTATTGAAGAGGCTGTGTCGGGCTACTCCGGCGGCCACACTGAAAACCCGACCTATGAGGACTCGAACACCGGAGAAACAGGCCATGCTGAAACTGTCGAAATCTACTATGATTCCATGTTGATTGATTTCCCGACGCTTGTAGACATCTATTTCAGCGCAGGGAACATCACGCAGGTGAACGGCCAGGGGCCCGACCAAGGCTCGCAGTACCGTTCCATCATTTTTTACCAAAACGAAGATGAAAAGCGGATTATAGAGGAAAAAATAGCTACCATCAACAAGGATATTGCCCCAGAAAAAGTCGCTGCCGAAGTGATGAAATTTGAGAAGTTCTGGGTGGCAGAAGAATATCATCAGAACTATGAAAAACTCCACCCCAATCAACCATATATCCGTGGGGTGTCCATCCCGAGGCTGCGGCGGTTTCAGAAAGAAATGCCGCAGTTGTTGAAAGAGGGGGCTGGAAGCCATTAACCCTTGTTGTCATCCTGAGCATAGCAGCACAGGAGTCTATCATACGCTGGCCAACGTACTGCCGAACCCCCGTTCGGCAGCATCGGAGGCCGGGGCCTGTACCGCGATCTCGAGGGGCATCCTTCAGGGCCGGCCGGCCAGAGACACCGGGAAGCGGGGGACGTTCGCAGCAATATTTTTCATCATCATAAAAATTCAAAAAAAACATGACCAAGGTAAAAATCAACATGGACGGCGACAACGCCATCACCCTGAGCAACGAGAACAACACCACAGCCGACGTGACGGGTTTCGACCCCTCCGACCTATTGGCAGGCGCTTTGGCAAAATGCACGGAGAACGAAGTGAGGAGGTTCGCTGCCGGCAAAGAATATGATTTGAAAAAACTGGAAGTCAGGGTGGATCTTGACCGGGACAGCGAGGCCAAAACGGCTAATTTCAAGGTGCACCTCGACGTAGAGGGCAACCTCTCAGAGGCAGAGCTTCGGCAACTGCACAAGGCCGCCCGCAAATCGTACATCAACCGCCTGCTCTCCAACAACATCAGTTTGGGTGGCGATGTCCACCATGATGGGCAGGTTTTAAACTTTGAATAAATGACCTTTTCGGAAATAACGCACCTCCCCGACCGCCAACAGTTCACGCTGGAGGTGGACGGGAAGGTTGCCAGAATTGACTATACCAAGCGCAACGGGAAGCTCTACCTCGTGCACTCGGAAGTGCCGCATGAATTGCGGGGCAAGGGGGCGGGCAAGGTGCTTGTCGAAAAGACTTTTGGATACATCGAAGAGCATGGACTGGAGGCCGTCGCCGTCTGCTCTTTCATCAAAGCCGTGGCGCAACGCAGCCCGAAGTGGAGCCGCATCATTGGCTAATTTTTTTTCAAAAAAATCAAAAGGAGGAAAACAGGATGATTCACAAGCGCGAATCCGAAATCAATGCCCTCGTCAGATTGCTTGACGACCCCAGCGACAGCATCTACGAGAATGTGTCGAAAAAACTCTATTCCTTCGGGGTGGAACTAATTCCGGTCCTGCAAAACAAGTTCGAGGAAAGCAAAAACGAATTGCAGCAGGAGCGGCTGGCCATCATCCTCGACGACCTGAAGCTGGAAAAGCTGCACGGCGACCTCGAAGACTGGATGGGCAACCATGCTGACGACCTTCTCGAAGGCTGCGTCCGCATTGCAAGGTACGGCCACCCGAACCTCGACGAGCAAAAAATCAGGGAGGACATCAGCAGCATCGCCGATAGGGTGAAAGCCTTGATGCCTTTCAAGAACGAGACCGAGGCCATCAACACGATGAACAAGGTCATCCTTGAAGAATTCGGCTTCCAGGGCAACGTCCGGGAATACTCCCATGTTGACAACTCGTTCATCAACCGGGCGGTGGCCAACAAGGTGGGCAACCCCATCATGCTCTCGGTGATTTACCTGCTCGTGGCCAAAGAACTGGACATACCCATTATCGGCATCAATTCGCCTGCCCATTTCTTGCTGGCTTTTGCCAAAAAAGATGCGGATTGGCACTTGGCAGGCACACCCGAAATGATTGACAACATCGTGTTCTACGTTGACCCGTTCTACAGCGGCAGGGTTTACGACCACGGTTTTTTTGACAACTTGCTCATCAATGCAAATTTTGATTTAAAAAACCGTATTGATTTGGTGGCGACCAATGGGGACATCATCCGCCGCATCATGAATAACCTGATTTATGGCCTGCATCTCGCAGGGGAACGGAGCACGGCGCAAGATTTACTGGAGATTATCGAGTCGTTGTGAAAAAAAAGGCGGGCTGAACTGTAAAGTGAGTGGGAATAATTTACAAATCTTAGGAAAGCATTCCTAAGCCACAGGCCATGTTTTTGCCAGCCCGCCTTTTTTGTTCTTGTCAAAAACAAAAAATCGTCATAAGTGAAATTAAACATTAAAGACACATATAATAGAGAGCTGTCCGCCGATCCAAACCGAAACAATACCCGCCGACAGGTCTTCGGGGCATCTTTTTCTTATGCCACTCCACGGGTGCCGTCCAAGCCTGTCTTGGCGCATGCTTCTGATGAAATGGTCGGGGCTATCGGACTTAACGGGAAAGACAAGGAATCTGGTGAGTTTTTACAGGTTTTTTCAGGAGGAAAGGTGATGGGAGGCACAGAGCCGTATGCCATGTGTTACGGCGGGCATCAGTTTGGAAATTGGGCAGGGCAGTTGGGAGACGGCCGTGCCATCAATTTGGCAGAGGTTGTTCATGATAATCAGCGCTGGGCGCTGCAATTGAAAGGGGCAGGGGAGACCCCCTATTCCCGTTCGGCCGATGGTTTGGCGGTGTTGCGCTCTTCCATTCGCGAACATTTGTGCAGTGAGGCTATGTATCATCTGGGGGTCCCTACCACAAGGTCGCTTTCCTTGATTTTGACTGGGGATGAGGTCTTGAGAGATGTGCTTTATGATGGTAATGCTGTTTATGAAAAAGGAGCGGTCGTATGTCGGGTGGCACCGTCGTTTGTCCGTTTTGGTAGTTTCCAAATATTCGCTGCAAGGCGCGACAACGAGAATTTGAAAAAATTGGCGGACTACACCATCCGGCATTTTTTCCCGAATTTAGAGGAAGGCACAAAGGAGGGCTACATCCAGTTTTTTCAGGAAGTAGCCGACCGGACGCTCGATATGGTCGTCCATTGGCAACGGGTGGGCTTTGTTCATGGCGTAATGAACACCGATAATATGTCCATTCTCGGCCTGACGATTGACTACGGGCCCTATGGTTGGCTGGAAGGTTATGATGATAACTGGACGCCGAACACTACGGATGCGCAGGGCAAGCGCTACCGCTATGGCAATCAACCTGGCATCGCCCTGTGGAACCTCGTGCAGCTGGGCAACGCCCTTGTCCCCTTGGTGGAAGAGACCAAGCCATTGGAGGAAATCCTGGCAGGGTTCAGGGAAAAGTATGCGGAAAAATACATGACGATGATGCGGCACAAGCTCGGCTTCCAACTGGAAAAAGATGAGGATGAAGAAATTATCGGCGACTTGGAAAAAATGCTTCAAGCGACAGAAACGGACATGACTATCTTTTTCAGGAAACTTTCATACTTTGGCCGCCAAACCAAAACAGATGGGCACGGGAAGTTTTTGCAACCTGTGATGGATGCATTTTATAAGCCCGAAGAGGTCAAGGATGAGGTTTTGAAATTCTGGCGGGAGTGGTTCGACAAGTACCTCAACCGCCTGGGAAACGAAGAAGCCACCGACGAAGAACGCCGCACATGGATGAACAGGGCCAACCCCAAATATGTGCTTCGTAATTATATGGCACAAATGGCGATAGACAAAGCGGACAAAGGTGACTATTCCTTGATTGATGAATTGTACCAATTATTGAAAAAGCCCTATGACGAACAGCTCGAACACGAAAGATGGTTCGTGAAAAGACCCGAATGGGCAAGGCACAAAGTGGGGTGTTCGATGCTGTCTTGTAGTTCTTAAAATAAGAAAAACTGCGCACATGCGGGATAAGAAGATTGTTTTCATTTGGTTTTTTGGGTTAAAGCTGCCTCCGAGCATTCGGAGGCGGCTATTTCAATGCCTTTATGGAGCACATGACTTTTATTGGAAAACACAAACCAGTTTAACATAAATCCAATTATAAAAATGGACAAGAACAGAATTAAACAAGCACTGATCGAACTTGAAGAGCGGACGATTGACGCTGCAAATGAATACCACGAGGCTTTCCTCACGGGCCATTTGCTAAACCGTGAAGACGTGATAGATGCTGACGACCAGTCGCACCACAGGGCCAGCCTGGAGTATAGCGAGAGCTTCGATGAGCGCCTGCACGAGCACGAGGGGCACCTCGAAGCAATTAACCGGATTTCATTCGAGCCTACCGATACGGTGCGGCCGGGTGCCATAGTCAGTGTAAATGGGCGGTGCATGATAGTCGCCGTGCCGAAGCCGAAGTTCACGATCGACGGCAGGGACTTCATCGGCATTTCTGTAGATGCGCCGATCTACACCGAGCTCGAAGGGAAGAAAGCAGGTGATGGGTTTACGTTCAATGGGCGGAAGTTCACCATAGAGGCTGTTAATTAAAGGTGCGTTTAAGTAGGGCGGCAATAGGTTTTAAGTGGGCAACTTAGGCCAAAGGGTAATCCATAGTTAGTTTTCTAAAACCTAACGCCTCTTTTCCAATTTTTTGATGCTTAGAGCATGCTTGGGATTTGGTTTTTTGCCTCAAGCACCAAATCCCAAACATGCTCTTAGGAACGAGTCAAAGATAAGTTGTTCCTTAACTTAGGTTTGAACATGAAAAGTAGCCTTAGCATTATCGGTTTAGATACTGGCAAAGCCAAAGAAATTGCAGACAAACTGAACGTCCTTTTAGCGAACTACCAAATATTCTACACAAACCTTCGGGGCTTTCATTGGAATATAAAGGGGGACAAGTTCTTTGAGCTGCATCTTAAATTTGAGGAGCTGTACGACAACAGCCAAACCAAAATTGATGAGATTGCAGAACGAATCCTGACACTGGGGCATACCCCCCAGAATTCCTTTTCGGACTATTTGAAAAATTCGACCATCAAAGAGAAGAAGGGGGAAATAGATGGAAAGGAAGCTGTTAAGGATATTTTGGATAGCTTTTCAAAAATCTTGCTCCTTGAAAGAGGTTTGCTTGACTTGTCGGCCTCCGCCAACGACGAGGGCACAAATGCCTTGATGAGCAGCTATATTTCAGAGCAAGAAAAAATAGTTTGGATGTATAGGGCCTATCTTGGATAGTATGCTGCAATTAAAATTGTTGCCATGATCTCAAATTTAGAAAACAACAGGCTCAACCTGAGCCGGGTAGAACTGGGCAGCCCGATGCCCGAATGGTCGCTTGACACTATTTTTGGAGATGAAGTGCCAAATGTCGAAGACTACAAAGGCAAGCCACTTTTAGTGCTTATCTTCAATTTGGGCTGTCCCGGTTGTGTAGGGCGGGCCATCCCATTTGCGAACAGGATGGTGTATGAATACGGCGAGAGGCTGAATGTCCTCGGTATCCACACCAATTTTGAGGGAGTTGATTTTCCCAGGGAAAGGTTTGAAAAAGCAAAAGGGGATTTATACATCCGCTTTCCATTTTTTAAGGATAAAAATTACGACACTACCTTCCTGAACTATGGGGCTGGGGGCACACCTCATTGGTTTTTGGCGGACCGAAATGGCACGATTATCTATTCGATTTTCGGTTCGGAGCCAAACAATGCCTTATTGCGCCTGGATTTTAAAATCCAGGAAATTTTCACGGATACCGTTGTTTGATTGCTACCCGCATAACTAAGTTGTTTTTGATTATGAAGAGGTTAACCACATTGATGTTTTTTACTTTTTCTTTTCTGAGTGTTTATTCGCAAACGGCTAAAGTTGTAGGGTATTTTCCTGATTATCGGTTTAGCCTGAACAGTCAGATTGATTATTGCAAGGTCACGCACTTAAATATTTGCTTTGCCAACCCGGATTCCAGTGGCACACTGTACATAGGCAATTTCAGCACAGTTATGAGTACCGCCATTGCTCAGAACAGTGACATAACCATTCTGGTTGCCTTTGGGGGCGGCGGCATTGACCAAGATACAAAAGATACTTGGGCCTACTTAATCGACAACCCCTCCAATCGTTCTGATTTCATAGACAGTATTGTTGAGTTCGTTATTTTTCATCAGCTTGACGGAATAGATGTTGACCTTGAATGGGATGCAGTAACCCCAGGGTACAGTGATTTTATAATAGAGTTGAAAGCGGCGTTATCCGTAGAAAACAAAATCCTAACAGCAGCATTTCCGAGTTACTATCGATACCCTTTGGTGACAAACGAAGCCCTTGGCAGTTTCGACTACATCAATTTAATGGCCTATGACTGGACAGGCCCTTGGGAACCCAACAACCCGGGGCAGCACAGTTCTTATACCCTTGCGAGTGATGGCATCAGCTATTGGAAGGATGACCAAGGGGTTGATGGGAGCCGGCTTACATTGGGTGTTCCCTTTTATGGGTGGGACTTTAACGGCTGGCCAAGCAATATCTTTGAATTCTCTTACGAAGAAATGGTGTCTATTGACCCCGATTATGCTGATGTAGATAGTGTGCTATTGGCTTATTACAATGGCCGCCCCACAATAGAGTCTAAAGTTGCCCTTGCCTCGGCAGAAGTTTCAGGAATTATGATTTGGGAATTGGGGCAGGATGCTTATAATCAGTATTCCCTTTTGACTACTATCCATAATAAATACACCTCGTTGGGGGTCTATACTACAGGGCTGTGTGGAAACGAGGCTGTTCTTCCAATTTCGCTGTTATACTTCAATGTTAATGTGCTGGGGCCTGCCGAAGTTGAAGTGGAGTGGGCAACGGAATCAGAAATAGAAAACGATTTTTTCACCATAGAAAAGTCTGTGGATGCGCTAAAGTGGGAGGTGGTAGCAACAATCAAGGGCACAGGGACGGTTGATTCAAGGGCAATGTACAGGTTTGTTGACACAGAACCACTCCCTGGCCGCTCATATTATCGCCTAAGGCAAACCGATTTTGATGGGAATGCCACATTTTCCAATATTAGGGAAGCCAATATCATCGGAACACCAAGTATTGAAATTTATCCTAACCCTGTAAATGATTTAGTGTCCGTGAAATTGAAAGAAGGTGAAAATGCATCTGTTTTGTTAACTGACTGCCTTGGCAGGCCAGTTGCTGCCCCATCTTTTCGTGGTGGCACGGGCATTGTGGAGTTTAATACATTAGGCCTGCCCAGTGGCGTTTACTTCGTCGTGGTGCATGATAGCCACTACAACACATATAAAAAAATTGTAAAAAATGGTTAAATCATACGACACAATGGTAGAGGCGTTGAACGACCTCAATCGAAGAGGATACACTTACGATTTCAACCTAAGAGAAGATTGTATATATTGTGCGGCAATTGACCAATCATTTGAGGCGGATAGATTCAATGTAGTTGAGCATCACCGCTTTGAAGGCGCCTCTGACCCCGGAGACTTATCCGAGGTTATTGCCATTGAAACTAAATCAGGGCATAAAGGAACGCTTACGGATGGCGTTGGGATTTCGTCCACCTTGTCCCCTGCAATGATTGAAAAACTACGGTTCAGGCCATAGCCTGAATTTGATTTTTATCACAAAACGAAAAAGAAAAACTATGATGCTAAAATGGCTTGACGTACTCAAATTTGCCAACAATGGCAATCCCGAACCCGACCGCCGGGTAGAAAAAACAGACGAGGAATGGAAAGCACTCCTCACTCCTGAGCAATATCGGATTACCCGAGAGAAAGGCACCGAGCGGGCGCACAGCTCCGAGATGTGCAACCTTTTCGAACCGGGCAGGTATGCCTGTGTCTGCTGCGAGACGCCGCTTTTCGACAGCGAGGAAAAATTCCAGAGCGGCACGGGCTGGCCCTCCTTCACGCAGCCCATCAAGGAAAACGCCGTCGCCTACCACAAGGACCGGGGGTTTGGGATGTACCGCATCGAAACGGTGTGCAACACCTGCGATGCGCACCTGGGCCACGTCTTTCAGGATGGCCCGCCGCCGAGCGGCCTGCGCTACTGCATCAATGCCGTGGCCATGAAAAAACTCGAAACCAACATGCGGAAGGCCACTTTCGGGGGCGGCTGCTTCTGGTGTACGGAGGCCATTTTCCAACGCCTCAAAGGCGTGACGGAAGTGAAAAGCGGCTACAGTGGTGGCAAGGTGAACAACCCCACCTACCGGGAAGTGACCAGCGGCTTGACTGGCCATGCCGAGGCGGTCGAAATCACCTACAACAAGGACGAAATCAGCTTCGAGGACATCCTGCGAATCCACCTCACCACCCACGACCCGACCACCCTCAACAGGCAGGGGGCCGACAGGGGCACGCAGTACCGCAGCATCATTTTTTACAGAAATGACGAGGAGCGGGAAGCGGCAATGTCCGTAATAAAAGAGGTGCAAACGGCCTACGACGACATGATTGTCACTGACCTGCAAATGTTCGAATCGTTCTTCGAGGCAGAAGGCTACCACCAGGACTATTACAACCAAAATACGGGAAAGCCCTATTGCCAGATTGTCATCAACCCTAAACTGGAAAAATTCAAGGCTCTATACGCCGACAAGCTCAAGTTGGAAGAGCCTGCATAATGTCAATTTTTAAGAACAAAACGGCAGCGAGGTTTGGCGACTTCATCGCCGAACCTCGCTTAAAAACCTTTCAATTCATACCTTTTTTAAAGCTATCGAAAAAAAACATTGCGGTACTCCTTCAAGGCTTGCCCGTGCTTTTTTTATTGCCGATGCTCATGTGTGCGCCCTCCAACCCCAAGGGAGCACCTGCCGAAAAAACGGATGCCCAGGAGGTGACCACCATGCCAAACGGCTTAATCGTAGCGGAATTGTTCACTTCGCAGGGCTGCAGCAGTTGCCCGCCCGCCGATAAACTGCTGGGCGAAATTGCGCGACGGGACAGTAATTTCCTACTGCTTTCTTTCCACGTGGATTACTGGAATTACATCGGTTGGAAAGACCCCTTTGCCAAAAAAGAATTCTCTGACCGCCAGCGCCATTACGGCGATTTGTTCCAATTGCGGAGCATTTATACGCCGCAGGTTATCGTGAATGGAAAAGAGGAATTTGTGGGCTCGAACGCAGGGCAATTGAATGCCGCACGGAAAAAGGCAAAGCCGCTCAACGCCTCGGCAACCCTTGAAATCGAAGAGGCTTTTTTAAAAAACCACGAGGCAAATTTCCGCTTTTCGATAAAAGGCGATTTTGAAAATACCACCCTCCACGCCGCCCTCCTCTCTTGGGCCGAGCGCACGGAGGTGAAGGCGGGGGAGAACCGGAACCGCTTGCTGGAAAACCAGCACGTGGTGAAATATTTCGAGTCCCGGAATGCAGTTGCCGAAGGCACGCTCGAAATCCCCTATCAAGCCGAGCCTTTTGACCAAGCCGTTTTATACCTTCAAAAAGCGGACGGCGAAATCATCGCCGCAAAAACCATCAACATCACGAATTTGGATTAAAAGAACGAGCTGCCGAAAAAGGGAAAAGTCATTTTTTTATCGAAAAAAAAACTGAAAACATAAATGAACGAAATCAAGCTATACGGTACGGAGTGGTGCCCCGAGTGCAGGAGGGTAAAAGCATTTTTGGAGGAAAACAAGGTTTCCTTTGAATATATCAACCTGGATTTGGAGGAAGGCGCTGCCGAAAGGCTGGAGGCCATTAACGAAGGCAAGCGGATAATACCCACCGTCATCATCAACGACAAACCATATATCAGCCCCGAAAACAGCCGGTTGGCTTCCGTTCTGGGCATCAACGATGGCTATCGGGTGATTTTGTACGGGGCGGATTGGTGCCCCGACTGCCGTAAGTCCAAGGCATTTTTGACGGAAAACATGGTGCATTATCAATTCATTGATATTGATAAAAACGAGTGGGCAATCCCCATCATCACCCAACTGAACAACGGAAAGCGCAAGATTCCGACCATCATCATCAACGATGAGACCGTACTGGTCGAGCCCGAAAACGAGGAGCTTCGCCAAGCATTGAAGATTGATGAAGTAAAAGAGGAAAGGATTTTCGACACCATTATCGTCGGCGGCGGCGCTGCGGGCCTGACCACCTCCATCTATGCGCAGCGGGACAGGTTCGACACCCTCATTTTGGAGAAGAAAACCATTGGCGGCAATGCATTTATCACCCAAAAAATCGAAAACTATCCCGGCTTCACCTCTATATCGGGGCCCGATTTGATGGACAAAATGGAGGAGCAGGCCCGCACCTACGGGGCGGTCATCAAGACGGGAGAGGACGTGAAATCCATCGAAAGAGAGGAGGAACTGTTCGTGGTAAAAACCGCCAGCAACCGGTATTTGGGAAAATCAATCGTGCTCTCGACCGGTTCGACTTATCGCAGGCTGGAAATCCCAGGGGAAAGCGAACTCATCGGCTCGGGCGTGCACTTTTGCGCCACCTGCGACGGTGCTTTTTACAGGGATAGGGATATCATCGTGGTGGGCGGCGGCAACTCCGCACTCGAGGAAGGGATATTTCTCGCCGGCTTTTGCAAGAGCGTCAAGATTGTCCACCTGCTCCCCGAATTTACGGCAACGGATACCTACGTTGAAAAAATAAAGTCCGTCAAAAACATCACGGCCTACTGCAATAAAAGGTCACTCGAATTTATCGCCGACGAAAATGGCACTTTTTCGGGCCTCAAAGTAGAGGACAACAGCACCAAAGGAGTGGAGGTATTGACCGCCGACGGTGCATTCATTTTCATCGGGCTTACGCCCAATACGGAATCATTCAAAGGGCTGGTGGAGCTGAACGAAAGGGGCTTCATCAAAACGACGGGGATGGCGCAGACTTCCCAAGACGGCATCTTCGCTGCGGGCGATTGCCGGGAGGGAGCCATTGCGCAAGTTGCCGCCGCCACGGGCGAAGGTGTATTGGCGAGCTACGGGATTCGGGAGTATTTGAAATAAAAAATTGGTAAAAACTTAGACTTAAAAAAATGATGAAAAAATTCGACGCAATAGTCATAGGCTCCGGGCAAGCGGGCACGCCCTTGGTTTTCAAGCTCGCCGCACAGGGCAAGATGGTTGCCTTTATTGAAAAAGACAGGCTGGGCGGCACCTGCCTGAACGTGGGCTGCACGCCCACCAAGGCTTATGTGGCAAGCGCCCGCAGGATTTGGGATACCCAGCACGGCGACGAAATGGGCGTGGAAATCCCGGCAGGCTCCACCTTGAACCTCAAAAAAGTGAAGGAAAGAAAAGACAAGCTGCTCGGGAAGTCCAGAATGGGGCTTGAGGTCAGCGTGGCCGAGAACAAAAACATCACGTTTTTTCATGGCGAGGCACGGTTCACGGGGCATAAAACCGTGGAAGTGAATGGCGAAGAACTCAGCGCCGACCTCATTTTCATCAATGTGGGAGGCAGGGCATTCGTGCCAGGCGACTATGCCGGTGTACCGCACCTGACCAACGAGTCCATCCTCGAACTAGAAGAATTGCCAGAGCGCCTGCTCGTGGTCGGCGGCAGCTATATCGGCCTGGAATTCGGGCAGATGTTCGCCCGTTTTGGCAGCAAAGTGACCATCATCGAGAGAGGGGCAAGAATCATCAGCCGGGAGGATGAGGAAGTGAGCCAAGTAGTGCAGGAGTTCATCGAGGCCGACGGGGTCGAGTTCCGCCTCAATGCCAGTTGCATCGGGGCCAAGCAGAACGAGGACGGCACCATTACCATTGATTTGAACTGCGACAGCAACTCCTCGCAGACCGTTACCGGAACGCACCTCCTGCTGGCCATTGGCCGCAGCCCGAACACAGATAGGCTCAACCTTGCGGCCACGGGTATCGAAACCGATAAACGGGGCTTTATCAACGTGGACGATTACTGCCAAACCAACGTGGAAGGCATTTTCGCCCTGGGCGACTGCAACGGCAAAGGCGCATTTACCCACACCGCATACAATGATTTTCAGGTCGTCGAGGATTTTCTTTTTGGAAAAAAGACGAGGAAAATCAGCGACCGCATCATGACCTACGGACTGTTCGTTGACCCGCCGCTGGGCAGGGTCGGCATGACCCAGGAGCAGGCATTGGCCGCAGGCCACAAAATCAAGATAGCCCACCGCCCAATGACAAAAATTGCCCGTGCGAGGGAGAAAGGCGAGACCTATGGTTTTATGAGTGCAGTCATTGACGCCGAAACGGACAAGTTTTTGGGCGCAGTCGTTTTGGGCGTGGGCGGCGATGAAATCATCAGCAGCATCACCAATGTGATGTACGCCGACCAGCCTTACACACTCATCCGGGATTCGGTGCAGGTGCACCCAACGGTCACGGAATTGATTCCGACCATGCTGGAAAAGCTGGAAGAGCCAGAGTCTTAAGAGCATGTTTGGGATTTAGTGCTTGAGGCAAAAACGAGCAATTTTTCGCCATTTTCTCACCTTTTTTCAGTTGCGTAGCCTCGCTATGCGCCTTCAAAAAAGTAAAAAACTGACAAAAAATTGCTCGTTTTTGCCTCAAGCACTAAATCCCAAACATGCTCTAATATATTGCCACAACTGTATTTCGGATGATGCTTTCCATAAAAGACAAGCAGGACCTTGAAATCATGATAGAAAGGGGCAAACCCGTTCCGCTCGGCTTTTACTCCGACTTGTGCGGGTCGTGCCAACTGCTGATACCTATCCTTTCGGGCTTGGCCCAAAAGTACATAGACGATGTTTCGGTAGCGAAAATCAATGTAGAGCAGGAGGAGGGACTGGCTGAATTGTTTGAGGTTGAAATCACCCCGACCCTGTTTTTCATGATGGATGGCCGCATCAAGGGGAAATTGACCGGCATGCAGTCCACTGCGGCTTTAGAATCGAAAATCAGGTCGTGCCTGAGCTGATTCATTCCCCATGTCTCATACTGTGTCAATTGCGGACGGGGCACAAAAAAGGAGGAAGGGAAATATTCACAAATCATCAGGAAAGCCTGATAAACGAAGGCAGCGAAGTTGGATATACCTTTGTAGCTGTAAAAAGGAATTTTGAAACCAGCCTCATTTTGCAACAACGGCGAACGTGGGGCAGCGGCATCCCTGGCTACAAATGCTGCAAAATAAGACTGGTATCAAACAAAAGAATTAACGCAGGTTTGGAAATCCGAAATTCAGGATGGTGATTTTAAACCCTTTCACCAAAGAGGCAAAAAGACGAATTCAAAATTTCATATTTCCCGGCCATAAAAAATTAGGAAGATGCAAGCAATCACGAAAAAAGAAGACTATCAAAACTTAGTGGACTCGGGCAAGCCGATCCTCCTCGATTTTTATGCTGACTGGTGCGGCCCCTGCAGGGTACTGCTGCCCACGGTCGAAAAACTCTCTGAAAAACATAAGGATGACTTTGCCATCGTCAAGGTCAATGTTGACCAAAACGGCGAGTTGGCCCAGCAGTTCGGGGTGAGGAGTATCCCGGCCCTCTTCTTCGTGAAAGATGGCGAGATACAGGAGCGGCTTGTTGGCGTACAGACAGAAGCTGCGCTCGAATCGAAAATCCAGTCTTATTTGTAAACCGTAAAAATTCAGCAAAATGAGCAACTTAAAAAAAGCATACGTAGCCGGCGGCTGTTTCTGGGGCATGGAAGATTTGTACAGGGTTAGGCCCGGCATCAAAGACACCGAAGTGATTTACCTCGGTGGCAGCAATGACAACCCTACCTACCGCAACCACCCAGGCCATGCCGAAGGCATTGAACTGACGTACGACCCGAACGAAACCTCGTTCAAGGAAATACTGGACTATTTCTTCCGCATCCACAACCCAACGACGGTCAACCGCCAGGGCAACGACGTCGGCTCCAGCTACCGCTCTGCCATCTTCTTCCAGAACGAAGAAGAAAAGGCAACCGCCAACGAAGTGATTGACATCGTGAACGCCTCCGGCCGCTGGGACGGCAAGGTGGCCACCACCCTTGAGCCTTTCACGAAGGCTTGGCCGGCAGAAGACTACCACCAGGACTATCTGGTGAAGCACCCGAACGGCTACACCTGCCACTTCGAGCGGTTCGGTACGTTCCTCGACGCTGCCGTAGCCTCCTAAATCATGGGCAACGCCAGCAGAATCAATAAAGAAGTATGGGTAGCGGCCGGGCTGCGCACTCCTTTTGCGAAAGCAGATAAGGAATTGAGCAACGTCGGAGCCGTTCAGATGTCTGTCGCCGTTTTGAACGAAATGAAACGGCGGCAGGGCATCAACCCGGAGTTCGTCGTCTGGGGGACGGTCGTGCCCAACCTCGACTACAGCAACATCGGCAGGGAGGCCATCCTGGAATCCGAGCTTTCAGAACAGACCATCGGGCTTTCCACTACCCTGGCCTGCAGCACCAGCCTGGTGGCCGCCATACAGGCGGGGCTGATGATTACCGACGACGAGGTGGCCATCGCGGGCGGCGTGGAGAGCATGTCCAACGTGCAGGTCGGCCTTTCCCCAAAAACCTCGAAATGGGTGCGGGCCTTGCCTGCCCAAAAAGGTTTTTTCAAAAAAATCAGCCACTTCCTTTCGGGCATCTTTGGGTTCAGCCTGTACATACCCCGCAGGGGCAACCGCAAGACGGGCAAAAGCATGGGGCAGCACGCCGAAATCACCGGGCAACGGCTTGGCGTGACCCGCGAGGAGCAGGACAAATACGCCTTGAGCAGCCATGAAAACTATTTCAAGGCGGCTGACCAGGGCTTCTATGATGACTTGGTTTTCCCCGCGTTCGGGCTGCAAAAGGACAGCATCCCACGGCGCAATTCTTCCCTGGAAAAATTGGCCACGCTGCGCCCTGTTTTCGATAAAAAATCAGGAAAAGGCAGCATTACCGCAGGCAATTCCACCCTGTTCACCGATGGCGCAGCTGGCGTCTGGATAGCGGGCAAAAACCGGATTGGCGGAATAGATACGCCCTACAAGGCCCGCCTGATTGACTGGGAAATTGCGGGGGTAAACATCGAAGAGGAGGGCATCCTCATGTCCCCCACCTTCGCCATACCCAGGCTGCTCGAACGGCATGGGCTCACCTACGACGACATTGACCTCTGGGAAATACACGAGGCATTCGCCTCTCAGGTGGTCGCCACCATCAAAAACCTCGAAGACCCGGCGCACCTGAAAAAGACGGGGACTACGATGGATTTCGGGAAATTCCCCCGCCACAAGCTCAACCCCAACGGCAGCAGCATCGCCATCGGGCACCCGTTCGGGGCCACGGGCGCAAGGATCCTGAGCCAGACCGTCAAAGAGCTGCACCGGATGGGCAAAGGCAAAAAGGCGCTGATAAGTGCCTGCGCCGACGGAGGCCTTGGTGCTATCGCATTAATGCAAAACTGAAAAAAAATGAGCAGCGGAGTCATTCAGGTCAAAAGCAACTACGATTTTGAAAACACCTATTCAAGGCTGAAAGCAGCCTTGGAGGCGAACCCTAATATTTTCATCGTCAAAGAATTTGACCATGGTAAAAATGCGGAAGGGATAGGGCTGGAACTAGGAAAAGCGCAGGCCATTTTCTTTGGCAACCCAAAAACGGGGACGCCCCTGATGCAGGGCAACATCTTGGCGGCGCTCGACCTGCCGCAAAAGTTTCTGGTGTATGAGCAAAACGGGGAGGTCTTCGTCGCCTACAACGACCCCCTCTATCTGCAACAGCGCCACGCCATCGGCAGCGATGCCGGCGAGGTACTGGGCATGATAGGCACAGCCCTGGGTAGTTTCGCACAAGCGGCCACAAACTGATTTTTTTTAACTGCCAGCTGCCCACCGAGCTTCCGGCGCAGGGAGCACTGGCTTCTTTTTCGAAACAAAACGAAAAAACAGATGCAAGAAGTAAAATTCAAGGAGACCCGGTTCAACCCCGACATCACCCCTTTCCACGACATTGCCAAGCAAATGGCACAGGCATTCGGCTACACCGCCGACCTTAGCGTGGACAAGCAGCTCGCACAATTGCTGCGCCTACGGGTGGCGCAGAAGAACGAATGTGCCTACTGCGTCATCCTCCACGCCAAAACCGCCCGTGAAATCGGCATCCACGAATCGAAAGTGGACAACATCTCATCCTGGCACAACAGCGAACTATACGATGAAAGGGAGAAGGCCGCACTGGCCTATTGCGACGTGCTGAACGAGGGCGTCAGCGAGGATTTCCAGTTTTTCCACGATGAGCTGGCAGGGTATTTCCCAGAGAAAGAAATTGCCGAAATCGCCGCCATCATCATCAACATGAACGTATGGACGAGGCTGAAGCTGGCACAGGGACAGGTGCCCTACCTGGAATCCTTAAAATGATGACCTACTGAATGGAATGGTACTTACCCATAACGATATTGCCCGCAGTTGGGCTTTTCATTGTCTCAACAACCGCCCAGATGATGGCCCTCAACACCGAGATTGCCACGTTGCTGTCAAAAAAGTGCACAGCATTTGAACATAAAATATCTGCGATGAAAATAAAGCAGTTGGCCCGTTTGGCCTGGGCTACGGCGCTACTTTATGTCTCGGCAAGCTGCTTCGTGCTCGCAGGGATACTGGGCGCCTTGCTAACAAATGAAAAGGGCATCAGGCACATGGGCCCACAAACAGTATTGTTTTTGGGCGTTGTTTTCATTTTGTTTGCCTTGGGCCTGCTGATAGTCTATGGGGTGCGCACCATCAGCATAAGGAAAATACAACATGAGCACAACCCCTATATGGGCGACGAGGCATAGCCCACTGGCCAGGATGCGCAACAAGTTCTTTGACAACATCAATTTAATTGGTCTGGGCATGGAGGGGTTTTGCCCTTGGAGATAACAGTAGGAAGTGTGAATGATACCTTTGTCCCTTTGCCCCTTTCTGAGTAAATCCAGATACCCCCGCCATGGGCCTGCACGATTTTTTTGCACATGGCGAGGCCGATACCCGTCCCCTCGTATTCGTCCATGGTGTGCAGCCGCTTGAATATCTGGAACACATCGTCGGCATATTTTTGCTCGAACCCGATGCCATTGTCACTGACGGTAAACTTGTGCTCATTTTCCGAGAGATAGCAATATGAAATACCAACCTTGGGGGCTTCGCTGCTGTTGTACTTGATGGCATTCTCAACAAGGTTTAAGAAGACCTGCTTTAGCTGCGACTTGCTCCCAAGCACGTTAGGCATCGTGTGATAGTTGACGGCTGCTTTAGCTTTTTCGATTCTGTCTCCCAGTTCTATCATGACCTCACGGAGCAAGGCATTAATGTCAACAGGCTCCACCCCACTGGTGTTTTTGCCTATCCTGCAAAGCTCCAGCACATCGGCAATGATATCGGACATATTCTTGCCATATTTTATAATATAGCCAAGGTATTCATCGGCATCATCCAATTTCCCGGCCTTGATGGAACGCTGCAGCAGGCCAGAAAAGCTGATGACGTTCCGTAGCGGGGTCTTCAGGTCATGGGAAGCCATGTATGCAAACTGCTCCAACTCCTTGTTCGAGGCCTGGAGCTCTTGGTTCATCCTTTGCAGCTCGGCCTCGTGGTTCTTGGTGATGGTGATGTCATGTCCTATGAAGACATAGCCCAGTTTTTTGTCATTGCCCGTAAAGACAGGGTTGGCATAAATCCTGAAATACCGCTTGCCAATAGTGGTGATTTCGAACTGAAACGTTTTGCCCTTGTTCAATGCAGCAATTGTGTCCAAAGTGCCGTCAGTAAGTTCTGTCCCGATTAGCCTGAGCAAAACCCCAAACGGTTTGCCCTTGATATTTGACTTCTTATGTACCGGGGTTCCTTGTCCCAGGTTGTTCAAGTACCTTATTTTAAAATTTTTGTCTGTCATCAGCACGATGTTCGGGATGTTGTCAAGGATGTTTGACATGGCGTTTGCCGGATTGGGGTCGAAAACTTTGAAGTTGGAGTAAACGTGCACCCAAGCATAAGAACAAACGACCAAGAAAGGGGAGTAAAGGAAATAGGCGTACCCATACCTGTTCAGCAAAAAGAACATCAAGTACATTATCCCCGGCAACACAATAAAGGTGAGCAAAAGCCGGTGCATCCAAACACGTTTTTCCCTTATCAGCGTCTTTTTGTATGCCGAGATGATGAGCAGGGTGATGGTCGCCAACGACATAAAAAGCCATATCCCAAGATATATCTTATATGGGCTGCCGTTGGCTATGTGATACGCCCAGAGGCCATTGATTTTCCGAAAGCTGTACACATCGTCGAAGCCGTATGCCATGAGAACGAACAGCCCCACCGTCAACGCAGCGTACAGCCAGGCAACTACGACCTCGGCCTTCTTCATTTTCCGGCGCTTAAGCCGCCGTCGGGTAAGCCAGACAGAAACAATTCCCAAGAAAATAATAAGGTTGACCAGCACCTTGTGCACAAAAGCTATGACGGGAATGTTTTGAGCAGTTGCCCGCACGATTTCAGCCTCACAGACGGGCACCATAGCAATGGCGATGACGCAGGCCAACATTGCCACAAAACTCATCCCCCCCAATTTGAGGTCATAAGTCCTAAAGACAAGGTACAGCCCGAACACAAACAATATAAACAGAACTAACTGTAATAATATCATCTCTCAAAGGGTTTTCTGGATGGCCGGTTTCGGAGCAGGAGGATACATACTCGAAGTGCGGGCATCTTGATATGGACATGTAAATCATAAAAGCCAGACATACAACCAACCAAAAATGAACCATCCTTTTGATGAAAAGTGGAATGTTCCCAACCGTTACCGCCAATGTTACCTATTGTGACCCAAAGAAGGAGGTGCCTTTTCTGCGTCAACAGCTTTTTTACACCAACAAAAAATGTATGATGATGAAAATTTTGAAGAACATCGGGCTTGGCACTGCCGCAATCGGCCGCCCAGTTTACATCAACATCAAGCAGGAAGCTTCGGCCGGCTTTGACTTGGCTGCCTTCCGGCAAAAAGGCATTGATATGCTCGATGACGCCTACGACCGGGGCATCCGCTACTTCGACACAGCCCCAGGCTACGGCATGGCAGAGCAAATGCTGGTCGACTGGGCGATGGAGAAGAACGACGCAAGCATCGAAGTAGCCACCAAATGGGGCTACACCTACGTCGCCAATTTTGACCCCAAGGCCACCCAGCACGAGGTGAAGGAGCATTCCCTGAAAAAGCTCAACGAACAGTGGGAGGCATCGAAAATACTCCTGCCCCTGTTGACGACCTATCAGGTACATTCTGCCACGTTCGAGACCGGGGTCTTGGAAAATAATGCCATCTTGAACCGCTTGGCGGAATTGAAGAGAAGCCACGGGCTGTACATGGGCATCACAACGACCGGGGCGAACCAGGCTGAAGTCATTAAGAAAGCCCTGGACACAGCCGTGGACGGGAAGCCCCTCTTCAACACGTTTCAGGTGACTTACAATGTTTTTGACCAGAGCATCGGCCCTATTGCGGCCGAGGTTGTGGGGCAAAACAAACGGCTGGTCATCAAGGAAGCCTTGGCGAACGGGCGGGTCTTCCCCAACCAGGATTACCCGCACTACTCAGCCGCCTACCAGTTGCTGAACCGACTGGCGCAAAAATACGAGGTGGGCATTGACGCTATTGCCATGCGCTTTTGTATGGACAGCATACCCATTAGCATCGTCCTCAGCGGCGCGGCGAACGGGCAACATTTATCAAGCAATGCCAAGTCAGATGGCTTTGAGCTGGATGCAAGCGAGGTGGCAGCCTTAAAGGAATTGGCCGTTAGGCCCCAACAGTATTGGGACGAAAGAAAAAAATTGAGTTGGAACTGACATGGAAGGAAAAAACACAACCTTGCCGTCATCACCGATGAGCGGTTCAATTTACTGCCCGAAGCGGTACGAGCCCCGCAAAGGCATGTTGCCCGATGCGCCGCCCAAGCCCCTTCGGGCACCGGTTCAAGCGGATTGGGTTTGATAAAAAAACATGAAACATATGCGGGCCACGAAACCAGTTTTCAAAAAATTGATAAATGAACTCGATGAAGATTTTGTGGCGGAGCACGAAGCCTGTTTTGAGAAATTGAAAGAATATCAATAAAACACATGCACATGAAAAAAATACTCGCATTCGCAGGGAGCAACAGCTCCAAGTCCATCAATTACCAATTGATAAACTACGTCGGCCCTTTGGTAAAAGGGCACGAGGTGACGGTGCTCGACATCCGAAAATGGGCCATCCCCGTCTATTCTGAGGACATGGACGAGGACAATTTCACACCTAATGAAATCAACGAATTAATCGAAATGATAAAGCAGCACGATGCCTTCATCATTTCCGTGCCCGAACACAACGAAGGTTCGCCTGCTTTTTTCAAAAACATCACCGACTGGCTCACCCGCCGCTCGGACAAGGTGATGGAAGAAAAGCCCGTGCTTCTGTTGAGCACCTCCACGGGCAGGCGGGGCGCAGGGCATAGCCGGGAATACTCGCTCCGCACCATGCCGAGGATCGGGGCAAATATCGTGGCGGATTATGGCCTGCCGTCTTTCAACTATACCATGGTTGAGGGAAAACTGGTAGCGGAAGAACAAGCCAACCTCGACCGGGCGCTGGGGGCCTTCCTCGAATCATTGAAATAAAGGGCAGCTTTGGTTGCCTGTCACTAATGTTTCATAAGTTGAGAATGCAGATTTTCACGGACAACAAGATATTCTTGACGGCGGTGCTTTTCAGTGCAGCCATTTTTATCACGGGCTTGGTAGCCCCCGAGTTTATATTGGCGTTCCTGGGAAAGACCAATCAATACCTCCTCAAAATTTTCTCGACTTGGTACCTCTGGCTTGGGTTGCTACTGGTAGCACTCGCCCTCGTTGTTTTTTTGCTCCCCTTCGGCAAATCCCGCTTGGGCAACGAGATGCCAGAGTACCGCTTTTTCAGTTGGATAGCCCTGTTGTACAGCACCGGCATGGGCTCGGGGCTGCTGTTCAGGGCGGTGCAGGAGCCGGTCTATTACTACGCCCACCCGCCCGTTGGAGGGAGGGAGGCGCAGGAACTGGCACTGGAATATTCCTTTTTCCATTGGGGCTTCACGCCCTGGGCGATGTACAGCCTGTTCGGGCTGATAGTGGCGTACAACCTTTATGAAAAAAAGGCCGGCAACTACCTGAACGCCGTACTGGCCTCCCAAAAAACTGCCGCAACCGCCAAGCTGACCAATGTTTTCATTGCCCTGATTACTGTTATCGGGGTCATTGCTGCCCTGGGGCTGGGGGCGGCGCAGTTCATCGGGGGCATGGACCATATCCTTGGAATAAAATCGGCCACCCCTACCCTGCTCGCGCTCGTGTTTGCCATAGGGCTAATAGCCACGCTGTCCGCCCTGACGGGCATCAAGAAGGTGATAAAAATATTGGCGGATTTGGACCTCTCGGTTTCCATCGCCCTGATGCTCTTCGTTGGTTTTTTCCTGGATGCGGGCAACTATTTTTCAAATACGCTCATCGCCCTTCGGAACTACCTGCTCCATTTTTTTGAAATGAGTTTGTCAACCGGGGGCTACCGAACCAGCGGATCTTTCACCAACGACTGGACGGTGTTCTACTGGGCATTTTGGATAGCCTGGGTGCCGTTCACGGGCATCTTCATCGCCCGGATTTCGAGGGGGCGCACGGTGAGGCAGTTCCTGTTGGCCACCATCGTCATCCCGGCACTGGCCACCATGGTATGGTTCTCAATTTTTGGGAACAAAGCCATCCAAGGTATCGGCAGCCAGTACGGCGGGCAGTTTGACGACCCCTACACCTCGCTGTTCTTGTTTTTGGAAACGCTGCCCCTGAGCAGCATCACCATCGTTGTAACGGCGCTGCTCGTCCTCACCGCCATCATCAATTCGGTGGATTCTGCCATTTTCGTGCTGAGCATGTTCTCGGACGGCGGCAGCGAGAACCCGGACAGGCGGCACAAGATCACCTGGGGCGCTATCATCACGGCAACGGCCCTGGGCATGACGGCGGTCGGTAGGCAAGACCTGCTGAATGCCGTGAGCAGCCTGCTGATCATCATGGCATTGCCTTTCAGCTTTTTGTATGTGCTCGTGCTCAAGAATTTCTTCTGGGGCATTTTCAAAATGAATCGAAAACAATCGAATTAAAATGCTATCGTCTTTATCAATCACATCGGTCATTGGCTTATTCCTCCTGTCAGGGGGCATCATCTGGGTATTGAGCAACAAGCTCTCCGAACTGGTCGAGCATATCAACCACGAGTTCAAACTGGGGGCGGCCTTCGGTGGCACCTTGTTGCTCTCAATCATCATCAACCTGCCGGAGCTTGCCATCGTGGTACGGGGCACGGTTTCCGGCGATATTTCGATAGCCATTGGAAATATTTTGGGAGGCATAGCCTTGCAAACGGTACTTTTGGCCTTGTTCGATTTTGCCACCCGCAAGGAGAAACTGCCGTTGACGACCATCACATCCAACGTCAATTCCATCTCGCAAGGAGCGTTCCTCGTACTCATACTTGCGCTGGTAATATTGGGATCGCAACTGGATGAGATGTACGTCAATTTCCGATTTTCCCCGATTGAGATTCTGATAGTGGTGGCCTGGGTGCTGAGCCTCCTGACCCTGAAGCATTGCGAAGCAACGAACCTGATTCCCACCATTGAGCATGAAGGCATGAAAAAATTGAAGCTAAGCCCAAAGACGTCCATTGGCGTCCTTTTGGTGTTGGCGGCAGCCATCTTGGTATTTGGCTATCTTTTGGCACTGACGAGCGAACAAATCGCCGAGCACTACCATATTTCGGGCATCGTTTTCGGGGCTACGGTGCTTTCGCTGATAACCGCCCTGCCCGAGATTTCAGGCGGGTTGGAATTTGTACGGACGAAGAACTACAACATCCTCATCAGCGACATCTTCGGGGGCAATTCGTTCCTGCCGCTTTTGTTCCTCATCGCAAGCATCATCAACGAAGGCTCGCTGTTGCCGCAGGCAGGCAAGAGCGACCTGTTCCTCACCTCGCTGTCCATCATCCTGACGATGGTGTTCACGCTGGGCATGATAATCAAATCACCGAGGCGTTTTTGGGGAATGGGCATTGATTCGTGGGTCGCTTTGGTTATTTATGCACTTTCGATCTTCGGATTGGTTTATATTTAAAAACATTGGATTGAAAAACGAAAACTTTGAACAACTGCTCATGGAGGTGCGGAAATGCCAAACCTGCGCCGCCTATCTGCCCAACCCGCCGAGGCCCATCTTGGCAGTGGGCAAAAACACCCGCATCCTGATTATCGGGCAGGCGCCTGGGCAGAAGGTCCACGACCGGGGCATCCCCTGGGAAGACAAAAGCGGCGACACACTGCGGGAATGGCTCGGCGTGAGCAAGGAGCAGTTCGCCAATACCGAACTGATAGGCACGATGCCAATGGGCTTCTGCTTCCCGGGCAGCCATGGAAAGGGCAGTGGCGATGCCCCGCCCCGCCCCGAGTGCAGGCCGCAATGGCACGAACGGATTTTGGGCCACCTCACCGATTTGAGGCTGACGCTCATCATCGGGCAGTATGCAACGGAAGCCTACCTCGGCGACCGCCAAAAAAAGAACCTGACCGAAACCGTGAGGGCCTACGAGGAATACCTGCCCCGGTATTTCCCGCTGGTGCACCCGTCGCCGTTGAACTTCAGGTGGCAGGGGAAAAACCCGTGGTTCAGGGAGGAGGTGGTGCCGGTGCTGAGGGATAAAATAAAGTCTATAATGATATGACAAAGGAAGAACTTGGAAGGACTGATGATGCCAAGCGCATATTTCAAAACCTGGAAGGCACCTGGCGGTTTGCCCGCACGTTGAGCGACCAAGCAAACGACATGTTTTTCACAGCAGGCGGCCAGGCTGTCTTCGAAAAAATGGACAGCGAACAAAACCAATTATATTATCGGGAAATGGGTGTGCTGAACCTGTCCGGCAAGCAAAAGGAAGTCTCGTTCTACCGGAAATACATTTTCCGCTTAACGGACGAAATGATTCAGGTGCTTTTTGATGATGGGGCAAGCAAAGGCAAGCTGTACCAAGCCCTGCTCCCGAAACAGGAAAAGGGACAGTTTGTCGGCACGGAACACCTCTGCGTGGACGACACCTACACGGGGCTGTATTCCTTTCCCAATGAAAATGAGTTTTCGGTTGTGTACATGGTACAGGGGCCAAATAAAAACTTGGAAATCAAAACAATATACAAGAAACAAGGAGCGAGGACATGAATACTCAAAATGCAAAAATTTCAATTAACGAATATCGGGAACTGGGCAAGGTCGCCTGGTTCAGGGACTATGATTTTGCCATGCAGGAAAGCGCCCGGACGGGCAAGCCCGTGCTCTTGCAGTTTCAGGAAGTGCCCGGCTGCTCCACCTGCGTCAACTTCGGGGCGGAGGTCTTGAGCCACCCGCTCATGGTCGAAGCCATCGAGGAGAAGTTTGTCCCCCTCGCAATCTTCAACAACAAACCGGGCAGGGATGCCGAGATTCTGAGGCAGTTCGCAGAGCTGGCATGGAACAACCCCGTCGCCTATTTTCTGGGCAAAAACGGCCAGAGCATCATCCCAAAATTGGCGAACAGCTACCATCCGTTGGCGATGTACGACAAAATCAAGGAAGTAATGCTGAAGACCGAGGGCAGCCTGCCCGGCTACTTCGAGCTACTGGAAGGTGATTTGAAAATAGACTACGGCTACGCTGAAAAAGCCTATTTCGAGACCCCCTGCTTCTGGTCGGGCGAGACGACGATGGCCGGGCACCCCGCCGTCATCTCCACCGAAGCAGGATGGATTGGGCACAAGGAAGTAGTTGAGACATATTTTGATTCGGAAGTTGCCTCTATTGATGACCTGAATAAATACGCGCTCGGCGAGGGTTTCTTTTTGGTGAAAAACGGCAACTACCGCACCGACAAGGAGCCGCAATACTACCTGCGGAAAGCGCCCTACAAGCACCTGCCGTTGAGCAGGGCACAGCGCACAAAAATCAACCGGGCGATACCCTATCGGGAAAAGCCTGAAAAATATTTAAGCCCCAAGCAATTGGAATGGTTGGAGGGCAGTTCGGCGGCATTCAACGGTGGGGCCGAAATGTACCGAAAAAACATTGCAACGGCATGGAAGGCATTAGGCGAAAAACTTTGAACGTGCAACGGAAAAAGGACAAGAAGCAGATTTCAAAATGGGTGCTCGGCATCGGCATCATTTCCACGTTCGTGCTACCAGCGGTGGCGTTCATGCTTGACCTCCCGGGCGACCTGCTCGGCAAAACTGGTACGCTCGGCGACACCATCGGGGGCATCACCTCGCCGATACTGTCGCTGGTAGGCTCGGTGCTGCTCTACATCGCGCTCACCGACCAGATAGAGGCAAACAACCTGCTCTCGGTGCAGATTGAGGAAGCGAAGGAGGACGGCAAAATACAGCGGGAGCTGGAACACATCTCGGAGCTGTACCGCCTGTTTGAAAAGAGCATTGAATCGTTCCCGTACGAGGAAAAGCAGTTCGACGAGATGAGGAAGCGGCACTATGTCACCATCTACAATGGCACGATTGCGCTCACCCACTTCGTGGACCACCTGCTCATGTCCGACGACGACCCGCACGACGACCACAAGCACACCGCCGACTCGGGGGTCAAGGAGTTCAGGAGCATTATCAAAAACGCCGAGCTGCTGATTGACCGCGTATCGAATTCCCATGTAACGCCGGAAGACAAAAGGTTTTACAAGAACCTGATTTTACACCGCATATCCTACAACCTTTCACCTGATTTTGAGCGGATACCGGCCGAGCGAAAAATGCGCATCCGCTGCGAAGCCTGCGGCGAAGAGCACGGGAGCTTCCCCGTCGTCCTTTTCAATGCGATTGAGGAGCTGCGGGCAAAAATCGAGGCACTGAACGTGGATGCCCAAAACTGAACAGAGAAAAAATGGACGGAACAAATAAAAACGAAGTCATTGTGCTCGGCACCATACACAGCGGGCATTTCGAGCACAAATCCTATAGCCTGCGGGTGCTGCGGGAAATCGTCAGGACGATATACCCCGACTTGGTTTTTGCCGAAATACCGCCCGACCGACTGCCGAAAGCACTGGAGGAATGGAAGCAGAATAAGTTCATCTCGGAAAGCCGGGTGAGCCAATTTCCCGAATATTCGGAAGTGATAATCCCGCTTTTGGGAAAGCTGAAATTTGAGATAATCCCAACCTCGGCGTGGACGGAACAAATGTCCACCGCCAGGGAAGCCAAGCTCGACGAGATATACCAAGACCCGGGGCGGGCCGCCGACGTGCGGGCTTATCAGCATGCAGTGCAGGAGTCCAATGCCATCTTCAAGACGGTCGAGGACGAGTACGACCCGATTTGGATTGATTCAGAGCGATACGACCAAGCCGTTGATATTCAAATGACGGCTTTTGAAAAATCCTTCGGAAAAGATTTGGGCATCGGCGGCTGGGAGGCCATCAACCGGGCACATTACGCATTCATGGAAAAGGCATTAGACGAATACGCTTATCAAGGCAAGCGGATTTTGATAACTTTTGGGGCAGGGCACAAAGGCTGGCTGCGGAGGGCATTGCGGAAAAGGAACGACATCATTTTAAAGGATTTGACGGAAGTGATATAAAATGAAGCAACACGACGACATACCCGGCTGGATAGCGGCTGCCCGCAAGAAATGGGAATACACGGGAAAGGCCCGGCCGCCATTCGCCGTCGAGCCAAAGGAGGGGGAGGTGTCCGTATGGGATTTCCCGAGACCGCCTGCAGTGATGCCCATCCAGGAAGTCGTCCGAATTCGGAAGGGGGAGAACACCATAGTAGAAAGTGCGAAAGCACTTTCGGTTCGGGAAACTGCCAATCCGCCGACGGTTTGTGTCCCCCCGGCGGATGTGAAGCGGAGGCTTTTGACAAAAATGGACGGTAAGGAAAGCTGGTGCGAATGGAAGGGCAAAGCCACTTATTGGGCTTTCAGCGAAGCGCCTGAAAAAATGGTTGCGTGGAGCTATGAATCGCCATTTGAAGGGTATGAAGTATTAAAAGGTTACCTTGCTTTTTATCCGCATGGCTTGGCTTGCTATATTGGCCCGGAGCGAGTGGCGGCGCAGGAAAGCCGCTTCTACGCAGGTTGGGTAACGGCAGATTTAACAGGCCCGTTCAAAGGTGGGAGCGGTACGGAAGGCTGGTAGTCACAATTTTCAATTTAAAATAAAAAAACTATGATTGTAGGCGTATTCAAATACAGGGTAAACCCTGATTTTCAGGAAGAATTTGAGAACCTTTATGGCCAGATGGCAGGGCATATCGCCAAAATAAAGGGCTACAACGGGCACAAAGTTTACCAAGGGGACGATGGCGAAAACGTGCTCGTTGTCGAATTTGAGGACGATGCTGCCTTCGAAGCGTGGGACACCCACATGGAGCACAAAAAAGCCAAGGAACGGGGCAAGGCCGAAGTCTTTGACGCTTATGATGTTTCGGTGGGAAGGGTCTTCGAGAGGCACGTCAAACCATAATTTTTAATTTTTTTAAAAAAACAAAACAGATGATTATGCTAAAAGAATGTCGGTTCGCATTGATACTTGCATTGGTCTCGGTGTTTGCATTCTCTTGCCAAAACAATTCGCAGGAAAGCGCCAAAACCGGGGAGGCTTCCCAGACTGAGGCCCCCATTCAAAAAGAGGTCAAAGGGTACATCTACACTACCACCAACGGCGAGGGCGAAAACCAAGTGGTCTGCCTCGAACGCTATGCCGATGGCACGCTCGGTGGCGAGACGGTTTACGGGACGGGGAGCAACGGCGGCAGCGATTACGATGCACCCGCCAACGGCGACTACGACAACCAGTATTCGCTCGCCATCATCGAAGACAACTTGCTCACTGTGAACACGGGGGGCAATACCGTCTCGGTTTTCAAAGTGGACAAAATCAACGGCAAGCTGTCGGACAGAAAAAATGTGGACGCCAACGGCATCCGCCCTGTATCCATCGCCCACACGGCCATTGCCGCTGAGGCAAACATGTACTGGGTCGTGGTCGGCAACCAGTGGGGCACACCGACCGTGCTTTACGACGGTGAAAAGAAAAGGCGCTACCCGGACGACGCTTTCTTCAAGCAAGACCTAAGCAAGCCGGATGCTTCGGACAAAGACCGCAACATCCAACTCTATCGCCTGAACGCCAAAACCGGCGAGCTTGCCCATGTGAAAATGCTCGACAAATACGCCCGCAAATGGGGCGGCCCGGCACAGGCCATGTTCAGCCCCGATGGTAAAAAACTGGCGGTGATGCTCTGGGGCGTGCCTCATTTCTTTACGGAAAAACCTGAGGTCAACGAGACCCGCCCAAGCCGTTTCATGGTCTATGATTTTGCCAACGGCGAAATTTCAAACCCCCGCTTTTACGAGGAAAAAGGCGTCATCGGCGGCGTGGGCTTCGATTGGCTGGCCGACAACCAAACGGTGATGGCCAGTTATTTCAACCTCATCCCTGAAAAGGACGACCACGGCTTGGTGGTGCTCCGCGACAACGGCAAGAAGGTCGAAAAAATTGGCCACCATACCACCGGTGCCCAGCACGACGTGGACGAGGCTTGCTGGACCACGCTCAGCCCCTCGCAGGACAGGCTCTACGTGGCCAGCTTTGGCACCAACGTCATCACCCCATTTTCCATCAAAGATTCCAATGTCGAAAAGACGATGCCGTTTGCCCACGTCAATGCTGACAACCCGCACAACGACATCAAGGATATGCACGTGACGCCCGACAATAAGTACCTCTACTGCGTGGGGGCCTTTTCGTCATTTTCGATGAAGATTTTTGAAATAACGGACATTGGGCTGACATTCAAGGAAAGCTACCTGTTGGACGTGACCAAATCGGCCATCGGCAAGCCGGGGCTGTACGACCTGTGCGGTATAGCAGGTTTTGAAAAATAAGAACAATGCCAGAATCTATTTCTTTGGTTTTCGGCTTAGCGGCGATACTCAGTCTCATCAACCACAAATGGTTAAAACTACCTTATACCATTGGGCTGATGATTTTGAGTATCGCGATGGTAGGTGTTTTATACCTGCTGAAACCTCTGGCCCCTTCGCTCTTTCAGCAATTCTGCGATGTGGTCTATGCTGCCGATTTTGAAAACCTGTTGTTCGAGGGCTTGCTGAGTTTCCTGTTGTTCGCAGGAGCGCTGCACATCAATATCAGGGATTTGGCAAAAGAGCGGTGGTCGGTGCTTTTGTTTGCCTCGCTCGGTGTGCTGATTTCCACTTTTTTGGTCGGCGGAAGCATCAAGCTGCTTTCGATGGCGATGGGCGTGGAAATGCCGCTGATATACTGCCTGTTGTTTGGTGCATTGATTTCGCCGACCGACCCGATTGCGGTGCTGTCCATCTTAAAAAGAGCCAACGTCACCAAAAGCCTTCAGTTAAAAATAGAAGGCGAATCACTTTTCAACGACGGGGTCGGTGTGGTTGTTTTTTCGGGCTTACTTTTGTTCGTCCCCGCAACGGGAATGCGGGAAGCACAGGGGAATATCGCCTCCGAAATAGGGCTGCTTTTTTTTTGGGGAAGCCATTGGCGGCCTGGTATATGGGGCAGTATTGGGCTACATTGGCTATCTTTTGATAAAATCCGTTTTTGACGAGCCGAAACTGGCGGTACTGCTCAGCCTCGCTGTGGTGATGACGGGCTCGGCGGTAGCGCATCTGCTCCATGTGTCTGCCCCTTTGGCAATGGTGGTCTGTGGCTTGGTCATCGGCAACGGCCTCGATATGAACCATGACATGGATTCCAAGGCCAAGCAACTACTGAATGAGGTGTGGGAGGTTTTGGACGAAGTGCTGAACGGGGTTTTGTTCGTGCTCATCGGCCTGGCGCTGCACCTGCTGGATTTCGACTTTCATTTTTTGATAATGGGAGTAGTTGCCATCGGCATCGTGCTGGCTGTCCGTTTCGTCACCCTGTATTCCACCTATTCGTTTTTAAAACATTCTGAGACGCGGCCGATCGATACGGTTAAAATACTGACCTGGGGCGGCCTGAGAGGGGGCATTTCGATTGCATTGGCGTTGAGCCTGGGCAATTACCCCTTCGGCGGCGGCATCATCCTGATGACCTACGCCGTCGTCCTTTTTTCGATTATTGTTCAGGGGCTCACGATTGGCAAGCTCGTTAAATCACTTCAAAATTAAACATTATGGCTTTAGGCAAATACCTGATGGAACTCGACGCAAAATCATTGATTGAGATAATAGACGACCCAAAAAATTGGGGGAAGGAGTATCAAGACAGGGCGGAAGATGAACTCGCCGACAGGAACCTGCACCCGGATGAGATAAAGGCCCTGGCCATCGAGGTCAACGAAGGCATTGCCTATCGGATGATAATGGATGAGGGCATTACAAAAGAAGAAGTGGCCATGCACAAGAGCAAGTTTTTAGACAAAGAAGAAATCAGGCATATTTATATCGAACAACTGGATAAATACATCAAATACAAAGACCAGTTCCGGTTCGATGTGTGGTCTTATGCCATCGGCGGCATCGGATAAAACCATTATTGGTGAAAAAATCTATCGATTTTCTGGGCCGAAAAAAAATACGAGGCATATTTGCTGAGCCTCTCTGTGCTTTTGGCGGGGCAGGTTTTCGTGCCCAATGGGCACGAAGCAGCATGGTAGCATTCCGTCGTGGTTCAAAATGTGGTGGCGGGGCTATTGTTGCTCAGGGGCGCGAGGAGGCGGATGTTCGCCCTCGCATTGGTGATGAGCGTTGCCCTGACATCCGAGTGCCTGTTGATGGTATGGCCCGGCAACATGGCGCTGCGGTTCGCGACGGGTCATTTTCAGCATCTAATTCCTCTTCGCCTCGCGCAAAGGTTTACAAGGATGTGCTGTCGGCAAAGGAAGTCGGGGAAGAGATTATTTTGGGGTTCATCATGCACGGCTTCATAGACTCGTTTTTTATGTACACTGTTCGAGCTGGCGACCCCGGGCTCGTTCAGCAGTACCGGGAAAGGAGAGGCAAAGTTCTGGAATTTCAACTATTTTACTGCTTACAATTAGTTACGGTGACTTTGCCACATTGAGCCAAACAACCAAGAAGTCGGCGATTTTGCTGGGGGTTTGTCGGGAATTTTTATTTCGGCCATCACCATCGAGAAGTGCCTGAGCCAGAAAGTATCCACAACAAAGGGGCCGAGACGATAACGCTGCGGCATAAAGGCCGAGGCTTTGGCAAAGCGCCCAGAATGAGAGTCAAGTTTTAACAACCATAAAAAAGTACAATCATGGATTTAGTACAATCACTTTTGAATTTTTTGAAAAAAAAAGACACGCCCGAAGAAATGCCAGCCCCCGAAGGCGTCTGCCCGAACTGTTGGGGCAGGCAGGAGTACGGCGGCCATTTCTATGATGCAATAAAGCAGGAAAACCTGAATATCTTCAGCAAGGAATCCAACGTCGGCTGGATTAACAGGTATGCCAATAAGCACATCGCCGGCATTGCCCTCAAGCGCACGGGCAACGGCGAAGAGCTTATCTGCGAAAAGTGCAAGGTCAGCTATCAGCATTCCGATATTCACACCGATTCGTAAACATTAACAAACTTGAATAAAATCATGGCAAAAGCAATTTGGAACGGTCAGGTCATCGCCGAGAGCAACGAGACCAAAAACGTGGAAGGCAATCAATATTTTCCGCCCGACTCTATCAACAAAGAGTTCTTCAAGGCATCTGACCTCCACACCACCTGCCCGTGGAAGGGGCTGGCCTCCTACTACACTATCGAGGTGGACGGCAAGCAGAACAAGGACGCCGCATGGTTCTACCCGAGCCCGAAGGATGCGGCCAAGCACATCAAGGACCACGTCGCCTTTTGGCGGGGCGTCGAAGTTGTATCGTGATGGGAAAAATAGGCTTCGGCGGTGGCTGCCACTGGTGCACGGAAGCGGTCTTCAGCGTGCTGAAGGGTGTTGAAAAAGTGGAGCAGGGATGGATTGCTTCGGAGGGCGAAAACAGTAGCCTTTCCGAAGCGGTCATCGTCCATTTCGATGCCAGCGCAATTGACCTGGCAACCCTGGCCGCCATCCATTTGTACACGCACAGTTGCACTTCGGAGCATTCCATGCGGAATAAATACCGCTCGGCGGTCTATATTTTTTCTGAGGCACAAGCAGTGGCAATTCATGGGATACTTGGGGAGCTTCAGCAAGAATTCGAGAAGCCAATTATCACAAAGGTGCTGCCTTTCGTGTCGTTCAAAGAGAATATTGAGCATTTTCGGGAATATTACTCGAAATACTCAGAAAACCAATTCTGTAAAGCGTATATTCATCCAAAATTCAGATTGCTGATGCAACGGTTTTCCAGACAGGTTGACAGAGGCAAGTTGAAGCACGCCTAAGAGAAATTCAAAATCATAAAACAAAAGAATGAGCAGCGTCACATTGAAAATACCCAACTCGAAAGGCATCATGCTCCATGCAGACTTGGAGCTGCCTGCCAATAAAAAACCCGACCACTACGCCCTCTTTGCCCACTGCTTTGCCTGCAACAGCAACCTTGACGCAGTGCGGAACATCAGCCGGGCGCTGACCAGCCATGGCTTCGCTGTCCTCCGCTTTGATTTCACCGGGCTGGGCCTCAGTGAGGGCGAATTTGCCGATAGCCATTTCGAGGCAAACGTGAGCGACCTGATGGATGCCTGCGCTTACATGAAAGAACACTACGAAGCCCCTGCCCTATTGGTCGGGCATTCGCTCGGCGGCACGGCGGCCATCGTGGCCGGCTCGCAACTGGAGGAGGTGAAGGCAATTGCGACCGTCGGCTCTCCCTCCACTACCGCCAATGCCTACCAGCGCTTCTCGCATGTAGCAGGCGAATTAGAAGAAAAAGGCGAAGCCGAGGTAGTCATCGGCAAACGTGCATTCAAAATCAACACCGATTTTGTCAAGAACTTTGAAAAGGACGAGGTGCTGGAAATTGTCAAAAAAATGAGAAAGAAGGCACTTCTTGTCCTGCACTCCCCGATTGACAGGGTGGTCAGCCCCGACCATGCCCACCACCTGTTCATCAACGCCTTCCACCCGAAGAGCTTTGTTGCCCTCGATGGCGCTGACCATCTGTTGACAAAGGAGAGGGACAGCCTTTATGCGGGCAATGTGATTGGCTCCTGGGCCTCCCGTTTTCTGCCTCCAAAACCGAAGAAAGCACTCGAATTGGAGACAGAGCAACTGGTGGCGCACCTGGATGTGACGGCGGACAAGTACACTACGTCAATACAGATGAACAAGCATTCCCTGACCGCCGATGAGCCTGAAAGCGTGGGCGGGAACGATTTCGGCCCATCTCCCTACGAACTGCTCCTGTCAAGCTTGACGGCCTGCACTGCAATGACCCTAAAGCTGTACGCCCAGCGCAAGAAATGGGATTTGAGGGAGGTCTATGTCTATTCCAACCACTCCCAAAAGCACGTGCAGGATATGGACAACGACAAGCCCACACGGCTCGACCATATCTGCAAGCGGTTGGTCTTGGTCGGTGACTTGACGCAGGAGCAACGGCAGCGGCTGCTTGAAATAGCCGAGCGATGCCCCGTGCACCGCACGCTGCAAAGCGATGTGGTGATTGAGACGACGCTGTCGTCGGGGTCGGATTTTTATGTTTGAAAAATGCTTGGAGAAAAGTTAATCGGCTTGTAGGGGGGGTCCAAGAAATTGTATTAGTTCACAAAAAGAGTCGCCTTATGAGTTCAACATTATCATTTTCAAAGATTTTGTTCTCCTTGGTATTTTTCCTGTTGCCCTCATGTGTGTTTCAGGAAGATGTTGAAAAGGCGAATAAGGTAGAGCCGCCCCGTTTTGCTTGGGATACAGCCGGCTATTTGCAAAAAATACAGAAGGTCGAATATGCAGATGTTGGGCAAATGAGGGATTTAGCTTTTCAGTTGCAGGCGGTTGGAAACAAACAAGCACTGCTTATCGGGAAGTTTTATGAATATAAAGCCGACTACTTTACCAATAAAAACCTCGATTGGAAGCAAAACTTAGAAGCCTTGTACAGTGAGCTGGTAAAGCAGAAACTATACGATCTTGTGTTTGATATTGATGAGCTCTTATTAAACTACTATTATGTAATTGAGGATTTTGAACAATCGGAGAAACGGCTTTTAGTGGTTGCCGACTACATTTTTCAACCTGAACACGAAAAGAAGAGAGCGGTTCTCATAAATGGGCTACAGACAAATTATCGAACAGCCATTTCCACCAATTTTGAAAAAATGGTGTCCGATAAGCAGAGGGCGATAGATTTGCTGAATAAAGACGCATCTTGGAGCCACTACCACTTCTTGGTTTACAACAAACTTGCAAATACTTATGGGTTGCTACCAGACAGCATTGGGCGCGCTTATGAAATATTCGACTTCATAGTAGAAGAATCAAGAAAAGCAAACATGTTGTCCGACATAGCCGACACTTATCTATACATTGCACTGTATAAAAACCAAGAAAACAAGTTTGAAGAGGCAATTGAATACCTCAAGCAAAGTATTGAGATTTATAAGAAAACAGGGCATACCCAGACGCTTGACATCCACTACAGGGTCTTGGGACACAGTTACATGAACAGCAACCTGCCAAAACTTGCCTTGGAGGCATATAACAATGCCATAAAAACTGCCATCAACCCCAGCACTCGAAGAACTTCGGTAGATTATGCATATGCCGGCTGGGCTATCTTTAAGATAGACTTAACAACAGAAAGCTATGACAAAGCAACAGGTTATTTTGACAAAGCGATAGAAACATCAGGGAAAGAAGGCACCCCATACCTGATGGCACTCCAAAGAAAAAAGTGGGCATTAGAGGTACTTAAAAGAACGTGAGTTATGGCTCTAAGTGCTTGATAAACAGTCCCGTAGAGACGAAACATCGGTAGAATTTACCGAAAAAGTCTTTTAGCGTCCCGTTAGGGACGCAACATCAACTGATTGTTGCGTCCCTAACGGGACGCCGAGCCTTTATTTTATTGATTTTGCTACCGATGTTCCGTCCCTACGGGACTGTTTAACTGCCATAATTCACGTTAAAAGAGAAAAAGAGGCAGGCGAAATAGATAAAATCATAGAAGCGCTACAGACACAACAAGTTATCTTACAAGAAAAGATAGACGAAGTGACCACTTCTGTTTTTTTGGAAATATTAGCCAAAAGCACTGAAATCAAAGCTTTAACCCTTCAAAACCAAGTGAAAGAAGAACAGATAGCAAATCAAAAAAAGAATATCTTCATATCCCTTCTCATTATGGTGGCATTAAGCTCCATACTCTTCCTGTTCTATCAAAAAAACAAATTCCTAAAAGAGTCAATTGAGAAAAGCAATATAATCAGTAAGCAAAACGAGAAACTGAAATCAACAAACGAAGAGCTAAAGATTCTAAACAAACAAATCTCTGAAAAGAAAATGGAGCTGGAGGGTGAATTGAGGAGCCAAGTGCTGATGGGCAACAACATCAAAACCATGCTTGATGTGCTCCAAAAGGAAATCGAAACGGCAGATATAGCCAAAGATGAGAAAAGGAAGTTGAGGCGCATCATCGACCGAAGCACCAAAAACACACTCTTTGATGAAATCGACTATAAACTGCTAAAGACCAATGAGCCTTTTTTCGCAAGACTGTCGGTACTCCACCCTAATCTGACACAAAATGACTTGATGCTCTGTGCCTTGATAAAAATGAACTTATCTTCAAAGGAGATTGCAGAACTACAGTACAAGGAGGTTGGCAGCATAAAAATGGCAAAAACAAGGCTTAAGAAAAAAATCGAAGAAGATGGCAAAACCATTGAGAACCTCACCACTTACCTCAATTCCATCATCTTGATAAAAAACGACATTGATCTCCGATGAAAAAAAAAATCTGGCACAAGGTCCTTGACAACAAAAACGAATTGCTTGAAAACCGGGTGATGACCGTCACCGCAGGCCACGAGGATATTTGCCTTGCTAATTTTGAGGGGAAAATCTGTGCATTAAGCAATACCTGTCCGCATCAAGGCGGGCCGCTCGGAGAGGGTTCTATCGAGAATGGGTGGCTTCGATGCCCCTGGCATGGCTGGGATTATCATCCCTGTACAGGAAAACCGCCCGGAGGTTTTGATGACGGCGTACCTGCCTACGAAGTCAGAATAGAGAAGGATGCTGTTTTTGTAGGCGTCGAAGAAGAAGCGCCGCACGAAACGACCATCACCGATGTAATGGTCGAGACAATGATTAACTGGGGCGTAAATCGGGTGTTTGGCATGGTTGGCCACTCCAATTTAGGATTGGGCGATGCACTTCGCAGACAAGAAGAAAGAGGTAACCTTAAATATATAGGCATCCGCCATGAAGGGGCAGCATCCTTCGCCGCCTCTGGTTATGGAAAATTAACTGGCAAGCCTGCCGCTTGTTTCACTATTGCGGGCCCCGGAGCGACCAACCTCTACACAGGCCTTTGGGATGCTAAAGTGGATAGCTCCCCTATCCTCGCCCTCACCGGGCAAGTGGCCACACAGGTAGTTGGGACAGGTATTTTTCAGGAGTTGGACTTAGTGAGCGCCTTTAGTGCAGTAGCGGCTTTTAACCATCGGGTCCAAAACAATAGCCAGCATGCCGAATTGATGAGCCTGGCAATAAAGCATGCAATTCTAAGGCGGGACGTCTCGCACCTTACTTTTCCTGACGAGATACAAACCACAAAAGTTGCTCAAGGCACGAAGGCCCAAACACCCGAAGGGCGGATTACCCCGCTTACGATTGCCCCACCGAAAGAGTCGTTTGAAAAAGCCCTGCAATTACTCGACAAATCAGAAAAACCTGCTATTATCGTAGGATACGGCGCCCGGTTCTGTATGGATAAAATAATTGCCTTTGCTGAAAAACTAAATTGCCCTGTGATGTCCACCTTTAAAGGCAAAGGGCAGATTTCAGATAAGCATCCATTGGGCTGCGGTGTGTTGGGGAGAAGTGGGACGCCCATCGCCTCCTATTTTATGAATGAGGCTGATATGTTGCTCGTGGTTGGGGCTTCTTTTTCAAAGCACACAGGCATTGCCCCTAAAATCCCAACCATACAAATTGATTTTGACCCATTGGCATTAAGTAAATTTCACGAAGTGGACGCCGCTGTATGGGGTGAAATATCTGTTGCAATAGAAATGCTCCACGAGCAATGCACCAATCTCAAAAACAAAACCAACCGAAAAGGGGAAATAGCCAAGCGTTGGGGAATATGGAGGGATGAAAAGAAAAAACGCTTGTTGGAAGACAGGGGAAAGGGGATAAGTGCTATTGCTATATTTGATGAACTGACCAGACAGGCCCCCGAAAATGCTATCATGACCGTTGATGTGGGCAATAATGCGTATTCATTGGGCCGCTATTTTGAAGCGGTCAACCACACTTTCCTCATGTCGGGCTATCTGGGGTCAATAGGCTTTGCCTTTCCCGCAGCTATGGGGGCATGGGCAGCCGTCGGCAATGACCGGCCGATTATCGCCGTAGCCGGTGACGGCGGGTTTTGCCAATACCTGGCGGAATTTACAACTGCGGTCAAGTACAACATGCCCATTAAGCTCATTTTGCTGAACAACAACGAGCTGGGCAAAATCTCGAAAGAGCAGCAGGCGGCCCACCTCGATGTCTGGTCAACGTCATTGGTCAACCCTGATTTTGCAGAATATGCCAATGGCTGTGGAGGGCTTGGAATCAAAGTAGAAAAAAGGGAACACCTTGCAAAAGCCATGAAAACCATTCTGGAACATGACGGCCCAGCCATTTTGGAAATAATGACAGACGTGAAATTGACTTAAACAAAAAAAAAACGAACAGAAATGAATGTAATCGCAAGCACAATTATTAACGGCCCGGAGGCCAAAGGAATAGCCGAAATCACCGACGACAACGGCAAAAGGGCACTCCACTTCAGCCAGGGCTTTTGGGTGGCGCCCGGCGCTCCCGATGTTACCATTGCTTTCAGCTCGAACCCAGCCGGCCAGTTGGACAATGCCTTGACAAACATCGGTTTGTTCGAGTATTCCAAACCCTCGAAAACATTCCCCCTACCGGACGAGCTTGACGTGGAAGCAAACTCGACAGTCATTGTTTATTGCAGGCAATATTCCGCCCACTTCGGGCATGGAACATTATCGTTCAACTAAAAAATTCAACATTGATGAAGAACGTAACCGTATTCAAAGGCGATGAAATTATCGCCGAGCTCAAAAATCGTGACCTCGACTGGAAACCGAACAACGACGGCATCGAAAAGAGCTTCAAGTTCAAAAGCTTCATCGACGCCTTCGGTTTTATGACCCGCGTCGCCATCCTTGCCGAGAAGAAAAACCACCACCCTGAATGGTTCAATGTGTACGACCGGGTGGACATACGAATGACCTCCCATGATTTTGGTGGGGTATCGAACTTTGACTTCGAGTTTGCGGAGCAAATCGAATCAGTCATCCAATAGGCATTATTCCGAAATTCCAAATAGAACCTAATTTTCTCATCCTTAAATTTTTTTTATGACAATCAATGAAAGAGCCAGTGGGCTCGATGAAATGGTCAAGCAAGGCCAAATTGTAGAAGGCATCCAAAAGTATTTCGCCGATGAAGTGGCCACCTCCGACTACGGCAACCTGAACACCGAGAACAAGGCTCAGTTCGTTGCCAAGATCCAAGGTTTGGTGGACAACCTGGCCAAGGTGAACGAAATCACCTTCCACAACCGGACAACCGAGGGCAACACTTCCAATTCCGAATTCACTTTCGATTTCGACCTCAAAGATGGGTCAAAGTACTACCACCACGAGATTATCAGCCGGGACTGGAACGACGCCGGCATGGTAGTCCGCGAGCGGTATTTCGACAAAGCATAATCCACTCGCCAAGCAGGTACAGGCTGCGGCCGCTGACCCGGCTGCGGCCCGTATCTTTCAAGCCAAAAATTGGAAATGAATATTGAAAACTTGGTTGCCTGCGACCAGACCCTGCACAACTGGGGGCGGGTCTTGGGGCAAATTGGATACCAAACGGTGACACCTGCCGATGATTACAGCCATGCCAATTTCAGTTGGAACAGCAGCACGGGGCGGCTGGAGGGGCGTAGCTTTGGGAGGGAGGGGAACCTGTTCTTTGCCGCATTCGATATCTTTGAAAATGCATTTGCCATCGTTTCCCCTAATGAAAACGTGTACGTGACGACCGAAGGGCAAGGCTACGACGAGGTCGTCGCCACCCTGGGGCTGGTGCTGAAGGCGAACGCGTCCCTCTCCACCGACCTGGGGAGCGGCCTCCGCTTCCGGTTTCCGGGCCGTTTTGACGAAAACCGGGTGGCCCTGCCCGTCGGGGCAGATGCACTGAGGCTTTGGGCCACGCTGCGCACGGGCGCGAACGAGGTGCTTGCAAGCACGCTTTCCGCACTGAACCAGACAAGCGAGGTGCGGATATGGCCAACGAATTTCGACACGGGCATTTTTTGCGATTATGGCAATGGGCTTCACCAGTTTGCAGGCTTTGCCCCCGCAGACGACGAGGTCAGCGGCATACCCTATTTTTACAACAGCTTCCTGCGGCACAACCGCCGGCTGTACCCGCATGGGCTCCCTGACTTGGAGCACGGGTACTGGGAGGCGGAGAAGTGGGGCGGAGCCGTTTTGCCCATTTCCCATTTCGGCAGCCCAGATGGCTTCATCGGCGCTGCCGAGTCTTTTTTGACGGAGAGTTCCAATGTTTTTTTAAAACAACTTACATGACCTTTTTACACGAAGAGAAAACAAAACTTAAAATGCTGCCCGAGAAAAGATTCAGGGAAACCCGCCAATTGTCGGAGACGATATGCAGCCCCCTTGCGCTGGAGGACTACTCCGTGCAGCCCGTCGTGGACGTCTCGCCGCCCAAGTGGCATCTGGGGCATACCACCTGGTTTTTTGAGCAGTTCGTCTTAGTGCCATACATGGAGGGGTACGAGATTTATGACGCCGATTTCGCCTACCTGTTCAACAGCTACTATAACAATGCAGGCAAGCGGGTGCTACGCCCCAACCGCGGCCTGATGACCCGCCCAACGGTGGAGCAGGTGTACAGCTATCGGAAATACGTGACCGAGCACCTCGCCCGGCTGCTCGGCCAATCGCCCGATGAGGAGTTGCTATTTTTGATTGAGGTCGGCATCAACCACGAGCAGCAGCACCAGGAGTTGCTGGCCTACGACCTCAAGTACATCCTGGGGCACCAGCCCACCTTCCCCATTTATGAAAACGGGCGTTTTTTGACGAAGGCTGAAAAAACAGCATTGGGCTTCATCCCTATCCCCGAAGGCGTCTATACGGTTGGGCACCAGGGCGAGGGCTATCATTTTGACAATGAGTTGGGCGCGCACAAGGTCTATCTGCAGCCTTATGAAATTGCGGACCGCCTCGTCACGAACGGGGAGTTCATCGAGTTCATCGAGGGCGGCGGCTATCAGAATTTCAACCTCTGGCATGCCGAAGGCTGGGACTGGGTGAACAACAACGGCATCACAGCGCCGCTCTACTGGCACAAGGTGGACGGTGAGTGGCACTGCTACAATTACCGGGGGCTACAAGCTGTGGACCCCGGACTGCCCGTGCAGCACGTCAGCTATTTCGAGGCATTTGCCTATGCCGAGTGGAAGGGGCTGCGCCTGCCGACGGAGTTCGAGTGGGAGGCAGCTTCCGCCAAATTCGACTGGGGCCAGCTCTGGGAATGGACGGGGAGCGCCTACCTCCCCTACCCCGGCTTCTCAAAAGTGCCCGGGGCGCTGGGCGAGTACAACGGCAAGTTCATGGTGAACCAGCACGTGCTGCGGGGCGCATCGGCAGCAACGCCGCAGGGGCACAGCCGCCATACTTACCGCAACTTCTTCCACCCGCACCTGAGGTGGATGTTTTCGGGCATCCGACTGGCGAGGTAGTCCATGTGCTCCCGAACTCCGTTCGGGGCCACCACGTTCGGGGCAGGCACCAAACGAAGAAAACTTTTTTTTAACCAGTAAATTTTTTAAATGAAATTAAACGAAAACAACCTGCTGGGCGCAGTCAACGAATTGAGGGCAAAAGGCTATTCGGACGATTACGAAGTGAAAGGCGAACAGCTTTACTGCACGACTTCCAAGAAGCATTTGGACATGGAGGAATTTGACGTGGAGGATGCCTTTCAGTTTGAAATTACTGAAAACGCAGTGGACAGCCAGTTCCTCTTCACCATCAAGGACAAGGCGAGCGAGGACAAAGGGCTGCTGATAGATTTATTGGGCGAGCATTATTATTCGGGTGGCGTGGTCTCAAAAAAGCTGGACCAGCCCGTGCAGGAATATGTTTGCGAAGACACCGCCCCGATGAAATATGGGATGCCGAAAATCCTCAAGGAGAAATTCAACGAAAACCCCGACAGGTTTGAGCTACGGGTGGGTTTCGAGGATTTCCCAGCCTGCCCTTTCGGCAATTCATTCAAAGCGCTCGGCTACGACAAGGAAAACCAGGAATACGTCTGGTTGGTCACGAGCATCATCAAGGACGACCGCCTGAAGCAGGTGCAATTCAAAGGGTGAACGCCCGATTAATCACTTTTTTGCAACAAAACAATCTGGGGCGCCCACCAACAGCCCCGGACAAAGAACTGACTATTATGGACTACCATGAAGGCTTTTTGGAGGACGTTATTTCGGGCTTGTCGCAGCCCCTGAAAAAGCTGTCATCCATGTATTTTTATGATGAAAAAGGCGACAAGATTTTTCAGGAAATCATGCGGCTGGAAGAGTACTACCTGCCCGAGGCCGAACTGGAAATCCTGAAAGCCCAAGCCGCCGAACTGGTCGAAGGCTTCGACCACGATTTTTTCGATGTGGTGGAACTGGGGGCAGGCGACGGCAGCAAAACCGTTTACTTCCTCGAACGCTTGAAGGTATTGGGTAAAAACTTCATTTATTGCCCCCTCGACATCTCGCCGGACGTGCTGGAAACAAACGCCAGCCTGATGAAGTCCCGCCTGCCAGATTTGAAGGTGAAGCCGGTTCCGGGCGATTATTTCAAGACCCTATCCACGATAGACCGGGGCATCCCAAAAATCATCCTGTTCATGGGCAGTAATATTGGCAATTATTCCAATGGCGCTGCGGTTGATTTTTTGAAAAAGATTAAATCCGCCATGCAGGTAGGTGACCGCTTACTCGTTGGCATTGATTTGAAGAAAAACCCGAAGACCATCCTCCGTGCCTACAATGACTGCAAGGGCGTCACGAGGCGCTTCAACATGAATTTGTTGGAAAGAATCAACCGGGAACTCGGCGCCAACTTCGACCTCGCCAACTTCGACCACTACCCTACCTACGACCCTCTGACGGGCACGGCGTACAGTTTTCTGGTGAGCATGAAAAAACAGATTGTCCGAATAGGCAGCCATTCATTCGATTTCAAGGACGGCGAGGTCATCCATACAGAGGTTTCCCAGAAATATGATTTGGAGCAAATCGAGAAGATGGGCCAGCAGTCGGGGTTCGGCAGCGTACGCCATTTTATGGATGGGAGGGGGTATTTCTCGGTGAGCGCGTTCGAGTAAGGCACATGAAACGAGCAGGAATAAAGGGAGGAAGGGGGCCAGCTTGAATCAAGCTGGCCCCCTTCCTCCCTTTATTCCCAAAGATTGTTGAAAAAAATCAGGCAGCCCCTTGAAAGGTGACCGCCTGAATACCCCAAAAAACCAAATGAATTCAGTGTTAAATAGTGCACGGGGCGTGGGTTTTTGTTGTTCTACTATTATGTGTACCCTTTTTTGTTCATGCAAACTATTTAACTTATGCTAATAAGAAGATGATATCTAATTTTCTAATTGAGCCCCCTCCCTCTAGCCTTTCTCGAAACAAAACTGTAACTACTCTACTCTCTGAGTTATGCACCGAAATATTAAGTGTAGACCGGATTTTTTGAAGCCGACAAACTGGGGCATTCCCTCGCAAAACCAACCTTAGCAACTTTAATATTGAGAGGTTTCTATAAGTAGTTTTTGCAATCTGATTGGGGTAAGACCCTCTTTGCATTTGCCACCCCAAAGTTCAAGGGATTATACTCCTCCTCCAACATTTTGCAGTCAACAAAAAGTAACATTGGGGGTTTTCTGTCTCTTCCTGTGTAAATTTCTGATAATCAGTATTTTATAAATAAAATTTTCACTTTTAAACAATCATCTGATGCTACAGATTTGAACAGTGTTACTCTTTGTTATCCTATAAATCGAATTTGGTCCCGGTGAGGGGAATACAGACAAATCGAGGCGCATACCGTGGAAAGCTTAAATAACGAAAGTTGTGGATAAATGAGAAAACTCCCTTTTTCGGCGGCTCCGCCGAAAAAGGATACATCGTTCATATTCAATCAGTTACAAAATTGATTGATTAAAATGGGCGAAACAAAATGGAGCCACAAAAGCAATTAGCATTTTCAACAAATTGGCATTTTTTGACAAATTATTGTTCCCAGCGTAGCCCTAATGTATCCAAAGATTCCCTTTTTGCCTACTTCATTAGCATTGACCTTAGCCTCGACTTAGTTCTAAACCGCCAGCGTTCCGTGAGGCGTAGCGTTGTCAATCTCTGAAAAAAGCTGTCCCGGGTCCAAATTGTTTTCCCAACATGCGTAGAAAACCTGAGGTAGTCCTGTATTCCCGGACACGGAAACTTATAGCCACTACAATCCGTTATCTTTTGGGCAAGTTCCACCCAAACACAAACGCCTTATTTCCTTCCCAGCACTATTAAGCGCAAGTACCGAACTCGACCTCACTAAAATTACAACAAAACTAAAACATGGTTCTGTCTCCCACCTCCCGTCTCATCCTCGAAACCGCCCGCATCGAAGAAGTCGTCTCTGACTTCCTCACCCTCCGCCGCAGCGGTGCAAACCTCAACGCCCTTTGCCCCTTCCACCACGAAAAGACACCCTCCTTCAGCGTCTCGCCCGCCCGCAACACCTTCAAGTGCTTCGGCTGCGGCAAGGGCGGCAACGCCGCCAGCTTCCTCATGGAGCACGAGGGCTACAGCTTTCCCGAAGCCTTGCGCTGGCTCGCCCGCAAGTACAACATCGAGGTACAGGAAACCAAGCCCTCGCCAGAGCAACTGGCAGTCCACCAAGAAGAAGAAAGCCTTTTCATCCTCAACGACTTCGCCCTGAAGTTTTTCCAAAGCCAATTGCCTGGCACCGGGCTGGACTACCTCAAAAACCGGGGCTTCACGGAAGCCACCATCCAAAAATTCGGATTGGGTTTTGCTCCCGACAATTGGGATGCCCTTACAAAAGCTGCCACTCAATCAGGTTTCAAATTGGAGTACCTCCAAAAACTCGGTTTGACTACCACATCAGGCAAAGACTTCTTCCGCAACCGGGTCATTTTCCCCATCCACAACCTCAGCGGCAAACCCATCGCCTTCGCTGGTCGCATTTGCGATAGCTTGTCATCCCGTAGGGACCTTGACCTACCCAAGTACCTGAACTCCCCCGAATCCCCCATCTACCACAAATCCCAAAACCTCTACGGCATCCACCTCGCCAAGCGAGCCATACGCCAACGAGACGAGTGCATCCTCGTCGAAGGCTATACCGATTTGATTGCCCTTCACCAAGCAGGCATCGAAAACGTCGTCGCATCGGCTGGCACGGCGCTGACCACCGGGCAGCTTTTGCTAATCCATCGTTTCACCCCGAACCTGCACATATTATATGATGGCGACCCGGCTGGCATTGGCGCTGCGTTACGAGGTTTGGACTTGGCGCTCGAACTCGACCTGAACGTGCGGGTCACTCCCCTACCCCACCCCGACGACCCGGACAGCTTTTTGTCCAAGGTTGGCACCGCCGCTTTTTCGGAATTCCTCGCCACCCATTCAAAGGATTTCATCACCTTCAAAGCCAGCATCCTACTCGCCGATGCGGGCAACGACCCCGTGAAGAAAGCCGCCGCCGTCCACAGCATTGTGGACAGCATCGCCCATGTATCCGACCCCGTAAAGCGCTCGTTTTTCATAAAAGACTGTGCCTCGCTCATGGGCTAAACCGAAAATGTTTTGACGGCAGAAACCAACAAAGCCGTACAGGCTTTGGCAAGGAAGAACAACTCCCATCTAATGGCTGGGGGCGAAAATTCCCCTTTAGGGGTTAGGGGCTCCTCATCATCCCTTGAAGCTCACCTCACCTACCTCCTCCTCGAACACGGCGTTGAAATCTACGACCCAAAAGAGGACATCACCGTCGCCGAGCACATCCTCGCCAACATCGAGGATGTGCTGGAACACTTCGAAGACCCACTTTGTCAGCGTATCTACAGGGAAAGCATCGAATTGGTATTGGCGAAAAAGCCCGTCACCGCACAGCATTTCATAGCGCAAGAAGACCTCGAACTGAGCGGGTTTGCTGCCAACCTGATGCACGAAAACGCCATCGAGGTTGACCCGCATTGGGAACAGCGTGGGTTTGCCCCAAAAGGCAGTTCCGCCGCAAAACCCTATTTGGAAAGCATCGCCAAGACCATTTACCGCCTCAAGCTGAAAGTGGTCAACCAGCTTTGCGGACAAAACTTGGAACAGATTAGGAACGTGCATCCCCATGACGAGCAAACTATGGCTCGACTGCTAAGTGTTCAGGAAAAGCTCAATGCTTCAAGGATGGAACTGGCCGGAAAAATCGGTTTGGTAAGGTAACGACCACTTGCCGAAGAACGGGGAGACAGCCATTGCCACCTCCCCCGTCCCGAGCTGTACGTTTGATAGCACAGTTAGCTACACGAAAAAACAAAACTTCTTTGAAAAATTGGCGTTTTACACTAATTTGCATCAAAGTTTCACTTCACAGTTAGCGACTCCGCACTTTTCGAACGCATTTCCGCCACACTATTATTGAAGTTTCCGGCTGCTCTTTACAGTAACATCGCTGTACGTCATCGTCTCCTTTCAAACGAAATAAAGCCAAGTTATTGACACCTGTCAGGTATTGAACACCATCGACGGGCTACGACGCTTAATCTAAACTTGACTTAGTATGAAAAGCAAGAACCGCAACACGCACCGCTCGTTACAGGACGACCACCACCCGGTTTCACAAGAGCAGCTCGCACAATTCGGCATCTCCCTCCAGCACGACGTTTCCACCGAACAGGCAGTCATCGGCGCAGCGCTCATGACTGCGGGCGCTTTTCAGAAGGTCAAGCGTTACCTGCCAAAAGCCGCTTTTTTCGAGGAAAGGCACCAAAGCCTGTACGCTGCAATGGACGTGCTTTCCGGGCGCGTCGAAAAGATTGACTTGCTCACTGTCACCCACGAGCTAAAGGGTATGGGGTTGCTCGGAGAAAATGGCGTCAAAAAGGAGGGCAATATCGTTGAGATGAAGCCCAACGGCGCAGTCCCGCCGCACTACCTCGCCGAGTGTTCCAGCGCCGTGCTCACGGACGCCCACCTCGATGACCATTGCCGCATCCTCTATGAATTGTTCATGCGCCGGGAAGCCGTCCGTCAGGGCTTGCGCTTCATCCAGCAGGCTCAGAACCTGCACAACAACGTCTTCGACGTGTACGACGACATTGCGAAGCATACCCGCTACATCAACCCCGCAAAGGTGTTGCGCCACCGCACCATGAACGAGGTCATGGAATCGGGCAAGAACGAGCCGCCCAGCCGCCGCATCTGCGGCAACCTCGTCAAGGAAAACGAGGTCTGCATCCTCTTCGGCGACGCCGGGTCGGGAAAGACCATCCTCGCCTTCCAAATCGGCGATGCCGCCAGCAAGGGCTTCCCCCTGTTCCCCGACGAGCCGGAGTTCGTGAACGAGACCGCTCCCAAGCTGGTGATTTACTATGATTTTGAAATGCAGGACAATGAACTCTACGCACGTTACAAGCCGGAAAACGGCATCCTCCGTTTCAACGAGAACTACCACCGCTCCGACCTCAACCCGGACTTCCTCGACCTCGAAAATGCCGACGAACTCATCATGAACGAAATCCTGCGGGACGTCGAAATCCACAAGCCAGGGCTTATCATCATTGACAACATTACCTATATCTCCTCCGAAAGCCAGGACCCGGCAGTGGCTACCAAGCTGATGAAAAAGCTCTGCGCCATGCAGCGTCGCTACCCGCCACTGACCATCTTGGTGATTGCGCACACGCCCAAGCGCGACCTGAGCCAGCCCGTACAGTCGCGGCACCTCGCCGGGGCGAAGAACCTCGACAACTTCGCCAAGTCGGTCGTCGCCATCAGCTTCTCGAAGCAGGACCCCGACAAGCGGTACATCAAGCAGACCAAGTGCCGCAACCGCAGTGACGGCTACCAGCCCTTCGACGAGACCCACGTCGTTGATTGCGCCATCAGCCGCAACGATGGTTTCCTTCAATATGATTTTTACGGGTTCTCGCACGAGCAAACCCACCTTACCGCCAAAGACCATTCGGAGGTGGAATCCGAAGCCATCCGCTTCGCCTATGAGGAGCGCACAAAGAACAACACCTCCTTCCGCGATATCGCCAAGCAGTTGAAGCAGTTGTACGACATTGACTGGGCGCACACGACCATCAGCCGGAAGCTCGTCATTTACCGAAAGGAGAAAGACCTCGACATCGCCCCCGAAGACCGGGACAAGCCCATCTGACCAAGCTGTTTGTTGCACGTTGGTGCGATGCACCAAACCGACAGAGGGACTATTTGTGCTATAAAACAATGATTTCCAGCCGTTTGCATCAACCTCTCCTTATTTGGTGCAATGGTGCAGCCCGCACCACGTGCAACTTTTTTTGCCCTGCCCCACCCTACCCGGTAGCCAAATCATGCCTGCCTTCTTGCCGTGCGCCGCCATTCTTAAGGCTTGCAGCCATTCATCGTTCACCATTTGTCATTCATCATTAGTTTCAACTATTTGTGCCATGACTCTCAAACCCACCCTCATCCTTCTGTGCCTGAGCACAGCCGCTTTTGGTCAACTTGACCTGAGCAAGCTCGAACCCGTTGACCAGCACGTTGTCCGCTGCTTCGTCAACGCCCGCTGCGCCACCCACGGCGACAGCACCTTCACCGTCGAGCAATTCCCGTCCTTTTTCAGGACGCAGTTCATCTCCAAGTTCTACAGCTTCGGGGAGACCATCCCTTTCCGCATTTACTACGCTGAGGACGTTGGTAAGCCGCTCTACTTCATCCAGCATGGGTTCTGCCGGGGCTTCTCCATTTCCTGTCCCCTGCCCCAGCCCGGCTTTTACTTCGTTAGGTTTTTCAACGAAGCCAAGCCCGCCCTCGTCGAGATTGACGCCCGTGAGCCTACCGTCAAGGTCAAGATGTACGGCGCCTGCGAGATTCACGATTGAATTCGTCATTGGGGTCATTCGTCATTAAGTCATTGATTGTCAACACAATGGCCAATGGCTCTAAGTGACCAATGACCTTTCAAATCTATTTGTGCCATGAAAAACATCCTTATCACCATCTTCATTATGGGCTGCATATTGTTCACATCCTGCAAAAAGGACGACGAACCGAAGCCCGCCACTACTACCGACGTACCAACCAAGCCGTGCAACTGCACCAGCCTCCTCATCGGATACTTCGAGATGGAAGACTGCCAGCTTTACCTGCCCGGCAGTTCGCCCTTCTCCTGCGTCGGCTCCGATTTGCTCGAACTCTCCTGGAACTTCGAGATGCACCGCGTCACCTTCCGCTCCACCGATTACCGCTTCTGCAAAGCGCCCATTGAGATATGGACGTACAAGGGCGAGCCATCGCCGACCACTCCTTGGTCGTGCGAGGCGACGGTCGTCGAGGCAATGCTCGACTTCAACGGACATGAACTGGACTTGCAACTGGACGAGGACTTCCTCCTCTGTGCCTTCGAGGAGGAGGATGGGTTTTGGTTTGCGCTGGCGGTGGAATGAGAATTTTTACGACGGTTTGCGCTTTTGAGGCTGTCCCGGTTGGGGCAGCCTTTTCTATCTACATGGCAAGCGAAGTCTTCGTTGAAACCTATTCCTGTTTGCCCTCTGGTGGTGACAAAGCCTTTAATGAAGGAACGTTGGCAAGAATCTGCATTTGGTATATAGCGATTTCGTTCAGCTTCGCCAATCTTTCATCCTGGCTCAAACCCTCTTTGATGAACTGCGCATTGTGGCTTTCCAAATTCGCCAAGACCAGCAATTGGCTCTCTGTGGAATGGTCACGGATATTGCCTTTTAGGGTCGGGTTTTGCAACCGCCATTCCTTTGCCGTCATGCCAAAAACTGCCATGTTCAGCACGTCCGCTTCGCTTGCATAGACGATGCCCTCCATTTTCGGTCGGTTGAAAAGTCTCGGCGGCACGAGGGTCTCCTTTATCACTTCCGTATGAATCCGATAGTTGACCTTCGACAGCGTCCGCTTCAAGTTCCACTCCAACGCTTCTTTGTGTTCCTCTGCCTCGATTTTTTTCAGGCGTTGGAACTCTTTAATGACGTACAACTGGAACGGCGGGCTGAGCCAGTAGCAAAACCCAAGCGCGATGTCGCGGTGAGCATAGGTATTAGCCCCTTTTCCTTTTCGCAACTGGAAGCCAATCGCCCCAGTCGTTTCCATCCACCTGCTGATGGAAAGCGAAAAACGGTTGTGCCCCGATTCGGCGTATAAGTTATCGAATTCGATTACTCTAAAATCCGGGTTGTTCAGCTTTTCCCAGACGCCAAGAAACTCCAGTGTGTCACGATTGCGCAGCCAACGCGGCACGAGGAATTTTCCGTCAGGGAAGCTGGTGGTGATGTCTGTCAGGGAGATATAGTCTTCCTCTCCAAAGGTGACGAAGCTGATTTCCCTTCCCTGTACCTTGATGATTTTGTTTTTTGCCATTCGTTTTCTATTTCCCAAAAATGTTATCGCTTTTGTTCTTTGCTTCCCAAAAGTGTTATCACTTGCGCTCCCCTACCCTTTCTTTCAACTCAAGTAAGCCTCACTTTCCAAAAGGTTTTGCGGGTGAATTCATGCAGTTGGCGCAGCTATTTTGCAATCCCTATAACACTTTTGGGAATGTCTCTCGTTATCGAATCAGCTTACGTCAGTAAGTACATACGTCAGTACGCAAGCTAATTCTAAATTCACAGCAAGGCAATCTCTGCTTTGATTGATTTGATTTTAGGCTGGTATTGTTTGTCCAATGCCTCAAACCTTTGCGCGTAACTTTTCCGCACGGCTGTACGATAAGCCGCGGCAAAAGAGGGGTTTTGGAAATTTTCCGCTTCCGATTTGCGGGGGTCATAGCTGGCAAACGCATTATGCTTCAAAGAATCTATTGCCGCTGCCCTCGCCTCCGGGAATTCGATGAAAATGGCTTCCATGATGGCGTCCTCCTTCCGCATCACTTCTTGGTAAAGCTCTTTTTTCCGCGATTCCAGTTCCTCCCTTCGGCGGGCGGTTTCCAACTCCGCCTGCTTCTTAGCCGTGTCCTTGTCCTTCCGCTCTTGCAACTGGTCAAAAAGCATCGTCTGCTTCGCCATCGCCACGATGTACCCACCAATGTTCTCGATGGTTTCGCCCTTTTCCAAGCGGTTCAGCGTGTAACGCACGGCGTTCCTAACCTGTCCTTCCGGGTATTCGGCTACCAGCTTCTTGAAAACGTCCTCCGCTAACCATTGCCGGACGGAAGGATACAATTCGGCGAATAAGCCCCCGCTGCCAGGAGGCGGCGCATTGACGGCAGCTTTCGGCTCGATGGCGGCTTCCTCCAGCCCAACCGCACCGCCCGGCTTGTTTTTGTAAATCCGAAACCGCAGCTTCTTGATTTTCCCTCCCCTACCCTTCATAGGCTCGAAATCGAAATTGATGTCGGTAAACTCAGCGAACTGCTTCTGGGCTGGTCGCAAAATCCGTTGCTGTATGTTGCCGAATTTGTACGATTCCGGCACTTGCAGGATGTCCCTGAACTCCGCAAGGTCAATGTCCACGCTCTGCCTGCCCCGGTACTCTTCCGATTTCAACAGTTCATAAAGCTGGAAAATATAGGGGCTGCGAAGTTTCAGCACGTTCACGAACTTATAGACCGTGAAGTGCTCGCCCAGTTTGAGCAGAAGTGGCTTGAGGTCTTTGTCGAAGCGGAGCATGATGCTCTCGCCCTCGTCTATCTCGCCTTCGTCGGGGAAGTCCGACATGGAAATGAGGTTGTAGCGCCGGACGCGCTGCTTGCCCGCCTCGTCGGTGTAGGGCAGCCGGATGATTTTTGCGTGCAACTTCTCCGGTATTGCCCGCAGTTCGTCGTAGAGGTTGTTGGAGTTGGTCTCGAACAGGTCGAGCAAATCCCTTATCCTGAACTTGTAGGTGAAAAAATCGTCATCTTCCTTCCTGACGTGCGAAGCCAGCAGGGCGAACACCCGCAGTTCCCAAAGGGAAAAATCCTTTTTGTTGCGGATAAGGTCGTTTGCCTGTACGACCGTATAGTTCCTGACTTCCCCGATTGCTTTTGACTTGCTCATGCGCCGATGTTCTTGATTTTGGACGGAAAGGTACGAACTATAACATAATCCAAGTGTGCGTTACAATTTTTCCCATTCCTGTTATAGCTTTCCCATTGCTGTTATATCCTCTCCCAAAAGTGTTATTCCGTTCCCAAAAATGTTACCGACTCTTCCCAAAACTGTTATTTGCGTTCCCATTTTTGTTATAGGGTTTCCCAAATCTGTTACTGACTTTTCCCAAAAGCGTTACACCTATTTCCCAAATCTGTTATCGAATTTGACGTAAGTAGTTAAAAATCAAGCTATTAAAAGACTTCAATAAAGAATAAGGAAAACGATATAAAAGAATAAACAACAACAAAGTCAATGATTTCCCAAAACTGTTATAGCCTGTTGTTGTCTTTTTTTTGAAAAATGAAATTCTGACGCCTTAAATATTTTGAAAAATTCTGACACGTTTTGCCAGCCTTTTTTTGCGCCGTCGCGCTTTTCCCAGAGGTGGATACTTCATTTTCGCAGACAAGCATACTGGTAATCGTGCGTTCTTACGTCAGTAAGTAAATACGTCAGGACGCCTATACGCTCGACCAATTCAGAAGCCCAGGTCGCGTTTGATTAGCTCCAGCACATATTCCTTGATGTTCGTCTTGTCCCGCAGCACCCTCGATTTCAGGGCGAGGTAAACGTTCTCCGGGGTATCAACGGAGAGCCGGACAATGCGCTCGGCATCCACCGTTGCTACTACCGTTTTCGACACGGTCGCTGCGGGGCTTTCCGGTTGGTGTAGCGCCTCGATTTGCTTTTTCATCACATCGAGGTCGAGTTCCTTGCCCTGTTTTTTGAGCGATGCTGCGATGGTGTTTTTCCGTTGCATGGTCGGTCTGATTTGGTGAAAGGTCAGAGTTTGCTGAGGATTTCGAGAATTTCTGAGGTGAGTTCTTCCATTTCTTCTTTTGCCTTGGCGTCTCTGTACTCTTGGACGCCCAACCCTTCGAGCATGGCTTCCTTGTAGGCTACCCGGTCTTTCAGCTTGGTCTGCATGATGGTGATGCCGAACTCGCGTATGGCTTCGTCAATTTCCTTGTCGAGGTTGCGGTTGGCGGCGTGCTTGTTGATGAGCAAATAAGCCGGGATGTTGGTGCCGAGCGCCTTGATTTGGTCGAGCCGGATTTTGAACTCCTGGATAGACCAAACATCGCTTGGGCTTGGCAGTGTGGGAATCACCACGAGGTCGCTGGCTAAAATCGTCCAGCTTGCCAGTTCTTCCAGGATGGGCGTACCGTCAATGATGACGTGGTTGTATTCCTTCTGCAAGGCTTTCACGTTCTTGACCAACGCCTCCCCTTCCGTCACACCGAAAACCGGGACGCTGACAGCGTTTTCATCCCGCTGCCCCGACCATTTGATGGAGGTGTGCTGCTTCTTGTCCGTGTCGGCGATGCAGACTTTCGCTCCCCGGTGCGCCAGGCATACGGCGAGGTTTTGGGCAATGGTGGACTTCCCTACCCCACCCTTCAGGTTTGTGATTGAAATAATCATGCTCGATAAGGTGTGTTTTGTTTTCGGCGCGCAAGGTAGGAAGCCTGCCCGAAATTCCAAGCGTACTGACGCATAGAATTAGGTAAGTTGGTACTTTTGTACGTCAGAACGTCAGTAAGTAAATGCAATCATGAACACCGCCTATTGACGGTTAAAATTCACGCACCAGGACTTTTTCTGCCTGTTCGTGTGCTGTGTGCTTTGTCAGTAATCAGCAAATGCAACAGGCGTAGAAAAATGTTTACTTACAAAAGTCAGTACGTCAGTAAGTAAAAAACTCAATGCTTTATTAACTAAATGCAGCATCAAAGTCGCTGGAATTGCCCGCAGGCTGATTCCGGCAGGCTACCCGCATATTGCAGGAAAGCAGTATTGGCTGTTAACGCTCAAAGGTTTGACTGTAAATCAAAACAATTTTACTTACTGACGTATATACGTCAGTAAGTAAAGTATTATTGGTGCCATGCAATGGGGTAGGGGACACGTTGTTTGCTTCAACCATCGTGTTCGATGCCGCACTCCCCCGAATGTCAGCCGATGCGCTGGTATTTTCCGTAATACTGCCTTGATTCAAAATTTGTAAGTATGGACGTTGGTACGTCAGTAAGTATTCTTAAATAATCAACCCTTGCCTTTGGTGCAAATGGTGCAACCGTAACGCTTGGTGCATTTGTAACAAACCTCGCCTCCCTGCACCAACCCCCTCATCAAGAAGAAAGAAAAGAAAGGATACTTCTTCTTCTCTCTCCACACCCTTGGTGCAAGTGGTGCAACTGTAATACTTGGTGCATTTGTAACAAAACCACATTGGCGCAACAGCGAGGGTAGGGGAGTGCCCGCTCCTATTTCATCCGCCGAAAGCAGTCCCGCAAGCCCGCCTCGCCCCGTTTTTTGACCCTCCATGCGATTTTGAGTAAAAATCCCACCAAGCCCTCGCTGCCCGATTTTACCCCCGCCAAATCGCCTTAAATCGCCCCGTTTTCCCATCCCGGCTTTTGTCGCCCTTTCCCTTGCCCCGCCTCGCGACAAAACTGGCATTATGTCGCCCCCTCGACCCCCGCCGAAATGAAAATTTTCCGCAAAATCCGCTTCCAACAATCTATTTTCAGAACTCTCTTTGCATTGCAAGCATTTTCCAGATAACTTTGTCAAATCGAAATGGGAATGCACGGATAGCGCCAGCCGTCCGTGCATTCCCATTTTTGTTTTTGGCAAATTGGCGACCCCGGCTTTGTCCCGATTCGTTCCTCATCGGGATTTCCTCCCTTCGGTCGCCAAACTGCCCACTGCGAACTTTTACTATTTGTGCTATCGCACATCCCATTTCGACAGGTAGCGGGAGCAAAACCCGCTACTTTTTTCGGCTTGGAAGGCGCGGTGCTGTCCGAAAGGCAGCCACATGAAAAACACATTCCTCCCCGACGGCTTCAAGGTGCTATCGCCCGGCATGCAGGAACTGCTGCTGGGGAAGTGCAACGTGCAGTACAGGGTCATCGCCCTGTTCATGATGGACGGCGGGCTGCGCGTCTCCGAAGTGATGAACCTCCGGGTAAAGCACATCAATACCCTGAGCAAGACTGTCCATGTCGAGAGTTTGAAGAAAAGAAAAGCAGAGCACAGGGACGTCCCCATGTCCGAGCGGCTGCTCGACGCCCTGACGGACTACTGGAAGGACCTAAAAGACCGCAAGCCCGACGCCTTCCTGTTCCCCGCCGTGAAAGACCCGACCAAGCACAAGAACCGCAAATCCGTTTGGCGCAGGCTCAAGAAATACACCGACGGCGCCGTCCACCCCCACATGCTGCGGCACACCTGCGCCACGCGCATCGTCAACGAGGGCAAGGACTTCGAGGCATTGCGGGCAGCACAGAAGATACTTGGGCACAAGTCCATTTCCACTACGGAAATCTACACCCACGTCAGCCGGGAACAGATGGTTGAAGCCATTCAAAGTATCGAACAAACTACTTGGCTGGAGCGCATTTCAAGGAAGGTTTTCCCAAAAAAACGCATCCACATCGTGCCGATGGAGCAGGGCCTGACGCAGTTCCACATCGGCAGGAGGGAAGAATTGAAGCGACTCAAGGAGCTGACTGAAAAGAAAATCAACACGCTCATCCTCGGCGCACAGGGCATCGGCAAGTCGCACCTGCTTGACAACTACAAGTCGCCGAACCTCATCAGGGTAGGGGAGTTCAAGAGCAACAAGGAGGTGCTGGGCGGGCTGCTGCTCGCTATCATCGAGCGTGACCCGAACCGGGCGGAATTTTTGCTCCAGGTGGAGGAAGCCCGCATCACGGAAATCGTCATGCGGAAAGCCCCCAAGTACCTCATCTACGACCTCATCGCCGTTACCAAAAAGCACGAGTTCACCCTCGTCATTGACGACGTGACCACCATCACGCCCACCGCCGTCACTGGTTTGGAGAAGCTGAAGAACCATTTCCACATCATTTGCGCCGCAAGGCGGGTGCCCGTCGAGAAAGCCACGTTTTTGACCAATTTCGAGCGCATCGAACTGAAGCCGCTCCCCCGACCGGAAGCGATGGAACTCATCGCCCGCCTCTCGAAGCCCTTCCTCAACCGCATCGAGGACTACGAGGCATACAAGAACCACATTTGGGAGAACACGAACGGCGTCCCGCTCTTCATCTGCGAGATGGCGGAACGCTACGGCAAGGAAGCCGACATCAACACCGAAATCGTCAAGGACATCCGCCACACTGCCGCTTTGCAGGAGGTCAATTTCGCCCCCTTCCTCATCGGCATACTGGCTTGCCTTACCACCCTGCGCTATTGGAGCAAGATTTCCGGCGAGGACGCCGGACCGTTCTACCTCCTCGCCGCCCTCGGATTGGTGTTCCTGATTTTCGGTCGTGGCATTATCGCCGCCACCAAGAAGAAGTATATCTGATGGTTGGGACTGCTGAATTGCTTGATTGTCAAATTGTTGTGAGACAGTCAGCAGTCCATCAATCCCAACAATGAAGCAATTCAACAATGAAGCAATGACCACTCCCAACCACCTCGCCGGAGGCGCCGTCTTCACGGGCTTCTTCGCCAGCATCCTGTTCGGCGTCAACATCCTCGCCTCGCCCTGGACGCTGGCGACCACCCTCGTCGCCTCCGTGCTGCCCGACTGCGACCATACCCGCTCGCCCATTGGCAAGATGCTGTTCCCACTGGCAAAATGGCTCAACCGCCGCTTCGGGCACCGCACCATCACCCACAGCATCCCGGCGCTCGTCGCCCTCACGCTGCTGGTCAGCCTCGTCGAAAAGACCTACTTCGACCATTTCCGGGTGTCCATCGCCTTTTGCCTCGCCTACTGGTCGCACCTGTTGCTTGATATGTGCATCCTGCAAGGCGTCCCATTGATGTACCCCTTCAAGAAAAACCCCTTCGTTTTGATTGGAAACCCCGATGCCCGCATCCGGGTCGGCGACTATCGCCGGGAAGCCATCGCCTTTAGCGTGTTCCTCGTGTGGGGAGTCAGCCTGCACTCGCTCGGGTTGCTCGAAAACGGCTTCTGGACGACCTACAACCGCACTTTTGCGACGGTTCCCCACCTGCACAGCGAGTTCCGCCGCTCGACCGACCTGCTGCGAGTGGACTATGTTTACAAGGAAGGTACGGATGAAATTTCCGGCATGGGCTATAGTATCGAAAGTAGTGAGTCATAGGCTGCTTTGTTGATTCCGGGAAATAGGGTGGGGGAGTGGTCATGGCTATTGCTTGACCAATCCAAAATGAACGTTAAACGCGTCTTCCCGACTCACACGGGCAAGCCGCTCGACATCCGCCACCTCGACCTGGTGAACCTCACCGCCGACAGCCTCAACCGGGCGCTTTCCGGCAAGACCATCCTCTCGCTGGAACTCCAAGCCAACCAGCCTTTCCAAATCACCGAAGCCAATGGCTTTCCAAAAAACGTCACCAGTTACGAAGGCAAATACCTCAATAATCCTCCGCATTTTTCACCGTCTTTGTCATTGCCGAAGGCAACCCCGGACTCGCTTCTTGCTGATTACAGCCACTTGCCACAAATTGAGTTGCTCGAACAAAAAATCGCCATCCACCGCCGGGAGCAGACGGCAGCAAGGGCAGCTTGGGACGCCACCCAATCGCAAATCGCCCAACTCCACCGCCAGTACGCCGCCACCGACGACCCGCTCCAGCGCCAAAACCTCCATGCCCAAATCCGGGAACTCGAAGCCATCAGCCCGCCCAAGCCGGACAACACCCAAGTCGAGGAACTCCAAAACCAAATCCGCAAAATCGAAAAAGAAGCCGCCCTCCGCAGCGAAGCCAAGCGCCAGGCACTCGAACTGAAACGGCGGCAGGAAGCCGGGCAGTTGCAGGAACTGCGCTTCATGGGGATTGTGCGCTACATCAACCTTGTCATTCCCGAAGGGAAACTAATTCGTTAAGCCATGAGACAACTATTTGTGCCAATTGCCTTAATCTTCGCCCTACCGACCGCTGACTGCCAACTGCCAACTGTGGACTGGAGACTGCCAACCCCCGACTCCCTCCACGCCTCCCTTGACACCTTCCTCAACCGCCAGCTCGCCGCACAGCTCGCCGAGTTCGACGAAACCAAAAAAGGCAACTGGCTCTACTACCTCCCTTCCGTCGGCATCGGCTACACGCCCATCGCCAAGAGTGGCCCGGACGGCGACATCCGATTCGACAATGCGCCCCGCCCGACCCTCTCCTTCTCGCTCGGTCAGGTACTGAACGCCCGCCGCCGCGACCGCGACATCCGCGCAAAGCGCGAAAGCCTCGCGGCAAGCGCCGCGCTCGACAGCGAGAAAGCCCATAGCGAACTTGACCGCCTGCTGCACCGCCACTCCATGCTCCTGCTCGAACTCGAAACCATGCGCCGGGTGCAGGAGATTGACCGCCAATTGTTCGTGCTCATCCAAGCGGATTACGATGCCGCTGTTATTTCCCCGCAGCAGTTTTTGCCGAGGCAGAAGGCGTTTTTGGAGGGGGAACTGGCGGTGATGAGGAAGGAGATGGAGGTGGGGAATTTGGAGGGAGAGATACAGGCGGCTGCTCATTTTGAGTGAAACCCGGTTTGGCACGTTGGCACAGTTGTTTTGAAAAGCGCCCCAGCTTGGCTATCTTTGTGAAAAATCCGCCTTCATGGAAAAACAGCTTTTGCTCAAAAACATCCTCATTGAGTTGAACCAGTTGCCCGAAGCCTACCTGCGGCATTGGTTCGAACTCATACACACCTTCCGGGAGCGGTTGCCCGTGCAGGAGGGCGCTACTGCCGCTGCACAAGAACCGGACTTTGACTGGGATGCGCTGGTGGATGAAGTGATGAAAAGCCGCCGACAGAACAACCGTCAGCGCATGAGCCGGATGGAAACCCTCCTCAACGACCAATAAGCACCTGCCGCCATGCCTCCCAAAATCCTCGTTGACACCGACATTCTTTCCTATTACCTGAAAGGCTACCCTGATGTATTACAATCGCTCGACGAGCACGAGCAACTGCATGGGACTGTGTTCATCTCCCGCATCACCGTCGTCGATATATTCGGCGGGCTAAAAGCCAAGAACGCCACCGCACAGGAAGCCCGTTTCCGGGAGTTCCTAAAATCCCGAACCGTCCTTGAAATTGACGAAGCCACCGGGGAAATTGCCTCCAACATCTTTGCCCACCTCTACCAGACCGGGCGCCACAGCGGCAACTACGACATCTTCATCGCCGCCACCGCCTTGCAGCACCAACTGACGCTTTGCACGAACAACGTGAAGGGATTATCGGCATGTGCCGGGGTTGGTGGTCGTGAATTGGCGCAAAGGGTGAACATTGAGCCTTCTTCCTTTTCCAAGCCGACTACGATGCCGCCGTGATTTCCCCACAGCAGTTTTTGCCAAAGCAGAAGGAGTTTTTGGAGGGGGAACTGGCGTTGCAGCGGAAGGAGATGGAGGTGGCGGGGTTGGAGGGAGAGATATTGAGTTCCGTCCGTTTCTACGAATAATCGGGTTCATTCCAAAACCTGAACTCAAGGCAAAGCCCTATTGGTTTATTTTGAAATGTGAGGCGAATTTCACTTTTGTCTAACTCCCAGACCCTTCCCCGCCAATCCGTTTCCTTTTCCCGTTCCAAATCAAATTTGCCCATCCCATTTGAATCTACCCCAAGTGATGAAACCAGCTTATTGACGACCGCTTCCATCTCGGCATAGAATAGGAAGTTGGAGTAGTTTTCCTGTTTTTTGAATAGGTAAATAGCTGTTGAATTTTTCCCTTGTGTCACCTGCAATCTATCGAAAAAGGACAGAATAGGGTAGTCAGGCTTGTAGATAGAAACAGGGTTTAGGTCATCGTCAAAGCTATTAATAAGCAGTACTCCAGATTTTAGGCAATCAGCTACTTCGGTATGCACTTTTGCCTCTTGTTGTTCAACCAGCAAGGACTTTTTGTAAAAAAAGCCTATAAACTCATCAGGTTTGCATACGGTTGTTCCAATTTTCAAGCGTTCATAAATCGCTTTTGTTTTATGATAAGTTCGCTCATCGTTGGTAATGAAGAAGTCGCAATGAGCGCCATAGTAGGCATGAGATGCGTCATCTATTAGGTTCGGGATTTCCTTGTCCCTGTGGAATCCGAACATATCCAAAAGCAAGTAGTAATGGATGAAGTAGTCCCACTTGGTCAGTTCTTTGTCTTTGTGCATTGTTTCAAGGGATTCCTTTACGAATTCAGGGAATGTCTTGTTGAAACCATGCCTTCCTATTGTTTTTTCGATGTAGGAGAATGCATCACCCCAATTTCGGGGGTCGGTGTCCACCTTCAGGTCTTCCACAACCGAAGTCCTGATTTCCTTGTACCATTTGGGGTTATGGTCGAAGCTGCCAAGTATTTGCAAGCTGTCTTCCAACAGAGCATACATTGAACCCTCATCCCTTGATTTGTTCAACAGATTGCTAAACCCTTGGTATTTGGCAGGCAGTTGCTCAAAGCCGTTTAAGTCAATTCCATGAGGAATTAACTTCATCAACCCTACCATCTGATTCCACAGACTTTCCAATTTGGCATCACCAAACTCATTTGATATTCCAAAAAGATTGTCAATTGAGAGTAAATCATCGTTTTCAAGAAGCTCGAAAAAATGAGTTTTGGGTTCAACAATATATGGTTGAGCTTGCTCGTCCTTGTAGCCTTCCGAAATACAGTAATTTCTTGAAAGCTCGCCGAGAAATTCCAAGTCTTTCAGGGTTTCTGTCTTTCCTGTTTCAGATTTCTTGTAACTACGTTTGAGGTCGTTGAGGTGGGCTGGAGAATAGGGCATCAAGACTTTATCCTTGTGCCGTGTCAATATATTGAACAAGGTGATAAAGGGTTCATCTGTTTCTTTTCTCAAACGGAGGTAAGAAAAGACGTTCCAGTCGAGGTAAAGGCGATGCATGAAAACACTCAGAGGTTTTTTACCATTTCATCTCAAAGTCCAAGTAGTCCTTTTGAGTGAATTTGGAGTTGCATTTTAATTTTTTCAGCAGCTCATTGGTTTTGCCTGCCAGTTCAGGAATTCTGACTTTTAGCCGGATTAAGAACTCTCTGAACGCAGCTTGGTTCTCTTCAGGATAAGAATCCCATTTTTCTTCAAAATGATTCCAAAAAACATCCGTGAACACGGGCTTTAGCAATTCCTCCAAGTCGTCAAGGTTGTAAAAGGACGGAATTGGAATATGATTCAATAGAAAGTTTTGGACAATGAAAGAGCGTTCTATTTCTCCTTTCTTTAGAGATTCCTTTGTAACTCCTGCAATGGAGACCCTCCTGTTCACGGGGATGTTCAACGACCTGACGCAATCGCAGACTTTTTTAAGGTCAAAAAGGAGGATGCCTGCAAGGATTTCAACCTCATTGCTGTTGAGTCTGCCGTGGGCTATTCGGTTGCGCATCACCCTGAACCTGAAACGGAAGTATTCATAATCCAACTCCCCAAAAAGAACAGTCTTGAGCCTATCGAGTTTCTCGCCAAAGCCTTCCCCGACGAGTTTCTTTTCAAGCCTTTTTCGCTCGTCTTCGCCGTACTCCATCAACAGGCAAATATCAGTCAGGATACCTTCGATTTGGATGATTGCCAAGTTGGCAAAAGCAAACCAATCTTTTCGGGTGAACAAATCCAATATGGGCTTCAAGGTGCTGCTTCTATCAAAAAGTACGTGGTTCGATGAAAGGTCATTGCTTAAAGACCATACGATTTCTTCGTGTTCAATCTGACGAGTGAGCCATTCAAGGAAACCTGCCTTATCCTCGGCATAAAGCCTTTTTACCTCTTTGATTTCCCGAATCACCACGTTGTCAAGTACGTTGGTGAAAGGCAAGGGGTCTCTAACTTCATATTCTCTTGGCATGTAAGCATACAGGTATGGGGTGGGTCTTTGAAGTATCCCCAATGAAATTAGCTTGATGAGTGAGCGGTTTTTTGCCTCGCTTTCAATGTCTTCAGACAAGAACGTGATTATCTCCTCCTTTGCCTGTAGATTAAGTTCCTTGTAATGTTGAAGCAATTCCAAGCGGTCAATCCCATCAACAAACCTTTCCCCCGAAATCCTTATTTGAGCCAACTCTCGGTCAATTTCTTTAAGGCGGTCGGCAATCTCTCCCAGATGATGCTGTGCTGACTTAAATAACTCGTAGAATTGGTATCTTGGTTCGGTGTCAAGGAAAAGATAGGTTGAACAGACCATCTTGTAAAAATCATGTTCTTTGGCAGGCGTTTCTTCCGCCTCAGCCCCGCTATCTTCAAGGTAAAGCCTTCTTATCTGCTCAAAGTCAAGTAAGTGAATTTCTGCCATGCCTTCAAAGACTTTTTTCAAGAATGCCCTTCCAATTTCAACGAAAGAGCCTTGAATGAAAATGGGTGATTCCTTTAAAGCAGCGGTAAGTTGGTTCAACTCTCTCATTTTCATGTTGAGCAGCTTTTTACTTTTGACCTTGATTACTTGCATGATAGATGGCTTATAAATGTTCGTTACCAACCCTGAATAGACATGAAAAGTTTATCTTGCTCAAACAGAACGGATACAATGAAAATGCCACCCATCCACAAACAACCCAATACCGTCCTCGTCGCCATCATCAACGAGCGGCACGACTACGACCGCCTGCTCGACGAGCGGTGGTACCGTATCCCGGTGGACAATGCGCCGCCCATCATCCGGCAGGGGCAAGCCAGAATCATCGCCTTCTACCCGACCTCGAAGCTAAAGGAGGACAAATGGAAAATCAGGCACTACGGCATCATCCGCCGAATGACCGAGGCAAGCCGACAGGAACTGTTCCCCGAAGAAAAGCCCAACAGCCCCAAAGCCCACAAGCGTTACTACAAAATCGAATTGGAAAAGGTGGAGGAGCTGCCCCAGCCCATCGTCAGCCGAAGGGGGCACCGCATCACTTTCCTGCCCACCACCGAGCGGCGGCTCTTCAACTACACGGACATCAACTTCCTGTTCAACGGCAGCTCGCTGGAGGAGCGGATGTTCTCCCTGCTCAACGACGCCAGCATCCCCGCCGAGCGGGAGTGGGTGCAGACCATCAACCGGAACACCTACCTCCTCGACTTCGCCATCTTCTGCAAGTCCCGCCCCATTGACGTGGAGTGCGACGGCGACGCTTGGCACGATACCCCGGAGCGTGTCCATTACGACAAGCACCGCAACAACGAACTCGAAAGCCACGGCTGGTCGGTGCTGCGCTTCACGCAGGAGCGCATCGAGCGGGAACCGGAAAAGGCAATGTCTGTGCTGTACGACACCATCAATCGAAATGGAGGCTACCAAGTCCTCAACGAGCCGGACGAGTTTCGCTACGTGCAGCGGGGAAGCCAGTTGCGGCTGGATTTTTAGCGCCTCCCAACCTTGTATTTCTACCACAACCGGGTTATCTTTAGCCAGTATTTTTCAAACTATTCTGTGCTATGAACCAACCCGCCACCACCACGCCCCGGCGGGAAGCTGGGGTATCCACCATTGGCTACTGCAAGGACTGCAAAGCCAGATGGCAAGGCAGCAACGCTGCCTACGACGCCATCGCCCACCACGAATCCACCGGGCACAACATCCGGGTAGAACAAACCATCTTCTGGGAACGGAAATCAGTCGGCAGTCAACAGTGGGCAGTGGGCAGTCCAGCGCCATCTGCTGCAACCTGACTGCCAACTGCCCACTGTCGAACTGCAAACTTTAAAACTGTGCTATATGAAAAAATCACTCACCCTCGCAGGGCTGACCCTGCTCGCATTCACGGCATTCTCTCAGGTACAGGCTACCAAATGCCAATGCTCCTACTTCATGCCCTTCTTTTGGGAGTTTTCCTACCCTGACATGTTCCAAGCCAAGATTGACCCGGCAACCGGGACGATGACCGTCACGCCCCTGAGCAACAACTTCAAGGGCATCGTGTCCATCGCCGTCTTCGAGTCCATCAACTGCGGCGACGAGCCAATTTGTGCCTACGACTTTGATGCGCCCGTGTCTGGGCTGGTGCAACTGCCGGAGGGCTTCATGCCCTGCGCCCTCGATGCTTCACCTCTGTTCCTGAAACTCTGCTGGCGCAGGCGGGTGGAGTTCCCAAGCCTGCAAATGGCGGCGTTTAGCTGGTGAAGTAGGGTAGGGCTTTAGCCCCGTAAATCAGCGACTTTGGTGCAACTTGGTGCATTGCACCAGGTTGTATCAAAAACGTTTAGCGTTGTAATGGTTTGATTTTCAATTGTTTGAAACAGGACTTCCTTTTTTGGTGCAATGGTGCAAGCTGCACCAAGTGCTACATTCATGTTTCAAATTACCTGTTTTTTGCTCAAAGAACTCTCCCCTGTGCATTTTCATATCCACTTGCAAGCAGGTAAAAATGGACGCCCGTAACTGCCCGTTTTCCTACCTTCGCCGCTGCAACAAATTGTTTTACTGAAATTCTAATTCCCCCGAATTCGGGGGAATTAGAATAGAAATCAAGCACATGGAGAAAAAGACCATCACCGTTGAAGGAGCCGAAATTGCCTTGCTGCCCCGTGCGAACACGGAGGATTACATTTCCCTTTCCGACATCATGCGGAAGTTCGATGACGAATTTGCGATTTATGGCTGGATGCGGAACAAGAACACCGTCGAGTTTCTCGGCGTCTGGGAGCAACTGAACAACCCGGATTTTAATTCTAACGAATTCGTTAGAATTAAAAATGAGGCAGGTGCGAATGCCTTCAACCTGACGCCCAAAAAATGGGTGCAAAGCACGGGGGCAATCGGCATCACCAGCAAGACGGGCAGGTACGGGAGTGGCATTTTCGCCCATCGGGACATAGCGGTAAACTTTTGCTACTGGCTCAGCCCGACCTTTCAGTTGTACCTCATCCAAGAGTTCCAACGGCTGAAAGAGCAGGAAAGCAAGGCAGCCCATGCGTCGCTCGACTGGGACGTCCGCCGCCTGCTCTCCAAGGTCAACTACCACCTCCACACCGACGCAGTGCGCACCAACCTCGTGCCGCTGATTGACTGGCACTCACGACGGGAAAGTTTCTACTTCGCCAGCGAAGCCGACGTGCTCAACGTCGCTGTTTTTGGCATGACCGCCCAGCAATGGAAGTTAGCCAACCCAGAGGCAAAGGGCAATATGCGTGACCACGCCTCGCCCGAACAGCTCATCATCCTTGCCAACCTCGAAGCCATCAATGCCGAGTTGCTGAGGGAGGGTTTGAGTCAAGACGAGCGGGCTGCCAAGCTGAACGAAATCGCCGTCTATCAAATGCAAATCCTGACGAACTTGCCAACTTTGAAGGGATTGCCGGGGAAGAAAGGGTAGGGGAGGGATACCCCCGAAATCGAAGATTCAAGCAAGTAAACAGGGAGTTTAAACCTGTCAGTTCCGACAGGTTTAAACTTGTTTCTTACGGGGTGCTTTGGGTCTAATTTCTAATGAATTCAATGGGTTAAATTACGCCAATGGTCATCTTTACCCAAAGCAACGACGCATTGGCAACCAGCCACTTTAGCGGGCAGCTTGCAACATGGGATTTTTATATGTTCTTTTGTCTCAAAAAACAGGCGCATGAAAACTCAGAACACTTCCCGCAATGCCGAAACGCTCCGCTCCTTGCTGCTACGACTTAACCAAGCAGGCTTGTTTCCTTTTGGTTTTACCACGCAATTTGCCGATGAGACTGGCTTACCGTTGAACCCCATACGGGCTGCGCTGAAGGGCAGACCCGCCGACATCGAGGTGCAGGAAGCTATCGTGCAATGGGCGGAGCGGAAACTGGGTGTCAAGCCGTCCAATCCCAAGCCTGTTGACTATTCCCACCTTTCCGTTCCGCAACTCGTCCAGCAACGGCTGCTGCCCAACGGCTACCTCCAGCAGACCGCCGAACTTGCCGGCACTGACCAGACCGCCGTTGGCTGGTTTGTGAAAAACCAAATGGACGGCGCAAAGCGGTATTCACCAACTGAACCGATTGAAAAGGCACTGTACCAATTGGCAGGCTATAACAAGGAATTAGAGCTAATCCACCGGGCGAACAAGTTGCTCGAAGCCATCGGACAAGGCACAAAAAAACCGTCCTGAATGACCGGGACGGCTTCTTTGAAGATTTCTCTTTAAAACATTAGACGGTAGCAAAACTAAGTGGTTTCAACCTGCCCAACTGTCTTTATCCAACTTTTCACACAACCGAAGTCCGTTCATAAACCTTGGTTAAACCCGTCATTCCATCCCCGTGGCACGAGCGGGCTGCCGCCCGAAGCATATAGCGGTATCTGCATTTAGTGGCGGGGAGGGGGCGCTCGCCGCCGCCCCCCTCCCCGAACCCCACCCCCCGGCTCTGGTTTTTAGGGGTTATCCTTTTTCTTTTTTTCTTTTTAGGGTGTCGCTTCGGCTGTCCGTTGCTGCGGGTGCGCCGCCCGCTCCCTCGTTGTCCTCGGTCGGGGCTTGGGTTTTTGGGGTCGTGCCTTGTTTGCCCCGCCGTCGTTGGTGTTCAGTCTTCCGGGTCGGCGGGGTTTTCGTCGTTCCGTTGCTTGGCTTCCCTTGCCCCTTCCTTAGCCGTTTGTGCGGCTTCCTTCGCTTTCCGGGCAGCTTCGGCTGCTTTTTTGGCATGGCGTTGGGCGGCGTTGGCGGCTTCCAGTTTCAGCCCTTCTATTTCGTGGTAGCTCGCCCATGCAGCGCATCGGGCGGCGGCTTCCGCCTCGGCTTGGGCTTTGGCAGCTTGCGTCCGGGCTTCCCGGTGGGCGTGGGCGGCTTTGCAGTTCCGCACGTCGCCGTAGCTGGCTTCCCGCAGGTTGTGGCGTTGGGCTTCCTGCCGGGCTTTCTCGGCTTCGGCGGCGCTCCTTTGTGCTTCGCTGGCAGCGTTGCGGGCGGCTTGGGTCAGGGCATCCGCCGGGGCGTCGGGCTGTGCCGCTGCCTCGGCTGCCTTGCGGTTTTGCTTCGCCCTTTCCGCTGCCGCTTCCGCTTCGTCGGCGTGGCGGGCTGCGGTTTCCGGGTCGTTGGCGGCTTGGGCTTTGCGGGCGGCTTGTTCCGCCTCCCAGCCTGCTTGCACGGCTTCGGCGTGGTGGCGTTTTGCTTCGCCGTTCCGTGCCGGGTTGGTGACGGCGCTTTCCTGTGCGGCGTTGCGGGCGGCTTCGGCGTCCTTCTTTGCCCAGTGTGCGGCGGCGCTTGCCCGGTTTGCCTGTTGTTTCGTGGTTGTCATATGTCGTAATTTTCATGTAATTTAGGCTTTTAATTTGTATTATTCATGTAATTTAGGTTATTTTTATGTATTTTTATTTCACTAAAGTGATTCATCCCATTTGTTGTCGGATAGGTGGTTTGCGACAAAGTGGGTTTTTAATATGTATTTATATTTATCATAGGTAGAATAAATATTTAATGCAGGGTATTGACAAATAGGTTTTTAATTTGTATTTTTACAACAGATTTTAATCAAAACATTAGACAAATGACAGACACAACTTATCTCTCCCAAAGCGTCGAGGCTGGCAGGATTGCCGCTGCCGAAGCCTACTACGAGGAGCGCACCTTGCGCCCCACCGAGCATTTTTCCATCACCCCCGGTTTTCAGGAATACGACGTGGTTTGCCTGCACGGCAGGTTGCCCGTAGTGCCGCCCTTCACCGAGCAGTCCCACCGTTTTTTCAGCCGGAAAAGCAAGGTGGCAGGTATTGAAGCCGATACCCTTTCCGAAGGTGGCGACCGCTACAAAATCACCGCTTGGGGCGGCTTGGATGAAAGGGAACTGGCTGAAATCTTATACGAGCTTTTGCTTTGACATACTGTGAGAAAACCGCCCTGTCGGGGGGCGTTATCCCCGGCGCTTTTTCTTCCTCTTGCGCAAGTAGTACGGGCTTAGTTTTCGTTAGCAATTCCTTTGAGAAATAGCCTTTTCCGGGCATAGCCGGAATAAATCTGAAAGAGAAACCCGCTTTTCCCTCCCTGTGCGGCAACAGTTTGGGCAGGGGGCGCAGTATCCCGGTCAAACACTGCATCCTTTTTCAATTCACATTTAATTATTTTTTACTATGAAAAATCTGCTTCCAATCACCAGCGCCAACGGCAACCTGATTGATAAGAAAACGGGCGAGGTCTTCAACCTACGCTACCTGCCCGGCTACCCCCGCCAAATCCGCTTCGACGCCAGCAAGGGCAATTTCAACCTCAACGGCGACGTGTCGCTGACCAAGAAAGGGGAGGAGTTCAGCTTCATCCCCGTAGCCTACCGCATCTTCAACGATAACATTTTGGGCATGGGCAAAAAGCGTTGGGCGGAGTTCTTCTTCCTCAATGAAGCCCGGCAAGTCTGCGCCGTGCTGTTTCATGGGTACAGCGTCGAGAACTTCATGCGGCTTGCCGCCAATGAAATGTTCTACGATGATGTGACGCCCTGCGATGTGGTCTTGACCGCCCGCCCCGTCGAGAAGGAATGCAAAGACCCGGAAGCCCCCGGCAAGAAGTATTTCATGGCGGAGTTCAGCTACAAGAAATTGGAGAAGGGCGACAAGGAAACCCTGTTCCGGGTCACCGAAGGGCTGGAATTCTGGCGGGAAGAAACGACCACCGGGGACGCCCGCATCGAGTTTTCGCTGAACTGGAACCCGCCGCACCCGGTCATCGAATTGAACGGACACCCCGAAGAAGCCGAGGCGGAAGCGGTCGCAGCCTGAACGTACCATCTACTTGCTTGGTGGCGGCTGTCCCTGCTCCCCGTAGGGAAGCCGCCGCTTTTCAAACTTTCTTTCACCGAAAGGGTAGGGTAGTGCGCTCTCACTTCTCACCCTCTCACTTTCTCACTTCTATGCAAATGACAACCACCAACACCCGCTTGGCAGACCTCGCCATTGCCCCTGCCAGCCAGACCGTTGCCACCCATTACGGCGACATCTTCACCAACCTGACCCCGGAAACGCTCGAAACCATGCTCATAAAATGGACGGCAAAAACCGAGTGTCTCACCCGTGCCAGCCTTGTGAACTACCTGAACCTGTTCAGTCATTTGGGCTTCGAGGCATCCGTGCCGCTTGCCGAGTTGCCGGACGGACATATCCGCCGAATCCCCGCAATCAGCAACGCCCGATTGACCCGCTTCAAAGCCAAATTGCAGGGCGAGGAAATCAGATACCCGGAACGCTGCCTTGTGTTCGGGCAAGCCTTTCATGCCGTCACGCTGGAACACGCCCGCAGCGGCGACCCTATTTGGAACTTGCGCCCCTCCGAGTGGGAAGCCATCCGGCAAATGAAGGATGCCTATATCGGCGACTTCGGCGGCTTCCTTGCCAGCCAGCCCAAGTTCCGGCGGCTTTCCTACGAAAAGCCGAGGGTTTGGACGGACAAGGAAACGGGCTTGCCCTGCAAGGCACAATTCGACATCGCTTGCCGCAAGGCGGTTTTCGACGTGAAAACCACGTCCGCATGGAGCGGGGAACGCTTTACCGAACTGCTCGATGCCTACGACTACGACCGCCAAGCCGCTTTCTACCTCGACGGCAGCCGTGCCGAGTGGTTCTATTTCGTCGGGGTGCAGAAACGCCCGCCCTACGCCGTCCATATCGTCCCCTTCCACCGTGACAGCGATTTCATCGAAAAGGGAAGGAAGAAATACCGCTACCTGTTGCAAAAGTTCAAGGAGTCAGGCGAGAAGTTGTCATCCTGAAAGGAACTGTTGTCGTTTGTCGCCATCGCTCCATCCGGAGCGCACCCGACCGTTCCGAATGCTCGGAACGGCGGGTTTTTTCCTCCACCTTCAAATCAAACAGCCATGAATAAGGCATCTGATAAGTTTCAAGAAATGACCGCCCGAATTATAACCCAATTGGAAAGCGGCGTCGTGCCTTGGCGCAAGACCTGGAACCGCATCCACATGGGTGCACCCTGCAACCATTTTTCGGGTCACGTTTACACGGGCATCAACCGCTTTCTGTTGGACGGCTTCGACGTGCCACGCTTCGCCACCTTCAAGCAAATCGGCGACGCTGGATACCGTATCCGCAAGGGCGCAAAATCGCTCCCAGTTTACTTCTGGAAAATGCTGTTTTTCGACGCCGACGGCAAGCGGGTGGACACGAGGAAGGAAGCGGAAAAAGTAGTGCCATTCGTGTACGAATACAGGGTTTTCAATGTGCTGGACATCGAGGGATTCACCGCCGATATGTTCAAGGACGAGCAGCCCGAACAGCCCGCCCGGATTGACGTTTGCGAAGCCGTCCTGACCGCCAACCCCCACGAGTTGCGCCCCGGCGAACCCGCCTACAACCCCGCCCTCGATGTGGTGAAAATGCCCGCCCTGACCGACTTTCAAAGCCGGGAACATTACTACCTGACCTACTTCCACGAGTTGAGCCATTGGACGGGACACCCTAACCGCCTCAACAGAATTGAACCCACAAAATTTGGTGACGAAAAATACAGCCGTGAAGAGTTGGTGGCTGAAATGTCCGCCTGCTTTCTGTGCGCTCATTGCAGCATCGTCATGGAGGAACTGGTCGAGAGCAGCGCCGCTTACCTCCAATCCTGGATTGCCACGCTGAACGGCGATGCACGCCTGCTGATGACCGCCGCCAGCGCCGCCCAATGTGCCGCCGACTATCTGATTTCGCCTTTGCAAATCATTGAGAACCAAGAGCCAACCGAACTCACCGAGCCGACAGCCTGACCAACCCGGTTCAGGCTGCCGCCCAATTCATCATTCATCATTTATCGTTCATCATTCAAAAACTCATCATTCAACTTTTTCTCGTCATGGAAAACACCACAAAATTAAAAGGCTACCGACCCGAAACGGCGCACGGTGGCGCTTGCAAGGTCTGGCTAAATGGCAAAGCCCTGAGCCACGCCAAGAGTTTGAAATTCGTCAGCCATTCGCCCGACGGCTTCAACTGGGGCTATGGCGGCAGCGGTCCGGCGCAACTCGCCTACGCCATCTGCCACGAACTCTATGGCAAGGACATTGCCCGTCGAATCTACCAAGACTTCAAGTGGCGTTTCCTCGTCGCTATCGAGGAGGACAGTTTCGACCTCGTGCTGGATTTGGCAGAGTTCAACGCCACGCACGTCCTGCCCCTCCTCGATGAGGTGACAGCCTGAACTCAAACGCCCCTTTGCCCGGCTAACGGGCAAAGGGGCGCATTTGTCATCCTGGAAGGACCTACTGCCAACTGTCGAACTGCCAACTAAAAAACCCACCACCTCCCCCACCCACCCGTTTTCAGCGGTGCAGCCGACGAAACCCCAACGCACCGCCGCAGCCTTTCTCACCGCTCATTTCTCACTCCGCTCGCCGCTTGTTCAAAAGGCAGCGGCGGCGCTCCCGCAGCAGCAGCGGCGACCGATGGACGCCGCCCCTGCTTTTTGGCTCGACCGGGTTTCGCTGACTGCGAGGCTTGTAGCCCAGGCTGACCCACGAAATGGTAAAGTGTTTCATGTCTACTATCTTTATCGCCACTTAATCAACAAACGAAAGCGTTTTATGAAACAAAGAATTCCTGATAATGATTGCCTATTATGCTTGGAAAAAAAGGCAACTCAGCGGAATTCCCACATCATTTCTGCCGCACTTTTAAAGAAGGCGATTGGCAAAAGAGACTATGAACTGTCCTATAAAATCAGCACAGCAGAATTGCTCATTGATGAGTTCTATGGAAAGAGTAGGCTTGACAATTCCTCTACGACCATCAAGCAAAACCCACATAGCAGAGATTGTTATTTCTGCCCTGAATGCGAGAAAAGGATGGGGCATCTGGAAAGTGAGGTAATCTTGGCATTGACGAATTGTGGCGATGCAAGGTATGGGAAAAATTACTCGGATTTTATTTCGCCGGGCGGCATCACCTACAAGACTTTCGATAAGTTGGGTAGTGACGAATTCAACATGTTTTTCCTATTGACAGTATGGCGTATTGCGCTCCTATACAGGCTTGAAAAGAACGTTTATTCCCTGAGAGGGTACGGAGGACATGAGATGGATTTAATGAGGGACATACTCTTCTGGTATCTCAATGGCGATGTTCAAAATTATGAAAGACCCAATAACCAATTTGCTATGTTCGTATTTAGCGCACAGTCGAATAGCGATTCCATGGGCAGACGCACACCCTTGGTGCTGCACCAGGCTTTTGTTAAAGAAGCTGTTTCTCCTTTTTGGTCGGCGACTTTTTACCCCGTGCTGGCCGGGTGTATTTTTCTACCTTTGCCCATGGTCCTGAAGGGGGCTTTTTTGAAATAAGTGTGCTAAGTGATAGCCTTTCCCACCCTTTTTGGGGTCTCTATGATGCAAAACATTTTTTCACATGAAATTCCAGACCAAAATCAACGAAACCATCTTCGTCGCCGAAATCGTCCCGGAACGGAGCTATATGTTCGACATGGATATCAAGACGGGGCTGAGCATCATCTGGAACACGGGCGAGATGGCCCAGTTCATGATTGACAACGAGGTGGTATCCATTCATAAAGACTGTGTTATTTTTCTCACAGAATACTACAATATAGATAGGTTCCAGTTCGAGCGAATGAACGTCATCCAGTTCAATAGACAGTTTTATTGCGTTCAGGACAACGACGAGCTCGGCTGCCGGGGCCTGCTCTTTTTCGGCGAGGCCCATGTACCGAAAATCGTGATTCCGAAGGAACGCCTCAAGCAGTTTGAACTGCTCTGGCAGGTGTTCATGATGGAAATGGACGAGCAGGACGATTACAAGTTGGAAATGCTGAAAAGCCTGCTCCAGCGCTTTCTCATTCTTTGTGTGAGAACCTACAAGAGGCAGAATCACAACCTGCCCGCCGACAATGTAAACGTAGGGCTGATTAGGGAGTACAATTATTTGGTGGAGAAGAATTTCAGGAGGTACACCACCGTCGCCGACTATGCAAGGCTGCTTCACAAATCACCCAAGACACTCTCCAATATTTTCAAGAAGTACATTGACAAGACCCCCATCCAAATCATCAACGACCGAAGGCTTTTGGAGGCAAAGAGACTGCTTAAGTACACTGGCTTCACCATACAGGAAATTTCCGATGAGCTGAACTTCAACGACCTTCAGTCGTTCAGCAATTTTTTCAGAACGCGAACAGGAGTGCCGCCTTCTGTATTCCGGGAGAAAGCAGCCTAATGGTGTATGGCTGAATTGACATTTGTTGCCATTCTTTTACGCGATTGTTGACAAGCTCCGGCCAATATATTTTGGTAAAAGGTTGCTGGCTACGATTATCACAACAGCCCGGCGAATACCTTGAAATTATACGACAGTTGCTTGTCTGTCATTCAACGCTCATTTCCGTTCCGCTAATGTGAGGAAGGTGAACGAGGAGTTTAAAGACAACCTCGACCAGTACATTCTTTTTTCTGACACGCTGCCTCAATGGAACTACTCGTTCATCTGTCAACCTTTGGAAGTTATTTTTTAATCGTTACTTAATCGAACTGGTCTGGAGGGGACTCGCGCCCTCCGGCCATTCTTTTAGAAGGCGGGCGCATAGCATTTTTACTGCTACATAATAGAGGTGTTCGGAAGTAATTTTTACTTGCCGCCTTTGTCACTGATATCCCCCTAACCCCCTCCTAAAGGGGAATTTGCCCCGTGCTAAATTGCTCAAAATGAACAGGTTAGCCGACAATAACTCCCCCTTTGAAGGGGGATAGGGGATGTTGTCATGTCAATGAAGCAGGAATTTTTAAATCCGAACGCATTTAATTAACAAAAACCATCCCTATGGATGGAAAAACAAACACAGAAATGTTTAAAGAACGAACACCGAACATTGGGAAGCCTGTTTTCCCTCTTGCTGTTTTCGCCCCAGCCCTGATGAGGCAAAAGTTTACTATCAGTTCCATGGGGGCCTTCCCCAAGTTGTTTTTACCAGCACTTTTCATCATGGTCGTGGGTTTGTCAAGTCTTGAGGCCCAGACCCTTCACGCCACCTTCACGGGCTCATACGGCTACACGGTCATCGGCAACTCCGAGACGGTTGACGACTGGGGCTCCAACTTCCAGCAGCCGACGAGCGCCTACCTGGGCCTGCCCGGGGGCACCACGGTAAAGGCGGCCTACCTGTACTGGGCCACCTCGGGGGTCAACGACCCCGCCGTGACCCTGAACGGGAACACCGTCAACTACCAGGAGGGCTGGTGGGGTTCGTACGTGAACGGACAGCCCCATACCTTTTACGGCTATTTCGCCGACGTGACGTCGCTGGTGGGCGGCAGCGGGAACTATACAGTCGACAACCTCGATTGGTCGAACTCATGGCCCTACACCGCTTCCTACACCGCCTTCGGCAACTGGTCGCTGGTGGTCGTTTACGAGGGTGCCTCGCTGCCGGCCAAGAGCCTGAGCGTGTACAAGAACTGGTACCTCCAGTGGCCCTCCAACGTGAGCCACACCTTCGCGGGGTTCCAGAGCAGCTGCAGCAGCAGCGGGAAGGTGACGCTCATCGTCCACGAGGGGGACGGCTACAAGGGCGAGTACCTGTACGTCAACGGGCAGTACGTGGGCGACAACACCCTGAGCGGCTCGACGGCGGCCAACCTCGACATCGACACCTACAACGTGAACCTGTCCTCCGGCCAGACCTCGCTCGGTGTTAGCGTAACTGCCTATGTGCAGGCCGGCGGTGCCGTTGAGTTCCTAGTGGTGTACGGTGCGGTCGTCGAGACCGACGCCAGTCCGGTCATCACGTCGCACCCATCCCCGTTATCGCTGTGCCAGGGTGCGCCGTACGGCACGATGTCGGTGTCGGCAGCGGGCCCTGGCCTGACGTACCAGTGGTGGTGGAGCGCCGATAATTTGAACTGGAACCTTGCGGGGAACCCCGGCAGCACGTCCCCGACCATCACGATAAACAACTACGACACCCCCCGGTACTACCAGGTCGTGGTGACGAATGCTGCGGGCTGCAGCAGGGTCTCCAACCCTGCCACCTACACGGTGTCGGCGCCGCCGGTCATCACGTCGCACCCATCCCCGTTATCGCTGTGCCAGGGCGCGCCGTTCGGCACGATGTCGGTGTCGGCAGCGGGCCCTGGCCTGACGTACCAGTGGTGGTGGAGCGCCGACAATTCGAACTGGAACCTTGCGGGGAACCCCGGCAGCACGTCCCCGACCATCACGATAAACAACTACAACACCCCCCGGTACTACCGGGTCGTGGTGACGAACGCTTCGGGCTGCAGCACGGTCTCCAACTCTGCGGCCTATACGGTGTTTCCAACGCCCTCCATTACTTCGCAGCCGACGGGCAGCACCATCTGCACCGGCGGCACGGCGACGTTGAGCGTGGGCGCCACGGGCGGCACTCCCTCGTTGAGCTACCAGTGGCGGAGCAGTTCCGACAACGTTACCTTCAACAACATCGCTGGCGCCACGTCGAGCAGCTACACGACGGCGGCATTGGCTGCCACCACTTATTACCGGGCCGTCGTAAGTGCCTCCGGCAGCG
>JALHQW010000030.1 GCA_022841745.1 Saprospiraceae bacterium | reverse complement strand
ATCAAAACGAAAAAGGAAAAAATAGACTTTTCACGAATACAAAAGCATCCTGAAATCCCGGAGCTTTCGTACCGCATCGCTGCCTGATGTGTTACTTTATTTTAAAACCGTTCCTAAGGATTTATTTGCCGTTTCTGATTCTTCCATTTGCGTTTACTGCCCCTTTGTTTTCCAACCGTAGGGAAATCGTTCAATGGCTGTTGTTGTTTCATGCTATTGTGGTAGTTACGGCCATCATTTCCACCGCAACGATATTTCTAACCTACAAGCCCTTTGAAAGTTTTACGGGCGAACTTGTCACCACACCAGTCAATCATGTCAGGTACAGCCTGATGGTGTCATGCTCTATTTTCACTGGCAGGTATTTGTTTAATAACATTCAGCAACATCACCTGAAAATTATCTTGGCGGGTTCGGTGCTTTTTCTAATTGTTTATTTACACTTGCTTTCGGTCAGGAGTGGGTTATTAGGTTTTTACTTTTCTGCGGCATTCATTGGGTTGCGCAAAATCGTGGTAGGAAACCTAAGGCAGTTGCCCATTGCTGGGTCTTTAATTGCCATTATATGCTTCTGTTCCTATGCTTTTTTACCATCATTCAGGAATAAAGTCAGCACGACCCAACGAAGTGTCCAGCAATTGCTTCAAAGCTATTGCATCGAAAACCCATCCGATTTTGGGCGTGTGAAGTCAATTGAAGCTGGCATCCAAATCGGTGCCTCCAATTTTTGGACGAGCGTAGGGCTTGGGGATGTTAGGAATGAGGTGAACAGGTACTATCACCATTGTTGCCCCGACAGTGCGTTAAATGACATCCTCCCCCACAACCAATTCGTATTTGCCTTTACGGCAACGGGGCTGCTTGGCCTCTTGTTGTTTTCTTTTGCAGTAGTCTATCCTATTTTTTGCTATCGGCTTTGGAAGGATGACCTGGCCATTGGCTTCAACATTATCCTGTTGGCCTCATTTCTGTTTGACCACACGCTGGAAACCCAAATTGGGATTTCTTTTTACCTATTCTTTCAAGGTTTGCTTTTACGGCATCGTTGCCCTTGAAACAAAGTCGTTTCCCCGTTTTTTTAGACGAACAAAACGTTAATCTCCCGATTGCGTCAGTGTTGTGTGGCTTTAAGTGTCGGGTTTTGCTACTTTTGCAGCCGGTTTTTAAAAGTACAAAGTACAAAGTACAAAGTAAAAAGTAGGGGTTCAGCATTTGATGTGACCCCTACTTTTTACTTTCTCCTTTGTACTTTTTACTTATTAAATAAAGGGTAATGGCACTTGACCAATTAGGAATAGACGAGCCAGAAAAAGGCAAGGGTGGACAAGAAAAGGAGATGACCTTTTTCGACCATATCGAAGAGCTACGGTGGCATATCATCCGCTCTGTGGCGGTTATTTTGGTCTTCGCCCTGGTGTTGTTTTTCATGAAGGATTTTGTGTTCAACAATATAGTTTTTGGCCCACGAAACCCCGATTTCATCACCTACAAGGTTATCTGCCGCCTCTCCGATGCCATCGGCATGAAGGAGCAACTCTGTTTTTACCCCGAATCTTTCAAGCTCATCACCCCAGACATGGGCGAGTTGTTCCTGACCCACATGAAGATTTCATTTCTATTGGGTTTGATACTCGCCATCCCGTATGTTTTCTGGGAAGTATGGCGCTTTGTGAAGCCGGGGCTTTATGAAAAAGAACAAAAAGCCAGCCGTGGGGCGGTATTGATTTGCTCTTTCTTGTTTACGTTGGGGGTCTTGTTTGGCTACTACGTCATTTCCCCGTTTGCCATCAGCTTCCTCACAGGCTACCAACTTCCAGGGGTGGATAGTACCCCGGCCTTGGGGTCGTACATCAGCTACATGCTCATGTTCACAATTCCAACGGGCCTTATTTTCCAACTACCCGTGGCGGCCAGTGTGCTCACCAATATCGGCCTGATTTCGTCCAGTTTTCTGAAAGAATACCGCCGCCATGCCGCTGTGGTCATTGTCATCGTGGCGGCCATCATCACCCCGCCCGATGCGTTCAGCCAGATTTTGATTGCACTGCCGCTGTTTGGCCTTTACGAAATCAGCATCATGGTTTCAAAAAGGGTGGAAAAACGGAAGGCACTTGAAGCGGCTGAGGAAGAGAAGGCGCTCTTGAAAAGTTGAAATTGAGAAATTATGAAATTGAGAAATTCATGGTCTGCAATTTCCCAATTTCCCAATTTCCCAATTTCCCAATTTCCCAATTTCTGTCCATGCAAAGAATTTCATCGAACGCCACCCTTTTCCTGAAGATATTCATCCCGACCATTTGGATGGTCTTCTTCGGACTATTCACCATTGCCGTTTCGATTACGGATATGGCTTACTTCGGCCCAGTGCCAGCGCTTTGGATGAAATTGGGTTTGGCGGCTTTCCTGTTGTTGGGTTTCCTGTTTTTTTGGTTCACTTTCTTGCAATTGAAACGGGTGGAATTGGATGAACTTTACGTCTATGCCTCTAACTACTATAAAACAGCCCGTTACCCTTACCACAATATCGAGAAAATTACCGAGCGTGACCTTGGGCTGTTCCACCTTGTGTCAATTCACCTGAAAGTGCCGGGTCAGTTTGGCAAAAAACTGACCTTCCTGCTCGACGAAGCCATGTTGCAAGACTTTTTGGCGAAGTACCCTGACACGGCGGTGAATATTGCGGAGTTGCGGCTGTTGGGGAAATAGTTAAGGTTTATCCACTACAGCCACCGTCAGCCTACTGACGCAAACCAGTTTCCCCTTTTCGTCGGTGATTTCGATGTTCCAAACGTGCATTGCCTTTCCGACCCGAATAGGCATTACCTTTCCATAAACAAAGCCTTTTGTTGCTGGCCGCAAATGGTTGGCGTTGATTTCCACGCCGACAGCCATTTTTTTGCCCAAATCTTCGATGCAAAGCGTGGAGGCCACGCTACCGAGCGTCTCCGCCAAGGCCACCGATGCGCCGCCGTGCAGCAGTCGGTAGGGTTGCACCGTGCGATGGTCAACGGGCATTTTGGCGATGAGGAAATCAGTGCCAATTTCGGTGAACTCAATGCCAAGGTTCTCTCCTAAGGTGTTGGCATTCAATGTGTTGAGGTAGGGTAGGTTGGTGTCTTGTTTCCACATAAAAAAAACGGTTGACGGTTGACGACGGACGGATAACGGTTTACGGTGGGGCATCAGCCCATGGTGAAGGGCGCACCATACCACAAGAAGAGCAAATGGATGGCAACGCCCAACAAAGGCAGCACAAGATAGGCTGCCTTCCCGACTCCTGCCGACTCCAAACTGCCTTGTTCATTTATATTTGGCATATTGGCCGTGGCGTCATAAACGATGTTGAAGTCGGGGTTGTACTTGTCGTAGAGGATGATTTCCCGCTGCTCGTCCTCCACCAGCCAGGCTTGGTGGGTCTTGCACATGGCGTTGCGGGTGCGCCCGCCCGCCTCGAACTCAAAGCTATATTTGAAAACAGGGTATCTCGCGTTGTTGATTTTGATGGTCGTGTTGGTGGCTTCTTTGGAGCACATGGCACCACGGGTGAACTCGCCGATTTCGAGCAGTCGGATGGCTTTCACGTTTTGGCGGATGGCATTTAGGATGAAAACAAGACCTACCACAGGGAAAATCAGGATGAACAGCACAAAGGCGGGGAAAACCGACCTGTCCGAACCTTGGATAAAGGAAGTCTTGCCGGGAGCCTTGGCGTCGTAGCGAATGGTGACCGCTTCCCCGCCCTGAAAATCCTGTCCGGCGGTGAAGCTCTTGCCCGTGTAGCGTTGGCCGTGCAGGTAGCGATAGACAACTTCGTCGTTCACTGCCGAGTTGGTCGGCTCGGCGGTGACCACTTTGCCAGGCACCTCCTTCCAATCCTTGCTCCCCTCGAACCAATGACGAACGGTTGAGGCTGGGATGAAAATCCAGGCGAAGAGGCTGCCCATTACGAAGAATATCCAGCCGAACTGCTGCAAGAAGCCGCTGCACAGGATGACTGCCTTGGTAAAGAGGCCGATTTGGCGGGGCGGGAGGTCTCGGAGGTGGCGGGTGTGGGGGGGTGTTTCCATTGGCAGAGTGAATTTGAATCGGTTTTGGCACAAGCAAAAAAGCAGTTCAACTTCAGTTTTACTTACAATTGAAATTTATTTTATGCCCATATAGGAATATACTTTGAAAATTTTCTAGACGCATTTTCTGGGTCTCTGAGTTTTATCATGCCAGCATCTAATGTATCCTTGATGATCCTTGAAACAACCGAAATATCTCTTTCTTCAACTTTAAAACGTTCACGAAGTGACTGATTGGTCATAGTTTGAGAGGAAACATATTTCAAGCAGCAATGCTGGTAGCAGGCTCTTATTTTTTCTTCCTTTGATAGAAGTGCAAGTGGGCGATAGGAATAAAGTGTCACTTTGGTTTGGAGTTCAAGCTCTTGAAATGCAGGTGGGGGGAGGTTGAATTGTTCTACTTGAAAAAAAACCTTGTCTATCCCACTTCCCTTTTCTTCACATAAACCTATTCTTCGCATGAAGGAAGCAAGTTTTTCATTTCGAGACTGGAAAGAATCAATAAAACGGTTTGGGCTAACTATTGGATTTCCTGGATTGCTTATTTCTATCCTGTCGGAATATAGTTCAATGGTCGGATGTATTCCCGAAACCCTAAAATCTTGATGTATCAATGCGTTGGCAATTAATTCCCTTAAAGACAAAACAGGATAGGTTGTTTTTTCATGTCTAATTCCATTTTTTTCTATTATTTCTTCTGTGGGCAATTGAACTTCTATATAAGTCATCAGAGAGGAGAACCCAACAGCATAACCTCTTTTACCTGGGGCGTCTTTTGATGTTTTAAGTTTGTCTTTGCCTTCATATTTAATAAATCTTACTGCTTTTCTTGATAATACATCGAAGTTGTTCAAGTCTTTGGCTAATAGCAAGGCCCCTAAATTAGTGATGTTAAACCTTCCATTCGTTCGAGCAATCATTTTTTCGCTCAAAAGCCGTTCAATTACTCCCTCCCTTGATTCGGGGTATGGTATTTTGATAAGTTCGAAGTAAGATTGTGTGTCTAGCAATTCTGTGATATCTGATGCCCCAATATTTGACAATGCTATTTCGGATTCGAAAGATGAATGTATCTCATTTTGCCATATTTTTCGCTCCTTGTCTGGGAATTCATTCAGCTTCCTTGTAATGCTTCCTATTCTGATATAGGCCTCCCTATTATACCTGACTGGTTGCAATATAGCCGATGGAATCTGGACAATTACCATATGCTTTTCATTGTATTCAAATTCCAAGAACCGGAGGTCAATTCTTGGATTCAGACGATGTAGTAGCCAACTTTCAATCGGTTCGTTCCCAATTTTTTCACTGCTGGGCTTGAAGGTAGTACCAACTACGTTCAGTGTGTCATCTTCCACTCCAAAAACGATGTACCCAAACTGTTCATGGTGTAATGCGGCACTGTTGGAAAGTGCTGAAATGCGTTCACCCACCATTTCAGGGTTTTTGTTGTTCTCTTTGAATTCCAACCATTCAGATTCCCTGCCTGTTTTAAGCAAGCGGTTAAGTAGGCTTATTGAATCTTGGTGCTGCATTTTTTAAAGGATTTGCAAATAACGTGCAAATAAACAAAACGCTGATAATCAGATGGTTAAGTTAAAAGCAAGTTTAAGTACGATCTACCTTTGCAAATAAACAACTTTTGATAACGACTGTTCCAACTTCGTAGGGTCATTTTGAACGATACGGAACAAATAAGGCATGAATCGAAAGATTCATGCCCGTTTTTTTACTTTCCTTGAAAAAAGCGGCAGTTAGCCCTTCGCCACTATCTCCACCTTCAAGTTCAGTTCCTTCAATTGCGCTTCGTCCAGCACATCCGGTGCATCAATCATCATGTCCCTGCCCATATTGTTCTTGGGGAAGGCGATGAAGTCACGGATGCTCGTCTGGCCACGCATCACGGCGCAGAGGCGGTCTAGGCCGAAGGCGATGCCACCGTGGGGTGGTGCGCCGTACTCGAAGGCACCGAGCAGGAAGCCGAACTGGTTTTCGGCCTGTTCAGGCGTGAAGCCGAGCAGATTGAAGTTTTTCTCCTGCAGCGCCCGGTCGTGGATACGGATGCTGCCGCCGCCGATTTCCACGCCGTTCAGCACGAGGTCGTAGGCGTTGGCACGCAGGTTTTTCAGCGTCTCGTGGTCGCCGGACATCATTTTTTCAGCGTCCTCAGGCAGCGGTGCGGTGAAGGGGTGGTGCATCGCAAAAAAGCGCTGCGAATCCTCGTCCCATTCCAACAGCGGGAAGTTGACGACCCAGAGCGGCTTGAAATCACCCGCCTTCATCAAGCCCATGCGGCGGCCCATTTCGAGGCGAAGCTCGTTGAGTTGCTTGCGGGTCTTTTCAACTTTGCCGCTTAGCAAGAACATAATATCGCCTGGCTTGGCGCCCATTTTATCGGCAAAGGTCTGCAACTGGTCTTCGCTGTAAAACTTGCTGACGCTGCTGCGGAAGCGGCCCATCTCGTCGTTGGGGTCGGTATTGTACTTGATCCAGACAAGGCCCTTCGCCCCGATTTGTGGGCGCTGCATCCACTCCGTCAGTTCCTTGATGTCTTTGTTGGAAAACGACTCGGCCTGCCCCTCGGCGCAGATGCCCACTACCAGTTCGGCACTGTCGAAAACGGAGAAGCCGTGGCCTTGGGCTAAGTCGTTCAGTTCGCAGAACTCCATGCCGAAGCGCAGGTCGGGCTTGTCGGAGCCGAAGCGGGTCATGGCCTCGTCGTAGCTCATGCGGGGGAAGTCGGACAGGGAGATGCCGAGCACGGAATGAAAGAGGTGCTTGGTCAGCTCCTCGAAGGTGTTCAGCACGTCCTCACGGGTCACGAAGGCCATTTCGCAATCTATCTGCGTGAACTCCGGCTGGCGGTCGGCCCGTAGGTCTTCGTCCCGGAAGCACTTCACGATTTGGAAATACTTGTCCATGCCCGCCACCATCAGGATTTGCTTGAAGGTCTGGGGCGACTGCGGTAGTGCGTAAAACTGTCCCGGATTCATTCGGGATGGCACCACAAAGTCACGGGCGCCCTCCGGTGTGCTCTTGATGAGGTTCGGTGTCTCGATTTCGATGAAGCCGACGCTGCTGAGGTGCTTGCGGGTCTCGATGGCCACCTGCGAGCGGAAGATGAGGTTCTGCTGCACGGGCGAGCGACGGATGTCGAGGTAGCGGTACTTCATGCGCAGCTCGTCACCACCGTCCGATTCGTCTTCGATGGTGAAGGGCGGGGTTTTGGAGGCGTTGAGTATCTCTAAGTCCGTCAACATGATTTCAATGCCACCAGTGGGGATTTTGTCATTTTTGGAAATGCGCTCAATGACTTCGCCGGTGGCTTTCACTACGAATTCCCGGCCCAGTGAGCGTACTTTTTCAAGCAGTTCGGGCGAAGATTTTTCTTCATTCACCAAAAGCTGTGTGACGCCATAGCGGTCGCGCAAATCCACCCAGGCCATGAAGCCTTTGTCGCGAATGGTTTGCACCCAGCCTGAGAGGGTGACTTGTTGTCCTATATGGGAAGGGCGGAGCTCGCCGCAGTTGTGGGTACGATACATGGATGATTTGATTTGAATGATTTAGTTCTTAATATTGGATTTTCCAGATGGTTTTTGCAGTCTTGGCGAGGCTTGCCTGCCTGTGCCGGATGGCGATTGGTGTCCAATCGGAAGCAGATATTTGTTTTGAAAGTTGGTACTGGCTGGTTGTATAGACCTCTTTCTTTTCTGAAAAAGGCTCTTGTGCAATTTGGCGATTCAACTTAGGCTCTAGCAGGGTTAAGTTGCCGATGGCATATACATATTTCTGATGTTCTTCTTGCGGAAAGGCTTCTTCCCAATCTTCATTTAAGTTTTCAGGCAAGATGTGTTCAATTGTTCCATCTCCAAAGTCAGCGTCATAGTTGGTGCCACCAAGTTGGTTCTCTAGTTTGTACAAAACATATCGAGCCAATTTTTTGTCCCTAGTAGTATTGATTGAATGGGTCGTAAAAAGATGTTGAAAGTCCTCATCCGAGATATAGATATTATTCAAAACCTCGTTGAAAACATCTTTTGAGGATTTGAAGGTTCCATAAAAAACGCCATTGGCAGCCTTATTGAAGGCACGTTCAGCATTTTTGGCATGGCGCTTTGCAATGACATTGTAACGAAACGATATAACAACTACGTCCCGCAGTAACCGCTTGAAAGAATCCCAGTTTAAGTGGGTAAACGCCACTAATAACAGCGGCTTGAACTGGGTCACTCTGAACATTTTTAAAGCAGCAATGAGTGGTGATACTTCCTTGTCTTCCTTCCATAGTTCGTCATAAGGGCTGCTGAGCGCACGGTGAATGTAGGCGTATCGTTCCAAGTCGTCCAGAAGCGTAAACACCTGTTCTTCTGTTTTTACTTCCTGCCTTACGAATTTGAACAAGTTGTCACGAGGAATTAGTTCTTGCCTGCTATTGAGGAAGTGCCGTAGGAAAGTTGGGAAATCCTGCATCCCAACCGTGTCTGTGATTTTCTTCCACTGTGCCTTGACTTGCTCGATATGAGAATCTATGCGGACGACCAGCGAAAAAAGGTAGTTCTTTAACAAGTCTGTAGAGGTCAGCTCAACACCCCTTGCATTTAAAGTTTCAAAGACAGTGTATGCGCTGAGCTCGTTTTCGACCAAAATCTGGATAAACATTATTTTATCCGCAATGGATTGATCGAGGAACTTGGCTAGTGTTTCTCCTGAAGGGTGCTCTCCGAAAAGTTCATCCAACTTTTCCTGAAAGAATAGGTATGCCTTCCATAGCAACTGTTCCGAGTCATTCAGTTTCGAGGCCATCAAGGGCTTTTTAAACTGAATAATCTTGTTTTGAAAAAACAAGTCGTTGTTTTCGTTCAAGTAGAGTTTGCTGCCGTACCTAAGTGAAACTGGGTCTTTTTGACCGATGAACCTTGCCATCAACAACTCCACTCGTTCGCCGTTTTCATCGGTAATAGCATCTTCAACCACCAATGATTTTATTTTTTGAATAGTGGCGAGAATAAGTAGGCTCAGCGTCGTGAAACGCTGTTGACCATCAATAATCATATACTGCTTGTCTCCTTTGTTTTGTAGCACCACAGCGCCCATGTAGTGCTGCCCCCCAGACTGGTAGATGTGCAGCACATCTGTCCAAAGGTCGTCCCATTGCTCTTCCCCCCAAGAGTAATCACGCTGAAAAGGTGGTACACGGTAAATCTTGCCATTGCCGAAGATTTCTCCTAAAGAAACGGTTTTGGTATCCAACAGATTACTTTCAGTCATAGAAAGGATTTTTGCAAGTTTTTCTTAAAACTTGGCAAAAATAGCTTGTTCTACGCCAAAAGATTTGCCCTGTTTTCAAAATTGACACGTTTTTTGAAATACAAGGCAAGTTGGTGCGGCTTACTTTGAAAATGAGCGCTGCACCAAGGCTTAACAATAACTACTTCCCTCCAATTCTACCATCCAGATTCAATTGGTTTTTGATATTTAAGGCAAAAACTATATTTGCTGCCATTGGCACAGTTGACCAGTATCGGCGTTTGGTGTCACTCCCTTTCGATTTGAATGAAAACCCAACGTTTGTTGGGTTGTAAGGATATTTTTCAAAAACGACAGAACAACCATTGAGATGAAAAGGAAATTTCTGGTGTTTTTATTGCCGTTGATTGGGCTTGTATTCGCTTTCACCAACCTACCCGGTCTGAAGCCTACTGTTCGTGGCAACTACCCCAACAACTATTTTCAGGCTCCCGTAGCGCAAGCGCTTTTGCTTTCTGGTACCTTCGGCGAGCTTCGCCCCAATCATTTCCATGCTGGCATTGACATAAAATCGGCCCGTGGCATCGCTGGCGATGCCGTTTTCTCTGCTGCCGACGGCTATGTTTCAAGGATAAAAGTGGACAAGAGCGGCTATGGCAACTCGCTCTACGTCAGCCACCCGAACGGTTATACGACCGTGTATGCACACCTCGACAAGTTCAAACCGGAAATAGCCCAGTGGGTCAAGGACCAACAATACGTCCAAGAGTCATTTGAGATTGATGTGGACCTGACGCATGAGAAATTCCCCGTCTCGCAAGGTGAGGAAATCGGTAAAATGGGCAACACCGGCTCCTCCAACGGGGCGCACCTGCACTTCGAGGTGCGGGAAACGAGCACCCAGAACCCCATCAACCCCTTGCTTTTCGGCTTCCGGGTAGTGGATAATATTGCCCCGAAAATGCATTCGCTGAAGGTCTATTCCCTCAACGAAAAACGGGAAGAACTTGGCGCACGGGCGGTCAGTCTGTATAAAATGGGGAGTACCTACCGGGTGAAGGGCGACACCGTGTTGCTCGATGCAGGCCAAACAGGCTTCGGCCTCAAGGTATATGACCATTTGGACAGGGTGAGCAACTGGAACGGGATTTATGAACTCGTTGTCTATCAGGATGATTCGGTCATTTACGACTTCACCCTTGAATCCTTTGCTTTCGATGAAACCCGCTACATCAACGCCCATTGCGACTACGAAGAGCGGGTGACGAAGAACAGCTACTACAACCGCTGCTATTCCCTGCCCGGCAATCATCTTTCCATCTATCGGCGCAAGGCCAACAACGGCGTCATTGACCTACGGGATGGCGAAACGAGCAAGATAACGATGGTGGCCGCCGATGTTGCTGGCAACAGCACCACCTTGGAGTTCTACGCCAAGCTGAAGTCCAATGCCGTCATTTTGGCGCAGCCAGTTTTCAACCAAAAATACAATTACGTGCTACCCTTCAACGAGGGCAATATGATACGTACCGAAGGGCTTTATCTCCACATGCCAGCCGGCACTTTGTACGAAGACCTTTACCTGAAATACGATGTGCAGCCCGAGCGTTCTTCCAGTTATTACTCGAAGGTTCACCGCCTCAACGACAGCCGCACGCCCGTACACGACTATTTTGACATCGGCCTACGCCCAACGCAGTCCATACCAGCCGAACTGAAGCCGAAGGTCTTCGTAGCCTATTGCGAAGGCAGTCGGATACTAAACTGTGGGGGCCGCTGGGAGGATGGCCTGCTGCGGGCAAAGGTGCGTGACCTAGGTGCCTACGCCATCATGATGGACATCACGCCGCCCACCATCCGGCAGGTGGTCTTTGGGCAAAACATGAAGAACTACAAGCAGTTTTCCTTTAAAATAAGCGACAACGTGGCCTCTTCGCCCAACGTCGAGCCGCTCACCTACAATGCCCGTGTGGATGGCAAATGGGTGCTGATGCAATACGACAAGAAGAACGGGACCATTACCCATTATTTTGATGGCGAGACCATCACGCCCGGCGAGCACCATTTCAGCTTGGTGGTGCGGGATGCCGTGGGGAATGAGTCGGTGTTTGAACGGAAGTTCTTTAGGTGAAAAACTGGGTTAACGGTTAACGGTGGACGATAGACGGCTGACGGTGGACGGAGGGGAGGTGCTAATTGCGTACCGTCCATCGTCCACCGTCAGCCGGTAGGAATGACCTCATCAATTAACCCCAAATCCAAAATCGTCTTACCGCTTCCGCTGGGGTCTGGAAAGTACATTGGCTTCCATTTGACATCGAATAAAAACTCTTCGTCGCAATAAGAGCCGTTGGCGAAAATAACCTGCGAGAAGGTTTCATCAAAAGCCTCTATCAAAACAATTACCTCCACGTTCATCTCCTTCAAGTCTTCGGGCGTGCGTTCCCAGAAGGGGCTTTCCTCGTCAATGGGGTGTACGATGTTCCAATTGAGTGGAAGCATCACCACCTTCTCACGTTCCAGTTTTAGGCGGGCAAATTTCCGGCCTTTGACACCGTGCTCGTTGGCTTCCACCCACGACATGGTGAGTTTTACATCGAGGTTGATGAGGCGGCTGTTGCGCTTGTTGGCGATGCGAAACTGGAAGCTTTTGCCATTTTGATAAGGCGTGATGATGGCGTTCTTGCTGAATACAAGTTGGGAAGTTGGTTTGGAAAAACGGACAAATAGCAATCCGGTGGCCAATGCCGCCGACATCAAGCCGACGAGGGCAATGGTCGCTGCCACGAAATTGGTGGAAATGCAGGCTGGGCTGATGCTGCCGTAGCCGACCGTCGTAAAGGTTTGCACACTGAAAAACCATGCCTGCTCGAAGTTTTCCAGCCAAGTGCCCTGCTTGACACCGCTGAGGCACTCAATCCCAATGAAGTTTAGCAATAAGGCGAAAAGGATGTTGACTAAAACGAAAAACGACACGACGACTCCAAAAAATCGCCCCCAGGACATTTCCACAAGGTCTTGATAAGGGCTCCAAGTTTTCATCCCAACACGCTCCACGTTGAAGTTGCCATCCTTCGCAACGAGCCTGTCCCGCTCACCAGTGATACGGGTACCAAAGCCGAGGTCGTCGGTTTCTTTGATTTTAGTATTGCGGAAAGGATTGCGGAGTGCCATTATAGGTGGGGTTGATGGAGATTTGTAAAAGTTGATGGAGATAATAAATTCAATAGTTCGTGAAGTTCTAAGGTTCTGGGGTTTTAGGGTTTGCGGGCAAAACCTAACCACAAATCATTTTTGAAAGGGTTAAAAAAACGAATCAACGATTTCAAAAACAGTTTTAAGGCGACAGCCTTAAAACCCTAAAACCTGAAAACTTCACGAACCATCGTAATTTGATAAGGGTTGAAAGGCAGTGCGCCATATCAACCCTTATCAACCTCATGAACCTGTATCAACCCATAAAGATTATTCGACAAGATGAACCTGGTGCGCTTGCAGCACGTCCTTGTCCGTTCCAGCAAGGCTGACGAAGGCCACGATTTCGCATTTCTCGGGCACCCAGCCGTCTGGGAGGGTGAAGGTGTAGGTCTTTTCTATTTCGGCCCCAGGTGTCATGGACTCCGTGATAGGGTCGCCGTCCCAGTTGGTGAGCATGCCCCTGAGCGCATGCTTGTGGACGTATGCTGTGTTAATTCCTGCTGGGGTAATCTGTTTGTCAACGATGCCGCTTTCGGTTATCATGATGCTTAGGTGTACATCGGGCTCGGTGATGGCTTCATCCACAAAGAGGGTTACAGCGGCGGTCAACTGGCGGCTGGCCAGGTCGTAGTTCGGCTCGATATTGATTCGAACCTTGGGTGCTAACGCTAACTCTGAGGCAATGGAACCGGCCCAATCACCTTGGTTCAGTTGCAAATTGAATTGGCCGTCGAATTTTTTTCGATTCACCACCGCAGAAGGGTACCCCGCTGGTTTTTCCAGGTAATTGATAATCTGGTCGCCTTCATCGGTGCGGAAGTCGTATTTGCTGTCGTTGTAAGGGGGAGCAAAGTCCCCCGCATGGATGGAGACGGCGACCAACTGCTCGCCATGTATGCCCAACAGTTCCTCAATAGCTATTGACCCACCCGGGCACTGTACGCAGCGCACCCCCGTGAATTCTTCGATGAGCACTTGCCGCAGTTGGTTTTCTACGGGGCCGCCCCCGGTATTGTCGCCCATTGAGCCAGTCACAATAGGAGAGACTTCGTCGCAAGCGCTGAAAAGCATTGCGGCAGCAAAAAGGAAAAGAATATGATTTTTCATAATTGTTTAGGTGATGGCTTCATTGTTTCATGGTTTCATGGTCATAATGGTCGGGGCAATGAAATGGTGAAGCAATGAGGCAATGAAATCATTTAAAACGTAGAATTAATAGACATTTTGACACCGCTGAAGGCTGGCTCCAAACGGCATATGCCACCAGAACAGACGACGCCTTCCACTTGTTTCACATAACTCAGCGAAAGCCGGTTGGCCTTGTAGGTATAAAAAACATCAAAACGTGGGTAATGGATTTTCTCTTTTTTGCCAGTGGCGGCGTCAACGGGCGATATCTTGCCCGGTTCGATATTGTACATATCTGAAACGGTGAGCGCCCAATGCGGTGCCAGCGTGAACTCCACCAACCCGAACACCCAGCTGCCGTAGTCGGCCAGTTCGGTCTTGTCTTCGCTCATGGACATGTACTGTGACTCAAAGCGGATGGAAGTCTTTGGGTTGAACTTGTACAAAAAGTCAAAATAGGGCGTGATGGTATTGGCTGGTGCTGCGCCCGGTTTCCCGAAATAAACATCCAGGTTGTAATGCTGCAACTGCACACCGGTCGTGAGCGTCCATTTGCGTTTGTATTTATAATAGACTTCCGTATAAAGCTCCCGGTAGAGCTTCAGGCCGTCCAAGTTGTCAATGTGCGAATAATTGGCACTTAGGCTCAGTTTTTTGTTCACTGCGTAGCTGGCGTCCACCTGGAAGGCCTGCTCGCCTACGAACTGCGTTGCAGCGGCATAGCGGGCGGGCAGGCGGTAGGTGTTCACCCTCGTCATGGGCGGTATGTAGTGCATCAGCCCCCTGACGCCGACCTCCTGCGGGCGGGTACGGAAGTCGAAGTTTTCGGTGCGCTTGCCTTCCACCGTGAGTCCGAGGCCCTTCTTGGAAAAGCTGAGGCTGGTGTAAATGACGCTGCCCGCTTTGTTGAGGTACCTCCCGACGACGGTATCGCCTGCAGCGGTTATGCGTTTTCCGAAGGGGTCGAAGAAGACCTCTTTCGATTTCACGGCGCCCTCGATGTACCAACTGAAAGGGCCTGCGGTGAGGGTATTGTAGGCAGAAGCGGTGAACGCATTATAGCTGGGGCCTTCTTTTCCGATAGTATCAGGGAACATCGCCAGCACATCGGCCTTGGTGTAGGTGTTGAGGGTGGCCACGAGGTTGTTCATGGAGTTGTCGTCGAGGGTGCGGGCCATGACCCCGAAGCCGGGTGCCAACGAAACCTTGGAAGAATCGCTGCCGATGAAGCCGTCAACGGAGCCGCCCCTGAGCACGCTGGCGTAGTGGTCGAACTGCTGTTTTTGGCGACCCACCAAGGCTTTTATCCTCCATTTGTCGCCGAGGTCGTAGGTGGTGCGGATGCCGTAAAGTGCTTGGTCAATGGCCAATGCCCGCTCCTCGTAGGCCCGGAAGATGATGCCGCTTCCGATGATGTCGTAGATATAGCCGCCCGTGATGCCGAGCTTGTGAATCTTCTTGGAAACGTACCACCGCCCAATGCCCACACCCGAGTAAGAGCCAGTTGGGTTGAGCAGGTTGGAGTTGTTGAACATATCGAAGCGGATGCCCATGTCGAAGCCCCAGTTCTGGTAGTTGAGGTTGAGCCAAGAGTCAGTGCCAAAGAGTTGGCGGTCGTACTGCGGAATGTTGGCTGCCCCGATTTTGGCGTCCCGCATGAAAAAATTGCCGTTTAGCTGGAGGTTGCCAGAGATTCTGCCTTGATTGGAGTTGGATTGCTCGCTTTCTGCCTCCTGTGCGCCAACAATTTGGCAGATGAGCAACAGCAGTATTGGCAACCAAAATCTTGTAGTCATTTAATGAGTTTGTTTACAAAAGCCCAAAGACTAGTTAAGGGCAGGTTAATCATATAAAAATTTATTGTTTGCAATGGAATTACGGGTAAATTTGCACTCTCATTACGGCTCAAAGTTAGCCAATGGAATTCCAGAATTATTACTTTCACCATTCAAAAAGAAAAAATATGAAGCAGACGACAATTTCGCTGTTCATCATCCTGTGCTTCGCAATCGTTGCCACAGCACAAAAATCGTTGCCGGATGTGAACGTGAAAACCCTTGATGGACAAGTGGTCAACCTAAAAAACTACGCTGCCAAGAGCGGGAAAACCATCATCATTGATTTTTGGGCTACTTGGTGCTCGCCCTGTAAGAAGGAGCTGGACGCTGTAGCAGAGGTCTATGGAGAGTGGCAGGACAAGTACAACGTAGAACTATTGGCCATCACCATTGACAACCAACGTGCCCTGCCCAAAGTGCCCGGTATCGTGGAATCGAAAGGTTGGGAGTACACCATTTTTGCCGGCAACGAGGAAGAGATGCGCAACGCCTTCAACTTCCAGACCATCCCGCAAACGTTGGTGGCAGACAAGAACGGCAAAATCATCTTCGAGCACAACGGCTATGTGGCCGGCGACGAAGAGGAACTGGAGAAAGCCGTGGCGAAAGCAAGCGGAAAATGAAATTCGAAAGTTCGAGCGTGAACGGTGGGCAGCCTATGGATGTAAAGCATCATGGACTGCCCACTGTCATTAAGGATTGCGTTGGAATAAAAATCATTGATCTGAATCAGCGCGTTTAACAACCAACCCTCTATTTTTATCAGGATTACCCAAAAACTGCCACACAAAAAAACCTAATTGCAAAGCGGCAATTCACCTTTCAATCCGCCCGGGGCAAGTTCTATCCCCTTTTTACTGTCCTTGTAAATAACCAGCCAGTCCCCCAGTTTTTTTACACTGCCACAAACCATCACCTGGTCGCCGACAAAAGGCAAAACTTCCGTGTTCAAGGCCTTGCCATCCTCCCCAGCGAGCAGGTAATACTGCTCTTTGCCACTTGTCGAAAGTGTTTTCAGCACGGGCGGTATGCCCCCGGCAATGCAGCGGGCGGCACAGGAACGATGTGGCTTTCCGTATCCCGGTTTCATCACCCCGAACAGGCATTTGGGGTCGGTTATCTCCCCAACGAACACGCCTCCGCCGACCTGCTTCAATGGCGTCGCTTCGGCAATGCCCGTACCTTCATTCAGGATGCCCATGATATCCTCTACTTCCATCAGCGTCTTGCCATCGTGGTAAATCAGGTAGCCATTTATGCGAATTTTTGCTCCTTCCAACGACATGCTGGGATGTTTTTCCATATTGGCCAACAAATCGCTCACTCCATGCTTGCCCTTTCCAACAAGGAGAATGTTTTGGTAAACGGCCTCGCCGTTCAGGTCTTTGCCCCTGTGTACCCGCAGGAAGGGGGCGGGCTGCTTGACCAAAACGCCCTCCAATTCCGTCGGTAGGCCAAACTCAAAGGTCGAATCGGCAAAACCGACCTGATTGAGCACCAGCAACGCCCCGACCATCGGCACGATGGCAAGCACCGCCCAGATGAACTGCCGCACCCTTTGGGAAATACCGTCCGGAGCTTCGGGCTGCCAGCCGATGTAGAACTCGTTATTTTCCTTGCTCATGTTCTTCGGCAATTTTTGACAATTTTTCGACGACACCGTGGATGCGGCAAGGTGGCCGCTCTGTGCCTTCGGGATAGGGCTTCGGGTTGACCATGACCCAATCGCCGTCGAGCCGGAGGTCGTAGGTTTCTACTTTCTCGGTAAATGGCGGCGGCGACTGTCCGTTGTGCGGCAGGTACTGGTAGCCGTGCCAAGGACAGGTGATGCAGCCGTCCACGATTTTGCCCTCACCGAGCGGCCCGTTCTGGTGGCGGCAAAGGTTGTTCACAGCGGATAGCTTGCCCTCGTACTTGAAAATGGCGATGTTCTCCCCTTCAATCATCACCGTCTTGGCCCGGTTATCGGCGATGTCGGCCACTTGGCAGACCCGGTGGAAGCCTTCTAGCGCTGCTCCGACTGCATCGTAGTCTTGTTTTTTGTTCAAAACGGCGGCCCAAGTGTGGAGGCCCGTCACGGTCATTGCGCCAAGCGCCAACAACCCAATCAGCACAGGTGATTTCTCCAGTTGGATGACGCCGAGCAGCACATGTGCCAGCAGCATGGAGTAAGCGAGGTACACCATCATGTGCAACGTCTTCCAGGTGCGGGGCGTCAGGTTTTTCAGCCAAAAATCGTGGCTCGTGGCCGCCATCAGCGCGAGTATGAGCAGGGCAAAAAAGCCGAACACCTCGAAGGGAAACCTCGCCAACGAACCGTAGTTGACATTGGCGGTGAACATGGAAACGAGCGGGTCAACATTTCCGAGGGCATGGAACTGCACAAGGTTAAAAATTCCGTGAACGAGCGCCACGCAGCACATCGTCACTCCGAGGTGGCGGCGGTTGTAGAGCAGCGGCAGGAAGCGGCGATCCACCCTCGCCAGCGGCCCGATGCAGAGGATGATGTGCAGCATCAGGAAGGCAAGACTGCCCGTCGCCCGGATGATGAGGGTCTCTGCCGTGATGTCTGGGTAAACGACCAATTGCAGGCCGATGAACACAACCAGGAACAGGCTTATGAAGCCAAGCATCAGCCGGTCGTACAGCTTTTTCTGGCGATTCCAAAGTACAGGTGCGTAGTTGACGCTCATGTTATAGGAGGTATGAAGGTATGAGGTATGGAGGTATGGGAGTCAGAGGGTTATGGTTTGAATGATTGCGTTTTTAATGGGATCGAAAACCACGATAGTTGGTTGTGGGTCACCATTTTCACCGATATTGAAGCGGTAAGTTTGCCGGTTGGAAAGGCTGCCAAGCAGGATGCCGTCCTGCGGTTTCGTGCTGCTGTCGTTGGTCAGGTAAACCAATGCGGAGGCACTGGTCAGTGGCCGTAGCACCTCTATTTCAAGTTGGCGCTGCCCGCTGCCACTACCCCGCAGCCGTGCGGCGAATGGGTCGGCTTCCGCAGATTTTTGCACCCCGGCGAGGGCGGGGGGCTGGTCGTCCTCCACGGGGGGCATCGTTTTTTGTTCTGGCATGACCACGATGGCCGCCGTAAACAGGACGGGCAAAAACCCCATCAGGAAAAACCAGATAGCCCGGTGATTTTTTCGTAATGTAGGTGTCATTGGATTTCGGATTTGCGATTTCGGATTTCGGATTGGTTGGCCGCCAATTTCTTCAACATAATCGGCCAAAGCAAGGCTAAACCGGGAATGAGCAATAGGCGCAATTTCCAATTTGTGCCGTGCATATTTTCGTCCACCTTGTCAACGCCTTTTGCGACGAACAGGATGGCGAATATTATGCCCATGATTAAATAGGTATAAAAAACGTAAATAAATATCGTGGCAATGGTCATTGGATTTATTATTTAAAAACATAACTGCTTGGGAGGGTGTGGGAGGAGAGAGAAAAAATGAAATTTTTTCTCTCTCCTCCCACATTTAGTTTTTTTGGTAAAAATTGAAAATTTTTACTAAAAAAAACTTAAAGCCGCATGGTTACTGTATTTCAGGCAACCCATCCTTTTTTATTTCCGCAATTTCACGGCTCATAAAAAAGCCGATGGTTGTCCGTAATACGACAATTAGCGCCAAGCTAATCAATTCATTTAATGCTGGTTTAATCATGGAGTGGATAATATCGGAAACGATATAAAAATCAAGTCCAAGCAGGATATATGTTCCCAATTGGAAGCGCACCGCCGAAAAGCTGTTTCCGTGGTTTTTGGAAAACTCCATTTGCAAAAAACCAATCAACGCTTTTGCGAAGCCAAACAACAAGATGGCTGCGCTGACCAATTCGATGACTTGGGCTATATGGCTGAGTAGGTTGTCCGTGGCGTTCATTGCTGCTTTAATTTTCCAATTTCTAAATTCCTATTCACGGTGGAGGGCGCAATGCCAAAATTCGGTGGCAGTTCCATACATGGCTCCACCACCCGCAGGCCAATTTTTATCAGTGCAAAATGGTGGATGGTATGCTCGATATTGTAAAACAACTCCCGCTCGACCGAGGTGGGCAGCAGCGTCGAGCCGCCCATTTCATAGTCCATAAATTCGAGGTAAATATCGTCCGTAAAGCTCAGCCGTTGCAGGCGTTCCATCAGTGATTCCACCACCATGAGGGCATGTTGGCTGTTCGTCTCGATGCGCCGGTCGCGGCGGCGTTGGTCATAGTTCACTACCGTGGCCTTGCCAGCTTGGGCGGCATCCAGCGTTTCGAACAGGCACTGGAAAAGCTCGATGAAGTGCCGGGTATGCTGCCCAACCGTCGAGCCGGAAAGTACCGGGAGCGGCTGGCAGTACGCATCACCGGACACCTGCTGAAGGTAGCTCTTCGCATCGTTCAGCACTGAAATTGCATTGTTCACCAAGGGTCTCAAATCCGAATGTTTTTTTACCAGACTGTGATTTTTTGGAATTCTGAGACCAAAAGGAAAGCCTTGGCCTTCATGTCCATGAGCGCCACTTTATGGTGTTCCATTTTTTTCTGGTACGCAAGTGTGTCTTGGCCTGGGTCGCCTGATTTGGCGGAAAACACATGGAGGTCGCCCTGCATTTCCGGCAAGAAAACGTCCTCGTATCTTGAGAATGCCTCCAGCAGGTTGAAAATCAACTGCTTCTTGCTGGATTGTCCGTTGTTGAGGCCCATCCGCAGGAGCTTTTTGTAGAAAATGGTTTCTTTTTGTAAAAAATCAAGTTCCGCTTGCCATTTCTGGACGGGGGCATGCTGTGCGATGGGCTTTAGCTTTGCGGAATGGGCCTCCGTGTTGAGTGATGCGACTGTCATCCTTGTTGTTTTATTTGGTTATGCAATCGGCCGGGTTCCAAACCTGGCCATGTTTCAGGCTTCGTTGTAAAGCTTCAAGACGCCCTGCCGAAGCGTACTGCCAGCCTCGGTTAGTAAAAAATGCACCGTATCGGCTATGTGTTCGGCCTTAATCCACTTCGTAAAATCGGCGTCCGGCATGGCGTTGCGGTTGGCGGGCGTGTCAATCGTGCTGGGCACGAGTACCGAGGCGCTGATGTGCTTTGATTTGCCCGCCGCATTGATGATTTCTGCCAACTGGAACACCAGCGACTTGCCCAGCGAGTAAGCCACCATGCCTTGCCCGGCAGTAGGGTCGAGTGCTGGCCGTGCACCCACGAGGATGATTTGACCACCGCCCCGCCGCTCGAAGTGCGTCATGAGCGGGCGCACGGTGTGGTAGGCCGTCTTGAAGTTCAAGGCGATTTGCTTGTCAATGGCAGCCCCGTCTGTATCGGCGATACTGCCCATTGCGAAGCCGCCCACCAGCAGCACGGCGGCGCTCAGGTCGGGGTTCAGCCGGGCGATTTCTTCGATGTACTGGCGAGTGGCCTCCTCGTCCGTCAGGTTGACGTTGCGGGCGTCCATCGTCATTTGGGCGAAGCCTTCGGGCAAATCCCCTGCACCCACCGTGGCATAGATTCCATAACCCTGCCCATGCAGTGCCTTTACCATGACCGTCCCGAGGTTGCCATTTGCGCCAGTGATGAGGATTGTTTTCATTGATTTTATTGAATTGATTTTTAATGGTTCGTGAAGTTTTCGGGTTTTCGGGTTCTAAGGTTGTGGCCTAATTGCTGTTTTTGAAATGGCTGGTTAGTTTTTCAATCCTTTTAAAAATGATTCGTGGTTAGGTTTTGCCCCCCAAACCCTAAAACCCCCAAACCCCCAAACCCCCAAACCCCCAAACCCCCAAACCCCCAAACCCTAAAACCCTAAAACCCCCAAACCCTTAAACCCCCAAACCTTAGAACTTCGCGAACCATTAATTTTAAATGATGAGGCAAAACTAAGGTGTGAACCCTGCCTTACTTGTTACACTGGTAACAGAAGCGGAAATTTACAAAACCAAAGCGGTTTTTTCGTAGGTGGCTTTCGTTTTTTCCAATAAATCTGCGGGGCCAAGCACCTCATAAGTTCCGCAGTCGTGCTGGTTACCGGAAAGGTGGCACTTCATCGTCAGGCAGTTGCCGCCATGCTTGTGGCGGTAGTTTTTTCGGTAAAAATAACCCACCATCAGCATCCCGAAAACGGGAGCAGTAAAATAAATCCACCAGCCCGTCCACAGGCTTGCCGAGAAGGCGGAGGCAAAGGTGCGGGCGGGGTTCATGCTCATGCCCGACAGCGGCGCCTCAAAACTGATGTAGAGTGCCACGAGGCAGCCCGCCAGCCACCCGGTCAGCTTCGCAAAACGGGAGTTGCTGCACCACAGCACGGCCAGCAGCAGCAATGCGGAAATGACGAACTCGGCGAGGAAGGCAACGACTACCCCTGCCATGCCTGGCACCGTAGCGGCATAGTTGACGGTGTTTGCACCCGCCAATTGCGGAGCGAGCCATTTAAACAAAAGCACTGCCGCTGTACCCCCCATGAACTGCGCCACGATGTACCAAATGCCGTTTTGCCAACTGATGCGCTCCATCAGAAGGTTGGCCAGCGTCACTGCGGGGTTCATGTGCGCCCCGGAGCGCTTGCCCCATGGCGAGTAGATGAGCAGCACGGCTGTCAGTCCCATGGCCAGCCCCATGATCATGCGGCGTTGGAACGGCTCCACGTCCCGGTAAAACGGCAGGTCAGGGTACTCCAGCACGATGGTGAAGCAGCAGGCCGAGGCCATGAACGCCCCCAGCAGGCCTGCTTCGATGAGGTAGGTGCGCCAGTTGGATTGAAGTACGGCCAGCATGTTATTTGCTCTGGTGTTTTTGCCACGACTGGTCGGCTTTTTTCAGCAAATCAGTTTCCGGCGTTTTCTTATTGCCTTTTTTCTTCCCTTCTTGCTTCGCTCCGCAATGGGCTATCAGCACCGCCACCACCCCCGTCCAGCCCGTCTGGTGCGAAGCCCCTATGCCCTTCAACGTGTCGCCGTGGAAATATTCATAGAACAGCACCAAGTCCTGGAAGTGCGGGTCGCTGGCGTAGCGCCAATCACCGCCGTGGCAGGGACGGTGGCCGCTCTCGCCCTTTTCAAAAATGGAAATCATGCGGCGTGAAAGCTCGTCGGCCACCTCGCCGAGGGTCATCCACTGGCCACTCCCCGTTGGGCATTCCACCTGGAAGCCGTCTTTATAATACCCGTGATATTCCCGCAAGGCATTGATTATCAGGTAGTTCATTGGAAACCAGACCGGCCCCCGCCAGTTGGAGTTGCCGCCAAACAGCCCGCTCGTGCTCTCCCCCGGCTCGTAGCGCAGCCCGAATTCCTGCCCCTCGATGTTGACCATATAGGGGGCTTCGTGCAGCTTTGACACGGAGCGGATGCCACCGGGCGAGAGAAACTCCCGCTCATCGAGCATGGCGTGGAGCAGGCGGCGAAGGCGGTCCTCAGGAATGAGCGACAGCAGCAGGTCGGTGTTCATCTCATGGTTGTCCACCACTTGGTAGTCGCAAAGCTGCCTTCGGTAATTGACGAACCAATCGAGGCGGCGGCGGAAGTCGGGCACTTTTTCCAGTAGGTGCTCCGGGATGCGAAGCACGGCGAACAGGGTACTCAGGCCCACCAGCGAGCGCACTTTCAGCGGGTGGTAGCGATGGTTGGGGAGGGCCAGCACGTCGTAAAAAAAGCCTTCGTCCTCGTCCCAAGCGCCCGTCCAATCCTTGCCGATGCGGTTCAGGCTCTCGGCGATGTAGGTGAAATGCTCGAAAAACTTCGTGGCCACGTCCTCGTAGCTGCGGTCGGCTTCGCAAAGCAGCAGCGACATTTCCAGCATGTTGAGGCAGTACATGGCCATCCAAGCCGTGCCATCGGCCTGCTCCAGGTGGCCGCCGCCTGGCAGCGGAGCCGAGCGGTCGAACACACCGATATTGTCGAGGCCAAGGAAGCCACCCTCGAATACGTTCTTGCCCTGGCTGTCCTTGCGGTTGACCCACCATGTGAAGTTGAGCAGCAGTTTTTGGAACACCCGCTTCAGGAAGTCGTAATCGGCAATGCCCGTTTTTTCACGGTCCATTTTGAAAACCTGCAAACATGCCCACGCATGCACGGGCGGGTTCACGTCGCCGAAGGCCCACTCGTAGGCGGGTATCTGGCCGTTGGGGTGCATGTACCATTCCCGAAGGAAAAGGATGAGTTGTTGCTTCGCAAAATCGGCGTCCACCATTGCCAGCGGCACGCAGTGGAAGGCCAGGTCCCAGGCAGCATACCACGGGTACTCCCATTTGTCGGGCATGGAGATGATGTCCTCGTTGTTGAGGCTGTGCCATTGGTGGTTGCGCCCTGCCTTTCGGCTTTCAGGTGGAGCGGGTTGGCCAGGGTCGCCGTTCAGCCAGCGGGGGATGTCAATATTGAAGTATTGTTTGCTCCAGAGCATGCCTGCAAGGGCTTGGCGTTGGATTTCGGATTTCGGATTTCGGATTTCGGATTGGGGGACTGCCGAATCCGCAATCGAATCATAGAACTCATCGGCTTCGGCAATGCGGGTGCTGAAGGTTTCGTCGAAATCTTTGCCGAAGGGCAGCTTGCTGGGCAGCTGCTTAGCCAGCCGGAAGCGGAACTGGATAGCGCCGCCTGCTTCCACGATACGCTCGTAAACTGGGGCGAATTTTGTCCCTTCGGTTTTACCAGAAAGGAAGTCAAAATCCCTGTTAATCAGTGCTTTATGAAAGGCGTCCTTCACGAAGGGCTGGGCGTTGGGGTAGCTGAAAAGCCGCTCAGTGTTGGTTTCGTTTTCGGTGAAAAGGGTGCGGTCTGCTTTTTCGAAATAGAAAAAATATTCGCCCAGTTCCTCGTGCGTTGCCTTGGCAAAGCCGCCCGTTCCATTGGCATTTTGGAGGCTGATGGAGGGTTTCTCTTTCAGCAGGCCGGGCGTCCAAAGGTTGCGAAACCAGAGCGTCGGCAACAGGCTGATGGGCGCTGCCTCGCTGCCCCGGTTGTGCACGGTGATGCGGATGAGCAGGTCTTCTTCCGACGCCTTGGCGCACTCGGTCAACACGTCGAAGTAGCGGTTTTCGTCAAAAATGCCCGTGTCGAGCAGCTCAAACTCGGCCTCGTGCCTGCCCCTGCGCTGGTTTTCCTCCTGTAGCCATTGGTACGGGAAAGCGGCCTGCGGGTACTTGTACAGGTGCTTCATGTAGGAGTGCGTCGGGGTGTTGTCGAGGTAGTAGTAGAGTTCCTTCACGTCCTCGCCGTGGTTGCCCTCATTGCCCGTCAGCCCGAAAAGCCGTTCCTTGAGGATGGGGTCGTTGCCGTTCCACAGCGCCGCTGCGAAGCATAGTCGCTGCATGTCGTCGGAGATGCCAGCGATGCCGTCCTCGCCCCAGCGGTAGGCCCGGCTGCGGGCATGGTCGTGGGGGAAATAGTCCCAAGCAGTGCCGCCCTCGCTGTAGTCTTCCCGCACGGTACCCCATTGGCGCTCGGAGAGGTAAGGGCCCCAGCGAAGCCAGGGCTTGCCGGCTTGGTAGTGGTCTTGGAGGCGCTGCGATTCGGTGGTGATGTTGTTTTGCATTTGGCTATGATTTTTATTGGACAAAATTAGAGGTGCGGTGAAGGAGCAATTGTTACAAGGGGAACATTAAACCGAAATTGTTTCATCAGGTGGTTCAAGGCAAACATTTAATCGGTTGGAATCATTATTTTTGTAAAAAAAACTTCGGCAATGGTCAATTTACATGCAGAAAAACTGTCATTAATAGAATGGCTCATAAGGCTTCAAGATTCCAGCATTCTTGAAAGCATCAAGTCCATCAAGGCAAAAAGTGAATTGGAGGCCTACGAAAGCAAACTGAAGCCGATGACCTTGGAGGAGTTGAAAAGCCGGGCTGAAGCATCCAACAAGGCCATTGAAGAAGGTCGGTATAGTGATATTCAAAGTATCGTTGACGAAAATTGGTAATCTCCATGAAAGTCGTCATCACCGACCCAGCAAAGGATTCACTCCGTGAAATTTTCCGATATTTTCAACTGCTTGGCTTGTCCAAAAAAGGTCGTAGCATCCGCTTGGCGATTTATAAAAAGGCCATGCTTTTAAAAGACAACCCTTTTTTAGGACAAGAGGAGGCACAATTGGAGTCGCTCTCACAGGGTCATCGCCGACTAATAGAAGGCAACTATAAAATCATTTATCGTGTCATTGGACAAACCGTGTTCATTACCGACATCTTCGACTCAAGACAAGACCCCGATAAAGTCAAGCCATACCTTCCATAATCAATTGTAGCCGCCTCACCCATTATCCTCAAACCCCGGGTACAAGGTCATCCCGCCATCCACAAAAATCGTCGCACCGTGAATATAGTCGCTCTCGTCGCTGGCCAGCCAGACGGCGGCGTTGCCGATGTCGGCCACATCGCCCACCCGCTTGTACGGAATGAGGCGAAGCAGGCGCTGCTCGGCTTCTGGCGTCTCCCATGCCATGCGGTTGATGGGCGTCTTGATGGCACCGGGGGCAATACTGTTCACCCTGATTTTCATGGGGCCAAGCTCTTGTGCCAGCGAGCGCATCATCAGCATGACGCCACCCTTACTGGCTGCGTAGTTGATATGGCCTGCCCAGGGAATCAGCTCATGCACCGAGGACATACAGATGATTTTGCCCAACGAGCGGTGGCCGTTCATACCCCTCCTAAGGAACTCTTTCACTGCTGACTGCGCGCAGAGAAACTGCCCCGTGAGGTTAACGCCGAGGACGTAATTCCAGTCCTCCAGTGTCATGTCCACGAAGGCTGCGTCTTTTTGCAGGCCCGCATTGTTCACCAGAATGTCCACCGTGCCGAAGGCTTTGACGGCTTCCGCAAACATGGCGTCCACTTGGTCTTTCTTGCTCACGTCGGCCCTGATGGCGATGGCACCACTGCCAGTTTCCTTGATAATGTCCACCGCTTCGTCGGCACCGGCGCTGTTTCCGGCAAAGTTGACAACGACGTTGGCACCTGCCTCGCCGAGGGCGATGGCGCAGGCCTTTCCGATGCCGGATGATGCCCCCGTGACGAGGGCGGTTTGTCCGGCGAGTTTTTTTGTTTCCATTTTTTGTTGATTGATTTTCAATGGTTTGAGAAATTGATGGGACAAAGGTAGGCGGGCAGCGGGTGGCGGTTTGATACGGGGGTAACAAAGGCCGATTTTCCAAAAAAGAAGCTGGAGGCAATGGGTCGCCAAGGGCTTTTCAAGTTTTGGCACCAAACTATCGTATCCCGACCTGCCGCCTTGAAGCCTCCACAAGCCGATGGAGTTTCCTTTTCAGAAGTTCTGGCGGTAGGTGTCCGGTAGTGTACTTCGCCACTCCACCCACAATATCCTGCCTAAATCCTTACATTCGCCCTGAACAAACAACGAAAGCATGGAAGCCATACTCAACGTCATTCACCAAATCATTGCCCAAGCGAGGGAAAGGGTTGCCACCGCCGTCAACCATGAGCGCACCCTGATGTACTGGCAAATCGGGCAGGTCATCGTGGAGGAGCAGCAGCAGGGTGCTGAACGTGCGGGCTACAAGGAGTACCTGCTGAAAAACCTTTCACAGAAATTGGTTGCCAGCTATGGCGATGGTTATTCCCGCAGGTAATTGGAACTTTTTCGGCAGTTGTATTTGGTTTTTCCAATTGCGAATACACTGTATTCGCAATTGAGTTGGTCGCATTATAAAGTCATGTTGAGGCTCGATGACACCGACAAACGAGAGTTTTACATAGCCGAATCCATCAAGAATACTTGGTCGGTGCGCCAAATGGAGCGCCAAATCAATAGCCTGTTGTACGAGCGCCTCTTGATGAGCCAAGACAAAGAAAGTGTTTTGGCGGTGGCAAAAGGGGAGCGCAGCCCCGTGAAGCCACTCGATATCCTCAAAGACCCCACTGTGCTAGAGTTTCTGGGTCTAAAACCAGCGGCGACCTATATGAAAGCGACCTGGAACAGGCCATCATCACGCACTTACAGCTATTTTTACTGGAATTGGGAAATGGCTTTTCATTCGTTGCCCGCCAGAAACGCATCCTCATTGGCGGCGACGAGTTCAGGATTGACCTTGTTTTTTACAACCGCCTGCTCCAATGTTTTGTCCTGTTCGACATAAAGATTGACAAAATCACGCACGGCGACTTGGGCCAGTTGCAGATGTACGTCAATTACTACGACCGGGACGTAAAGGCGAATTTCGAAAACCCCACCATCGGGGTGTTGCTCTGTGCCGACAAAAACGATGTGGTGGTAAAATATTCCCTACCTGAAGACAACCAGCAGATTTTTGCCTCTATATATCAATTGCACCTGCCGACGGAGGCGCAGTTGAAACTGGAAGTTAGGAAAGAATTGGAGCGATTTGTTGAGGAGGAGGAATAATCGAACCTCCGCCAGTATGAAAAACAAAGCAGCCACCCAGACTTGGTCTGGGTGGCTGCTTTGTTTACAAAACTCAAGTTCACTTTAAGGTCAGCCCATTTCCCGCCAACTTCCCCCCAGTCTTCACCTTGATTTTATACAATCCCGTGTGCGCTGTCAGGAAAAGCGTCTTCCCATCCTCCCCCCAGGCCATGTTCGCCGGGCGCTCTGGCCCGGTGATTTTGCCGAGCAGCCTCCCTTCGGGCGACAGCACCCACAGGCCGCCGGGGGCGCTCACGAAGAGGTTGCCCGCCACGTCCACCTTGATGCCGTCAATGGCCTCGTCCTGCTCCGTTTGGTTAAAGTTGAAGAAGACCTCGCCCTTGCCGAGGCCGCCGTCAGTAAGCACCGGGAAGCGCCAGACCGTCTTCGTGTTCCAGATGTCCCGGATGTCCCAGTTGCCGACATAGAGCCATTTTTCATCGGGTGAAAAAGCGATGCCGTTCGGGCCGCCGAGGTCGGCGGAGAGCAGTTCGGCGCTGCCGTTTTTGATGCGGTAAATGCCCTGGTGCGGGGTCTCCTTGGTCGGGTCGGCGTAGTTTGTGGGGAGGCCGTAGGGCGGGTCGGTGAAATAGACCGTGCCGTCCGATTTCAATACGAGGTCGTTGGGGCTGTTCAGTTTTTTACCCTGCCAGTTGTCGGCGAGGACGGTCACAGGCCCTTTCTTCTCGTGGCGCACCACCTGGCGGTTGCCGTGCTGGCAGACGAGCAGACGGCCTTCCGAATCAATGGCCAGGCCATTGCTGCCAGGCTGGTGGCGCTTGCCGATGTCCACGCCCTTGTAGCCGCTTTTTGTCATAAAAATCGAGACGTTGTGGCTGGTGGGGTCGTAGCGGTAAATCACGTTGGCGTTCGGGTCACTGAACAGCAGGTAGCCTTCGGGATGCCAGACAGGGCCTTCGGTGAACTGGAAGCCATCGGCCAACTTTGTCATGCTGAAAGCATCTGTGTCGAGTACGTCGTTCAATTTTTTGTCGAAGGCAACCACCTCGCCCAAGCCCTGCCAGGCGGGGTTGGAGGGGTATTTTTCATAAAAATCAAGCGTTGCGGAGCGCACCCAAATATAGTTTTCGGGCAGGTCAGCAATTGGCCCGTTCGTGCCGAGGATGGCGATGTGGAACACCTCGCCCGGCTTCGCATTGTTCGAGAGAAACACTCTGTTCCTTGCGTTCCAGCCGGATGCAACACCATTGCCAGACTGGCCGAATGTACGGTTTAGCTTCCCATTGACCCAGACCTCCGAGTAGTCGTCCACGACGATTTCGAAGACCACCGTCGAACCGGCCACGGCGAGGTCACCCACCCGTTCGGGCAGGGTGACGCTGAGGCGGTACCAGACGTGGGAAAGCAGGCCGGCACCCCTCCGCACTTCGAGGGAAGTGGGGTCGAGCACTTCCCACGAGTGGTCGTCGAAGTCGGCAGCGCCAGCTTTTGGCGAGACGTCGTGCGTTCTCAACTTGCCACCCGTTGGATACAGTGGGAGGGGGTCTGCTTTGATGGGCCCAGGCTTTTTGAAATCGGCTTCTATGATGCGGGCTTCCGAGTAGCGCCATTCCGCCCCGACGAGCGCCGTGCCCGCCTTCGTGCGGAGGTCAACAATGGCGTCCGGTTGGCCAATAGCCAGTTCCCGCTGCTCCTGGGCGCTGAGGCCCAGGACGAAGAACAGCAGGAAAGTGATGGTGGATGTGATTGTTTTCATTGGTCGAATAGTTTGATTGAAAATGATGGGACAAAGGTATGCGGGTGGTCAGGGGGGAATTGATACGGGGGTAACATTGGGGCAAAATCGTGGCAGGAGTGCAAAAAAATAATCAAGCCACTCTCACCATTGTTTATGCTGATAAATAAAATTTAATCCAAAAAAACCGCTGCACTTTGCCGAAATTTCAAAACGGATATTATCTTTAGCGGATAATCAAAGCCTTAAATTGAAGAATATGAAGAATTTTCAACAAAAATTAGTTGATGCAAACCAAGAAGACAAGCACCTAAAACCACCACCACCCGTTTCCGAATACATGGTCAGGAAATTAATCACTTTCAGGCCGGACACACCCATCAGCGAGGTGATTCATTCCTTGTTGGAAAACAGGATTACCGGTGCCCCGGTGCTGAACGAAAAAAACGAGGTAGTGGGCTTAATAGATGACAAGGACTGCCTCAACGTGTTGTTCGGTGGGGTTTACCACAACAGCCCGGTCAGCGACGACACGGTGGCGTCGTATATGTCCAACGTGATGAAGACCATCTCCATCCACGCCAATATATTGGAAGTGGCCAATACCTTTCTCACCACACCTTACAAGCGCCTGCTCGTCATGGACGACAATGGAAAATTGGCGGGACAAATCAGCCGGAGGGATATTCTGCGGGCGATTAAGGACATGAACCCGCTTGGGAAATAAACGAGCGGAAGACCTTATGTACTAAAACCTCCTCTGGCTTCCATTCCGAGACCGTTTTCTTGGCCGTGGCAAAATTGATTCCGACGCCAGTGATTGGCTTTTGGGGCACTTCATAATTGTTTGGCAGGTGGAAACCTTTCAAAAAAACAGCTATTTTTGACAAAAAAATCATCGCCATGCATGCAACTGCTGTTCAAGGCAAACCCAAGCACACAGCCGCCAACGGAACGCCAAAGCTGATTTCGTGGGAAGAATTCCAACGCCGTTACCTCAACCGTGAAGACAAATTCAAATATGAATGGCTTAATGGCATTGTGCTCAAAACAAAACGCACTATGGACTACTCACAATTTTTCATCATTGAAAACCTCGACCTGATTTTCAACAATCTCAAAGCTGAGAAAAAAGTAAGTGGAATACTGATTCATGAAGGCGACATTTTTTTTGGGAAAAACCACCGACGTCCTGATGTCTGCTACCTTTCCAAAGAACAAATCGCCAGAACGGCGCATGGAAAAAACCAAGTCCCCAAGTTTGTGATAGAGATTATATCCACCAACGACCAAATGAACGACGCTGAGGACAAACTGGAAAACTACTTGGAGGCTGGTGTGGAAGTCATTTGGCAGATTTTTCCAAAGCAAAAGACCGTGCAGGTGCATACTGGCAAAAATTCGGTGCGGTGCAAGGGCGAGGATATGTGCTCGGCTGCACCCGTTTTGCCCGATTTAAAGTGCTCGGCTAATGCTATTTTTCAAAAACCCGAATTGCCAGAAGGCGAATAATACGAAGGTGGCACTTCAACAAAGCGCCACCTTGCATTTTAAACATGAAAAACTTATTTGGACAAAACCGTTTAAGAGTGTACGGGAGGGGAAAAGAAAAAATTTCATTTTTTCTCACCCCCCCACATTGCTAAATAGTAACATTTGGACTATTGTAAAAATGCCGCTCGTAGCCCTGCCATTGCTATCTCCACATCTTGGTCGGCACTGGCCGCCCCGCTCACGCCGATGGCCCCGATGATTTTGCCTTTGTAAACGATGGGTATGCCGCCCTTCAGCGACACCTCGCCCGTGCTCAGTAGCGCCGTGCGGCCTCCGTTGATATTGTCCTCCAGTTTGATGGTCGGGAACCGGAACAGGGCCGCCGAGCGGGCCTTGCCGATGGATACCTCCGACGAAATCAAGAAGGTGCCATCTATGCGTTCCAGCAAGACCAACGTGCCCGCTGCATCCACGATGGCAACTGCAGCGCCGGGGGCTTTGTGGTCTTTGGCATAGCCCATGGCGGCGGACATGATGTCTTTTGCGCCAGCAAGCGTGAGTTCGTAGGTTTCGTTGACTTGTTGTGCAACGGCATTTTGCAAACAAAGCAGGCCGATGGCAAAAAGGAATATTAAACGCTTCATTTTTGATAGGATTATGAGGTTGATAAAGTTGATAAAAGATTGATTATCAACCCTTATTAACCTCATCAACCTTTTTCAACTTTATTTCTTCGCAGGCTTGTCGAACTGTCCAGCCAATTGTTTTCCTGCCTTTTTCTCCACCTGTTTTGGCCAATATTTATCAGCCTTCATAGTGTTGCCCTGCTCGTCTTTGCTGAACTTTTCCAAGGCATCGGTCGAGTGCTGGAGCATCAGCCTCCCATTCACAAACTGGAACAGGTTCGGGTCAATCGGGCGGAGCTTGTTCAGGCTCATGGCGTATGCACAGTAGCCGCCGTACTGCGGCATGTATTTCATCGGGTCAGCACCGAACATTTGCTTGTGCTCCTCCGAAGCGAAGGCGTAAAAAGCGCCGTTGTAAAGTTTCACGAATGCAGGGTCGCCCTTCACGGGCTTGCCTTCGGTAAAATAGGCCACCACGTCGTAACCCTCGGCGATGAAGCCTTCACCGTTCAGATTCACGAGGTACTTTTTCTCCTCATCGGGGACGATGGGCTTTCCCTTTTTCGAAAGCAGTTTAGGCCAATATTTGTCCGCCAACGAGAGGCTCATCGGGTTCTTGTTCCAGCCATCGGATGCTTTTTGGTTATGCTGCAGAATCAGCCTGCCGTCAAGGATGCTCCAGTAGTTCACGTCAATCGGGGCAAGGTGGCCGAGCGACACCGCGTAGCCGCAGTAGCCGCCGTACTGCGGGGCGTACTTCTCAGGCATGGCGTCGAACAGTGACTTGTGCTCCTCGCTGGCAAACTGGTAGGTGGCCTCATGCCAAGTGGATTGGATAGCCGGGTTGCCCATCACGGGCTTGCTGTCAGTGAAGAAAGCCACGGGGTCGTAGCCGTCGAGGATGACGCCCTTTTTGTCAATATTGACGAGGTATTGGTCGCCCTTGGCCTGTGCGTCGCAGGATGCCTGCGAGAAGGCAATCAGGGCGAGCAAGAGCAAATAACTCAACTGATTTTGCAAGGATGAAAAATGCGTTTTCATTGGTTCGAAAAATTTTGAATTTGGAAAATGGCCACCCTTCCCGCCCATGCCCTGCACGGTCAGCCAGTGTGGCTTTTTGTTGAGAAATTGAGAATGAAAAATTGTTTGTTTCGCTCCGCAACAAGCCATGAGGCTGCGGGATTAGGGCTTCAAGCTGTCCTCCATGTAACTCACTCCCGAAGCCTCATGGCCCATCGGTTTCTTTTGTTTCTTCCAGCAGCACCGCATGGCCGTCGGGGTCGCGCACGAGCAGGGCAGAAGTGCCGTCCTCCATTTTCACGATACCCCTCGACACAAGTGCAAAACCATTGGCCAGCAGTTTGTCTAACGTCAAGTCCAACTTATTGATTTTCAATGTAGTATGCCAGTGCCATAGGTCGGTCGGCTGGCTGTCCGTGGGGTAAGGCCGCCCGCCCGGCGGGGCGATGTAGTCCAAAAATTCGACCCCAAAACCTGTCTTGGCGTGCAGCCCTGTTAGGTAGAGTCGTGCCCCAAAAACTTGGTTCAAGTGCTCCTGCTCCGTGCCGTAGTTTTCGCTGTGGCCGCCGATTTCCAGTCCCAACGCATCCCGCCAAAATGCGTAGCCTCGGTCTGTGTCCTCGATGCCGATGGCGGTGTGGTCAATACCGAGGAAAACGGTGGACGGTGGACGGTGAACGATAGACGGTTGCCACTTTGGATTGCCTTTTCCTTGGGGAAAATGAATCAGTTCAAGGTTGTGCCCATCCGGATCACGGAAGTAGAAGGCGCTGATGCCTGCGGCTGCGGGTAGGTAGCCGGGCAAGGTCTGCGGGGCGCTGGACACGTGTACGACCTTCGCTTCCCGGAGCCGCTGGTAGGCCCGCTCCATGTCGCTCACGACGATGGCCACGTGCTGAAACCAGCCGTCATTGCTACGGCTATCGGGCGGGACTGGCCTGCCAGGGGCCGAGCCAGTGAACTGCATCAGTTCCACCTGTTCATTGCCGAGCCTCAGTTGGGCGATGCGGACAGCAGCAGTCTTTTCCCGAAGGCCAAAAAGTTTTTGGGCTGTCTCCCCGCTGATTTCAGCTTCGCCAATTTTTTGAAAATCAAGCACTTCGGTATAGAACTCCGTCGCCCGGTCGAGGTCGCTGACGGTCATGCTGACCGACAAGACGGCCTCCGCCCGCTGGCCGAAAACCTGCACTGTTAGCGACAAAATCATCGCTAACAGCCAGGTATTTTTGGATATCGTTTTCATTTGGTGATGCTGTTTTTTTGATGATATAAAGTTCGTTTGCTCGCGCTCGGCCAAGTGCTACGCATGTAACAAGTGGTGACTTTTTTTAAATAAATCAGACAATGATGAGTTTGGAGTTAAACCCACCGAACCCATCCGATTCCCGGTAAAAATTGCGAGGGTCTGCAAGCCACAATTCCCTGTCAATCAAGAATTTGTAACGATAAACCCCGCTTCCTGAGAACGGAAATTCTCCCTTCCACAAACCCTTCACTTCGCCATTTTTCAGGGGCAATCCATCCGTTCGCCAGCCCGTGAAATCACCCGTGAGCACTACTGATTCAGCTTCTGTCTGATTCAGGTAGAACTCCACGACCATGCGCTTGTAATCCACCACAGGCTGTATGCCCGGTAGCGCCGAGAGGGGCTGGCCAGCGGCCATCTGCACCGCATGGGATGGCTGAATGACGCCCCAGCCCTGCCGCTCGGCGCTTTCACCCGGCAGTTGCCGTGCCGTCATGCAGAGGATTTCCCGGATGGTGGCAGGGTCGAGCCGGGGGTTGACTTCCAGTACCTGCGCTATCACCGAACAGACAATGGGTGCAGCGAACGAGGTGCCGTCAGCGTGCTGGTAATGCGGCGAGATGTACTTCGCTTCGCCAATGCGCTCGCCCACGGCCCGACGGATGGCCTGGGTGTTTTCGAAGACAAGTTGCCCATCCAGCTCGGTTTTTGGGAGCAGGGTGTCCAGTTTCAGTCGCAGCAAATCGTCGTCGGTGGACAACAGTTCGTACAGGACTGCAGCTTCAACCTGCTGCGGCGTACCGGGCAGCATGGGTGCTGCCAGCCAAATGGACGGGGCGACGAGGTCGGGCTTTTGGAAGCGGTCAATCGTTTCACCGAAGGCCGAGTGGTACAGCGTGTTGAGCAGTGGGTCGAGTGTGTTGCGGTCGTTCAGCCCGCCTACCGTGATGGCATGGGGCGAATTGGCTGGCGGCAGGATGGGTGCTGAGGGGTCGTTGCCTGCCGCAGCTACCACCACGATGCCCTTGGCCAATGCCCGCTCCACGGCCTTATCCAGTTCACTGTCGGTGAAGGATGCGTTCCGGTCGTCGTACACGCTGAGGTTGATGATGCGGATATTGTATCGCTTCCGGTTTTCGATGGCCCAGTCAATGGCCTTGACGATGTTCCCTCCGGTAATGCCAACGCCCTCCTCCATGACTTTCAGCAACACGAGGTTGGCACCGCTGGCAATGCCCCGGTACATGCCGCCAGAAAGAAAACCATTGCCAGCTGCTACGACGGAGGTCATCGTGCCATGCCATTGCCAGTTGGCAGTCAGCAGTTGGCAGTCGGCAGTCGGGGCAGGGGTAAATCCTTCAGTGACATCAAGATGGGCGAGGATGCGGTTTTCGGGCTGCACGAGATCGGGGTGGGGGAAGAAGCCGCTGTCAATCATGCAGATAGTGACACCCTTGCCCGTGAGGCAGTCCTCGGCCATAAGGCGCACCGGGGTGGGCAGGATTTTGTAGCCGTTCACCTCATCGGGCTTGCCCGTGCCCTGGAGTTGGGCAAGTTGCAGTTCCAACTGTGCTTGGTCTAGGCAACGGGTGCAGGCACCAAGCGAGGGCTGCCAAGTTGGTGCTTCCTCGTGCAGCCTGGCCAGCATGGGTTGGTCAATTTCCGAGTGAAACTGATAAACAAGATGGTCGTGAAATTCCCCGCAGATGGGGCATTTGATATGCGTTTTCATTTGATTTCTTTTTTTACTTTTGAGCAAAATTTTAGCTCAGATGACAGCTATAGCACTGCCTTTTTTATTCAAGCTCCCCACTTCCTTTGAAGCTCGTCTCGCACTGGAAGACATTATCCGCATACCCGCCTCATTGGAGGAGTACCTGGAGTTTGCTGAAAAGGCTGAATACAAAGTCGAGTATTCCGAAGGACAAATCGTATCTATGGGACAAGCAACTGATGCACACGAACTTATCTGTGGGAACATCGCATGGGCTTTCAATAGCTTATTTTCAGAAGATGATAACTTCAGGCTGTATGGCAGCAACCTCGGTGTTTATATACCAGAAACTAATGCCCACTACAAACCGGACGCTACCATCCTAAGCGACTTGCCCGAGTTTATTTTGCAAAAAGTCCGCAAGCGCACATTAAAATCCGTGCTCAACCCGCTTGCGTTAATTGAGGTCTTTTCCGATGGTACGATTGATTACGATTTGACGGAAAAACTCCCGAACTATAAGCAATGCGCTTCCTTGAGGTATGTGATATTCATCCATCAACACAAGCCTTATGTCAGCCTCCATATCCGTTCCAACGAAGCATCACCGTGGTTCACCGTTGACTGTATTGGCTCGGACGCTTCCTTTCAATTCGAGGGAAAAACAGTACTACTGAAAAACATTTACCGCAAGGTGATATTCATGGGCGCTGACCTCTCCGGCAAGCGGAAAAAGAAAGCCTAACCCGCCCCTACTTCCATTTCTTCCAGCTTCTCAAAACTTCCCCAGCCCATCCTTTCCATAAGATGGTCACCCACCCGCAACGCATTGGCCATGGCCGTGAGCGATGGGTTCACCGCCCCTGACGACGGGAAGAAACTCGTGTCCACCACGTACAGGTTGTCGAGGTCGTGCGCCTTGCAGTGCAGGTCGAGCACCGAGGTGCTGGGGTCGTTGCCGAAGCGGCAGGTGCCAGTTTGGTGCGACACCCCAGCGGCACCGAGCTTATAGCCGAGGTAACCCTTGATGCCGTAGCCGAAGCGCCTGCCCACCTCGTCGAGAATGTTGATGAGCTTTTGACGAAGGCGATTGTAGGCTTCAAGGTTGTTGGGGCGATAGGCCAATTGGATACTCCCGTCGGGCCGCAGTTTCACTTGGTTTTCGACCTTCGGCAAATCCTCCGTCGTGATGAAAAAGTCAATCGTGTGGCGGGCGTAGTAGCCGAGGTCATAGTTTTTCTCGGTGCCAAACTCATCTTGCAGCAGGCCGAGCAGCGTGTCGGGGTCGGTCTTGCCCATGAGCTGCACCGAGCCGAGCGGGAACGGGAAATCGGGCGTCCCGTGGTAGAACTCGCTGATGATGAACGATTTCTGAAACGTGGCGTTGTTGGCTTTGCCCGTCACGGCCACCACCGTGCCGTTGTTGTGCAGCATCAAATTTCTGCCGACGAGACCGCTACTGTTGGCGAGGCCGGTGGGATGCGTCGCATTTGCGGAACGCAGCAATAGCGCTGCCGAATTGACAGCCCCGCAGCACACGGCCACTACATCGCCCTCGAACGCCACCTGCTCGCCGTCCTGCTCGGCCAGCACCTTCGTCACCCGTTTGCCGACGGCATCTGTGACCAATTTCAGCACCTTCACGCCCGTTTTGAGGGTCACGTTTCCAAAGGCCAGCGCAGGCTTCACACTTATTTCGTGGCTGTCGGCCTTCATGCCCGTGGGGTCGGGGTAGCCGTCAAAGAGACTGAGGGCGGTGGCATCGGCCAGTGTGGAGGCGTCCTGCGGGAGCCGCACGCCGAGCGGGATCGGCGCCGGGCGGTGGCCGAGCACTTGGACGTGCTCGTACAGTTCGGCCATGTCCGGCTCGAAGGGCAGCGCCGGGTGCGGGTAGGGCTGCGTGGCGAACGGCTCGGTGGGGTCAATGCCCCTCGTGCCGCGGGCTTGGTACATTTTTTCCGCTTCGCAATAGTAAGGCTCCCATTCCCCGTAGGGCACGGGCCAAGCGGGCGAGGTGCCGTCGGCGTGTTGCACTTCGGCAAAGTCGCTTTCCCGTAGCCGCAGCAGGGCCGCCCCGTACAGCTTTGTGTTGCCGCCCACGCAGTAGTGGGTGAACGGGGCGAAGGCCTTGCCGTCCGCGTCGAGCCACGCTTCCTTCGGGCGGTAGCGGCCTACGGTGTACACCTCGTGGGGGTTCCAGTTTTCGGGTTCCTTCGGCAAAAAACTGCCCCGTTCCAAGATGAGAATCTGCTTGCCCGTGGGGGCGAGCTTGCGGGCGAGCGTGCCGCCGCCCGCTCCCGTGCCGATGATGATCAGGTCGTATTTTTTCATTGGAAAAAATTGTTTTCAAGTGGTTTTTTAAAAAATGATGCTGCAAATTTGGGCGCGCACGGCGGGGCAGATTGCTACGCTGGTAACAGAAGGGAAAAATTGTCGGCAAAATTTTCGAAGGTGGGAGAAAGGTCAGCGCTGGAACGCCAGTTCGTCGGTGTACAGCGGGTATTTTTGGAACAAGGCCCTGCCCTGTTCGCTCAACGGGTTGTTGGCGACGTTGACCCGTTTCAGGTTTTTGTGCAGGTGCAGCTTGGCGGGCAGGTCGGTGATGTAGTTGTCCTGGATGAACAGCCATTCTAAGTTTTTCAACCGCATCACCCCTTCTGGAAATGCGGTCAAGCGGTTGTTGTCGAGGAGGAGCCAGTGCAGGTTTTTCAGCCTCCAAATAGCGTCTGGCAGGACATCCATGACTTGGGATCCCATGTCCAATTCAGACAGTTTGGTGAGTTTTTCCATGCCCTCCGGGAAATGAGTTATTGGATTGCTGTCAATCATCAGCCGCTCCAGTTTTTGCAGTTGAGGGAGGTTTTTCGGAAGTTCCCAAAGCTTGTTTTTTGTCAAGTTCAAGACTCGAAGGTTGCGCAGGTCGGCGATGCTTTCTGGGAGGCCGGCCAATTGATTGTCAACCAGCCCAAGGTGCTCCAGTTTCTGCAATTTGCCGATGCTCTCTGGCATGTTTCGCAATTTGTTTTTCCTGGCGACGAGCACGCGCAGCTTGGTCAAATTTCCAAGTTCGTGCGGCAGTGAGGTCAACTCATTTTCGCCAATATACAGTTCTTGCAATTGCTTCATTTCCCAAATCCAGTGCGGCAGGCTGGTCAGCTGGTTGCCCGTGAGGTAGAGCCGCTCGATACTGGCCAACTTGCCTGTCGGAACTGGCAGCACCTGGAGCTTCCCCCCACAGAGGTCGAGGGTCGTATCGCCGGAAACAAGGGACTGTTTAATTTTTTTCATTTGCCAGCAATCGTTTTTTCTGTGTGAACGACTCGTTTTGTTTCATTGCGCTTATTTTTTGGGTTGGGCTGCTAATTCCAGTTTCTTGAGGTTGGGCACAAAAATCTGCTTTCGGTTGAACTGGATATAGCCTTCGTCTTCCAATTCGTTGAGCAGCAACGAGGCCGATTTGCGAGAGGTGCCGATGAGGTCGGCAATGTCGCTTTGGGTGAGGCTATGTTCGAATACCATCCCGTCGTTTTTTGGGCGTCCGTATTGCTCGGCCATGTCTTTAATGAATTCCACCAACCGGGTACGCACATCCTTGAAAAGCAAAATCTCGATGCGGCGCTCCAACCGGCGTATATGCTGGCCGATGCGGCGGTTCATTTCGATGGCAAACGGTACATAATCCCTGGTCAGCTCCTTGGCCTTTTCGATGCTCATTTTGCAAACTTGCGTACCATCCTCAACGACTTCTGCAAACTGGCGGTGGGTGGTTTCCCCGAACAGGGCGGTTTGGCCAAGAATCTCGCCCCGGCCCAAGATGGCCATGACACATTCGTTGCCCTCCTGGTCGTAGTGGCCGAGTTTCACCTTTCCCCGGTCAATGAGGATGATGTCCTTGGCGGCATCTTTTTCGAAGAAGAGGAAATCGTGCTTATTGAAGCAGAGGTTGGGGACTTCCTGGATATGGGCTTCGTATTTGTAAGGGCAGAGAATTTTATAAAAATCGAAATTGTCGAGGCTCCAGATGTCGTTTTTCATTGTTGAACGATTTATGACTGGACAGGTCAAGTTTTTCTCGAATGCGAACCAAATCTATGGAGAATTAAATTTTGAGCTAAGAACGAGCTAAAATAAAGCCCAATTTTCCTGCAAAAACTCAACGGAGCAACATTTTATCCGGGCAACAACGTAAGTTCGCATCAACAAACTAATAACCATACTATGGCCAATTACCCACCCACCCCCAGCCTCCCCATCACCGCATGGGCCGAAGATGACAGACCCCGTGAAAAACTCCTCGCACAAGGCCGCCAAGCCCTCTCCGATGCCGAACTGATAGCCATCCTGATTGGCTCCGGCAGCCGTGACGAATCCGCCGTCTCACTATCGCAGCGCATCCTCGACTCCGTCGGCAAGAACCTCAACGACCTCGGCAAGCGCAGCATCGCCGAGCTGATGAAGTTCAAGGGCATTGGCGAGGCAAAGGCCATCACCATAGCAGCAGCACTGGAATTGGGTCGCCGCCGCACCGCCGCAGACCTTCCCGACCGACCCGAAATCAGGGGCAGCAAAGACGCTCACCAAATCCTGGCGCCCCTGCTCATTGACCTGCCGCACGAGGAAAGCTGGGTGCTGTTTTTATCGAAAAAAAACAAGGTGATAGGCAAGACCCGGCTCAGCGTTGGTGGCACGGACGCCACCATCATGGACGCCAAAATCGTGTTCCGAAAAGCGCTGGAAGGCATGGCCGCCGCCATCATCGTGGCGCACAACCACCCTAGTGGGACGCTACGCCCCAGTCAGGCGGATATTGACCTCACCAAAAAAATGAAGGCGGTCGGCGAAGCCATCGGTTTGCCACTCGTTGACCATATCATCATTGCGGATGGTGGGTATTACAGCTTTTTGGACGAGGGGTTGATTTAATTGTTGGATTGCTTAATTGTTTAATTGTTATAAGAGCCCCCCCCCAACAATCCCAACAATTCAACCATCAAACAATCAATTGCTTTTTTCACCATACCAAACGGATTGACTACTTTTGCCACGAACTTGACAAACATACCATCAGCAACCACCAAAAGCAGTGGCTACAAAAAAAAATCCGAACCAGCTTTCATTCAAATTAGGCAACGACGACCGCATTCCGAAGCTCATGGGCGTTGTGCTGCTATTGTCGGCGGCATACCTGTTGATTGCGTTTTTCTCCTACCTGTTCACCTGGACGGACGACTATGCCGAGGTCAACAACAAATCGTGGGGTGACCTATTTAGCGATGGCTTCCAAGCCTCCAACATGCTCGGCAAACTGGGCGCCATCGTTTCCAATACTTTTTTCTGGTGGGGCTTTGGGCTGCCTTCTTTCATACTCGTTTACCTCGTGGCCGTGCTGGGCTGGTCAATGGTGAAGCGCATCCCGCTGCGGGCGCACCGTTTGTTGGTTCGGCAGTGGTTGGTCATCATGGTACTGGCCTCGGTGTTCTTGGAGTTCATTTTTGGGGAGTCCACTTTCCCTTGGGGCGGTGCCTTTGGCGAGTCGGTCAGCCAGATGCTCACGGGCTTTGTGGGTGTTTTGGGTACGGCGGTGCTGTTCCTCGCCATTTTCGTGGGCATCATCGTCTGGTTCGTCAACCCCAATTTCAACGAACTGACGCCTCAAAAAGCATGGTACGAGACCAAACTCTGGTTCATTGACCTCTTCAACCGCAGGCCGAATGCCGCCAAACGCCCTGCGCCTTCTACAGATGTAGTTGCCAATCCCGATGGTTTTACGGAGCCTGGGAAAAGGCCGCAGCCCAATGCCAAGCCCGTTACCACCCCCCTTGACCTTGATGCTGATGATACTGACTTCAAGGTGGTGGACAAGACCAATAACGAAAAACTACCTTCGCTCAAGCCGGGTGATTCCGATTTTGAGATAACAACAGCGCCAGCGCCGGAAACCATAGAGCCGGAGGCTGAGTTGCTGTCGCAAATTTCCACCGCACCTGCATCCAAGCTACCGCCTGTCCAGCCCTCGCTCTTCCCGGAAATAGCCGCTGCGCAGGATTCGCCCAATTTCAGCGACCCCTACGACCCCACACTGGAACTGTCGAGCTACGAGCACCCAGTCATGTCGCTGCTCTATGACTATGCCGACCAAAAAGTAGAGATTGACAGAGCGGAGTTGGAGGCCAACAAAGACCAGATCGTTGACACGCTGCTCAATTACAAGATTGAAATTGTCAAAATCAGGGCAACCATTGGCCCTACGGTCACGCTGTACGAAATCGTGCCAGCGCCCGGTGTCCGTATTTCAAGGATAAAAAACCTCGAAGACGATATTGCCCTCAGCCTTTCGGCCTTGGGCATCCGTATCATTGCACCGATACCAGGCCGGGGCACCATCGGTATTGAGGTGCCGAACAAGAACAAGCAAATCGTGGCGCTGAAGGAACTGCTCATGTCCGACAAGTTCAAGCGCTCGAAGATGGACCTGCCCATTGCCCTCGGCAAATCCATTTCAAACGAGGTCTTTGTGGTGGATTTGGCGAAGATGCCCCACTTGCTCATAGCGGGTGCCACGGGCCAAGGTAAGTCGGTGGGTATCAATGCCGTACTGCTTTCCATCTTGTACAAAAAGCACCCCTCGCAGGTGAAGTTGGTGCTCATTGACCCGAAAAAGGTTGAATTGTTCCCTTATGCGAGGCTGTTGAACCACTTCCTTGCGTTCCTGCCCGGCCAGGAGGAGCCGATCACCACCGACACCAAGCGGGTGGTGAACACGCTGAACTCCCTCGTCATCGAGATGGAGACCCGCTATGACCTGATGAAAAAGGCGCATGTGCGCAACATCGGCGAATACAATGAAAAATTCGTGGCCCGCAAGCTGAACCCGCAGTCCGGCCACATGTTCATGCCGTTCATCGTGCTGGTGATTGATGAGTTTGCCGACCTCATCATGACGGCGGGCAAGGAGATAGAACTGCCGATTGGCCGTTTGGCGCAGTTGGCCCGTGCGGTGGGCATCCACTTGATTATTGCTACGCAACGCCCTTCGGTGAACATCATCACGGGCGTCATCAAGGCGAACTTCCCGGCACGTATCGCCTACAAGGTATCGGCCAAGGTGGACTCCCGCACCATCCTCGACCATAGTGGCGCGGAACAGTTGGTGGGACGGGGCGACATGCTCTTCTCGGTTGGCGGTGATATGGTGCGCCTCCAGTGCGCCTTCGTGGACACCCCGGAGGTTGACCAAGTCATAAAATTCATCTCTGACCAAAAAGGCTACCCCGAGCCGTTCTACCTACCCGAGTACCAGGGCGATGACGAGGACGGGAGTGAAATGGGCAGTTTTGACCCCAACGATGCGGACGATATGCTCGTGGAAGCAGCCCGCCTTGTGGTGCAAAGCCAGCACGGTTCCACGTCCATGATTCAGCGCCGTTTGAAGCTCGGTTACAACCGTGCCGGACGTATTATGGATCAATTGGAAGCGATAGGCGTGGTGGGGCCTGCAGAAGGTTCGAAGCCTAGAGAAGTTTTATTATATGATGAGCAAGAATTGGAACGATATTTGGAAAAATCTAAATATAGGAAATAGGAGGCAAAATCCTTGAACGGTGTAAGATTCGTCAAGGAAATAATCAAGCCCGGTGTACGAAAGTGCGCCGGGCTTTTCCATTTTCAATATAATCGCTGTTTTTTCAAAAAAAACTGCGCTATAAGCTGCCCGGCACCTGCGTCATTGGCTTGTCCTCCCGCTGCCTTGGCGGAGAGATGAAGAAGCTGACCGAGCCGATGACGCTACCAGAAGGTTTTAGGCGGTGGTTGAGGTTGCGTAGCAAATCCCTCGCATCGGAGTTGTTGTCAAAGGCATAACCAGCCTTGAACTGGAGCCAGGTCCAGCCGCTGAGGCGCTGGTAGTATGTGCCCACTACGTCAATGGACGCCTGGCGGAAGTGGTAGAGTGCATCCTTGGTCTGGTGGGTGGTTGTGCCAGGCACCATTACGTTGAGTGCATAGTTTCGACTATTGAACTCCGTGCCGAACGTGGCCAATTGGCTTTCGCTGAAATTGTAGCGTAGCTTGAGGCTGGTGGGCAGGACGGCCTCCACTCCCCAATGGTCGTTGAAGGTCTGGTTGTAAAAACCGAATGGCACAATGGAATTGTTCCGGAAGCCTTTGTTGAGCAGCAGCCCGACGCCATACTCCAAATCTTCCCGTTTTTTAACACCAAACACGGAGATGATTCGATAGACGCCATAACGGTCGTCCATTTTCAAAAAACCATCGTAATCGCCCTGCCAATTGGCACTGAGGCGTACGGAAGTGTAGTATTTATGGTTGATGGGATGGAAAAAAGTGGCAGAGATGCCTGCATTTTTCAATTCTGTTTCATTCAAATGCTTGAACAACGGATAGTTGTCGGGATCTATGTCGAGGAAATGGTAGCGCTCCAGCGTGTAGTCCAAGCCCAGCATGATTTTGAGCTGTGGGCGGGACAGCACTGGGACTTTCAGGCGGGTGTCATAGCGCTCATTGCGGCGCACCTTGGTCGGCTTTTCGGCATCGGGCGACAGCATTTTGTAGTCGGGGTTCAGCGAATAGGCGAAGGACACACCTTTGTTGGGCGACTTGTTCACCACGCCTGGTTGGCAAAGGAACGGGTTGGTCTCCAACAAGACGTTGTTCATGTTCACCTGTGCCGGAAGCCACTGGGACAATGCGAGGGCAAAAAAGCAGTGTAAAGCTGTTTTTTTCATAGTGACAAATGCAAGTTCATGGGCCTAAGGTTTATTCACAGCAAAAAACCACGGTAAGGAGATGCTGTTACTCGCAAATAGTTGTAAGCGTAATACGTCCTGCTGGTGTGGGAGGAGACAAAATTAATGTTTTGCAATCAATGGAGGTAGAAATTTTTGGAATCGTCAGCTTGGCAACAGAAAGTATGGAGGGTAGGCATGGTAGGCGATAATTGTGCCGCAATTGCGCAGCGTCAACCCATTAGCCAACGGACGGGTTTCGGAAAATCGTTTTTCTTGATTTGCAGATAAGGCACGGGCTTGGTACCGAAGCCTCTGAAAAAATGTTCTATCGGCTCCATCATTGAACCTTCAAAATCAATCACTTTCACACCTGGCCCTGCCAACTCAACGCTCCGCCAAATGGCGAGCGACATGCCGCCTTGGTTGCCCAATACAGGGTCATAGGCGCTGAACAGGTGCAGGAGCTTCGGCCCGAACTGCTGGTAAATCAGCCCCGCATGGATCCGTCCCTCCACATCACGTACTTCCAGTGCAGTGCCCGTTTGCTGCTGTCGCAATGCGGCCCAGAGTTTTTTCAACAAGCCAGCGTCCACGGCATAGCTATCCTTTTTTTGTGCCAATGAAAGGATGACTTCAACGCTGTCAACCGGCGTGGCAACCAGCCCCGATTTCACGGCCTTGTTGATATAGGTACGGGTGCGTTCCTCGAAATTTTTGAAGATAACTTGCTTATCTGCTTGGTTTTCAAGCCAATACGAGTAGCGGGTGCGCAATTCGTAGCCCGCCCAGTGGAACGGTAGCGGGTAGTCGAATTCCGGGGCGAATTTTACGTCGAAGACTTTTATGGCTGATGGCAATGCGCCCAGAGCGGCTTTCACCAGTTTTTTTTTCAAAGCGAACTCCTGGGTGGCGTTCTTTTCGGCCATTTCATCGAAAAACAGGCCAACGTACTGGCAAAACGGCGGGTTGAACACATAGCTGATGCCGTATTTGCTGGAAACCTTGAACGGCAGGGTAGCCAACCAGCGCCCTTTTTCCGTGACCACGACGGCCTGCCAGCCCGGCCAGACCACGTCCAAGTACCACGAACAACCATAGGGCGCAGCCTGTGGGGAGCGGGCGATGAAGCCGTCCCAAACCGCATCCTCGATTTGGGAGCGCTGCAATACCTCGGCCTTGAAATTGGTGGACTGTTCAGCGGTCATTGCAATGGCAAGTTTCCCGCAATGTTAGGAAGGAAATATGGGTTTAATGAGGTTTGATGGCTTGAATTGTTTGATGCGTCGGATGGGAGAGATGGACTTTCCAAGTATCTTGGAAACTTGGAAAGCCTTGTGAGGTAAGCCTATGCAACCCCATTCCCATTTGAATCACCATGCTTGGGGCATCTTTCCTTGACGATGGCCAAAAGTTCGAGGTGCGAGGACATTAAGTGGCTGGTGAGGCCATGCAGGTGCTCAAACTGGTCTTTGAAGAAGTTGGCGTCCTCGGATAGCACAGGAACATTTTTCGTTTTCAGGCGCACCATACAGTCCAGGCCCCTGATAGCCTGCTGGAAGTCCTCAGCTTCCTTCAAGAAATGGCCCAAGAGGTCGGGGCCCGGCTGCGCAAATCCATTGTGCTGCCTTGAGGAAGCTTGCTCAAGGGAGTTCTCAGCTTTGAGGTCATTGTGCGTAAGGTCAAAAACAGAGATGTTGAAGAGGTGGGCGATTTTGACGAGATTGCAGATTTTGGGTTCCGCACTGCCGTTCTCGTAAGAGGCGATATTGCCCCGGTTGAGACCCACCTTATCGGCAAGCTCTTCTTGGCTCCATTTCATGCGCTTTCGAAGCGAGCGCAGGTTTGCCGCAAGGCAAAAGCTACTTTCTTTGTTTACAAAATCCGTCATAGGCTGAATCCCGTATTTTACTAAGTTCGATTATTTCCTGCGTTTTGTAGAAGTTTTTTACAAAAAACCAGACCAAGTTTCATCTTTGAAAGTGTTTTGTAAACATCGTTGACATTGCAAAAGTTTAGCCAGTCAAAAAGACTGTTAAAATACCATTAAAATAGTCAAGATTTCGTCTAAATAGAAAAAATAATTTGCAAAATTTTTAGCGCCAACGTACATTTGTAAAAATTTTTTACAAAATCACCTGTTCACTCAAAATCACCTGCACAATGGAATCAAGCAACATCTATAACCAGTTGGAAAAGATAAGCTCTTCCCTTAGGGCCTTTTCCTTCAAACTGACCGGCAACGAGGCCGATGCGAACGACCTCTTCCAAGATACTTCTTACCGCATCATCTCCAATGCCGACAAATACACCCCCGACACCAATTTCAAGGCTTGGGCGGTGACCATCATGCGCAATATCTTCATCAATAACTACCGCAAGAAAGTGCGCCGTGGTGTCATCCTCGACCAAACCCCCAATAATTACTACCTCAATTCTGGTGGCCCTGGCATCGAGAACGACGGCGAGATGATGATGGCCTACAAGGAACTGCTCCGCATGGTGAGCACACTCCCCGAAGACTTCAAGCGCCCTTTCTGGATGGCCTACAAGGGCTACAAATACGACGAAATCGCCGAAAAGTTGGATGCCCCCCTGGGCACCATCAAGAGCCGCATCTTCTTTGCTCGCCGCAAGCTCCAAAAAATGTACGAGGACGCTTCGAGTGCAAAGGCCGCATAAGTCACTTCACTTTTTTCAAGAACAAAGAGAAATCAAACAGCGTTTACAGCGAGTGCCTCGGAACTTTTTCCGGGGCACTTTTTTTGGTGTAAGTTTGATGTACGATTTCAGACATTGGATTTGTAATACTGGGAGTAATTGTAAATGCTGGTATCCGCAATTAGCACTGAGCCCTCCAAATCTAAAATCTTATATCGTCTATCTTATATCTGAAATCCCTGTCTGCCGACAGGCAGGAAATTCCCCTACCTGATAAGGCCAAAACACCCTGCATCATGAAGCATCTCATTAAAGATTCCTGGCTAATCCCCCTTTGCTTCGGCATCATCTACATCGTCTGGGGTTCTACCTATTTGGCTAACTGGTATGCCATTCAGGACATCCCGCCGCTGCTCATGTCCGGTACTCGGTTCTTGGTTGCGGGCACCTTGCTTTTCATTTTGAGCAAACTGTTCGGCGGCAACAAGACTTCTTTTGTTCAGGGGCGCAACGCTTCGATATTAGGCATAATGTTCCTTGCCATCGGCACGGGCGGCATGGTGTGGGCCGAGCAGTACATCACCTCTGGCATGGTGGCACTGATGGCAGCTATCCAGCCCCTGTTCATCCTGTTGTTGATGTGGCAGTTGCATGGCAGTCGGCCCAACACGGCGGGGATCGTAGGCACCTTCCTTGGCATCATCGGCATGACCTTCCTCGTCGGGCAAGACCAGTTCGTGGGCGGCCCAAAAACGATACTTGGGCTTTGCATTATTTTCATAAGCGTACTGTCGTGGGGCATTGCCTCCGTTAAACTCTCCAAGACCGACATGCCCGCCAACAAGCTGGCAAGCGCCGCCATACAGATGCTGGCAGGTGGTAGTATCCTGCTCATAGTCAGTGTTTTATCAGGCGAAGCATTCACCTTCCAATGGGCCAACCTGACGCCCCGGGGCGCATGGTCGTGGGTGTTCTTGATGGTTCTTGGCTCTATCGTTTCATTCTCTGCATTCAATTATTTGTTGGTAAAATCCACGCCTGACAAGGTGGCCACGGCCAATTATATCAACCCCATCGTGGCCATGTTCCTTGGCTGGTTCCTGGCGGACGAGCTTATCACGGGCCAGTCGCTCATTGCCGCCGTGCTCATGCTCACGGGCGTTGTTTTCATCAAAACGAAAATTCCATTTTTCGATAAAATAAGCCTGTTCAATAGGCCCAATCCCACGCCCGACCTGATGGGCTTCATGCCGGTTGGCGCTGTAAAAGTGGTTGATATCCAACCTGTTGTGCAGCCCGCCATTGCCCGCATCTGGCATGGCTCAACGCCCGTTGGCATGACGGAGGAGTACGTCAGCCTTGCCAAGTCCACCTGCGTCACCAACTGTACGGCCACGCCCGGCAACCTCGGCATCACTTTTTACCATGAAACAAAAGGGGACATCACCCACCATACTTTTATCTCCTATTGGAAGGATTTCGATGCGGTGAAACGCTTTGCCGGGGAAGATTATCAACGGCCTCGGTTTTTCGACGGGGAGGAGCGGTTTTTGGTGAAGTCGGACGAATTGGTGGAGCACAGGGAGTTGGTGGCTTAGGGGCTTCCACTCCTCCTAACGTAGTTCTTGCCAAAGCGCAGAAATTCTCAAGGAAACCCCCTTCCTTTGCTATTAAATATCCAACTTGCTTCAATGAACTACACCAAGCACGACCTGACCGACACCATCGTTGCCCTTGCCACACCGCCCGGCGTGGGAGCCATCGGCGTCATCCGGCTGAGCGGGGCAGATGCGTTGAACATTGTCCAGAAAGTGTTTGGCGGTAAGGATCTGACCAAGCAAAAAAGCCACACGCTGCATTTCGGTACCATCATCGGGGAGGAGGGGAAGATATTGGACGAGGTGCTGGTCTCCGTTTTTCGGGGCCCGAACTCCTACACGGGCGAGAATACCGCCGAGGTCTCCTGTCATGGCTCGCCCTTCATTTTGCAAAAAATCATAGAGCTTTTCATTGAAAAAGGTGCCCGGTTGGCGCAGCCCGGCGAGTTCACCTTGCGGGCGTTTTTGAATGGGAAAATGGACCTCTCGCAGGCTGAGGCCGTCGCCGACCTCATTGCCAGCAGCAGCGAGGGCAGCCACTCGGTGGCCATGCGGCAGATGCGGGGCGGGTTCAGCCATGAAATACAGAAGCTACGGGAGGAACTCGTCAATTTCGCCAGCCTCATCGAACTGGAACTCGACTTCGCCGAAGAAGACGTGGAGTTCGCCAACCGGGAACAACTCAAGGTAACCGTTCAGAAGATTCAATCCTTCATTCTCTCCCTCCTCCAGTCCTTCAAACTGGGCAATGTACTGAAAACAGGCGTCCCTACCGTCATCGCTGGCCGCCCGAACGCCGGAAAGAGCACCTTGTTGAATGCCTTATTGAATGAAGAAAGGGCCATCGTCAGCCCCATCGCCGGTACCACAAGGGACACCGTGGAGGAGGTGCTGAACATCCAAGGCCCCATGGGGGCAAGCGTTGAATTTCGACTGATTGACACAGCGGGCATTCGGGAAGCCCAAGACCAGATAGAGGCCATCGGCGTGGAGAAAACAATGGAGAAACTGAGCCAGGCCGCCCTGCTCGTATATGTCTTCGATGTGGTGGAAACCAAGATAGACGAGGTGCTTGCCGATGTGGCCAGCCTACAACGGGAGGGCATGGAAATGCTCGTCGTCTGCAACAAAATGGACAATTTGCCTACCTATAAACCGGAGTGGCTCCTCAATCCAAACGACCCAGCAATCCCCGATTTTTTCTTCGCAAATGCACGCCCCTTTCATACCTCATACCTCATACCTCATACCTCCATCATCACCCTCTCCGCAAAAAACGGGATGAACGTACCCTACCTAAAGGAGAAATTATATAGCTCCGTCGTGTCCCAAAAAGTCAGCGCCGAGAGCACCATCGTCACCAATGCCCGCCATGTTGAAGCCCTCGAAAAAGCCGCCGCCAGCCTGGATGACGTGCTGCAAGGATTAGCCACTGGCGTCACTTCCGATTTTGTGGCGATGGATATACGAAGGGCACTGGCTTACCTTGGTGAAATTACCGGGGAAGTGGGGGTAGAGGATTTGTTGGGGAATATTTTTTCGAAGTTCTGCATCGGGAAGTAAAATCACCCCAACCCCTTCACCGCCTTCACCATCGGCTGCACATACACCCTCTCCCCCGTCGCCTTGTAAAACGCATTCGCTACCGCCCCACCAGCCGGTGGCAGCGTAGGCTCGCCGAGGCCGGTCGGGTCGTTGTTGCTCTTCACGAAATGCACCTCCACGGCGGGCTGCTCGCCCATGCGTATCAATCGGAACTTGTTGAAATTCTCTTGCTGCGGCTTGCCGTTTTCAAAGCTGAAATCGCCGTACATGGCATGGCCGATGCCGTCAATAACGCCGCCCTCGCACTGGCTGATGGCCGCCACGGGGTTGATGACGATGCCGCAGTCAACGGCGCAAACGACCCGCTTCACCACGGGCTTGCGGCCTTCCATTTTCACCTCGGCCACCTCGGCCACATAGGAATTATGGCTAAAATAGGTGCTGAAACCTTGGTGGATGCCCGCAGGCGCTTTGCCCCAATTGGCTTTCTCCGCCGCCAGTTTTATCACGCCAATACTCTTCTCTGCATCGTACTCGAACTTGCCAACGGGGTTGGTCTTCGCCCGCTCGAACAGCTCAATGCGGAACTGTACGGGGTCTTCCCCCAACGCCTCTGCTATTTCATCGAAAAAGCTCTGCTCGGCACTGGCAAGGAAGTTGGTCACGGGTGCCCGCCAAGGCCCGATGGTCACTTTGCTGGGCACGTTATGCGATTCCATAAGGCAGTTTTCGATGGCTCCTGCTGGAAAGAAATTTTCACGGACGGTGTTTTCGAGGCTCATGCCCGCCCCGGTCAGGTGGTAGCCAACCAATTGCCCGCCCTTGATGGCCGCCCGAAACTTGTACATGCAGGCTGGACGATAAATGCCCGCCGTCATGTCGTCTTCCCTGGTGTAAACGTGTTGTACGGGTGCTTTCGCAATGCTCGAAATCTCCGCCGCTTCCAGCACGAAGTCGCCCCGAAGCCGCCGCCCGAAGCCGCCGCCCATGCGGGTCAGGCCAATGGTGACGGTGCTCTCGTCCCGGCCGAGCAGCTTGGCGACCTCGCCACGGAAGCGTTCAGGTGCCTGCGCTGGGCCGGAAAGCTCCACTTTGTCAGCCGTCACGTTGGCGAAGAAATTGCCCGGCTCCATGGGGTTGTGCGGCAAGTACGGTGCTTCATACACTCGCTCAATGACCTTGTCCGCTGTCGCAAAAGCGGCCTTCACGTCGCCGTCGTTGCGCTTGGGCTGTGCGGCTGGCTCGTCGAGCTTTTGGCGCATGGCCTCGGTTTGCGAAGCAGTACTTTCTAGCGTGCCTTCGTTCTCCCATACGGCTTGCAGCGCTTTTTTGCCCTTAATGGCCGCCCAAGTGGAAGTGGCCACCACGGCTATTTTGTTGTCGCTGCCGAATTTGAAAACGTCCTTTACCCCGTTCACCGCACGGGCTGCCTTGTCGTCATAGGACTTGAGTTTTTGCCCAAAAGCAGGAGGCCGCAGGGCTGTGGAATACAGCATTCCTGGCACTTTCTGGTCAAGGCCAAAGATGGGTTTGCCCGTCAGGATGCCCTCCATGTCCACGTTCATCTGGCTGGTGCCAATGAGCGTAAACTCGCTGGGGTCTTTCAATTTCACGGCTTCCGGTGCTGGTGGGGTGAGTTTTGCGGCGGCAGCCGCAAGGCTTCCGTAGCTGGCCCTGCGGTCGCTGGGTCCATGTTTCACGAAGCTGCCCGATGCCTCGCATTCCGAGGCGGGCACGCCCCATTGTTGCGCAGCAGCCTCCACGAGCAGGTGCTTGGCCGTGGCGCCCGCATTGCGCAGCGTTGCCCAGGTCTGCCGAATGGACTGGCTGCCGCCGGCCACTTGCCGTTTGAAAACGGCGGTGTTGAGCGGGGCCTGTTCCACTACCACGTCCTTCCAGTTGACGCCCAATTCCTCCGCCACAATCATGGGCATGGAGGTCTTCACGTTCTGCCCCACCTCTGGGTTCGGCGATAGGATGGTGATGAGGCTGCCTTTGCCCGTGGCATCGGGCGCTATTTTCAAGTAGCCGTTCAGTTCAATGAAATCGGTGATGATGTCAGCGCCTTCCCAAAGGGATGAATCGGCTTCGCCGTAGGGTTTCAGCCATGAAAAGCCGAGCATCATGCCCCCGCCTACGGTGGCGGTGATTTTGAGGAATTGGCGTCTGCTATGTTGGAGTTCGGTTGTCATTTTTGAAAAGATTTTTGGATAAAAATCTTTGTCATTGCCGAAGGCAAGCTGCAACGTTACCCATGATAGCGCTCATGACGTTGCAGGTCGTCTTCTGCGATGACAAAAAGGAGAAATATCACATTTTCCCAGCCGCCGTTTTGATGGCCGCCTTGATATAGTTGTAGGTGCCACATCGGCAGATATTGGAGTACATCGCCGCATCAATTTCCTCGTCGTCGGGGTTAGGGGTGTTGGCGAGCAGGGCGGCGGCGCTCATGATTTGTCCTGCTTGACAGTAGCCACACTGCGGCACGTCGTGCTCCCGCCAGGCCTGTTGGAGTGGGTGGCTGGCGTCGGTCGAAAGGCCCTCAATAGTGGTGATAGCGGACTCTCCCACGTCCGCCACGGTCATGGAGCAGGAACGCATGGCGTTGCCATTGTAATGGATGGTGCAGGTGCCGCACTCGCCGATGCCGCAGCCATACTTGGTGCCATAGAGGCCAAGGTTGTCACGCAACACCCAAAGTAGCGGGGTGTCGGGGTCGGCTTCGACCTTGTGCTTTTTGCCGTTGACGGTGATGTTGTATTTTGCCATATGTGTTAAATTGGAATTTTTCTGAAAGACACGGTTTTTGGATGGAAGTGGCGGAAAGTTATGATTTTTCAATTAAATCATGGTCGCTTGAAGCCTATTCGCTCCCGTTTTTCCCAGTCTTTTTCATCTTTTCTTTCCTGCAACAGTAGGGTAAGTGCTTTTTCAAAATCCTCGGAACGGATTTCAAGTTCGGTGAGGCGCTGAGAAAGCTCGGTGTAGGTGAGTGCGTAGCGCCGAATAGCCACGAAGGCCCGCATTATTCCGATGTTCACTTCAATGGCCAGCTCGCTGTTCAGCACAGAAGAGAGCATGGCGACGCCCTGTTCGGTGAAGGCGAAAGGTCGGTATTTGATGTGTTTGCCACGACTTGGATTGTTTAAGGACGCAATTTGCGTCCTTAAAGATTTGAGTTCCTCCATTGTGAGTTCAAACATAAAATCAGTTGGGAACCTGCTAATATTTCGTCGAACGGCTTCTTTAAGGCGTTTCGTCTCCGTCCCATACATCTCTGCAAGGTCGTAGTCAAGCATTACTTTTTGTCCCCTAATTTCGTGGATTTTCTGCTGGATGAGTTGCAGTTCCATTTTCCCATAGTTTTAGTGATGAAATGTCAGTTCTTTAATCCTTTGAGGTCACAATTTGTGACCTCAAAATTCTTATTTGATGGGAAAGATGCCAAAACTGCACCTTAGCAGCTGTTGATTTTTCAACAGAGAGAATCTGGTGTAAAAATAGTTTAACGTCAGGATTTTTTAAGTCAGGATAGAATGATTTTGCATCGGAGAACGTGCTGCTCGAAACTCGAAACTGGGCGCTCGCAGCTTCAAATAAAATCACCACCCCCCATCAAAATACTTCTCCGACTCGCTCACCTGCTTTTTCTTCTTTTTCTTCCGCTTCTTTTTTTCCTGCTTCGCAACGGGTGGCTGCGAGTGTACCCTTGGGGCACTGCCGCTTCTGACTCTTAGTTTGGGTCTTCGCTGCGGCAGCGTAGGTAGTCGTTCGATGGTATTGGGGTGGCTATTTTCAACAAAAACAGCCTCAGGATAGCAGAGTGCATCCTTCAGCGCATCGGCCAGCGGGGTTCGCTCGATGACGCCCCGCTCCAACCTGCTCTCCACGCAGTCCCCGGTGATGTCCCAGATGATAGCGCCGGCCAACCCGTGGTCGAGGATGTAGCGGGCCTTGCTGGCCACCGACCGCTCGTCGTCAAAGCTGACGAAGGTGTTCGTGCTCTTGCTCCGCAAAAAAGGCGCATGGGCAAGGCTGTCCCAATGGTAGTAGAACTGGTCTTGTTTCGCTAGAATATTGTAGAAAGTAGGCGAACCCTCGTCTTCCTTGAACGTGCGGGTATCCACCGATTGCGCCGAGCCGACGTGCAGGCCAGCGGGGCCTCGGGTTTTCATCGCTCGGCCATAGAACGGAACGCCGAGGCAGATTTTGTGCGCAGGCACCCCATAGTCCAACAGCCGGTGTACGGTGCTGTGCGTGTCGTAGCCATTGATGCCCTTGGCGGGCGGGTAGAGCGGCGAGTTGTGGTTGGTCACCGAGAAGTCCCGACCGTAGAAATCGTAGGTCATCATGTTCACGAAGTCGAGGAGCGGCTCCACCCGCTCCCAGTCAATATCGGCCATGCGCTCCGGCGAGCAGCCGAAAGCCGCCGTGATGTAGAGCTGTTTGCCTTCGGTCAATTGCACCTCGTTGAACGTGTCCCGTATTTCTTGCAGCAGCAGCGTGAAATAATGGCGGTCATTGAGGGAGCCGCCCTGTGCCCGGTAGCCGGGGTACTCCCAGTCAATATCAATGCCGTCCACACCGTAGTTGCGCACCATCTCGGCGCAGGATTCAGCGAAGCGGCGGCGCTTTTCCGGGTGCGCTGCAATGGGCGAGAAATGCTGCGACAGCGTCCAGCCGCCGATGCTGATGAAGACCTTGACGCCGTGCTCGTGCGCTTTATCCACGAGGGAAGGGGTGGATGGGCCACCCTCCAGCAGCAGCTTGTCAACGCCAGGGTCAAAGGGCTTCACCGAGCCATCGAGTCTTGGTTCGAAGAAGGCGTAGTTGAGCGCTGTGTACTTGGAATAGTCAATAGTGGCAGGGTTCACGAGTTGCTGGCGGTCGTAGAACTTCCAACTGGGGTAGTAACCGATGACTTCACGGCAGGGGAGTTGGCAGTTGGCAGTTGGCAGTTGGCAGTTGGCAGCCAGCAGCAGGCTGATTGCCGATGGCAGGAATTTGCAAAGACCAACAGTCCAACGTTTTATGGAAATCATGGAAAAATCTTGTAGGCGTTTTCAGCGAGCAATTTTGGTTTGAGGTCGTCTTCCAAATCTATGCCGCCTATTTTAATGCAGCCAAGTTATCAGTTTAGGGAGGTTTTTCTGTTCAAAAACGCCTTGTGCTGTTGGACGTTCGCCGCCAACGCTCACATACTTCCATTTTTTATTAGGGTAAAATAGGAACTCCAATGACTTTGCCCCATTGCGAAGCTCGATGGCAATCTCGCCTGATTGGCCGGGACAGGCCTGCTCCACTTGGTTTTTTGGAAACTGCTGAAATAGGCTTTTTACAAACAACTTGGCATCCATCAGCGCCAAATCATCTGGTTTTAACGAGCCTTCCCCGTCCCAATCATCCTTCAGTTGTGCCAATGTATCCAAGTAATTCAACAGCTTTTCCTCCGCAGCGGGCATGGGCTTGGAGCGAGCCGCTTCAACGGTACGTCCATCAAAACCTCCTTCAACTGTTGTTTTCTTTAAATCCATGTTTATGCAGTATTGGAACTACAAACAAAGTTAGTGATAAAACTACTTGTAAAGTTATCCGAATACCTGACTGACTTTCAGACCTGCGAACTGACTGCCAACTGTTTACCCCTTTGGGACCAACTGTCAAACTGACGAACTTTTCTTCACAGCCATTTTATCGCCATATCCAAAATCCACATCTTCATCTTGTCATACGGCGCACGCAGCAGCTCGCTCGGGCCCCAGAAGTCCTGGCGATAGACGGCACGGGCGTTTGTGAACTCCTGAAAACCGTACCAACCATGCGATTTGCCGACGCCGCTGTTGTTCACGCCGCCGAAGGGCAGGTCGTGGTTGTAGAAATGCAGTTGGCAGTGGTTCACGCAGGAGTTGCCGGCACGGGTCTCTGCCAGCACTCGCCGCTGGTTTTCCCGGTTTTTTGAAAAAATGCTAAGGGTCAGCGGGCGCTCCCCGGCATTGACGAAGGCGATGGCCTCGTCCAAGCTGCGGTAAGGAAGCACGGGCAGCAGCGGCCCGAAAATCTCCTCCTGCATCACCAGGGAATCAGGAGCGGTGTGGGTCAAAATAGTCGGTTCGATATAGTTCTCGGCGGCGTTGGTGCGGCCCCCGGCCTCGATTTTTGCGCCGCTTTGCAGCGCATCCTCCAAATAGTTTTTCACCCTCGCAAAATGCCGGGCGTTCACCATGCGAGGGTAGGAATCGGACTTGGAGGCATCGTCGCCGTAGCCCTCCACGAGGCGTTTTTTCATCAAATCCAATAGTTCGGCCTGCACTTTTTCGTGTACCAAAATATAGTCTGGGGCTACGCAGATTTGGCCGCAGTTGGCGAATTTTCCCCGAATAATGCGGGTAGCCGTGGTGGCCAGGTCGGCGGTCTCGTCCACGATGGTAGGGGACTTGCCGCCCAGTTCCAGCGTGACCGAAGCAAGGTGCTCGGCGGCGGCCTTCATCACCTGCTTGCCGATGCTCGGCGCTCCCGTGAAAAAGATATGGTTGAACGGCAACTCCAGGAGCGCTTTAGATGCCTCCACATCGCCCTCCACGACGGCCACTTCGTTCTCATCGAACACCTCCTGCACGATTTTGCGAATCAGCGCCGACGAGTGCGGCGTCATTTCCGAGGGCTTGATGATGGCCGTGTTGCCTGCGGCAATGGCCGATATGAGCGGCAGGAACGTGAGATTGAACGGGAAATTCCAAGGGGAAATGATGAGGCAGACGCCTTTTGGTTCGTACTGCACCCAAGAACTGCCGCCGAGGAAGGCCAACGGCGTGGGCACTAGTTGCGGCTGCATCCAGCGCCGAAGCTGCGAGCGGGTGTGGCGGATGGCCCCAGTGATGGGCAGCACCTCCACGGCATCCACCTCGAAGGGCGGCTTGCGGTAGTCGGCGAACATGGCGTCCCGCATGGTTTGACGGTTGCGCAGCACGGCGTCCAAAAAGCGGTTCAGCTTGGCAATGCGCTCACGGGGCGTGGCCTTGGCTACGGCTGAGGCATTGCGAAGCTGCAAGTCGAAAAGATGTTGAAGGTCAGTATATGAAAATGTAGCTGTCATTGGTATTCGCTTGTTTTGATTGCGGATTAGGGGGTGACGCTGCTTTTTTGACGCAGAAAGACGCAGATTTTTTATGATTTTTTATGTTTTTCCATCTTCGATGAAAAGGGCTTGTTGCTTTATGGATAGCCACAATTTTAATTGATGGGCGGCTTAGGCAATATAGCAGCCACCCCAATCCGCAATCCGAGATCCGCAATCACCTCACCGCCTCCACCTTGTAGCCATCTTTGCGTAACAGCGAAATCACCCCTTGGTCGCCTGCCAAGTGCCCGGCACCGACGGCAAAGAAGGTGGGCTGTTTCACCATCATCTCGCCCATGACGGGTATCCAGTTGCGGTTGCGCTGGTTGAGCAGCAGGTCTTCGTAGCCGCCGATGCCACTGTCCTCTTCGCCCATCATGGACACCATTCCCACGATGTCCTGCTCCTTGTAGAGCTTCACCATTTCGGCGAACTGGCCATCTGCCTCGCTGCTATCGCCGCCGGACATTTTGATGGACTCGACGAGCATCTTCGCCTGGTCTTCGTAGGGGATGCTATCGAACATGCTCATCTGGTATTCGGCGGTTTCGAGGCCGCCCATTTTGGCTTTGTTTTGCTGCGCAATGTCCATGATTTTCATTTCGTAGGACACCATGTCGCCGCCGCCACCGAGGCCTCCGCTGAGGTCGCTCATGTCCATGTCGGCCATGACGGAGAGGAACATCGGCTTCATGCGCTCGAAGAGGAAGATGGGCATGCCCTGCTTGTCGAAATGGGCTTTCACGAGTTCGTAGTCCTCTTTGCTGAGGAGGTCTTTCAGCGTTTTGCCCCCTGCCATGAACGACTTCATCATCAGGCCGAGCTGCGAGGAGATGTCCATCATGTCCTCCATGTTGATTTCGAAGGTGACGAGCTTGGCCCTGTCAATGGCCGAGCGGGTGCTATCCGTCAGGAAGAAGTCGTCCTTGCCTATCATGTGGATGGTGCCGTAGAGGTACGAGGCCGTGGCCAGCCCCTTGCCGCTGATGCGCCATAGCAGGGCATTTTCTTCTTTGGTAGGGGCGGTGGTGGAAGTTGCTTGGGTGGTCGCTGGTTGCGCCAGCAATTGGCCGAAGGCCACAAAAAGCACAAATAACAGACTGGTGATTTGCTTCATTTTTTTGAAAAAGATTTTGGAACAAATGTAGGTCAAATTGGCCGCCCGTGTTGGGCACAGCCGAACTTACGACGGTTTGATGCCGCAAGGACACGCCCGCCGACGCATTAAACGCAAGGTTTAACATTTATTTTATGAAAACGGTTGTCATGGCCATATCGCTTTTGTCGTTGCCGCAGGCAATCCGCAACGCCAAGCGGGAAGTCACGACGGGGCGGCACACATGACGTCGCAGTTTGCCTACGGCAATGACAAGGCGACTAGTACGGCGGAAAAATGGGAGAAGAAATGCGGCAAATACCGAACTTGGCCGCAAAACAAGACTTCCGATGAAATACCTCGCACTCAGCCTGCTCATCCTGCTGCTCAACTGCGGCTCCTCAAGCACCGAAGCCCCAACAGAAAGGCCAAAGCCACCCATTGCCGAAGTGCAACCTATTGACACTGCCAATCCAAGCAGCGCCCCCCCAATCCGCATTCCGCATTTTGTCATTCCCGAAGGGATCCTAATCCGCAATCCCATCCCCGACGGCTGGACGGAAATCACCGCCCTCGACCCGACCATAAAACTGGATTTGCGTTATGCCACCTCCAACAATTTCGTGAAGGAAAAAATGTACGACTGCGGGCGCTGCTTCTACCGTACCACCGTTGCGGAAGCACTTGTAAAAGCCCACAAAGCCCTGCAAAAACAAGGCTACGGCGGCCTGAAAATGTACGACTGCTACCGTCCCCGCCCCATTCAATGGAAGCTGTGGAACAAGGTTCCCGACCCCCGCTACGTGGCCGATCCCCGCAAAGGCTCGATGCACAACCGGGGCATGGCCGCCGACCTGACCATCGTGGACAAGGACGGCAAGGAATTGGACATGGGCACCGATTTCGATTTTTTCGGTGAGGAGGCCTACCATGCCTACACCAAGCTGCCCAAACAGGTGCTCGCCAACCGCCAACTGCTGTTGAAAACGATGGCCGACGTGGGCATGAAGCACACAACGACGGAGTGGTGGCATTATTCGCTCCGCAAGGGGAAGTTCGGATTGGCGGACTGGGTGTGGGACTGCGAAGGGAAGTAAACTCACTCCATCTTTTCCAAAGTATTCAAGTTGCGCATGGTGGTGCAGCTTTTGTATTTCGGCTTTGCCAACAGCTTGGAAAACGGGGTGTCAAGGGTTTGCCCGATGGGGGTTTTCCAATAAATAACACGGTTGCCATAAGCGATATTATCCGTCTCGTCCTTGAGGTTTTGTGCGTTATTTTTTATTTCCTCAAAAGCGGTATTGTTTCCAACAAAAAGGATATATGCATGATTTGAATTGTCTCGTTGCATGGGGTAATCGGCCATTATAGCTGCTAATTCACGAAACTCATACAGTAATACAAAAGCCTCGTATTTAAAATGGTCTGCTAGCCCTTTTTCCAGCAATGGCTTTAGTTCTTCAATGGTTTTATCGGATTCAAAAACAACGTTCCCTGTCTGCAAATAAGTTTTAACCGATTGGCATCCCATTGCTTCAAAAGCCGATTTCAGATCGGTCATTTTAATGCGGATATTGCCGACATTTATTCCCCGCAAAAAGGCGATATATTTCATGAAATAGTGATTTTTAAATTCAAAGTTTAATCTCGAATAAACTCAAAGTAATTCCAATATAGTGCTTGGGCAAGCTGCGGAAGTCGGGCGTGATGATGCCCAAAAACTTGAAGCCCGCATTTTGGTAGAGTTGGATGAGTTTTTCGTTGTCGCCCCAAGTGTCCAAGCGCACGTATTGTCGGCGCATAGCGTGGGCATAATCCTTTGCCCAATGGACGATGTGCTGGACGAGGTTGCGCCCCCTGAAATCGGGGTGCGTCACAATGCGGTGGATGTAGATGGCGTCGTCTTGGTCATGCTCGCCCCAAATGCTATGGTCGTTGAAAGTGATGGCGAAAACGCAGGCCACTTGCCCGTCCAGCAGGATTTTCCATTGCCTGTTTTCGTTGATTTCCCGCTCAACGAGGTCATGCTCGAAGCCCTTCCAGTGCTTGTCGAAGACCTTTTTTTGGTACTCGATGGCGGCATCGTAAAACCAGAAAATGAGGTCAATGTCCTCTACCGTGCTGTTGACGATTTGCATAAGAAATGGGTAACTACTTAGCAGGGGGTGTTTTTTGTAAAAATTGAAAATTTTTACAAAAAACACCCTAAAACATGGGAGGAGAGAAAAAATTTCATTTTTTCTCTCCTCCCACACCCTCTTAAATAGTTACGGAATTGGGCTTTCAGCTGCAAATTTGGCGCAGCCGAAAGCTCAAAATTAGGGCAATTTCTCAGTTGCCCACCACGAGTTTTAAGGTAGCCGCACTTCCCCGCTCGTCCACCACTTGCACAAAGTAAAGTCCGTTGGGCAGCCCGCCGATTTCCAGCGGTACCCGGTTCTCGCCCGTCTGTCCCTCCACGTTTTGCGAGGCGAACTGCCGACCACTGGTATCGGTGATACGAATATTGAGGTCGCTTTGCCTCTGCAGGGACAACAAGAGAGTAGTGGCACCCTGTGCCGGGTTGGGTTGCAGGGCGGCGGTGAAGGGCGTGGCACCGACGGAGGTGGTGGGGACGATTAAGCAGATTGATAGCTCAAGCCGTCTTATGCCCTTCTTGAACAGTTTGACATCACTGAATTTCATCAGGTCGTCACCGATGCATTCTGTATTCAAGTTCTCATGATAATTGTCATCAAGCGAACTCATACTGGCAAACCACGCTGCTTGCGGGTTGTTGCCAAAATCACAAAAAGTTGCTTGGTCATAAGGCAATCTTCTAATGTAAATATCTGAAATCAACGAGTCCAATGGACAATTATCATTTGCAAAAGGGGCACCATCTTCAAGGTAAAGCGTAGCATAGAACGTGCCCGGCCCCCAGCAACCTTGCTCAATCCTCGCATCCTCCCAACGGTGATATCCACCCCAAGTTCCCCAATCATCCCCAACGCCATTTGGCCCTGTGCCCAAGGTGCCATCGCCGGGGTCTCCAGCAGCGGGTTGCAGGCGGTGGTTAAAAAAGGCAGGTAGCCAATCATCGCTGTCGAAATGTGCCTCCTCAAAAGCCGTATTGTCGTACCCCGTCTGTTGGTTGGGCTGGGTGCCGTTGTGCCAGTGGTCGTTGTAGTCGGCGCCATCGTCAATGCCGTGTGCCCGCTCGCTCCAGTAAAGCTGCACGCCCATGCCGAGCGAGTCGGCCTTGCGGTAGTTCTCCACCACGTAGGCGTCCCAGCGCATCGTTCCGTTGTCGTCGTTCTTGGAGTGATAGACCCGCATGGGCGGCCAGTCCCGCTCCGGCGAGGTGTTGTCTATGATGTTCCAGACCTGCGACAGCCTTACCGTGCCACCGCTTCGGTTGGTCAGGTTGGTGGGGAAATCATCGGTCGAAGAACCGAAAATAGCGTTGATGCCGCTGTTCTCATGCGGGCCGAAGCCGTTGTTGAAGATAGTGGCCGAGGCATAGTGCCGGGGGTGGCACTTGGACATGGCCGTGGTGCCTGCCCCACCCATGCTGTGGCCGTTGATGTTGATGCGGGTAGTGTCCACGTTGAAACGACGGGCCAGCCATTGGTCAATCCAAAGGTAGCGCCGCTGGGTGTAGTTGATGACGGTATCCGTAGCGGTGGGCAGGTTGCCGCCGGGCAGGAAGGGGTTCCAGTTTTTGCGCCAGCCAAAATGCCAACTGGGCTGCTCGGGGTTCGGAGGCACGGTGTCACGCCAGCCCATCACATCGTCGTTGTGCGCCAAGAGGATGCCCTGCTCTGGTTTTATGTTCACGGCGGGCCTGCTGCCAGCCAGGGACTGCCTCGCCGTGCCGCCCCCGCCATGCAGCCAGACCGTGAGCGGGAATGCCTGCGTGGTGTCAATGTCCGGCGAGATGCTCACGAGGAAGAAGCCCGGCATCCCGTTCTTGAATGCGTTGGCCATGATGGGGAAATCGGGGCGGCCTTCCCAGTGGTTTTGGCGGCCATCGCACCACATATTATAGGCTTGACAGACGACGTTAGAGGCAAAGGGTGAAAAGAAAGTGGCCTGCAAGTGGCATTCCACAGGGTCGTTGGCAGGGTCGTACTGGAAGGGCACGGCAGTAGCGGTGATGTTTTGGCCAGCCGTTACGGTCGTTTCGCCTTCGGCAACGACGGCCAGGAACAGTGAGCCGCTTTGGTGTGGCGTCGCCACAAAAAGGCCCTCGTTCTGCGCCAACTGGTAGGTGCCGCCCTGCCCGTCGGGGATGCGGTAAGTGGCCAAGGTGTCCACTTGTTCCTTCAGCGCAAACGGCAGGTACTCGAAGCGGAAGAGGCGGCCCAACGGCGTGGCATCAGCGGTATTGGTGAAGGCGGTAGGCTTCGCAAAAACGGAGTAGGTCTGCGGCAATGGCAGCTCGACTTCCCACACCACCCATACCTGCCCGTTGGCGTACCAGGCACGCACGTTGGTTTGGGCGTTTGCGAAGCAGATAGAAAGGAAGAACGAGAGGAAGAGGATAGTTTTTTTCATTGGCTTTGTTTTGTTCAAAGCAACAAAGACTTTTTGGAACGGCCAAGGTTTAATGTTTTTTTTACGAAAGGAGGTAGCTTAATATGTATCCCAGCAGCTATTACGAATGAATAGTTTGCCCTACCTTTTCGCGCAATTTTCCACATACAACATTCACTTGTTCAAAACACTAATGATGAAAAAACTTTACCTCAGTCTTTTTTGGGTGCTTGCCGCAACACTTGGCTTATCGGCACAGGTGTTTGTGAAGCACAATGCTACAGGTGCCAACAATGGCACTTCATGGGCCGATGCTTATACCAGTTTGGAAACTGCACTGAACAACACCAGTACGGGTGCAGTATGGGTAGCAGCAGGTACTTACAGGCTTTCTTCCAGCACGGCTTCGTTCACTATTGACAGCGGCTTGTTCCTCTACGGCGGCTTCAATGGCACGGAGAGCAGCGTTTCACAGCGCAACCCTGTAACCAATATTACCATCCTAAGCGGGGATGTGAACGGAAATGATGTGGCGGGTGACTTCGCTACTGGCCGTGCAGACAATGCCGCCCACGTGGTGGTGGTCAATGGCATCTCGCCCGGCAATACGGCCCTGATTGACGGCTTCACCATTTCAGGTGGCAACGCTGCTGGCACAGGTGCTACTTTCAATACAAGTGGTGGTGGTGTTTTTGCCTATGGGCAACTCTTCTTGAGGTCGTGCAATGTCGTGGACAACTTCGCCACAACTGGAACGGGCATCTACCTTGCCACCACCGCTGATGACACGAAGATTAGGGACTGCAATATTTCCAACAACTACGGTCAGGCTGCCATTTACATGCGTACAGTGGATGGTGTTCAGGTGGATTCCTGCGATTTCACCGGCAACCTGAACGAAATCGGCACGACCAATGGTGGGGCATTTTTGGCCTTCAACTGCCAAAACTTATCACTTTCCAATTCAACTTTTGAAGGCAACAAAGCGCCCTATGCCGGGGCGTTGTACTGTTTAACGGACAGCTTGCCCAACGTTACCAATGCGGATAATTTCGTCATCTCCAATTGTAGCTTTGTGAACAACCAAAACACTTACACCTCGTCAAGTGGCAATGGCATCGGAGGTGCTGCCAGGTTCAGGAACTGCTCCTATTCCATCCTTAATACTACATTTGATTCCAACACCTCGATAAGCTCTGGCGGCCATATCCGCAACGATGTCGAAGCCGCAGACAACATCCTTTACGAAAACTGCATTTTCAAGAAAGGGGATTCAGGCGGATGGGGTGGTGCCTGCACCGTTTACGGTGGAACGGTTTCGATTAAGAACTGCCAATTTGAGGAAAACGCCTGTGCCCGCCTTGGTGGGGCAGCGCACAACGGTTTTGCGGGTATTATAACCTATGAGGATTGCACATTCCTAAACAACAAGGCCGAAGGTACGGCTTCCGGTGGAGCATTGGGCATGCAGAACGACCAGACCACCGTGAACGCCATCAACTGCATTTTTACGGGCAACAACACAACGGGTAGCGGTGGCGCTATATTTACGGGCACCACAGGCAGCAGCAATCACCTGAATTTGGAGGGGTGTCTATTTGAGGGCAACGTGGCCGTCGAAACTGGTGGCGCCATCCAGACGGGCGACAACGGCCCCAACCAAGATGGTACCTTGAACGCAACCAACTGTGTCTTCAATTTCAACACTGGTGCCCAACAGGCAGGGGCCATCAACATCAGCAACGTGAACACGGTCATCACCAGTTGCCTCTTCACCAACAATATCGCATCTTCCGGCAGCGACGAACTGACGGGCCGTGGCGGTGCCATCTCCCTCAACGTGGATTCCACCACGCTGGACGTTACCATCATGAACAGCACGTTTGCCTACAATGTCGGGGAATTTGCTGCCTCTATCAGCACTTGGGTGGACACCTCTTTTACTGCCGAGCTAAATACGGTGCTGCAAAACAATATTTTCGTGGCCGATGGGCTACCCAATTATGGGATAGAACAAGGTGCCCCTGTCCTTACCTCCAACGGTGGCAACCTTTTTGACGACGAGGGCCTCGAAGCATACATGACCCATCCGAAAGACCTAAAACTGGATGATGCAGGTGATATTTTCGTGGATCCCAACGATGACGATTACCAACTCAATAACGACGCAGTGGCAGTGGATGCTGGTGTGGACGCCGGTGCCCCCGAATTCGACATCCTGGGCAACCCCCGCCTCGATGAGGTGGACATGGGGGCCTACGAAAACCAGTTCGTAAGCAGCGACAACGAAGTGCTGCTGACCAACGACGGCCTGCTTTCCATCAACCCGAACCCCGTGGTGAGCAACATAGCAGTTGCCACCCTTGATGTTGCGTGGACGGGCACAGTGCAGCTTCGCCTGACCAATATATTCGGCCAAATGGTGCGCTATTACGAAGTGGAGAAAACGGCAGGCCAGCTAAGCTACGAACTGAACGTGGCCGACCTCGCCAATGGCATCTACCACCTCGCAGCCTCCAATGGCAGTCAAGTCGTCGTTACTCCTTTGATTCGCAATTGAAATAGGAGTTTTAAGCGTTAAAAAGGGTGGCTGGGCTAAGTAGGCCCAACCACCCTTTTTCATTCGCTATTTGCCTAACCCAAGTTTCTTTAAACTCAATCCACCGCCACCTCCTCCGCAGCAAACAGCCATTTGTCCATGCTAAAGATATAGCGGTCTTCGAAATAAACGAGGCCATAAAACGCAGATGAAATGGGGTTGGCCACGGAAGGGTAGGTGATTTCTTTGGCCTTCTTAAAGTCCTTGGGCATCACGCTGAAAATTTTGCCGGGCACTTCCTGTGTGAACAGCATGGTGTCCGCCACCACCACATGGCGCATGTCGGTACCGATGTTCACCCGCTCCCATGTCAGCCCGTTGTCAATGCTCTTGTCGAGGTCGAACTCGAAGGTGCCGGTCATGTATAGGTCGCCCTGGTAGGTGAAGCAGTCTTCCTTCCAGGCTGGGCGCACCTTGGTGGCGTTGCCAACGGGCGTGACGCGCCAAGCGCCCTGTTGCGAGGTTAGGTAGAAATTGCCGTTGAGGAACTTAACGGCCTTGATGACGCCGTCGGCATTGGCGCTGAGGTCGGGCAGGTCAATGCGCTTGATCATTTTTATGGCCTCAAAAGCATTGTGCTGGAAGTTTTGCCGTACCTCGAACAGGTAGAGGGAGTAGGTGCGGGCGGGCAGCACCTTTGCGGGCATGAGGAACAAGGTGCCGTCGCTGCTGAAGGCCCCTACGGGGGTGTTGAACGATTCGATTTCGAGCGAATTGCCAGCAGCCACGGACAAGGTGTCAACGAGCAAATTATGAACCTGCGTGGCATTGCGGGCAAGGTGGAACTCCACCACCTGACGGCCTTGGGCATTGGTGGTGAGGCGGGCCAGCGTATTCTCCGAGATGGCTGGGAGGCTATTGGACTTGGAAGGCAGCAGGAAGGGGCGCCGCTCCACCACGTCGAGGTTGGTGCTGAGGCGGGCAAAGGAGTTTTCAGAGACGACGTACAATTCGAAGGGCGTGGCCAACAACCCTTGGACGTAAGGCTCCATGCGGAAATCAATCGAATCCCATTGGATGCCACCATCGGGGGCCTCATCGTCTTTCCAAGGAGGAGTGGTCTGACAAGCAGCGAACAGGATGGCGATTACCATCGCCGGGAAGAATTTTGAGTTCATGGCGTTTGTTTTTTATGCTGGGAAATGGATGAACTTGACCAGGAGGGATGGCAAAGTTAGCTTTTTTTTAAAAAATTGCGATTGCCGCAACCTATCAGCCTGAAAATCCACCTGTACAGCAATTTTTCGTGACTGCTTATGGAGGTCGTGGGAGGAGAGAGAAAAAATCTCATTTTTTCTCTCTCCTCCCAAGTTTTGGGGTGTTTTTTTTGGTAAAAATTCTCAATTTTACCCAAAAAACACCCCCTGTAAAGTAGTTACAATTTTTCATTTCAGACGAAGGTGTTCGGACGTGTTACTTTTTTAAACAAATGTATTTACAGGGGTTTATGAAGCGGCGGGGTTTTCGGCCCGAAAATCCCAATTCCAAATTACCCGTCAAAACCAGTGAAACTCGCACGATTTTAGCTGTAAGCATATAACTTCCATGAACATCTTAAAAAAGCGGCAGTTGCAGTTACTCTGTTTCGGACAAAAGGTAGTTTTCAACGCAAGATTTCTATTTTTGCAAAAAAAACCAACCGACCTTCCCACGCTTTTGATATTCTCTTTGCCCCGTTTGGTTAATTCGGGTCTTTCGATAAAACTGCTCCGTGCTTTTTCCACAAAACAAATTGATTTCACTTTATTGTAAACCATTGAGGGCCAATGCTTTGGGTCACAAAGTACAGGCGATTCACGGTGACAGGTTGCTATTTCATCACTCAATCAATAAATCAGTATCACACCATGATTAGGTTCTTTACATCGCTTGTGATGTCGCTTTTAGCGACCTTCATTTTTGCGCAAAAACCTGTTTTCCAAGGACACCCACACGAGAACAGTGGGCTAAACTCCATTTTGTCAGAAAAACTGCAAAACTGGGAAGTCTATCAAGTAGATGCCCCGGCACTTGACAAGTTCGTCAAGGCCGCTGGCGACAACTCGGCTTTCGTGCTCGAAATGGGCGACCACCAATGGGACATTGCCCTCGAAAAAAGGGACATCCTCAGCGCCAACTTCGTACTGAGCGTCCTCGGCGACCAAGGGGTTGAGCGTTCCAACGACAAGGGCGGCATCATGACCTACCGGGGCCAATTGCCCGGCCAAGACGGTTGGAAGGTGGCCCTTACTTTGGACGAACAGTTCATCTACGGTTATTTCAATGAAGGAGAGGAGACTTACTTCATCGAACCACTTTGGTACTTTGTGCCAGGGCAGCCCAAGGATCTCTACATTGTTTACGCCGCCTCGGCGGCCAACCCCAATGATACTCATCAGTGCGGTTCCGAAGAAATGTACCAAAAGATAAAAGAGCTTAAGCCTGAGCACTACAAGAAATGGAAGGATGCCCAAGATTCCCACCAGCATGACGAAATGCACCAGCATGGGCCAGAAAAACTGGACGAAATGATGGAAAACTTGGACCCCGAAGTCTTGGAAAAGCTGAAGAAGGGGCAAGATGCCGAGAAAATGATGGTATGCTACTCCGTTTCATTGGCACAGGCAGCTGACCTTTCCATGTTCAATTTTCATGGCTCTGTAAATGCGGTTCAAGCTTACTTGATAGGCTTGATGAACGACGTGCAGACCAACTACGACACCGAATTTTCACCCAACGAAATTCAGTTCATTATCGTGGAGCAATTCATTGTTTCGCCACCAGCAACCGACCCCTGGCCAACCGGGGCTAACGGCGGAGCGCTGTTGGACGCTTTCACGACTTGGGGGCCGGGTGGGTTCTTTTCCAGCCACGACATAGGGCAACTTATTACCAAGCGCAACACGACCAACGGTATTGCAGGTATCGCCTGGGTCAATTCCGTTTGTAGTACATTAAGGTATCATGTTGTTTGGCAATGGAGTAGCAACAGTAGCCTTATGAGGGTAACGACTGCTCACGAGATTGGCCATAACTTCGGGGCTGGGCATGATGGTGGCAGCGGCTTTATCATGTCTCCTACTGTAAACAATACCAATGCCTGGTCAACAAACTCCGTCAACGTAATTAACGGTAACCTCCCAAGTTTCAGTTGCCTGGGACAATGCGGCAGTTCGCAGCCACCTGTGGCCCTCTTCACGGCTAACCCTACTTCAGGCTGTACGCCACTTACGGTACAATATACCGACCAGTCCACCAACTCCCCTAATACTTGGAGCTGGAGCTTTCCTGGTGGTACACCTGCTTCATCTACAGTACAAGACCCTGTGGTGGTTTACAATAACCCCGGCACTTTCAGTGCGACACTGACGGTTGGCAATAACGTAGGCTCCAACACCCTGACGCAGACCAACCTCATCACTGTTCAGGCCACGCCTCAGGCTAATTTCAACACAACGGACGTAGGCCCATTGTCCGTATTGTTCACCAATACATCACTGTACGGCACAAGCTATCTTTGGAATTTTGGTGATGGGAATACCAGCACGCAGTTCAGCCCGACCCACACCTACACGGTGGATGGTTTTTATGATGTGACCCTGACGGTCACGAACAATTGCGGTTCGGAGACCTTGGTGAGCACCATACCCGTATTTACGGCGCCATTGGCTAATTTTACGGCCTCCCCAACATCGGGCTGCCCAACGCTCGTCGTAAACTTCCAAGACCAAAGCTCCCCCAACACCCTCAATTGGAGCTGGAGTTTCCCCGGCGGTTCCCCGGCCACCTCTATCGCACAGAACCCGACCATCACGTACGCTTCACCGGGCACCTACAGTGTCACGCTGACGGCATCCAACCCTGCTGGCAACGATATCGAAGTACGCACCGACTTTATAGTGGTAGGAACCACGCCTACTGCCAACTTCACATCAGCTGTGAATGGCGCAACCGTCACCTTCACCAATACCACCTCCAACCCTGCGGGTAGTGGCAGCGTATTGTACCAGTGGGACTTCGGTGATGGCAACTCCAGCACTTCGGTGAACCCAACGCACACCTATTCGGCGAGCGGTACTTACACCGTGTCGCTTACAGCCACCAACACTTGCGGCAGCAATATCAAGACGCAACAAGTGACCATCCTGCTGCCACCAGTGGCCAGTTTCACAGGCACGCCTACTTCTGGTTGTACGCCGCTGACGGTACAGTTTACCAGCACGTCCCAAGGCGCAACGACCTATAGCTGGTCGTTCCCCGGCGGTACGCCGAGTACTTCCACTGCTGCTAACCCTTCCATCGTTTACAATACGGTAGGCAGCTACAACGTGTCGCTCACAGTGACCAATGCCGCAGGCAATAACACGGCCACGCAGACCAACTACATCACTACAAACACAACGGCTACGGCAGGCTACACCAGTGCGGTTAACGGCAGCACGGCCACCTTCACCAATACCTCCACGAATGCCACCAGCTATTCCTGGAATTTTGGCGACGGCAGCCCAGCCAGTACCGAGACCAACCCTTCGCATACCTACACAGCCGATGGTACCTACACAGTCGTGCTGAGCGCAATAAATCCCTGCGGCACCGTGACCACTTCGCAAACAGTGACGATAGTGACGCCGCCAACGGCAGCCTTCAATGCCACGCCGACCAGCGGTTGTGCCCCATTGACGGTGCAGTTCAACAACCAGTCGTCGAGCAATGCGACTTCTTGGTCTTGGTCGTTCCCCGGTGGTACGCCAGCTACTTCCACGGCGCAGAACCCGACCGTTGTTTACAACACAACGGGCGTTTACAACGTTTCCATGACGGCCACCAACTCGGCTGGCAGCAATACGGCCACGCAGACCAACTATATCACCGTGAACACCACAGCCACGGCAGGCTTTACCAGTGCGGTCAACGGCAACACAGCCAATTTCACCAATACTTCCACGAATGCCACCAGCTACTCCTGGAACTTTGGCGATGGCAGCCCAGCCAACACGCAGGTCAACCCATCGCACACTTATATGGCCGACGGCACTTATACGGTGGTGCTTAGCGCCATCAACGCCTGCGGCACCGTGACCACTTCGCAAACAGTGACGATAGTGACGCCGCCAACGGCAGCTTTCACGGCTACGCCAACGAGCGGCTGCGGCCCCTTGACGGTTCAGTTCACCAACCAGTCATCGAGCAATGCCACTTCTTGGTCTTGGTCGTTCGCCGGCGGCACGCCAGCTACCTCCACGGCACAGAACCCGACCGTTATTTATAACACACCGGGCAGCTACAGTGTAACACTTACTGCCTCCAACTCGGCGGGCAGCAACACGGCCACACAGACCAATTATATCAATGTACAAGCTGGCCCATCGGCGGGTTATACTGTTGCCGCAAGCGGCAACACGGCCAACTTCACCAATACCTCCACGAACGCCACGAGCTATTCCTGGAACTTTGGTGACGGCACCCCGGCCAGCACGATGGCCAACCCATCGCACACCTATTCGGCAGAAGGTACCTATACCGTCGTACTGACGGCAACTGGCCCTTGCGGCACCAGCACTTCATCACAGCAGGTAATCATCAGTTCGTCGCCAGTAGCTGCTTTCACGGCCAGCCCTACAACTGGCTGTGCCCCGCTGACGGTGCAATTCCAAGACCAGTCCTCTTCCAGTGTGACGGCTTGGAGCTGGTCATTCCCCGGCGGCACGCCAAGCACATCCACGGCTGAGAACCCGACCGTTGTGTACAGCACACCAGGCAGCTACAACGTCTCCTTGACCGTGAGCAACGCATTGGGCCAGAATACCGCCACGCAGACCAACTACATCGTAGTGGGTGCTGCGGCAACGGCCAACTTCACCAGCGCCACCAACCTGCTCACGGCCAATTTCACAAATACTTCCACGAACGCCAATAGCTATTCCTGGAATTTTGGCGACGGCAGCCCAGCCAGCACGATGGCCAATCCATCGCATAACTATGCAATGGATGGCACCTACACGGTGGTACTGACGGCTACCAATGCTTGTGGTTCTGTTACATCCTCGCAAACAGTGACTGTTGCAACCATGCCAACGGCTGGTTTCACGGCCAATGTGACTTCTGGCTGCGCACCGCTCTCGGTTCAGTTCACCAACCAGTCATCACCGAATGCTACCAGCTATGCCTGGAGCTTCCCTGGCGGCACGCCTTCTTCGTCCACGGCACAGCACCCAACGGTTGTTTACAACACTGCTGGCACCTACTCCGTTACGCTGACGGTCAGCAACGCTGCAGGCCAAGCTACTGCTTCGCAAATGAACTATATTACGGTGAACGCAGCTCCAGTGTCTGGTTTCACAGGCTCGGTGGTTGGTGGTGTCACGGTGAACTTCAACAACACAACTACCAACGGCACCAGCTACTCCTGGAATTTTGGCGATGGCAGCCCGGTCAGCACGGAGACCAATCCTACGCATACTTACGCCACCGACGGGGTCTATACGGTTACGCTGATGGCCACCAATGCTTGCGGCACATCCATGACCAATGGCCAGTTCACCATCGTGACGCCACCGACGGCCAACTTTGCCGTTTCACCAACGAGCGGTTGCGCCCCGCTGCAAGTGACCTACACCAACCAGTCGTCGCCCAATGCGACCAGCTTCGCTTGGTCGTTCCCTGGCGGCACACCGGCCACCTCCACCGACCAAAACCCAGTGGTCACCTACAATGCTGGTGGCACTTACTCCGCCACGCTAACGGTTTCCAATGCCGCTGGCAACAGCACCTTCACCTTGACGGATGTCGTGACGGTCAACACGGCACCAACGGCCAGCTTCACGTCCAACTCGCTTGGTGGCCAAGTTGCCTTCACCAATACGAGCAGCAATGCCGACGAGTTCAAATGGGATTTCGGCGATGGCAGCCCGACCAGTTCGGAAGAGAACCCAGTGCATACCTACACGGCTGACGGCACCTATACCGTTACGCTGACAACGTCCAACGAATGTGGCGAAACCGTGACCACAAGCACTGTCGTTGTTTCCGTTTCCGGGGCACCGGTTGCATTCTTCACAGCCGAAAACAACCAGGGCTGTGCACCATTGACGGTCACGTTCAACAACGAGTCACAGTTTGGTGAAACATTCCTCTGGACGTTCCAAGGTGGGACACCGGCTACCTCCACTGAAGAGAACCCAACGGTCGTTTTCAGTGCCCCGGGCAGTTTTGACGTTTCGCTGACGGTAACCAATTCTGCTGGTTCCAACACCTACTCCGCCCCGGATTTCGTGGTGGTGAACACTGTACCGACGCCGTCGTTTACAAGCGCTACCAACTTTAATGTGGTGATGTTTACCAATACCAGTGGCAATGCTTCCAGCTATTCCTGGGACTTTGGCGACGGCAGCCCAGCCAGCACCGAGGCCAACCCAGTGCATACCTATGCTGTAGGTGGCCAGTATGAAGTGACCCTCACGACCACCAACGAGTGTGGGTTCAACTCCGTTTCTACCACAGTTACGGCTGGCAACAACAGCACCTGGGACATCCCCGGCATCAGTCGCTTCGAGGTGTTCCCGAACCCGAACGATGGCCACTTCACCTTGTTGATGGAAAGTGCTTCGCAAACGGAGGCACTGCAAATCAGCTTTACCAACGTCCTTGGCCAAGTGCTTTCCACTGAGAAGGCCGACTTCCGTACTGGCCGTTTCACCAAGGAGTTCTCGTACAACAGCCTCGCCGCTGGCGTTTACATCCTCCAGGTGAAATCGGGCGAAAAGGCCATGTTCAAGAAATTAGTGATTGAGTGAAATAATTAATGTTTTTCGTAAAAACAGGGGCTATCGCCGAGCGGCGGTAGCCCCTTTGTTTTTTCGCAACCGAGCGGAATTGGTACTTTTGCCGCTGAACCTTTTTCCCATTATCAATGAAATACTTGCCCTTCATCTTCCTCGTACTGCTTTTTGCTTGTAAAAATGAGCAAAAAGCGCCCGAAACCTCCATTGCGGAAGCAACAGAATTGCCTGCGGGCTTCTCCGATTTCTACCAACAGTTCCATAGTGACAGTCTTTTCCAAATCGAGCATATCGTCTTCCCATTGGAGGGCCTGCCGAACAATGCCGACAGTGCAACCGTTGCCGCCAAGACCTATCGCTGGACGCCCGAAAACTGGCGGATGCAGAAGCAGTTCGATTTTCAGGTGAGCGAGTACAGCCGGGAGATTGTTCCCTTGACCGAAAGCATCGTTATGGAACGCATCATGCACAAGTCCGGCCAGTTCGGCATGGTGCGGCGCTTTGCCATCGTTGGCGGGGAGTGGCATTTGATTTATTATGCTGGGGTGAACCGCTTGGCGCAATAGTGCTAAACCGCTTTTAAAAGTACCATCTTGCTATCCAGATACATTTACATACCTTTTGTCGTCACAGCAGTGGTCTTCCTGATCACCACCGCCATTACGAAGAATTACGACTACGCCATGTATGCCGTGCCTTGCGTGGTAGGATTTGCTATTGTCTATATCCTTAGCCCGCAAATTGACTGGTGGTGGTACCAAAAGCACCCGCCAGAACTGCCAGGTATGGTTCGCCACCTCATCAACACCAATTCGGCTTTTTACCAAAACTTGTCGGCAGCGGAAAAGACCCGATTCCGCAACCGCATGGCCATGTACATGGAGGGCAATGAGTTCATGGCGCAGGGCATGGAGACCGTCCCGCCCGATGTGAAGGGCATCGTAGCTGCCTCGGCTGTGCAGCTTACCTTCGGCCACGAGGACTACCTGCTGAACCCCTTCGAGCATATCGTTATCTACCCACATCCATTCCCCTCGCCGCAGTTCCCCGACCAGTGGCATGCCTGCGAGCATTTTGAAGAGGATGGCGTCATCATGTTTTCGGCGGAGCAATTGATGCCGGGCTACCTGGAGCCGCAGCGCTTCCTGAACACTGGGCTTTATGAATTTGCAAGAGTGTTCATGAGGAAGTACCCAGCGGTGAGTTTCCCGCAAATAACGGAGGAGCAATGGCCCGCCTTGGAAGCGATTAGCAATTTTCCGAAGGATAAAACCATCCAATACATCGGCCTAAAAGAGATAGACCTGACCGCCTTGGCAGTGGTGTATTTTTTCGATTTCGAGGTAAGGTTTAAAGAAATTTTGCCCCACGAATACAGGGTAATAAAAGATGCCTTGAAGGTCTGACCTACCCCGGCATTTGTGCATGAAAATCCGCACTGATACGCTGTGCATAATCGTCCAACAGCTCCAGCACTCGCTCCCTTTTGTCCGACACAACGATGAAGCCGATATGGTGAACTCGGTCTAATCGCCAAAGGATTTCAGGGTCGTTGAAGGCCGAGGTGTCTGGGTGGCGGTGACGGCTGAGGGAGTTGATGATGCCGCCGTACAGTTTTTTTGCCTTCGGCAATTTGTAGGTAATGCCGTTGGCAACCGCCGATTCAATCCTTGCCCATTCGCCCCAGAGGTTGATGCCCGTAGCTGCCTCCACCATCTCGGCGATGTGCGCCCCACCTACTCGTGAGGCCGTTTCGAGGAAATAAAGCTCGCCATCCTCATGGCATTTGATGAATTCTGAGTGCGAGGCGCTGTACCGCATCCCGAAGGCTCGCAACACATCGGTTTCGATGTTTTTTAGGGCTTTTTCATCCTCGCCGCCATGCTGGCAAATGACCGAACGAAAGATGCCGCCGCCATGCGCCACGTCCCAAGGCGTGCTCAGGTACTGCGCAAAACTGGTGAAAATGGCCTTTGAGTCGAGGTTAAGCGTATCCACATGGAAAATGTCGCCGGGGCGGAACTGCTCGGCGAGGTAGAAATGTCGCTTTTCACCCAAACTATGCAATACCTGCCAAAGCTCGTCGGCAGAATGAACCTTCTGAATGCCCTTTGCCGCTGCCTCGAACCGGGGCTTTACCATATAAGGTGGTGCAACCCGCTGGGTGAAATGGTTCACCTCCTCATCATTGAAAAGCGAGGTGAACGCTGGTACCCGAATGCCCGCCTCGGCTGCCTTTAGGCGCATGGCGAGCTTATCTCGAAAGTGCCGTGCCGTGGTCTGCCCCATGCCGGGCAACCTGAAATGCTCCCGCAACTCGGCCACTTCTTCTACATCGAAGTCGTCGAGTGCCACGATGCGGTCCACCTTGTGCGAGCGCATGAAATAGGCCAGCCCAGCGATGAAATGCTCCATGTTCCAACGGCCATGCTCTACTTCCTCCATGAAGAAGATGTCGTCAATCACGTCACGGGGCCAAGGCTCGTGCTCGGTTTCTTTGGCAGTCACAAGAAAGACCTTGTTGCCCTCCGCTTTGCAATAGCGGAGGAAGTCAACGCCTTTGAATTCGCAGGATACGCAGAGGAATGTCATAAGAAAGGTATGAAGGTATGAGGTATGGAGGTATGAGTTGGGAGGGGCATACCTCCATACCTCATACCTCCATACCTTCTAAGCGCCAATACGGCTGCCACTCGGAATAGTGGCGTTCTTTTTCACCACGACGATACCATCCACGATGACGTAGGTATCCGTCTCTTGGTCGGCTAGTTTGCCGGGGTTGCCACGGATGACGACGTTGTCGCCGATGCGCACGTTTTTGTCCACGATAGCATATTCGATGATGCAATGCTTGCCTATCCCCATGGGAGTTTCATCCCTTTCGACCAGTTCTTCGAGGCGTTGGAAATAGTCGTTGCCCATAATGATGCAATGCGAGATAACGGAGTACGCCCCCAATCGGGAACGGATGCCCACCACGGTGCGTTCCACCCGCTCGGCATGCACGATGCAGCCTTCAGCCACCAGCGCATGGCGGAATACCGTCCCGAAGAACTTGCTCGGCGGCAACATGCGGGGCCGGGTATATACCATTTTCTTGTTGTCGTGCAGGTTGAACTCCGGTATGTCGTCCGTCAAGGCGATATTGGCATCGAAGAACGAGCCGATGGTTCCGATGTCGGTCCAGTAGCCATTGTACTCATAGCTGGCTACCTTGTAACCATCTGTAATAGCTGCGGGGATGATTTCCTTTCCGAAGTCCACCGCTTCGCCATGTTCTTCAAATAGTTTATAGATAGCTTCTTTGCTGAAGATATAGATACCCATCGAGGCGAGGTAATGCTTGCCTTGGCGCTTGTTCGCTTCGGAAACCTCGCTTGTCCATTCGGGCAATACATCGGTCTTGGGCTTTTCCACGAATGACTCGATCATGCCCTCGGCATTCACTTTCATGATGCCAAACCCAGTGGCGTCCTTCGCCACCACGGGGATGGTGGCAATGGTGAGGTCAGCGCCTTTGTCCACGTGCTCACGGGCCATCCTTTCAAAGTCCATCTGGTAGAGCTGGTCGCCAGAGAGGATGAGGATATAGTCGTAATCCTGGTTGATAAGGTGGCGCATGGACTGCCGCACGGCATCGGCGGTGCCCTGGAACCACTTGTCGCTGCCCCGGCGCTGCTCGGCGGCGAGGATGTCCACGAAGCCGGGGGCGAAATGGTCGAAATGATAGGTGTTCTTGATGTGCTGGTTGAGCGATGCAGAGTTGAACTGCGTGAGCACGAACATCCGGCGGACGCCGGAGTTGAGGCAGTTCGAAATCGGGATGTCAATCAAGCGGTACTTGCCGCCAATGGGCACTGCAGGCTTTGAGCGCTGCTCGGTGAGCGGGTAGAGCCTGGAGCCGACGCCCCCGCCGAGGATAAGGCTAATCATTTTGATGACCATAATGGGTAGGGAAGTTTTATGGGTTGATAAGGGTTGATAAGGGTTGATAGCTTAAATCAATGGTTCGTGAAGTTTTAAGGTTCTATGGTTTTCGGGATTTGGGGCAAAACCTAAATGTAAATCATTTTTGACAAGGTTGGAAAAGCAACCTACCTTTTCAAAAACGGTTACTGTGCCGCAACCTTAGAACCCGAAAACCCGAAAACTTCACGAACCATTGTAAATATCAACCTTTATCAACCCATATCAATCCCAGACAAGGCAATGATAGCCATTTTTTCAAAAAAAAGTCTTTTTTCATTAAAAGTCCTATTTTTAACCCGAAAGCAAGCCAAGTGATGAACGACATAGCCAACCAAATCAGGGACAAAATTGCCGATGGTGACCTGGAGGAATCCCTCGACCTCGCCATCAACTTCCTCGCAGGGCGAGACGCCATCCTGCACAGTGAGTGCATACAGCACAAGGGCCGCCTCAACGAGCGGAGCCGTGACTACCGCCTCCAAATCATCAGCGCCGAGGCGATGGGCATGACCCGTGCGCAGGTGCGCCATGCCCTGCTCGATGTGGTGTTGCAACGCATCGCCGTACTGGAAAAAGGCCCGCAACCCGGCGTTTCTCCGCCAGTTGAACCATTGCGCCAGCAACCACATACCGTGACGTTGAATTTTGCTCCGCAACATCCCAGCCCTCCGCCAGCCTCAATTGCCAGTGCAGCTAACGGCTCTTTGGCCGACCATGCTGCTGCTCGTGTGCTAGTTGAAGAATTTATTAAATTGCTCGCCACCTACGAGGTGGAGAACGCTGCATGGCGGGCGGGCCCGTTCCTGCACCGCAGCCTCTTGCAGGGCGAGATGATGCAGCCCCAGTTCAAGCAGAACAATTTTTACGGCGCCCACCAGCGCTTTCGAAGCTATAAAATACCCGTGAACTTCCTCAAGGTGCAGAACACGAACCGCACGGCCATTGGCGGCCTGCGTGACAGGGACGAGGGGGAAGAGTTCGTTTACACCCTCGAAAAAACGGAGGACAATGGCGGCATGCCCGGCACGGTGCGGGTGTTTTTCCCTAAGAGTGGGGGAGCGCCAAAGATTACGCTGGTGAGTTTTTGAAGCCACCGTTTTTTAGCTTTTGCGATTTTGTTTGGTGGTTTTGAGGCTAAGCTTAACTTTGACCAACTAATTTATTTCATAACCTTTTTAAAACGGAAAACTATGTTTTGTCCTAAATGTGGTGCCCAGAACAGCGATACAGCAAGCTTCTGCGTCAGTTGCGGTGCTCCATTGAAACCCTCTGCCCAACCGATTGGCGATACTTACTCCTCTACACCTCCACCTCAAAATAGGCCCGCTAGTGGTGCCCCTCCCAAGAACTGGATGACCGAAGCCATCTTGGCTACCGTTTTCGGATTCCTGTTTTCTTGTTTGGGGGGGATCTTTGGGATTGTAGCTATCGTGAGTGCTTCTAATGTAAACAAGAGGTTTCAGCAAGGAGATATAGATGGCGCAGCCAAAGCAGCTAGTCAGGCTAAGACTTGGACAATAGTCGCTGCTGTGATTACAGTCATAGGATTCATAATTACATTCTTTGTTTATGGGGTTGCGTCCCTTGCGGCAATTATGGGAGGCTGATGCTTTTCTTCCAATCCTCCTGAAAAAGAGTGAGATTATGGAAATGCAAGTTGGATATTTTTCTCCCAAATAAATTCCACTCGATGGAACTCGTCAAAATCAACGGCCTCAACCCAGAGGAGTACCTCCACCCCTTCGACAAGAAGGCGCTCCATGCCCTGCAAAACACCAAGGGGCTGGACACCCTCGTGAAAAAACTCTACGAGTGGGGCTTGGAGACCTACCTCAAGCAGCAGTTCCTCGGCAGTAGCCTAAAGCTCACCCAGAGCAACTTCCCCGATGTGTATGACATCTTCGAGACGGCCTGCGACATCCTCGATTTCAAGCAGCGCCCCACGCTCTACGTGATGCGGGAGGGCTACTTCGACTGCGTGTCGTGCGGGGTGGAGAACACCATCATCGTCATTGGGACGGATGCGCTGGAGAAGTTCACGGAGGCGGAACTGCTTTTCACTTTTGGCCGTGAAATCGGGCATATCCAATGCCGCCACGTGCTCTATTCGGAATTAGGGCAGGTGATGCCCGTGCTGATGGACGCCCTCTCCAGTGCCACCCTGGGCTTGGGCGGCTTGCTGTCAGCGGGCGTTCAATTCGCCCTCATCGAATGGCTGCAATGCGCCCAGTACACCGCCGACCGGGCGGGCATATTGGCCTGCCAAGACGTGACCGTGGCCTGCACTGCCCTCATAAAGTCGGCGGGGCTGCCCGCCAAGTACGACCCCACGCTGGTACTGGACGACTTCAAGACGCAGGCCATCGAGTTCCAAGGCGTCAACAAGAACATGATTCTCAAGTTCGCCAAGTACGCCACCCAAAACAAGGGCTGGGAAATCGCCCGTGCCAACCAGTTCTTCCAATGGACGGAGTCGGGCGAGTACCGCAACGTGCTGGAACGAAAAACGGCCTACGCCCCGTTGCCGCCCGGTGCGGTCAATTTCTGCTCGAACTGCGGCGCAAGGCTGGCGCCGGGCGGGATGTTCTGCACGAGTTGTGGGGCGAAGGTTGGGGGATGAGATGGTGGGACGATTTACACGCGCATTTACGCTAAGAGTAAGTCCATATACTCCTCTATTTTAGAGGCCAAATAGTACGGCAGGTTCATCAAATAAAATGGCTTGCCCTCAACAGTGGCAATTTCTACTTTCTTGAAATAATTGGCATGAAACCGCACAGCGAAAGGATGTGGGCACCTGTCCATAAATTGGTGCAAGGAACGTAACTTGCCGTCCTTTCCCGCTTTAACCTCTACTGGAAACAATTTAGCACGGAACGGATAGGCCAAATCTACTTCCGCCTGCGAATCGCTCCGTTCCCTTACCCAAAACATTGGCTTGAATGATGGATGGTACTTGGTTGAAATGATTTCCTGGGTCACCAAGTGCTGCACAATTCGCCCACGGTACAATTGACTTAGGTCTTGAATGCCGAGCATTTCTTGCTGTAACCCAGCTTGATAGTTCATCAAGCCCGTATCGAGCAATTGAAGCCTGGGCGATTTTTTGAGGTCAGGCAGTGCTGGCAGCTCTGTTGCCGTAGTGGGGTAAATCAGGCTAAGCAGCCCTGCAAGCTCCAGCGAGCGCATGGCCTCGCCCACTTCCCGTGAGCGATATTCTGAGTTTCCAAAATTATGCAGGGTGACACGTTTATCGGCCTCATAAGGAGCCGTCTCAATGATGTGCCGAAGTATTCGTGCTTCGTTTTCATTTTTCGCATACTTCTTAACGTCATCTTTAAATGACTGCACAAGACTCTCATAAATTGGCACCAATGATGTGAAATCTTTATTGGGCAGGAAATTGGCCACTACCTCCGGCAGCCCACCTATAATCGCATATTCGTGAAACAAGTCCAGCAGCGTTTGGTGTGCAAAGTCTGGTATAGGCACTTGGTTGAATATGTCCTTCGCTACTGGGTTGGCTGCAGCCAAGTACTCATCGAAACTTATTGGGTGCATCATCAGGTATTCTACCCTGCCCACCGGAAAACTCTCAACACTACCCAGGGCGTGTTCCAATAAAGAACCAGCGGCAATTACATGAATTTCAGACAACTCTTCTTTGAAATACCGGAGCATTTGGATGGCCTTCGGTGACGCTTGAATTTCGTCAATGAAAAGCAAAATATCGGGCTGATTGGCTGGAACCCCCTCTCTTAGAAAAAGGGCTTGCACCAATAGCTTGACATCTGAGAAACGCTCGAAAACCTCTTTGTCTTTTGACAACTCTAGGTTTAGCCCAATGAAGTGTGTGAACTCTTTACCGAAATAATTCACCAGCGTAGTTTTTCCAACTTGCCTAGCACCTCTGATAATCAAAGGTTTACGTTTTTCTCGCAGCCGCCAGGCCCTTAGCTGATGTATGAGTTTTCGCTGTATCATGCAAACTGTATTGTAATAAAATGGGGGTAAAAATATTGAACTTTTGTAACAAATTGGGGGTATTTTTTTTAAATTATTGTAACAAATTGGGGGTAGTTTCAAATTTAAGGCGAACACAGGAATGAAAAAGGTCAAGCAAAGGGAGCGCCAGTGAGTATGTTCTGCACGAATTACGGGACGGAGGTGGGGGCTAGGAATTTGGGAAATTATTGCGAAGCAACTTCAATCTCCTACTTTCTTCCACTTGAAATCCAACGTCGCAAACCCGCTAGCATCGAAATGCTCTACCTCCAGTTTATGGTGCCCACCCAGCCGCACCCGCACCTCGTCCGTGGCGGGTTCGTGTATGTTCCAATGGTCAATCAATAGCTTACCATCAAGGTAGAGCCGAGCACCATCGTCGCTGGTGAGTTCGATGGCGTACTCGCCCGGCTCCATGTCGAACTCGGCCTCGGCAAAGGTGGCGAACTTGTCCTCGCCCACGCCCTCGGCGGGCTTGCCCCACCAAGCGAAGTAGAGGTCGTCGGTGGTTTTTGTTGCCGTTGGCAATGCGTTTTTCAGTTTTTTGAACTCGGTGTAATGCGTGAGCGGGTCTGTGTCCTCGCCGTAGTCATACCAACGCACTTGCCAGTCCAGCTTTTTCTCGAAGCGGCGGAAGCTGAAGCGGTAGGGGACGCCTTCGGGGTGGTGGTTGCCGAACTGGTCGGTGAAGGCGGGGCCTGTGTACTCGAATTCGAGTAGGAGGTCGGTGGCGTTGGGGAGTTTTTGGAGGGCACCGACAGGGGGAAAGTAAGCTTGTAGCTTTTCTTTGTCAGCAAACCCGCTTGCGTTGATCAACTTGAGGTTCCCTCCTTGTAGCCCAAGTTCTTTTTGCAATCCAAAAACGGTCATGAAGTAATAACCGTTTTCATAAGTTTTGTGCAGGAAGGCACAGGGGTATTTGAAATTGTAGGGGCCCCACTCGGTAATTAGGATCCGCCCAAGCCCTCCAAGCTGGTCGCTAGGTATTGCCGTATCCATGCCATCAGGCAATGGCAGGTTTTCGTACTCCTTAAAATCCGTCATTTCGACATCGCCCTGCAATTTTTTTACGACCAGATTCAGGTGCTTAAAGTTTTCTGCATCGTACCAATTGCTATCCCCAACAATTTCGTTTTTCACAAAATAGAGATCTTCATTGGATTTTTCCACGACCAATAACCTGTTGAACCTTTCAAACTGATTGGCATCGTTGATGGCCATTTTTTTCGAGGCACTAACCATTAAGGGGTACCGAATGTTAAAAAAGTAGTTTTTCCCGATCTGATAATTCCTACTGGAAACGTCCCGGTGCTTGGAATACCCCCAGTCGGTTGGCTGTGTTGGCCTGGACCAAAGCCTGATGCCCACAGAGTCGAATTTGAAAGAATTGCCAATGATTTGATTATCCTGACCATGTTCGATGGCTATTCCCGTCTTGCATAGGGCGATGCGGTTCCCTTTGATAAGCGACTCATAGCTGTATCCTCCCCAAATCCCATATTTACAGGAGGTAAGCTGGTTTGCAATAATTTTATTCCTACTAAACGTCACCTCAATCCCATTCGTCGGTGCATACGAGAAGTCATTATTATATATCAAATTGTCATTGCAGCCGCCCTTGCCCGTATCCATCGTCGTCTGTCCTGCCCAAAGGAAAAAACCATCGCCGGAATGCGTGGCGGAGTTGTAGGCGAACACGTTCTCGTTGCACTGCTCATAGACGAGGATGCCCGCCGAGTCCTGCCCTCGCTGGTAAAATCCATAGGAGTGGCCTCGCACGTTCCAATCGAGGCGGTTGTGCATCACCCGGTTACGGCTGCTGCGGTACATCCCAATGCCGAGGCCGGAGTTGAAATGGAAGCTGTTGTTGTAGAAAAGGCCGTCGTTGCAGCCCGTCATCAGCAGCCCGTTCATGCCTTGCGTCACCGTGCAGCCCCGCACGAGGGCGTTGGGGCAGTTTTTTAGGTAAATGCCCGCACCGTAGCGCAGCCATTCGTCCTTGTCGTTTTGGTGGTAGGAGAGCCAGTCGCTGAAGTCCTCCCGCTCCCGGATGCTGCGGAGGCGGGGGCGCCAATTGTAGCTCAGGTCGCAGTCGAGCAGGCGTAGGCTGTCCACGCCCTCGGCGAAGATGGCCACCTTGAAGCCCCGCAGCACGGCGTTTTTCAAAGTGATGTTCCGCCCCTTGATGACGAGGCCCCTGCCGCTGAACTGGTCGGGCCATTGTTTACCAAAGCCGCCATTGATGACCGCCCCATTGAAGTCCACCGTGATGCCGTTGCCCTCGATGTGCAGGGCGGGCGTCAGGCTATCGGCGGCGGCGAGCCAAAAAGTATCTTTTTCTAGGATGACTGACTTTGTAATGGTTATGCCTTGCGTGGGTACGAGGGTTTGGGCATGGGAGGCGATGACGAACAGCAGGGCAGCGAATAGGACGAGTCTTTTCACGTTGAAATGATTTGGAGGGAAAATTAAGCAAAACAAAAAATAGATGAGGATGAAGTTGCCCCGACCCCCCACTTTTTCCTTTTACCTTTGTACTTTTTACTTGCCGAACCATGCTAAAACAAATCACCAGCCCCCAAAACCCTTTCATCAAAAACATCGCCGTGCTGGGTGCCAAGGCCCGTGACCGCCGGGAGCAGGGCCTGTTCGTGGCCGAGGGGCTGCGGGAAGTGGAACTGGCCTTGCGTAGTGGCTACGAGGCGGAGGCCGTGCTGTTCGAGGAGGCCGTGACCCCAGTTTCAATAGTGGAGGATTTGCTGAAAAACGCCGCTTCGCAACCCCGTGAACTCATCGCCACCAATGCGACGGTCTTTGAAAAAATCGCCTACCGCACGGGTGTGCCCAACGTGGTGGCCGTTTTCAACATGAAAAACCACGGCCTCGCCGACCTGCGCCTTTCCGACAACCCGCTCCTGCTCATCATGGAAAGCGTGGAGAAGCCCGGCAACCTCGGTGCCATGCTCCGCACCGCCGATGCCGCCGGGGTGGACGCCGTGCTGGTCTGCGACCCACATACCGACATCTTCAACCCGAATGCTATACGGGCAAGCCTCGGCGCTATTTTCACCGTCCCCGTCGTGGCATGTTCTTCGGAAGCGGCAGTCGCTTTTTTGCGCAGCAACCAAGTAAAAATAATGGCCACCTGGCTCGAAGCTGCCAAGCCCCTTTATGAAGCCGACCTGCGCCAGCCGCTCGCCTTCGTGCTCGGAACGGAAGCCACCGGCATCTCCAACTATTGGGTCGAGCAGTCCGACGAGCGCCTCATCATCCCCATGACCGGGCAGGTGGACTCACTGAATGTCTCCGCCTCCGCCGCCATCGTACTGTTCGAAGCCGTGAGGCAACGAGGGATGAGGGATGAGGGATGAGGGATGCACGCAGCCCCCTTCATCCCTCATCCCTCATCCCTCATCCCTCCTTCCCTCTTCTATTCCCTTTCGCAAATCATCTACACTTTTATACGGCTGGTATATGTGATTTCCAGAATCGGATTTAGTAGGTGATATTCGTAGCTGTAAATTAATTTTTCTGTATTTCTTAGCGAATGAATGTAAATGGAGGACGCTGAAAGCAGTGTCCTCCATTTTTTTTGTACCTACCTGCCATCCCGC
>JALHQW010000029.1:20788-88439 GCA_022841745.1 Saprospiraceae bacterium | reverse complement strand
TACCCGCCAGTTCCGGAACTGGCGGGTATGATAACCCGCCCTCTCGAAAGGTGCCGAAGTATGTACAAATATCGAATCTACCTCCAAGTGAGAATTAAAACTAATTGAGATCATTTTAATTTGCAAATGCCTATAAATCAAAGCCTTGCGAATTTATCATTCATCTTTCGCCAAAGGCATTACCTTTCGCTTTTTCTTTAAAATGAAATATTACCTCATTGCTGGAGAGGCTTCTGGCGACTTACAAGGGGCTGCACTTGTGAATGCGCTTGGAAGAACAGACTCAAGTGCTGAGTTGCGCTGTTGGGGCGGCGAACTGATGGCCGAGGCTGGTGCAACGGTTGTTAAGCACTACCGTGAGCTTGCCTTTATGGGTTTTGTGGAGGTGGTCAAGAACCTGCCTGCTATCCTGAGGAACTTCAAACAAGCAAAAGCAGATATTCTTTCCTTCCAACCTGACTGCCTTATCTTGATTGATTATCCAGGGTTCAACCTGCGCATGGCAACCTGGGCAAAGCAGCAAGGTATCCGGGTTTTTTACTACATCTCTCCCCAGCTTTGGGCTTGGCATACCAGTCGGGTAAAAATCATTAAAGATTGCGTAGAGCGGATGTTTGTCATTTTTCCATTTGAAATGGATTTCTACAAAAAGCATGGTGTGGAGGTAACCTATATCGGGCATCCACTGGCTTGCGTCATTGCGCAGCATAAAGCTAACCAAGCTTTTTTTTCAAAAAATGGCCTTGAACCCAATCGCCCCATCATTGCCCTGCTCCCTGGTAGCCGTCGGCAGGAGGTGGAACGGATGCTGGCCACCATGCTAAAAGTTGTGCCACAGTTTGCTGATTATCAATTTGTTATAGCAGGAGCGCCGTCCTTGGGGCCAGGTTTCTATGAACCAATTATGTCAAAAGTCCAAGCAGTAAAATTGGTACATGCGCAGACATACGACCTGTTGTCACATGCTTATGCCGCTCTCGTGACATCTGGCACTGCCACCTTGGAAACGGCTTTGTTTATGGTGCCCCAAGTGGTCTGTTATAGCGCAGGCTCAATTTCCTACCGATTGGCAAAACAACTGGTAAACAAGGATTTGAAGTTCATTTCAATCGTGAATTTGATAGCAGGGAAGGAGGTCGTCAAGGAGTTGATACAGCATGATTTCAACCCTGATAATGCCATAAAAGCGCTGGAAGATATTTTGGTTGGGCCAAAAAGGAATGCTATGCTGGCTGATTATCAAGCCATTGTAAAGCAACTCGGCGACTTGGATGGAGCAGGATTGGCTGCGAAGGAAATTTTTGCATGCCTTAACGACGGCTTCAAAGCTCCTTGAAATAAGTTCTTCTTCGCTTGTGGATTCGATGCTCAAATTCCCCCCAAAGCGTAAGCACGTTTTGGTTGTTTTCAAGCATCGGATTGACATTGAAATGGTCATAGCCCAAGGATAGGAAAGTTTCGCCAATCGCTTGAAAAATGACGGTGTGAACACCACGTTTGCGCCATTCTTCCTTTACGCCAATCAAGGTCAGGTCGGCACTATCGTTGAACCTTTGCGCCAGCAACAAATAAAGGAATCCAAATGGGAAGAGGCTCCCGTTCGCCTTTTTCATCGCTTTGGCCATATTGGGCATTGTGACACCAAAGCCAATCGTTTCTCCATTGCAATCCTGCACGGTGCAAACAAATTTGGGTGGCAAAAGCCCGATATAGTTCTTGATGTAAAATGCCTGCTGTTCTGCTGAAATGGGCACGTAGGTAGGCAGGTGGTGGTACGTTTCTTCCAACATCTTGAAGAAAACTTTTCCAAGTTCCAGCATTTCGAGTTTGTGCTTTGGCCGGGTAACAGTCAGCTGGAACCGTTGCTGGACCAGCTCCGCTGCTTTCGTGATTCTTGTAGGAAATGGATTTGGTAGTTTGGTGCTTAGCTCCAGCCATTCCAGCTCTTTTTGAAACCCAAGCTGTTCAAGGTGGCTTGGGTAATAGTCATAATTGTAGAGGGTAGTCATGGCCCCCATTTCGTGGAACCCCTCCACCAGCATTCCGTTTTTGTCCAGTGAATTGAACCCGTAAGGGCCTTTCAGCCGGGTACAGCCATACTGCCTTGCCCATTGTTCCACTGTTTGCAAAAGTGCTTGGCTAATTGTCAGGTCGTTAATAAAATCAAACCACCCAAATCGGGCATGTGGAGCGCCTAATTGCTTGGTTTCCAGCCCATTGACGATACCAACAATTCGCCCTACCATTTTGCCATTTCGCCAAGCCGTAAATTTTACCACCTCCGAATGCTTGAAGGCTGGGTTTTTCTGACTATCCAACCAGGCTATTTCGGCTGCTATCAAAGGAGGGACCCAGTATGGACTGTCGGCGTACAGTTGGAACGGGAATTTGACAAATCGCTTTAGCTCGGAACGGGAATTGACTATCCTTATCTCAAGGTTCATACTTGATGCATGTAATTTTGGCATGAAAACCCGCCTTACGGGTGGTTGGTTGAACACTCAAACAAAAATTGCCGCTTTATGAGCACCTAAAGTATGCTCCTATCCTCGCATGATTATTGTCTTGGATTGCCTTGACCTCCGTCATTGGTTAAGAGCAGGTTAAAAGCTATTCTACCCCCAATCTCTCATACGAATCGGCAGTGTAACCACGTTTTAGCAAAAATTAAAACAACAAGACCATGAAAAAAATTGCAATTTTGGCTGTGGCCATTTTCAGCTTAGCCTTCTCATCCTATGCACAAGTTAGGTTCGGCTTTAGGGCCGGGCTTAGCACCTCCCAGTTAAATTCAGAGACCATCCAACAGAACGGCGTATCCGTTGCCATAAAGGATGCCAAATATGGCTACCATATTGGCGTATTTGGCCGTGCGAAGCTTGGAGAACGCTGGTACTTACAACCAGAGGCTGTGTTCAATTCAACTTCCGTAGATTTCCAGGTAACCGATTTTACGGAGGGTTTCATGGACAAAGTATTAACGGAAAAATACCGCAACCTCGAAATCCCTCTAATGCTCGGCTATAAACTTGGCCCACTTCGTATTGAGGCTGGCCCCACGGGGCAAGTTTATGTCGCCAGTAAATCTGAGTTGGAGCAAGTCGGTAGCTATGACCGCCGATTCAACGACTTTACCCTCGGATACCAAGCAGGTGCTGGCCTTGATATTTGGAAAGTCACCCTTGACCTTCGATATGGGGGGAATTTTCAAAAATTTGGGGAACACATGAGCATCGGTGGGGAACAAATCAATTTCTCCCAACGCCCAGCAAGGTGGTTGATGACCGTTGGTTTTTCCTTCTGATTTGATGCATTTTCCAGAAAACAAGCAGCGCTGGCAGGGTTCAAACTTTGCCAGCGCTGCTTGTTTAATATAATCTGTTGAAATTTGCCCCCAAATACAACCAAAACACAAACCCCACCTCACCTTATTTCCGTTCAATAGCTCACGAACCAACTTCGCTAATGACTAGTTACCAAGTCAGCATGACCGAAAAAGAATTGGTGCAGTCCTGTATCGCAGACGACCGGCTCGCACAAAAAAACTTGTATGACAAGTACAAGAAGGCCATGTTCACGCTCGCTTACCGCATAACCGGCGACTTTGAGGCCGCCAACGACGTTTTGCAGGAGGGATTTGTCAAGGTCTTTCGGGGCTTGGCCAATTTCCGTGGCGACTCCACTTTAGGAGCGTGGATAAAAACCATCATCGTGCGCACAGCGTACAGTCACCTTCGTAAAGGCAAGGAATTTTTTGAGCCAGTAGAGAACATCCCCCCCTCTTCCCAAGTGGATTGGGGGCACTACCTCGATGCGGAATACCTCGAAAAGGCCATCCTATCGCTACCCGAAGGCTACCGAACGGTATTTACTTTGGTAGAAATTGAAGGTTACGGCCACAAGGAAGTGGCTGAGCTGTTAGGCATTTCCGAAGGTACTTCAAAATCACAGTTGTTTTATTCAAAAAAACGCCTGCGGGAAATCCTCAAAGACCAAGTTTGAACTATCGAAATTAGGAAAAAGGTTTGCTGCCATTGCCTTCAATCCCTCAATCCTTCAATCCTTTCAAATGGAAGAACAGAATAAAAAAACATTAATAGAAGCGCTGTCCTCGTTGCCGGAGCACGAACCAAAAGAGATGCTCTGGGAGCAGATTGAGGAGCAAATGGAAGGTGGGCTTGAGTCGGTCATGCCAAAGCAGTTGCTATTGTCGTTGCCGCAATACGAGCCACCTGATAGCGCATGGGATGGCATTGCGAAGCAATTGGACGGTCAAAAACCCCAAGCCAAAATCGTGAAGCTCGGTTGGCGAAAGGCATTGGCAGTAGCTGCCTCGTTGGCGCTTTTGCTGGTCGCATACTGGCAGTTGAATGGAAGCAAGCAACTGGAAGCCAATGTGGTGGCCGTCAATTTCAGCGAAGAAACGGTTGACCCCTTGCTGTTGCAACACGATTGGGATGCGGACGAGGATGCTTTTGGGGAATTCCTCAGCCTTTGCGAAGCAAAAAAAATAGTATGCGAACAGCCTGAATTCAAGATGCTGCAAGGTGAGTTGGAAGAACTAACCGCAGCCAAGGAAGAACTCAAAGAAGCAATTGGCGAGTTCAGCACTGACGCAGACCTGGTAATTCAAATCAAAGAAATAGAGCTTGAGCGCAATGGCGTACTCAAGAAAATGATAGCGATGCTTATTTAAATTGCTGCATTGTTTCATGGTTGCATTGTTTCATAGCCTTAGCTATTTCGGTCAGGCAAAATGAGGTGTAAATGAAACAATCCAACCATGTAACCATGCAGCCATGAATCAATGAATCCATGAAAAATAGTTCAAAGTTGCTGATTGTCAACGCCTTAGCTCTTTTTTCCTACGGCTTGGCAGCACAGACGACGCTTCAGGTGGTGACGAAAGTGATGGAGAACACCTTCCCCTACAAGAACGGAACGGAGGTGAACATCGAGGGCGAGAAAGCAGAAATAAAGGTAGAAACCTGGCAGCGCAACGAGGTCAAAGTGTTGGTGGAACTCGTCTCCAAAAACATTGACCGGAAAACTGCCCAAGCCGACCTCGACCAGATGGTTTACAGTACCGAGCAGGTCGGTAGCAAGCTCTATTTCCGCAACTACCTATCTTCCAAGAAAGGCACAAAAAAGTCCAGTTCTGACATTAAGGCCATTTATACCATCACCCTGCCGGCAGATTGCCCGGTTTACATGAAGAACAACTATGGCCTATCGGAAATCAGCAACCTAACGAGGTCGCTGCGGGTGAACAGCCAATTTTCAAAAATCAACCTTGACAACATAAGTGGCCAAATTGGACTTGAAACCCGTTTCGGTGATATAGAAGGCCGGGATATTGATGGAAATGTGACCATTAACGCTCGCCGCTCAGACATTACTTTGCATGACATCAAAGGCACTTGGAATATCAATTCCCAATACGGCGTGATGAAGTTTTTCACGAACCCAAGCCCCGATTTACTGACCATGAACATCACAGGAGAGAAATCTGATGTCTATTTCTTTGACCCCAAGCCCAATTACTACGGCTATACACTAACTGCCCATTACGGCACCATCACGGCGCCCAATAACCTGAAACTCAATTATTTGCAAAATACAACCGACCTCAAGAAAGCTATTTTCTCCTCCAAAATTGGCAAGTCTAACATCTCTGTCAAGATTAGTTTTGGGGACATCATCATTAGGAATCCATAGAAAACACGTAAGCTTGGCCACTTCCATCGGCCCATTTGGAGGATTTACCTTCAAATGGGCCGTTTTCGTTTTTACAGGCTTCCAACTTTCAATCTTTTCCCTACTTTTCGCCCCGCAAAATGTTTCAAAAGCTTTCTTGCTTCGCAAACAGCCTGATTTGCTTTTGAAATGGGTCAGCGTTGTAATCCAAATTGGATTTTCGCATCTGCTTATGCCGCTAATCATTATACTCATAGGGATTGTAGTGCTTCTGTTGCTCATCATTGGGCTGCGAATGAACGCCTTCTTGGCGCTGTTGCTCGTGGCGCTTGGCGTGGGCCTGAGCATGGGAATGTCCACTGCCGACACCTTGGCCGCCATTCAGAAAGGGGTAGGGGGGACGCTTGGTACGCTGGCGCTCATCATGGGATTGGGCGCAATCTTGGGTGGCTTGATTGCAGAAAGCGGGGCAGCGCAAGTGATTTCCAGGCGCCTGACCGATGTGTTTGGGATAAAGAACATCACATGGGCGATGGTGCTCACTGGCTTTATCATCGGCATTCCCATGTTTTACAATGTGGCATTCTTGATGGTGCTGCCCATCATTTTTGCCATGGCGAAGGAGACCCAGCAACCAATTCTGGTAGTAGCACTTCCAATTATCGCCTCGCTTTCCGTCATGCACGGCTTCCTGCCGCCGCACCCCGCTCCTACGGCCATTGTTGATTTTTACAATGCCAACATGCAATTGACCTTGATTTATGGCTTAGTCATCGCTATTCCGACCGTCATCGTGGCAGGGGTATTATTCGGGAAAACGATGCACAGGATACCTACTGTGGTCAACGAAAAGCTGTTCAAAATCAATACACATTCCGCTTCGCAATTGCCTTCGTTTGGCATTTCGGTGCTTGTTTCACTTATACCAGTGCTGCTGATGGGGCTTGGGGCTGTAGGTATGCTGTTTTTACCAAAGGAAAACCTCCTAAATCAAGTGCTCCAATTCTTGGGAGACCCTGTCATTTCGTTGCTAGCCTCAGTTTTTGCAGCTGTTTTCTTGTTGGGAAAAAAATCAGGGAAGCGATTTGCCGTGCTGATGGATGGCTTGGGCGAGCACGTTAAGCCCATCGCCATGATTCTATTGATACTCGGAGCTGGTGGCGCTTTCAAGGAGGTGTTGGTCAGTAGTGGAACCAGTGACTATATTGTCGGGCTGATGAAAGGACTGACACTTTCACCACTCATAATGGCATGGTCAGTGGCAGCGGTGTTACGGATTGCACTTGGCTCTGCAACCGTGGCGGCCCTAACGGCGGCGGGTATCATGCAGCCACTGATTGGGACGGGAAATGTGAATCCCGAACTAATGGTGTTGGCAACGGGAGCAGGTTCGCTTACCTGTTCTCAGGTAAATGACACGGGTTTTTGGCTCTTCAAAGAATATTTCAACTTGACAATCTGGCAGACGCTGCGCTCATGGACGGTCATGGAAACCATCGTTTCCCTGGTTGGCCTTGGGGGCTGCCTTTTGATGGATATTTTTATTTGAAAAGTTAACTATTTAGGAAGGTGTGGGAGGAGAGAAAAAATTTCATTTTTTCTCTCCTCCCACGGGTTTCGGTGTTTTGTGGGAAAAATTGAAAATTTTTCCCACAAAACACCGATGCTAAATAGTTGCTTGAAAACAAATCACTTGACAAATGACAATTGGGCTTATTGGCTTAGGCAAAATGGGATTCCCCCTTGCCCTCAACATGCTACGCAACAAGTTCACCGTGGTGGCTTTCGACATAGACGATGCCAACCGTAAAAAATCGGCGGACGCTGGCATCGTGACCACCAGTAGTATGCAAGCGGTGGCCATGCACTTGCCATCTCCAAGGGTAATTTGGAGCATGGTTCCAGCTGGGCCAGCAACGGAGTCGGTGCTGGCGCAATTGCCTGACCTGCTTTCCCCTGGCGATATCGTGATTGACGGGGGCAACTCCAATTACAAAGATACTTTGCGGCATTATACCATGTTCCAGGAGCGTGGTATCAAGTTTCTTGATTGTGGCACCAGCGGTGGCACAAGTGGTGCCCTGAACGGGGCTTGCACCATGATAGGCGGCGACCGTGATGCTTACGAAGTATGCAAGCCGCTATTTGATGCCATTTCAATTGAAAATGGCAGTCTTTACGTCGGGGCGGCAGGTAGCGGTCATTTCACCAAAATGGTTCACAATGGCATCGAGTATGGCATGATGCAGTCCATTGCCGAGGGCTTTGAGGTGCTCAACAAAAGCCAGTTTGACATTGATTTCGAGGCCATTGCCAAGGTATGGAACCATGGCTCGGTGGTGCGTAGTTGGCTCATGGAGCTAACGCAAAACGCATTTTCAAAGGACCCAAAACTTTCATCCATCAAGGGCATCGTGCATTCAAGTGGAGAAGGCAAATGGGCCATAGAGACCGCCCTGGACCTTGGGGTGCCTACCCCCGTCATTGCGCTTTCTTTGCTGATGCGCTTTCGGTCACAAGAAGAAGATACGTTTGGGGGTAAGGTCGTTGCGGCGCTTCGCAATGAGTTTGGAGGCCATGCTGTTGAGCGTGCAGGGTAAATGAAATATGGCATTGTTTTTTATACTGTTAATGCGGCAGCAAAATTTTTGGCCTTTGTATCCAAGTTTCATTGAAATCTTGTTTCTTGATTTTATATTTTCTCCCCTTTTTCCTTTTAAAGGGAAGGCCTAAGCCCATAATTGAATTAGGGTTAAGTTGGGCACTCGAGTGGGAGCTAAAAAATGAGTTGAAGGATGTCCTTACGGTCAAAATTAAGTGGTCGTGCTCGATATAGGATTGAAGGCTCGTCCCGAAAGATATTTATGAGCCACGAACTAAAAGCAATCTTGCCTTTAAACGTTTTTTCGATTCTTCCCAAATAAAATAAAAGTGAATTGGTTTTTGGCTTATTTCAGCGGAATTTGATTGTAATGTCTTGATTATTTGGTCAATCTAATTTTTCTTGTTTTTTTTACGCCAGAATTCCAACTCCACTGGTCAAAAGCGATATCTGGTAAGCCCATTTCCGATTCCAATTCGTTTTCTAAAGCTAACTCCACAATAGCACTTTTCTCTCCATTACCATGAAAGACATACCAAGCGGGATACCCCCAGCAGCCTGAAGAAAGTATTAGCCTGTTTTTTTGAAAAAATTGTTCTTAACACCGGTTTGGCAGCGACAAGCCTTTTAACACTATAAATCGAGGTGATGAAAAGATTATTTTTTACATTTTTTGCCCTAACATTCATTCTGAACAGCTTTACTTCCTTGTATGCCCAATGTGGTGGAAGTCCCTGCACAGTACCACAGGCGGCATTTGACATAGCAAGTGCTTGCGTCCTTCCCAGTCCACAAGCTTTGAGCTGTTACCAAGGAGCCACCATCAACAGTGGTGTTATTGATCAACCGCCATCATGGTGTACCACAGTTGAGAATAACCAATGGTTCGCCTTCACAGCCAATGGTCCATCTGCTTCCTTTCAAATCGAGGCATTGAACTGTGCATCAGGAGGAGCAATTCAGGCAGCCTTGATGGATTGCTCCTTAACCTTTGTATCGGATTGCCTTGGCAATATTGCAGAAAACTCTACAGTCACCTTGAGCAGCAACGTACCGCTGATTCCAGGTGAGGTGTACTTACTAATGATTGATGGCTCAGCAGGTGCCAACTGCAACTACGCTATCAACGGTTCTTCGGCAATCACCTCCGGCCCGACCAACCTTTGCATCCCAGACGTTGCACCATCAAATTATACCTCTACAGCTAATGCAGATTGGTATTTCGTGCCAGCTGGTGCAGGTCAATTTGTTGGTCCTGCCACTGGAACCAATATTTTCGTTGAATGGCTGATACCTGGCAGTCATCAAATTTGCGCCCAAAACACTGTTTGTCCTGGCATACCACCTTTTTGCTTGGAAGTAACTGTTGGGGAAAATGCCCAAGCAACCTACAATGTCAACCTTTGCCAAGGTGAATCAGTCTTTTGTGGCGGAAACTCTTATACTTCAGCTGGTTCTTTCATCAGTACTGTGCCAGGCCCCGGTGGTTGCGATAGTTTGATTACTTGCGTCGTAAGTGCCATTCCGCCCATTAGTTCACCTATGCAAACGGTCAACCTTTGTGGTCCAGCAGAATTTCATCTCTGCAATGACATTTATACTTTTTCCGGCATTTATACTTCCATCTGCGACAATTGGCAAGGGTGTGACAGTACGGCTTCTGTGAACTTGAATATCTTGGAGCCAGTCGCAAGCATTAGCGACCCAGGTGTTTTGGGATGTGGTCCTGATTCTATCCTTTTTCTCGATGGTTCAGGTTCAGGCTTGGCCGTTCCCCCAAACACTTGGACCATGCAATGGACTGGCCCTGGTATAGTAGGCCCAACCAACCAAATCCTGTGTTGGGTAAACCTTCCCGGCGAGTATTGCTTGACGGTCACCCATAAAACTTCAAACGGGCAGTTCTCCTGTGAAAATTCGATGTGTGTTTATGTCACTGAAGAAATTCAGTTCCCGTCAGCACCCCAAGTGACTGGTCCTACCACCGTCTGTGCTAATTCCAGTTCCACTTATACTGCCAACCTTCAAGGTTCGGTCATACCCGATAACCTGACCTGGACAGTACCCAACGGAGCGACGGTGACGCAAAATCCACTTACCTATACGGCTGTAGTGAATTGGGGAAATTCCAGTGGCGGCCTTGTATGCGTTACGGCTAACAACGAGTGTGGCGCCTCACCCCCTGCTTGCATCAATGTAACTGTTAACGCAGGGCCAGCTGTGCCTGTGATAACTGGGCCTGCCACCGTTTGTGCCAACAGTACGATACAGACCTATACCATCACAAATTCAGTTGCTGGAGTAAACTACGCATGGACGGTACCTCCTGGGGCAACTTTCACAGGCTCCGGCAACACTATCAATGTCAATTTCAGCAACGTTGCAAATGGCAATGTGACCGTTTGTGCCACTGGCATGAACAACTGCGGGACAAGCACACCCGGCTGCACCAACGTCACGGTGACCGGGCCACCTACAGCGCCCACCATGTCAGGGCCATCAAGTGTATGTGCAAATGGTGGTAGTGCCAATTTCTCGGTGACGAATGTTCAAACTGGTGTTACTTATTCATGGACGGCGCCACCAGGTGCAGTTATCACAGGTACTGGTTCGAGTGTTTCGATTGATTTTACTAATTCAAGCCCAAACGGTCAGATCTGTGTTACTGCAACCAACTCCTGTGGAAACCCATCCACTTGCCAACCTATCAGCGTTGCGGCCCCGCCCACGGCTATATTAAGTGGTATGGGAGAATTCTGCCAAGGAACCACTCCAACGACCAATTTCTCTATTGAACTGACCGGTCAACAACCTTGGACCTTGACCTATTCTATAAATGGTGGTTCGCCAATAACCTTGAATGCTCCAAGTTCGCCATTCACTTTCCCTGCATCTATTGCTGGAACCTATACGCTGGTGAGTGTGACAGGTGGGAACCAATGCACCGGAACGGTTTCAGGGTCAGCCAACTTAACAGAAAACCTTTCCCCCACTGCCGCTTTATCTGGCGGAGGCACTATTTGTGAGGGAAGCGGGGATGATATTCCGCTTGGAATCAGCTTAACTGGCGAGTCGCCCTGGACTTTACAATGGTCAATTGATGGGGTTCCACAATCTCCGTTGTCCATCAATAGCAGTCCTTTCACACTGCCAATCAGTGAAGCGCTTGCAGGGAATATCAGCCTTGGAACTGTTACTGACAACAACAGCTGCACTGGTACAGGCACAGGTACTTCCTTGGTAGAGGTGAATGGTTCGCCCGCAGTTTCCGATGTCGTTGTTGCGTGCAATGATATCAATACGACTTTTACGGTCAGTTTCAATGTTTCAGGCGGCGAGCCAAGTACCTATTCTGTACTTCCAAACAATGGCAGCCTGGTAAATGGCATGTTTACCAGCAACCCCATCCCAACGGGAAGCGGTTACTCTTTCGTTGTTGCCGATGCCAATTTTTGCAACACAATCAATATTGCTGACCCCATTGTCGTATGTGACTGCGATACCAAAGTTGGAACGATGAGCTTGGACATGTTGACAAATTGTGGCCCAGGTACAATCAATGCAACCTATGATCCCACCAACCAGTTTTTGGATGGTAATGATATTCAGGTTTTCGTCCTGCACTCCGGTAATTCCGTCAGTATTGAACCACCCGTGATAGGTGTTTTCAACTCAACCTCAATTAGTTACGACCAGGCCACGATGTCCTATGGTACGACCTACTATCTATCGGCAATGGTTGGTGACGACGATGGCAGTGGCAATGTTTTGGCATCCGACCCATGCGCACAGATTGCCCAAGGAACACCCATTATTTTTTATGAAATACCAACGGCAAGTATCAGTGGAGGTAATGAAATTTGCGAAGGCAACAGCCTTGATTTAACCTTGACCCTAACAGGGGAAGCGCCTTGGGAAACCACTATTAATGGGCAGACGGTTTCAATTTTCTCCTCTCCGTTTACCTATAACGTGACACCCAATACAACTACCACCTACGACTTGACCAACGTTATGGATCTGCATTGCAACGCATCCATCAACGACAGTGAAACAGTAACGGTCAATACTCCGCCAACTGTGGGGACGCCAATAACCCAATGCGACCCAACTGGCACAACCTTTACCGTTAGTTTCCAGATCAACGGTGGTGACCCATCTTGCTACGCTGTGACACCGCTCAACGGGACTTTGACTGGGAACATATTCACCAGTAACCCAATACCTGATGGCAACGGCTATAGCTTTACTATAACTGATTGCAATGGTTGTACCCCAGTTTTGGTGGAAAAGCCATTAGTGGATTGCTCTTGCCTTTCCACTGCAGGCAACTTGGCCGCTGCACCCCTCAGCCTTTGTGGCACGGAGAGCAGCAACCCAATTTACGACCAGACTGGCGAGTTCCTCGATGCAGATGATGCTCGTTGTTTCATCCTACATGCAGGTAATCCGCTTCAGCCATTGGCCACCAATTCAACGCCGGAATTCAGTTTTCAAACAGGGATGAACTACGGCCAAGCCTATTTCATCTGCCCAGTTGTGGCCAATGATGATGGAAATGGCTGTGTTGACCTTTCTGACCCCTGTATCAGCATTGGCGGTTGTGCCGAGGTGCGTTTCCATGAAATACCCACGGCCTTGTTCGGCCCTGACGAAAGCATTTGCCTCGGCGATGCGGCCACGCTTACCTTCAACGTGACCGGTGCTGGCCCCTGGGTAGTCCAGTACCAAGATGACCAAGGCAATCCATTCGATATGAATTTGAACACCAGCCCGGTCAATGCGGATGTATCACCTACTGTGAATACAGTTTATACCTTGACTGGCATAACCGATGCCTTCTGTACCGGAACTGTGGCTGGTGCAACCAGTATTGATGTCAACGAGCCCCCACAGGTTCAGAACATTATCGAAACATGTTCTCCGAATTCCACCAGTTTCACGGTTAGTTTTGAAGTAACGGGCGGTGAGGCAGGCACGATTACTGTGACTCCTGCAACAGGCCTTTTCAACAATGGAATATTTACAAGTCAGGCATTTCCCAGCCCGTCCCCATGGCAATTTGCCATTGATGACATAAATGGTTGTGGTCCAGTGCCTATTTCTGGAGCAGAAAACTGCAATTGCCTTACGAATGCTGGCATGATGAACACCACGGCGCTTAGGGCCTGCGAAGATGAGGTAGTTACCGCACCGGCTACATTAGGCTCATTCCTTGACCCTGATGATGTTTTGGTTTACTACCTACACACCGGCAATGGGCCTTCTTTGGGCAATGTAATTGGAACTACAACCGTCAGTCCACCGGTCTTTGGTTTTGATAATGCATCAATGGACTATGGCGTTACCTATTATGTTAGCGCTGTTGCTGGCAACAACAACGGCAGTGGTGGTGTTGACTTGACGGATGAATGCCTTGATGTTGCTTCAGGTACTCCAGTCACGTTCAACCAACTGCCGACGGCAGCAATTAGCGGCACGGCTTCCATTTGCCAAGGCATGTCAACCCCTGTCGTTTTCACGGCGACTGGTGCTGGGCCTTTCACCATTACGTACACCGTAAATGGAGGTGCACCCCAAACAGTACAGGTGCCTGTCAGTGGCACATTCAGTTTGAATGTTTCGCCAGATGATGACCAGGATTTTGCCCTGGTTTCTGTTCAAGACGCCAATTGTGACAATTCCGCAACAGGCACTGTCGAACTGACCGTGAATCCAAATGTGGATGCAGGTACAGTCAATGGCAATTTTGAATTCTGTAAGGGAGTTTCTGTAACAATTGACCTTAACTCTAAATTGGAAAACCCCACGCCAGGTGGTACTTGGAGAACGCCTGGTGGCGAAATTATTCCAAACGGCAGTTTCAATGTAGCCGGCTTTGCAGAGGGCACCTATGATTTTGTCTATTCTGTACCAGGGCTCCCTCCTTGCCCCAATGACGAGGCGATAGTTCAGGTGGTGATTCATCCTAATCCAATTGCAGATGCAGGTGAGCCAACAAACCTGACTTGTGCAATTAGGGAAATTACCCTTGGTGGCCCAGCTACTTCGCAAGGCATGGAATACGCATGGACAGGCAACGTTAGCGATCCAAATATTGCAAATCCAATTGCCTCACAGCCCGGAACTTATGCCCTGACCGTTACTTCTCCTCAAGGCTGTACCGCTACAGATGAAGTTGTGATTGGGGAGGATGTAGTACCTCCTTCAGCAGATATTTTCGTGTCGGATGTGTCCTGTTTCGGAGAAAATGACGGTTATATCACCATCAACAACATAACTGGTGGAACGCCACCTTACTTGTGTTCCTTCAATGATGGCCCGTTCACAGAGCAGAAGCAGTTCACAAACCTTGGCCCTGGTGAGCAAGTCATTAAGATTAAAGACGCTTTTGGATGTGAAACGACCCTCACGTTCCCTATTAAGGAACCCATCGAAGTGACGGTTGAGGTTGACGGCAGTTTCGAAGGCAACGACCCCATCGTTAACCTCGGCGACCCCTTGACCCTTTCCATTGAAACCACACCTCCGGTAGGTGAATTAGATAGCATCGCCTGGTTCCCTGCCGACCTCGTTGATTGCGATACCTGTGACCAGAACACCCTATTCTTGACCCAACAGACCACTTTTACGGTGTATGTAGAAGAAGGTGGGTGCAGCGATGAGGATGTAATTACGGTTTTCGTTCGTAAAGATCATCCTATTTATATACCGAATGCTTTCAGCCCGAATGGCGATAACACGAACGATATATTGATGATTTACGGAGGGAAAGAGGTCAAGAACATAAAGTCCTTCCTCATTTTCAATCGCTGGGGCGAAACGGTTTTCGAGTATTATAATTTCGAACCGAACAATCCTTTATTTGGCTGGGACGGCAAGCACCGTGACGAATTGATGAATTCCGCTGTTTTCACTTGGTACGCAGAAGTTGAATTCATTGATGGCTTGGTCAAGCTTTTTAAAGGTGATGTTACGCTTGTACGATAAACAAATCACCTAAGGCAATGAAAAAAACAGGAAAGGCGTTGAACCACAACGCCTTTCTTGTTTAATAAAGGATTATGAAATCAATACTCTCGTTCTTTATCGGCCTTTTTCTTGCCGGCCACTGCTTAGGTCAAATTGGCCTAATGGCTGGTTACAAAACCTTCAGTGCTCCCAAATGGGAAGAATCTTTTGGCACATTGCTAAATGAATCACCTTACCCAAGTGCAGGATGGCAAGTGGGAATGGATTATTGGTTCAGGTTGAAAAAGCGGAGGATTGAGTTTACGCCAGAAGTCAGTTTTGCCAATTTTAAGCAATCTTTTTCGGGCGGAGAAATGGCAATGCGACAGTTTGGCTTTCATTTCAATACCGCAGTTTATTTGTTCGACCTTGCCAGTGATTGCAACTGCCCAACTTTTTCCAAGGACGGCAATGTGCTTGGTAAGGGTTTTTTCTTAGAAGTCTCACCTGGCATCACCTACCTTTCCAATGAATTTGCCGGGGAAACAACTGTGGGCCCTTATTATCCAGAAAAGTCAATGGCATTTGGCGGCAGCATAGGTGCAGGGCTTGATATTGGCTTTTCGGATTTGTTCACGGTGACCCCATTGGCCCGTTTTTATTTCTATCCATCTACAAATAGTTTGGACAATTTACAGCCCGAAGGAATTGAAGAAACGGAGGTGAAGCAAATCTTCGCTGGTCTTCGTTTTCGCTTTCATTTCAAGGAAATGGCCAAGGCCCGCTACCGTTGAGAACAATGTTTTGAATGGTTTTGTAAGGTGTGACAAAAAACTTTGCGAGATTTGCAAGCAAGTTGGCAATTCCAACCCAGAACAAGCACCAGACCCATTCTCAGAAATGACCGAGCATACCATCGTCCATCTTTCCGATTGCAATATCTATCAGCAGGACAACCTCGTATTGCAACATGTGAATTTAAATATCACCAAGGGGGAATTTGTCTATCTCATCGGTAAAACAGGGAGTGGAAAGTCCAGTTTGCTGAAAACGCTCTACGCTGCCTTGCCACTGCGCCAAGGCAAAGGAACGGTTGCTGGTCATGACCTGAAATCGCTCAACAGGCGGACAATCCCATTGCTGAGGCGAAAATTGGGCATCGTTTTTCAAGATTTCAATTTATTGGATGACCGCTCGGTGGAGGCGAACTTGGTATTTGCCCTACGGGCAATGGGCTGGACGGACATGGCCAAGATGAAGGCCCGTATCAACGAACTTTTGGAGCGGGTTGACCTCAAAGGCAAAAACGATAAAATGCCCCACGCCATTTCGGGTGGGGAGCAACAGCGGGTGGTCATTGCACGGGCCTTGCTCAATCACCCCCAACTCATTATTGCCGATGAGCCAACGGGCAACCTCGACCCTGAGACCTCTGATGAGGTGCTGCTATTGCTCCGGAAATTAGCACAGGAAAACGATACTGCCGTCCTGTTCGCCACGCACGACTACCGAATCCTCGAAAACTTCCCAGCAAGGATCGTCAGGTGCCACAACGGCAAGGTCTTCGATGAAGAAGATGTGGTAGTTTGACAAAGCCAGCCCTCAATTCATCCATGAAAATCGTGGGTAGGTAGAACTTGACTTGGACAGCCTGCGAGCTCCATTATATTTGTGTTCAAATAAATGAAACAACATGTCTAAGCATCCAGTCCGTTTTACAGGCTTTACCAGGTTCTTTTTGGTCATGCTATTGGTAGCGCCAATTGCCTATATCGCTGCTTCCTATTACAATGGTGAGGACGGAATCCAGAAAGTCAAGCAACTGTTGCGGCTTGACAAAACAACAACAACAACAACAACAACCTCGACTCAAACAGTAGAAAATGCCGACAATGCACCAGCCAATGAAGTTAGTGCAACACAAGACAAGGCTACGATAGAGGAAAATAGGCGCCTCAAAGAAGAATTGGAGTTCAAGAACAAGCGAGTCGAAGAGCTATTTCGGGAAAATGAGGAGTTGAAGCGCAAATTGGAAAGCTCCGAAAAAGCCTTGGAGGAGACTAAAAAATAGCCATCCATTTTTTCAAACAACAATCTTAAATCATGGGTTTCATATTCACCGCTTTGATGAATGGGGTTGCCGTTTGGCTTGGTGCCAAATACTTGGAAGGGGTAAAAGTGGAGGACTTCACTCGTGCTATCATTATCGGTTTGGTGGTTGCAGTCTTGAATTCCTTGTTGGGTACCGTACTTGATTTTGTTCCAAGCCCGGGCACCATTGCCCGTTTCGGACTATTCAATTTGCTGATGGATGCCTTGGTGCTGATGTTGGCTGATTATTTCCTGAAAGGGCTAACCATCAAGAATTTTTGGTGGGCATTGGCATTGGCCGCTGTAGTCAGCGCAGTGAACATGGTAGCGCATTGGATTTTTTAAGATAAAATTGTCCTATAATATTCTTTTGCTTTATAACGGAAGTAACACAGAAGGCCGCTCGGAATCAAATTCCGAGCGGCCTTCTTAATTTTTTAATTCTATGTTAGAAACTCAAAGCTTCGGACAATTCACCTTCTCCTTCCTCGTAGCAGGATGATAATAAATCAAGGAAAGTTCAAAAGCGCCACGGTGGTTGGTCGGTGGTGTCAATTGGTTGGAGGCAATATCATAGCTGACGCCTAGGTTCCAGCGCTCCAGTTCGAGGATGGCGGTGAAGGTGACGGCTGGTGTAGCCATCCCGCCATTCGCATCCTTCGCCAAATGTCCCCAAAGCCCAGCACGGATGGCGACTTCGTTCCAGTCACGGTTGGTGTAGCGAATATTGGCTCCATATAAGGCCAGCATGTTTTCACCTTGACCAATCACGGCGACAGCGGGTAGGAGGCTAAGCTGGTGGCTGAATGGCAGTTCGCCACCTGCATGTGCCACCCATTTCATGTCCATGGATTCTGAGCCATCAGTGTCCACAAAGGATACTTTGGGAGCATTGACATGGTTCACTGAACCACCAATGTAGAAACTCTGGTTGTCATCAAAAACAGTGTACCAAGCCAAGCCAGCGTTGATGTCCATATAGGTGCCAGTTGATTGGTTGATGGACTCTCCATTATCACGGCCGTAGTCAATTTGTTCCAAAGCGTTGTCAAATTGGGAGCTGAACCATAGTTTGCCTTCATCAATGGAATGCTGGCCAAAACCGATATGAGCGCCACCGATCAAATACTGGTCGTATTGCCGGTGCCGGCTTCCATCCAATTGTTTCATATAAGAAAGACTAAAACCGCCCGACTGGCGAACGTAGTTTGAACTGCCGGCCTTGTCGCTGAGCGCAGTCACCCCATAGGCAAGGTAGTCGCCTTTGCCAATCCTGCTCTTTGCATCGAAACTAGCGCTGATCGTTTTGAAGGGCTTTGAGTCGAGGATGCTGCTCCACTGTTCCCGATAATTGACCACGGCCCGCCATTTGCCAGGGTGAACACCCGTCATGGCAGGGTTCAATTGCATGGGAGAGGCGTAGAACTGTACAAATTGGGGGTCTTGCGCCAACAGTTGCAGGCAGAAAAGCGAGAAAATAGCGATAGTAAAGATGTTAATTTTCACGGTGGTGTATTTTTTTGGGCGGGCATATCGGCCCGCCTTGATTGTTATCTAATAAGTGTGGTTTCTCCCTTGAAACTCTCAGTCAAGCCATCTTCATATTCCGCTTCCAGATACCAGACATAGACCCCCGGTGGCATTTCCTGATTCTTGAAATTGCCATCCCACCCTCGGTCCGTATCATTAATGGGAATATCAATATCTTGGTATAATAGTTCGCCCCATCGGTCAAAAACCTGGAACAGTTTTACCATCGTACCTGATTTGCCATGCACGACAAGACGATCGTTCGAACCACTATCGTTGGGCGTAAAGCCGGTAGGAACAAGTACCCGCCTTGTCTTTTTTACATGCACCTTGAGGAAATCTTCTGCTTCGCAACCCATTTCGTCAATGGCCACCAAATAGTAATCGTTTGAATAATCGGGCGTAGCCCAGAGTGCGCTTGAAGTCAAAGTGCCTGTGCAATCAGACATGGTGTCCTGCTCCAAGGTGCCACAGTAGGATGCATCCCAAGTGTACATAATGTCGCCTTGGGCATTGTCAGGGACAGCGATGAGCGGGAACCTTGCCCCATAGTCCACCATGTATTCATCAACGGCCTCTCCCCAAACCTCGATTTGTACGGTAAATGGCGGCGGTTCCTCAACGGTACCTGGCACGGAGAAGATGCAACCGTTGACGTCCTTGATGCTAACGGTATAGTCGCTGGCTTCCAAGGCTATAAGGGTACTGCTTCCAAAGAACTGGGTGCCATTGATGCTATAGGTAAATGGTGGTGTGCCACCAATTGGCGTAATAGTAATGGCCCCGTCCCGTCCTTCGTAGCAGGAGACATTTTTGATGGTGAGGTCGGCATCTACTTCCTGTGGCGCACTGATGAAAACGGAGTCTATCTTGCTACAACCATTCGCATCTGTGACAGTCAGGTAATAGGAGTCTGCGGCGAGTTCCACTTGTTTTTGGCTTGTTCCGCCATTTGACCAGAGGTAGGTATAAGGCGAAACGCCACCCGTCACATCAGCTTGGGCAATACCATCTTCGTAGCCAAAGCAATCGTTGTTTGTTTTCTGAAAATCAATTTCCATGGAAGCGGGTTCACCGACTTGAACCAAGGCCGTATTGCTGCAACCCGTGGCATCAGTGACCACCACCGAATACTGGCCTGCTGCGAGGTTGGTGGCATTGGCCGTTGTCTGATTATTTGCGGCAGCATCCCAAGCATATTCGAAGGGTGATTGGCCACCCGCCACGTTCGTCACAGTTGCAGTGCCATCTGCGGCACCAGCGCATCTTGCATCCTCAATCAATGTGTTTATGCCAAGTGGCATTGGGTCTTCCAACAGTCTTGACTCCGTGCCCGTGCAGCCTTGGCTGTCGGTAACAGTGACCGTGTAGGTAATCCCACCAGCGAGGTTCATGAGTAAGTCAGCATTCGAACCGTTGCTCCATTCATAGGTGTAGTTACCATCGCCACCTGCCAATACAACCACGTTCATCTGGCCGTCAGCATTGCCATTGCAAGTAGGCGGCGTGGTGGAGATATTGATATCGTAGGCTCCCCATTGATCCACAACCACCATATCGGTGGCGGTGCAGCTTTGTGCATCCGTGACCGTTACCGTGTACTGCCCAATGGAAAGGTTGCTGACCGTGGCTGTGGTCAGGTTGCCGGGTGACCAAGTGAAATTATAGGGACTTGAGCCACCTGTTGCGGTCGCAGTCGCAATGCTCGCGTTTTCGCTGTAGCAACTGACGACAGTTTGTGCAGCACTGACTTCCAATGGCATGGCAGGCTGGCCAATGGTGATACTTCCAAATTCCTGGCAGTTATTGCTATCGGTTATGGTAACGGAGACCAAGCCAGCGATCAATCCACTTGTTGTACTTTGGGTAGGTGTGCTGCCCGCACTCCATTGATAAGTGTAAGGGCCTTCACCGCCAGCAACCGTGACACTTGCCGTTCCATCGCTGCCTCCATTGCACTTTACATCATTTTTCGTAATGTTCAGGTTAATCGCAGGGAACCCGTTGATGCTGACAGCCCCAGTGGCCGAGCACCCATTCAAGTCCGTAGCAGTTACGGTTATAGGGCCAACAGGCAAGCCGCAAATGGATTGAGTGGTGGACATATTGGGGTTGTTCCATTGATAGGTGAACCCACCTACACCACCGGATGCATTGACGGATGCACAACCGTCGCTTCCTCCAACACAACTCACAGGTACTGTCTGGATAGCTGATACAATGATAGCAGGGACATCATTGACCGTTAGGTCAACTGCATCAGTGCATTGGGTGGCATCAGTGACCACAATCTGATAGACACCGGGACAAAGTCCGGTTATATTGCCATTGTCCTGGGTGAAAGTTGAACCAGTTGTCACATTGGTAACGGTATAGGAATATGGCGAAGAGCCGCCTGTGACCGAAATCTGTACAGCCTCGTTGCAAACTCCATTGCAGCCCACCGAGTAAGGCCCAGGATTGGTGGGAAATGCATTAATCGGGCAGAATTGGTACAGCAAGTCATTGTTCCCAACCCCAACATTGCAAGCAGCGCCATTCACCTTGCTCCTGACTTGGACGTTTACTGTTTGGCCATTTACCAAGCCAGAAATGATATGTGATATATTGCCATTATTAGGGGCAATCCATCCTGTATTGTTGACATTGACTTCGTAAGGCAAACCGGGGTTCACATCATTCCACGTAGCTAAAATAACACCACTGCCTTGAATTTGAAGGCTAACTATTGGAGCTGCGAAACTGCTCAGAATCTGTACGCCGATAGTATCTTTCTGGGTGCAACCGTAGCTGTTGGAGGCTGTTACAATATAATTGGTGTTGTTGCTGGGGGTGGCAGTTGGGTTAGGACAATTGGCGCAGGAAAGCCCTGCGCTGGGTGTCCAAGTATAGGTAAGGTTGTTTTGTGATTTAAAGGTAATTGACCACCAATTTACTTGTCCCATTGCGTTGATACCCTGGGCATCGGATACCCGTAAGTTCCAATTGCCATTAATGGGAGCGCCATTCAAGGCAGACCAGTTGCCTTCTGGTCGGTAATTCCCAGTGAATGGGGCTGTGCCAGCTGTGATAGGCGAAATAGATGAGGTGGTAAAACAGGTATTGGTGTAATTGTCGCCACTGCCGCCGTTCCCGGTTGAGAGCATCAATTGCTGGTTGTTGGGCGCACGAAGGAAAATATCCAGGTCTCCAACGTAGTCAGTTTTGATGTCCAAGCAAATTGATACAACATCGTTCACCGCATTCGTAATAGTTGCCGGGTTCAGCGAATTTATTAAAAGCGGAGAGGAATATGGATTTGCCACTGGGTGGTTGCTTGCTCCCAAGGGGTAATTGTCGTCGGAATGGAATGTGACGTTCGGGGAAGCAGGCACTGGACCACTTACATTGATGTTGACGGGTTCGCCAACACAGATAACGGTATCGGCTGCAGGAGTCAATAATTCATCACAATTCAAGCAGTCAGGGTGCATCGGCGGCAGAACGTTCAAGTTAATGGTGGTATCCCAGGTACAGCCAAATTCATCCTCTACTGTAAATATATAGGCCATGTCACCAGCATTGGCTGGTGAAACGTCAATCATATCTGGCGTGGAGGAATAAATGGTAGGATGAGCCTTCCAGCTCCAGTCCACCAATGGTGGCGTAAATGTTTCCACGTCAGGATAAAGCGAAGGGTCAAACTCTATGGACCATGAGAAAATAAAGCCATTGTCCTGACCCCATAGGTCGCATACTTCTATGACCCAATCACCATTCAAAGGGCAGCCAATGAAATTGTTCAAGGTTTGGAAGGATCTATAGGTGCCGGATGGGAGCGTGCCAACATTTGGATTGGCGTTGGCATACTGAATCCAAGTCTGGTTGTATTGCGGATTGGGTGACCACCCATAATCATAGCCTGTCCCGGGTATTGGCAAGGGTGTCGCTTCGTCATTTTCATAGGGTATGCCTAAGAATACCTCTCCACCAGTTTGCCCGGCATGGTCGTGCAAAATCGCATTTTGGCCGTTGGGGCAGGTCAATTTGATTTCCAAATCCCTCATCCAGGTATGCTCCATGTTGACGAATATGGCCAACAAATCGCTGATACTAGTCAGGGTCTGGCCAGGGGAAAAGTTCCTGAATGAAATGGCTGTTTCATAGCATGAGCCATCACCATCTGGCAAGGCCAATGAGTCGGAACGTATGCCGGTGGTTTGGAAACTGGCTTCAGTTGGTTCAACGGAAACGGCATGTGTGGGATCCATTAGATTGACCAACGCATCGAAAGCAACGCTATCGCCAGCGCAAATTTGGGTTGGATAGGCCCCAAGTTCAAAATGCGGCTTAGGGGCGACACGAACTCTTTGGCTGATGAAATTGGTATTCTGGCAACCGTTTATATCAGTGATTTCCAATTGGACGACATACCCACCTGGCTCCTCAAAAACGTGGGAAACATTTGGCCCATAGGTAAATGTGCCGTCGCCAAAATCCCATTCAAAGCTGCTGGTTTGGTCGGATTGGGTGTAGGCGGTGCCGTTTTGAGGATAGTCTCCCTTGCCGTTGAAAAATACCCGCTCGCCGGGACAAACGTCAATCCAGCCAGTATCAACTGGCTCAACCACTGGGTTGGCACTGTCCAACACGGCAAAGAATGTTTGGCAAGAGGCGATGCAGTTGATCTCGGCACTCCAACCAGCTGCTGTAAACAGGAAGTCGGAGTCGAATTTGACCGTGACGCAACCGCTCGTATTGGTAGCTGATGCTTGGATGATGAACGATGCACCATTGTTGAAATCGCTGGCACAGGCTATGGCCGGGGCGTTTGTTGTGTTGCCATCGAAAAAGCATAGCTCATCGCCAAAGAAAAGATTGACAGGCCCAAATACCAATTGGATGAAATTGCCTTGCCCAGTCGGGCAAATCGTGGTGGTGAAGTGCTGGTTATTGCCGTAATTGTTGTTGCCTCCACCACTGTCAAGGAAGAACCCATTGCAATTGGTTACGGAAGAAAGGGAAGAGGTCATCAAGTAATTTTGAGACACAACCTGGGCCACCACTAAAAAAAAGCTTGAAATGAAAAGGGTAAATTTCAAGTTCATAGTCTTATCAGAATTGGGAAAAGTGTAGGGGGATGGTTTCGCTTAGTTCATTTTTGCTGCCTCAGATGCCATGCTCATTTGCTGGCATTCAAGTGTTCGTTCAATAGTTCGTTGAACCGTTTTCCAGAAATCAAAACGATGGCCTTGTCCGTGTTTTCGATTTTGATGACCGTTTGTTTTTCCCAATCCCGATGTAGGGCGAATTGCTTTTCGAGCAAGAGGATATTGATGGCTTCCAAATCTTCCACACGGACAGTAGTGGCCGCCTCTTTAGCTTTTTCAGCAGGAAGATCGGTCAAATACCAGGAGTGGTCGAGGTAAAAGGCCCATCGCTTCAGTAAAAAAGGGTTGGCGGACTGCAATGATTCAAGGTACTCGCCGCTATGGATTGCATAAAGGCGGCTGTCGATGGGTGTTGCCGTGTGGGACAGTGTTGATTGTGCGGAGACAAAGGTAATAAAGCAGGCAGAAAAAACGAATGCCACGCAAAGAATTTTTTTCTTCATGACGTTAGTGTTTGCAGGGCGCTCAGGTGGTGTGGACGCAAATGTATCTCTTTGGAATGAAATCTTGTCACCAAATGTATATTACATTAGCAAAAAGGCGACATAAGCCGACAATCGAAACTTGAAAGGGAGGAAAAATGTAGATTGCACACTCGGTCGTGGGGGATCGGTTGGGATGGCCTCTTTTTCAAGGCACTGCGACAAAGAGGATTTGGTCAGCAGTTTTCCACAAATTCTGCTATGGTGTCAAAACTTGGCTAAAAATTTGCTTTTTGCGAATATGTTTTCTGCCCTGAGAAATGTATATCAGGAAGAAATTGCGCCGTATCTTTCGCCGATTATTCATCAAAACATCCCATGAATGAAAGCGTCCATCAACCGACTAACTTTGTTCTTAGCAGTATTGCTACCATTCGTTGCCGCCGCACAAACTGTTCCTTCCAATATCTACTCTTCTAAAGAATTGCCTTTTGCGAATCCTAAGCTAACTGCACAGGCCAAAAATGCCTTGCATTCAACGCAAAAGGCCGACCATGAAAAGCATCCAATATGCGTTTTCGATGAAATGAACGAGGCGCATAGCCATGTTGACCCCGTTTTTGCCAAAGAACTCGAAAGGCATTTAAAGGAGGCCGTGCCCCAGCTTTCTGCTAACACCGTAGATAGAAGCATGGCCGAGCCACTGCTGACCATATCTGTGGTAGTCCACGTCATCCACAATGGCGAACCAGTGGGGCAGGGCCAAAACATTTCAGATGCCCAGGTGCTGGAACAGATAGCCATCCTAAACGATGACTATGCCTCGCTCAACAGCCAATTCTACGAGACGCCAAGCCAATGGATGGGCGTGGCCGGGTTTCCCAATATCCAGTTCTGCCTTGCCAACAAAAAACCGGATGGTAGCCCGACCAATGGCATTGACCGCCGTCAAATGACCGTGACGGGCACCAGTTGGAACAACAATAATATCAATTCCACCATCAAACCAATGACCAATTGGGCCCCCAATAAATACTTTAATATATATGTGTTGCCGATCCCCGGCACAACAGCGCAGGGTGGGGTAGTGGGGTTCTCCAACTATCCGATTCCCGGTCAAATCGGTGGCAACTCTGACGGGGTGGTAATTGATTACCGATGGTTTGGCGGGCCGGGGTTTCCAGCATCCGGCTATCGCCCACTGACCCATGAAACGGGGCATTACCTTGGCTTGCCGCACCCGTTCAATGGAAACTCCTGTTCCTTGGACGATGGCATCGCCGATACGCCCAATATTGACGGCCCAACCCGTGACAAGGCAACACTGAATTGTCAAGAAAGCTATCCAGATGGCCCAATCTCATGTGGCAACGAGCACTTGTACGTCAATTACATGGACTATGTGAACGAGAACTGCTATACTTCCTTCACGGCTGGGCAAGTGAACGTGATGCGGGCCGTGTTGAATGGGACTTCCTCTGGCTTTGGCTATGGCAGCAGGAATAATTTGATTGTGTTTGCTCCGCAACAATGCGCCATACCGAGCGTGGATGCTGGCATTGTCAGAGTGGTCGAGCCCAACAACCTGACCTGCACGAATGGCAACCAAATCACGCCCCAGATTTCGCTCCGCAATTTTGGAACTAGCGACCTGACCGCAGCTACCATTCATTACCGCATCAACAATGGCCCAACCGTCAGCTACAGCTGGCAAGGCAATCTGTTCTCCGGTGAAAATGAAAACCTAAGCTTGGCACCTTTCATGGCCCCTAATGGTTCTTATTCCATTTCAGTCTGGACGACCCAACCCAATGGCCAGTCAGACCAAAGAACTAGCAATGATACGGTAGTGGTAAACAAGTTCAATTATTTGGTCGAAGCTCCACCTTCATTTGAGGATTTTGAATCGGAATCCGGCTTTCCAACGTCGGAGAGCATGTTTCAAATTGATTTCTCCCAAGATGGTTTTGTTTGGCAGATATCCAGTGACGCCTCCGGGTTTGGACAAGGAAACTCGGCGGCAGTGTTTGATAATTTTAATAGCATCAATGGCACACCTATCCAGGAAGGTGCCCTGGACTTGTTGATAACCAAGCATTTTGATTTTACCAATATCCAAAATGCAATGCTCAAATTCGATCTGGCATATGCTCCCATCCTGGCCGACCTTGGCGACACCTTGTACGTTTTAGCGTCCACGGAATGCGCTTTGAATTTCCAAAACCTTTTATACAAAAGAGGTGGGGAACAGTTGGCAACTGCACCAGTGCTATTTGCTGAGTTTACCCCAACTGCGAGCCAATGGGGAACAGAAACAATTGACCTAAGCGCCTTCGACGGCCTGCCAAGTGTGACCTTGACCTTTTTGAACAAATCCAATTTTAGCAACCGCCTTTTCCTTGACAATATCGGCGTTGGAAGCAATTGTGCGAACATAACAGCCAGCACCACAGGCATACAACCTGATGATTGCTCGGCAGCATGTACTGGCAGCGCCACGGTTCAGGTTTCCAATGCAAACGGCAATTTGCTATATCATTGGGAAGGCTTCCCGAACGTGACAGGGCCGACGAACAACCAACTTTGCAGCGGCACCACCACCGTTACCGTTACCGATGCAATTGGTTGTTCCAAAGAAGTGGAGGTTCAAATAACTGGGCAGCAACCCGCCGATTTGTCCACTTCCTCCACCATTGTCACTACATTCGGAATCAACAACGGCACGGCCACGGTAACTGCGACCAATGGTAGTGCCCCGTATTCCTATTCATGGAACAATGGCTTCCAGCAGAGCAATGTAGCTGGCACCAGTTCTACGGCAACCAACCTTGCACCAGGCAATTATGTCGTTACCGTCACCAACGGCAACGGATGCAGTTCGACGGCCACCGTAACAGTAGGTTCGGTTTGCAACGGGTTTGGCATAGCACTTACTCCAACCATGCCAAGCTGTTATGGGGGAACAAACGGCAGTATTTTCGTAAATCCAAATGCTGGAACACAACCGTACAACTATAATTGGAACAATGGCCAAACTTCGGCTACTGCCTCAAACCTGAATTCGGGCATTTACTCGGTCACAGTGACTGATGCCAACGGCTGCCCTGCCACGAGTCAAGCCAGTTTGCAGCAACCTGCCCCGCTTGTTCTAAGCATGAGTGCATCGCCACAAACCTTAAATGGGGTGAACAATGGCTCCGCTTCAGTTGTGGTAACTGGTGGAACAGTAGGCTACACCTATGCCTGGGGCAATGGCGGCACAATGGCCACCATCAATAATTTGGCGCCAGCCACCTACCCCGTGACGGTCACCGATGCCAATGGCTGCACTGCTACTGCAAATGTTACCGTTAATTCGGTCAGCTGTGCCGCTTTTACAGGGAGTTTGAACATTGGAAATTTGGACTGTTTTGGTGAAAATGACGGCACTGCCACTATTACAGTGAATGGCCCGAACGCACCTTATACTTTCCAATGGAGCAATGGCGCAGTTGCTCCGCAGTTAACGGGGCTGCCTGCTGGCCCCATCGCTGCCACTGTGACGGATGCGATAGGTTGTGTGCTCAATTTGGCCGGTATGGTCAGCCAACCCGACCAGCTTTTGGCCAATGAATCCAGTAGCCAAGAATCTTTTGCTGGAGCCGCAGATGGGACTGCTTCGGTCAACCCAACTGGAGGTGTATCGCCCTATCAAATCCAGTGGAGCACAGGGGCTACCACAAACAGCATCAACGGCTTGGTGCCCGGCAATTATGGCTTCACCATCACCGACGCCAATGCTTGCACAAGGATTGGTCAGGTCGCTGTCACCACATCCTCTTGCTTTATCGTGCTTGAAATGGGCGCAACGCCAACCAGTTGTCCTGATTTGGCAGATGGCACGGCTACCGCCACGGTAGCTTCTGGTGGCAACGGCCCCTACAGTTTTAACTGGTCGAATGGGGAAACAACCAGCACCATCACGCAGCTAACAAGCGGTGCCTATTCCGTGACGGTTTCGGATGGGTTGGGATGCAGTGAAGAAGGCCAAATAACACTAAGCTCGGCAGATACGACTCCACCGAGCTTGGCGCTGTACAATTCGGCATTCATTTCCTTGGACGCAGACGGAGTCGTCACGCTTTCACCCGCCGATTTGGTTGAGGCAGCCAATGACAATTGCAGCATGGTATTCTATGAAATAAGCCCTACGGAAGTGGGTTGCGACGATATTGGCCCCCTGCTGGTCACGGTCACGGCCACCGACAATAGCGGGAATGCCACCTTCAAGACTACCACCGTGCAAGTTCAAGACCTGCTCCCACCTCTAATTGTTTGCCCCAATAATATTGTCATAACCAACTGCGAACCCTTGAATTACGGCATGCCAACAGCAACCGACAATTGCTCGTCGAACATCTTGCTCGCCCTTGAGTCGGGGCCAGCAAGTGGCGAAACCTTCCCGCTTGGCCAAACCAGTGTTATTTGGAGTGCAACAGACGAGAGCGGCAACAGGAGTACCTGCGATTTTACGATTTCGAATGTTTCTGATTTCAGCGTTGTGGTCAGTAGCAATGACGTTAGCTGCTTTGGATACAATGATGGCAGTATTGAAATTGGTATCTCTGGCGGCCAACCCCCATACAGCATTGCTCCCAGCGATACAGACCAACTGCCTGCTGGCAGTTATGAAATCGTAGTCGCCGATGATGCAGGTTGCAGTCTTTCTGGTATGGTTACAATCTCACAACCGGATGCACTCTCTTTCAATATCACCAATATAACACCAGCTACGATTGGCCAATCCAATGGCAGCATCGAATTTGAGGTGGAAGGGGGGATGTCACCTTTTTCCTTTGCTTGGCTGCAGGGGGGGATGTTATTGCCCAATTTCAACCCAGCTGCAGCGCCCGCCGGCATGTACCAAGCCAGGGTCGAGGATGCCAATGGCTGTATCCTGTTGTCCAACTTGATAACGGTAGGTTCGGTTAGCAGCAGCAACGAAGTGGAATTGGAGCGCATGATTTCCCTATCTCCCAACCCCAGCACGGGCTTGTTTTATTTCCAAACAGACCTTCCCGCCAGCGAGCCGATTGGGCTTGAAATATTTGACGGGGCAGGCAGGCTTTTGCTGCGCAACCAGGTTGATTCACCATCCAAAACGATTGATTTGCAGTCGTTTGGCAGCGGGGTCTATTGGGTGAAAATCCAGTTGGGCGATGCGGTGGTTTGGAGGAGGTTGATGAAGATTTGATGAAGAACAGACTAATTACCCCTTGGTGTAGATACCCGGCCCCTCTCTCAGTGGACAACAACAAACCGCTCCACCGCCCTCACCTCTCCATATTCAAGGTACTGTAAAAAATACATACCTTGTGGATAGTCAACCAACGGAATGCCAAGATGCGTTTGCAAATTATTAGGCTTAATTGTGCTCAGTACAACCCCTTGGGCGTTCAAAATACGTAGCATAGAATGCTGTCCAAATGCTTGGTTTTGAAGGCGACAGTTCAGGTAAGTGCTGGCCGGATTTGGGCTTATTACTAGGTGCCCATTTGGCAGTAACGATTCATGTGCAGCAACCTCTAGCCCAGACAGGTAGCGGGCCACAAAATAATCCAGTCTCAACTTATTATTTTCCCTTCCTGTATGGCCAGTGACGACGATTTTGCCATCTTGTTGAATGTCAACACCATATAGCCTGTCCGAGCCACTGGATGGGTCGGTCAGTACCATTCCGTTATCACCAAATGAGTTGTCTAATTGACCATCTTCCGTGAGCCTTGCCAAGAAAAAATGGTCGTCCTGCCCATTGATTTGGATGCCAGCGTGGCCCGCCACCACCAGTTTCCCATCGGGCTGAACCGATGATGCTCTTGCCCAAATATATTCATTGGGCAATTCCAAAATAGCAACTCCACCAACGCCATAACTTGTGTCCAAATTCCCATTTTTGAGCCTTGCAACAACAAGTTTTTTGCCACCAATTCCAACTGCCAAAATATCACCGTTTGGCAACAGCTCCATTGAGTACACTGCGTCACTTTCGGTTGTTGGGTTTATCACTGCTGTCCCATCGGTCCCGAATCCGGAATCAATGGTTTCATCAGGGTTGTAGCGTTGGATGGCGAAATCTGGGCCGCCCGCCACCAACATCTTTCCATCCGGCTGTACCAACATAGTTGTTGAGTAATAAACACCGGTACTAAAACCCATCCTTCCATATGACCCAAAGGTGGTATCAATCTGACCGTCAGTAAGGTGTCGGGATATATAGAATTCATTCCCCACGAGAATCTTCCCGTCGCTCTGTATGGCCACAGTATGGGCAACTTCATCATATAGCCCTGCCGTAGGCCCAATCGCATAACCGATTCTGTCAATATCTATGCCGTCCATGCCAAAGGTTGTATCATAAGAGCCGTCTGCATTTTGCCTCATGAGGATATAGCGATTGTTTAAAGAGGGGCCATAAACGCACTTGCCACCGATGACCATCTTCCCGTCAGGCTGCAGGGCAATTGAATTGAATTCAATTGGCTTAGATATATTGAGACTAATAAATCCACCATAAATCAATGCCCCATCCTCATAATTAAACCCCCAATAGTTTACATCGCTCAAGGAATCAAGCGTCCCATCACTAATATGCCGGGCAAGTAGGCCTTTTCCTCCTACCATGGCTTTACCAACAGTGAGTATTTTGCTATCTGGGGCCGCCAAGATGGCTCGACCTATACTCGTCCAAATCGAATTACCAACGATTACGTCCACCCCAGAACTGGTAAAACTGGGGTCAAGTGTGCCCGCTTGAGCAGTTACAAAATTGGTTAACATATTAGCTGCCAATAGACATGTAAAGATTTTCGATTTCATAAGGCTGCATTTTTTCAATGTGAAACAATAAATTTATCGGTTGTCAAAAGCATGTTTCCCTCGAATGCTTGGAGAATGTATGCTCCCTCTGCCCACTCCCGCACTGGCAAAATAAACGTATCCCGTGGCGAGTCGCTTTTCATTTCCTTCACCACTTTCCCATTGCTGTCCACGATTCGGAAGCTGACCCTTTGCGGCAGCCTTGGTGACCGTAGCTCAAAATTGAGGAAATCGGAAGTAGGGTTCGGATAGATGGCCAGCTTCATTTCAGCTTTGGCCTCCTCGGTGGCATTCGGCCCATCGTTGGCATTGCAGCCAGGGATGAGGCAGCCGAAGGAATCTAGCTTCATTAGCCAGCCGAAGGTTTCCAAGCCATCTATTTGTTGCCCAGCCAAAATATAGCCACCATCGGGTGTGGCTTTCATGTCCACAGGTTCGTAATACTTATCCAACCCCTCAACAAAAGTGAAGTACCTTGCCCATAAGCTATCGCCTTGGTTGGAAACCTTGAACACCCAACTGCCATATTTTGGCTCTCCAAACGATTTGTCTTCCAACAAATTGCCGCAGGCCACAAAGCCAGCGTCGTCTGTTGCGGTTACCAGCTTCGCCACTCCCGTTCCGCCTGTATGCCTTACCCCTCTCAGTTCTCGCCCCCAGATTTGCTGATGGTTGGCGTTCAATTTGAAAATATAGGCATGCCAACGCAATTGGCCGACACTTGCATTGATGGGGTGTTCAATCCCCTTGCCGCTCGCTATTACAACACCAGCATCTGGCGTTTTCACCATTGAATAGGCGATGTCTCTTAACTGCCCTTGTGGCGAGAGGTATTCCCAAATTATGTTTCCAATGCTGTCAACTTTGAAAATATGTGTACGGCTGATGAAGTTTTGCAGGTTGGTGTTCTTGTTGTTCCTGCCAGCGCCAATTATCAATCCTCCATCATTTTCAACAATTGTGGAACCAATAAAATCGGACAAATTGCTGCCATAAGCTTTTTGATACAAGACGCTCCCGATGTGATCTAATTTATAAAGCACAATATCTGACCTGTACAATTCAGGGGGTTTTAAGAAAATACCAGAGAGATAATACCCTGCTTCAAATTGGGATAAGTTGTCCGAAGTAATAAAAGATTCCTTTGGATAGTATGGGTTGTCATATTCTTTAATAAACAAGGTGTCGCCCGATTGGGTGTACTTCAAAAAAAATATACCATTAGGCGTCTCACCAGCAGTAGCTAGATTTCCCTCTGTATCGGCGTGTAGACCAGCGTTCCAAGTCAGGTATTGTTCATTGGATACCACCAGCTTCTTTGAAATTATTGTGTCGCCATCTAAACCTACCTTTAAAAAGAGGCTGCCAAAGCGGTTTTGTTGGCCAGTGCTATCGGTAATCACACCGTTCACATAATAACAGCTATCAGTGGGAAGGACATTTGTCAATTTTAGATTAAGATATCCATAGTTGGACTGCACATTGAAAGTTACTTGGGCCAACAGCCCATGAGCAGAAAGACAAAAAATCAGTATTAGTTTTTTCATGGTCGTAAAAAAAAGAGGGAAAGAGGTGTATTTCCCCTTTCCCTAAAGTTAAAGACTACTTAATCAAGACCAATTTTTGCGGAACAGCAAAGCCTTCAATGTCTTCAGCTTTGTAATAAAATACGCCTGAAGACAGTCCTTTGGTTTCCCATAGAACTATTCCTGAAGAACCTTGCAGTGCAATGCTTGCAACCAAGCGACCTTCTAAGTCATGGATGGTCAGCAATGATTCCTCTACGCCCTCTCTAAGCCTGTACCTGAAATTGACATCTTCCTTGGCTGGGTTTGGGAAAGCAAAGAGGTTTTCAGGATGAGCTACACTATTATTTCCACTTGGCCCGAAGATTGGCTGACCCCCAAACCCTCCAAAGCTAATCATATAGTTGTAGCCATACTGGTGGTTGAGTAAGCTCTGTGTTTGAGCCGCAGCGAAGCCAGTGCCATTGTCCGCAATGTTCTGAATCAGCAGAACATCGGAGGCCCCAAGGTTGTAAACATCTTTCTGCTGCGTTTTAAAGCTGATTCGCAAATCCATCCAATCTTCATAGCTGTCATGTTGTGCCAAGGCATCGCCTGTCAAGTTGAAGGTTGATGGTATGGCATCGAATACCTGTTCCGCATTGCCCGTATTTCCTTCAAGTATCCAAGATTCCACGATGGCATATTCAGATTCCTTGCTGTCCTTGTTGTGCAGCCAAGTCCTGATTTTCGTCCAGTCCAAGTTCTCCGGGTCGGAGAACTCACTGCGAAGTATGCGGTCTGCCGAACGGTGCATGATGCTGCGCTGCTTGGCCAAGTCCGGTATAAGCGCCAAAGCTGCTGGGCTGCCGCTTAGAAGAGCATCATACTGTGCCCTTTTGGTTTGGTACTCCGTCTTAGCGTCATTGAACTTGGTGATAAAAGTCTGTTCACCTTGATTCGTCAACTTTCCGTCCCCTTCCTCGTCTTCTTCACCTGTGCTACCAGTGCAATCAACAGAAAGGCTTTTTTCAATTGATGTAATATTGGAAGTATATTGTGGAACTTCCAAAAGGGCATCTATATAGTAATAGTTGATGAGGCTTCCACCAGAATTTAAATAGTCACCATTTGTAGTATTGACTTGAGAGAACTTGTTCTTAGCCCCATTTTCAAGCCCCTGCTCTTGGCATATGCTGCCACTGACCACAAAATCGTTCGTACAGTTAATATTAGTATTGCACCAGTATTGAAGCCCTTCGTCAGCATCTTGCCCCCTATTGTTCAACTGTGCAGCGTTGGACGTCTTCATGTTTGTGAAGGTGTTCCTTCTAAGTATGTTCCCATCCGACCCCGTATCATACGCCCAAATCCCAATATTATTACCGGTATTGCTTGCCCCCGTCAGGTTGTTGTCGGTCACCTCGTAGCGGGTGCAGTTGCGCAGGACGATGCCTGTCGAGGGGCGGTTGGGCGGCCAGATACTGGAACCGATGCCCGTGATGGAGTTCCCCCGAATGGTGCAGCCGTCCACGTTCCAGTTCTCGATGGAGTTGTAGTTGTTGGTGAAGGTGCTGTTCTTCACCGTGAAGCTGCGGTCCACCCCGTTGTCGGCACCGGCAATGATGGCCCGGCGGTAGTTGGTGAACTCGCTGCCACTGGATACTCCAAAACGGGCATTGTAGGCGTCAATGGCGAAGGGGGCTGCCAAGGAGGCACCCATTCCCGGTGCGGTGGTGAAGGTGCAGTTGTTGAAGACCAAGCCCCGGATGTTCGTCAGCTTGACATTGCCCCAGAACTGGAAGGGCGTGGCCGTGGTGTTCAGGAACTCGCAGTCGGTGAAGTGGTTGTAGCTGGCAAAGGTGGTGTTGTAGGTATTGGTGAAGGTGCTGGTGCCGCAGTGGTCGAAGACCGTGCCAGTGGCCAGCACGATGGCAGGCGCCCAAACATTAAGCGGCTTCTCAGCAAGCTGTATGGTGCTTCCACTGTAGAGCCGCACCATGCCTTGGTTGGTGATGGATTGGGGCAGGAAGAAGTTGCTATAAACCTCTATACCCTGCCAGTAGCTGTCACAGCTTGTGAGCTTGACGCCATTAACGTTGAGCCGTCCGGTGGCTTTGACGATTATTTTGGCGTTGGTGCTGAATTCGAGGTCGCTGGCGAGGTTGAGGGTGGCACCGGGTTCTATGATGAAGCCGGGGAGGCAAAATCCAATTAAGTCTATCCCACCAGGCCCGATTGACCATTCCATCCCACTGCCGACCCTTATGGGGCCAGCCGACACAACGGGATTGAGCTTGGGGCAAGTGGAAAGGTACCTTTTCATCCTTCGCTTCTGGCCTTCAGTAAATTTGGTCCTGCAATGGGCAGGGTACAGGGACATTATATTTGAAATGGGCCAACTGTTTGCGTCGCTACATTGGGGAAGACCAGAAATATCAGCAATTCTTTCACAGGTCTCATTGTCTATGCAGTATGACAAAAGGGCGTTTTCATAAAAATCTAATGGTGTGTCGAAGACATGATCACCACAATCACATGGAAGTGAAGGTTGCGAATCACAATCAGAACCATCGCAAAGTATCTCAGAAGTATGAAGCAACCCGAGGCAATGCCCTATTTCATGTTCAAGGATGGTGGTCTCGTTCAATAGGTTAAAGCCTTCATTAGAAACCCCACCCCCTATAACACAAGCATTTCCTACGGTACTCTTTGCTATCGAAGTGGCCTTGCCATTATTATAGATTCCGAGACCGATAAAATAAACATCTATACCATCAGAGTGGGTTTGAAGGCTAGTAACTGTTTCGAAATCTGCATTGGAATAATCATATACTGCGTCGCTTACATCAAGATATTGAATACCTTCAATTGAAAAGATGATGCCTAAAGTCGAGAAATTCCGTTGTAGCCTTTCAATGGCATTTTTTATTTCGCCAATGTCCCTTGCCCCGCTTAGGTCACTTTCTTTCCTGAGTATATGAAGGTAGAGCCTCACATTGTATAGTTCTTCATCAGCAGGATCGCAATACAAACCACCAGGTACGGGTGGATTGGCAATTCCAAAACTACAAGCCGGCATGACGCCATCGGAAGCACAATCAAAATCTCCGTCATCAGTTTCTGGAGGTGGAGGTGGAAAACAGCTTTGCCCATTTAGATTTATTGAGAAGAGCACCAAAATTCCAATCAAAAATTTGACTAGTGAGCAAGCCAATCGAGACTTTGTGAAAAAAATTCTAATTACTCGTTTCATGATAAAAATAATTATTGGCCCACCTTTGCTGGTCAAGCAAAGATAGCACCTGGTTATGGAAATACTGTATAAAATCAATACAAAGTCGGCCATGCGCCAATGCCTCAAGGTGCGGTCAGCACTTGCAGCAATTCGGTTTTGACCAAAGAAAATACATACAGGACGACGACGAATTCCCGAAAAGGAACTATTCAAACAGGGTGGCCGGACGGCCTAAGTGTTGGATGTGTGGTAAAAGTAAATTGTGCTTGCTTCGTGTATTCTCTTTTGGAGTCCGTTTTTTAGGTAATGGCCCAAACCTGTGTTTGGACTACAGGGGCGAATATAGTGTGGGATTTTGAAATAGCAAAGGAACAGATGTAGGAAAATGTCGGCTACGCAACATTTTTTATCGAAATAGACATAGAAAATGTCCCAATTGGGCACGGTCTGAATGTCACAGGTTTCATCAGGTAATGAGAATGTCGAACTGGAAATAAGTTTGACGGGCTAAGCGCAACTCTTCAATCCGACCCGCAAAATCCCTTGTAATTGCTGGTATTTTGGCAATGACTGGCAGTTTTTCATGACTTGGTTTGCGTTTTTTTGATATCAGAAAAGTTATTTCTGATATTAGAATAGACATTTCTGGTATTAGGGGAAAGCGTTCAATTATCAGAAATTGTTTTTCTGAAATAAGCTCAAAGTCTTTTTATCTCCAAAAATCATGGATTGGGTTCAGAAAAGTTCCGACTGATATTCCCAAGCTTATTTCCAAGTATAGAATAGCCTATTTGGTTATCAGAAAACCTTGAATTGAGCTTAAAGAAACTCAGGTTGATATTCCTTTTTTCTGTTTTGATACAAGCCCAAAGTTTTCTTGGGCAAGAAAAATAGCCAAGAAGCCCTGATGAATTGTTAAAATCAAGATTCGTAAGCGTTTTTGCTTGTCACAAAAATTGCAGAAGATCCAAATCGTGGTTCCTGTAGTTCGCAGAATTTTGTAGGCGTTAATCGGGCATGCCCCCAACCCGGCAGTTTTACTCACCAAAATATTTTAAAGATGATGATCAACAAAAAACTCATCGTGCTTCGCAAGCACAACGAAATGACGCTCGACGAACTGCGTGCCCATGGCAAGAACGTGGTGGACGCAACCTACAAGAAACCCGATTATGAAGGGGTGGCCAATGAAGCAGACAGCGTGCAAGTGCGCTACAACGAATTCGATGCAGCCTGTGCGGCGGCGGCCAACGGCGGCAAGTCATTGACCGAGGTCAAGCAGGCCAAACGGACGGCCCTGCTCGAAGCACTGGATGCCCTGGGCACTGCCCTCCAGCTGACGGTGAAAGAGGACTTGTCCTATATCACCAATGCCCATTACCAGTACCGCAACCAGCCCGTCAAGAGCAACGAGCCGCTGCCCGACCCCACGCAGGCCTATGTGATAGCTGGTGTGCTGACGGGCACGGTCGTCGGCAAGGTGGCAGACCTGCCCAAGGGCGTGAAGTCCATCGCCGTCGAATATTCGGATGACAACGGGCTAACCTGGAAAAACGGGACTTACAGCACGGGCAAGAAGTTCACGCTGGCCGGGCTTGTCCCCCGCAAGGACTACCTCGTGCGGGTGGTTTACCACGGCACCTTCCAACGCACTAGCAACCCCAGCAAGCCGCTGCCAGTGTTTGTGCTTTGAAGGGGTTTTACGTTTTACCTTTATAGCAAAAAAAAGGGGTTTCAGCGGTGTTGATGCTGAAACCCCTTATATTGTTTAAAAAGATACGATTTCACTAGATAAGCAAAAGCCAGTCCGTGTCACACCACAATATTGATCATCCTACCGGGCACCACAATGATCTTTTTCACGGTTTGTCCTTCCAGCCATTTCTGCACCTTGTCCAATTCCAAGGCGGCCTTCTCCAGTTCGGGTACGCTCAATCCAGCGGGCAGTTCCACCAAGTCCCTTTTCTTGCCATTGATGCTGACGGGATAGGGGATGCTGTCCTGCACAAGGTAAGCCTCGTTGAGCTTTGGATAGGGCGCTTCGCAAACGGTTGTTTCATGGCCCAGTTGGTGCCAAAGCTCCTCGGCGGTGAAGGGTGCGAAAGGCGACAGCAGCCGCACCAATTCGTCTAAGATGGCTCGCTTGGAGCAGTTGGCGCTGCGCAATTCGTTGACGCAAATCATGAATGAACTCACGCAGGTATTGAACGAAAAGCGCTCGATGTCGTCCGTCACCTTCTTGATGCAGGTGTGCAGGATTTTCCATTCCTCCTTCGTCGGTTCGGCGTCGTTGACGAGCGGCTTGCCGTTGTTTTCATCGAAAAACAGCATCCACAGCTTGCGCAGGAAGCCCGAAACGCCGTTGATGCCCTTTGTGTCCCAAGGCTTGGCCTGTTCGATGGGGCCGAGGAACATTTCGTACATGCGGAAGCAGTCGGCACCGTAGCGTTCTACCATTTCGTCGGGGTTCACGACGTTGAACAACCGTTTTGACATTTTTTCAACCCGCATCAACAATGGGATGAACTCCCTACCTTCTTTGTCCTTTTCAACTGTAACATTCGTGGATGGATTGACCTGCTCAAAGCGGTTGTCCTCGACTTGTAGCTTTGGTAAATCAGCTATTGGAAGCCTCCAATTCTCATCCACGAAGCTAACCGGGACATAAAGCTCAAGTACATTACCGCCTTCGGTCTTCACTTCCATGATGGCCGACTTACCCTGAATCATCCCCTGGTTCAACAGCTTCTTGTACGGCTCCTTCGTCGGCACCAAGCCTTTGTCATACAAGAATTTATGCCAAAAACGGCTGTACATCAAATGGCCCACAGCATGTTCAGTGCCGCCCACGTAGAGGTCAACGTCTTGCCAGTAATTCAAGGCTTTTTGCGAAGCAAAATCAGTATCGTTGTTTGCATCCATGTAGCGCAGGAAGTACCAAGAGGAGCCAGCGAAGCCTGGCATGGTGTCCGTTTCCCGACGCCAGCCTTCTTGAAAATTGACCCAGTTTTCGGCACGGGCCAGCGGCGATTTTGCACCAGAGGCGGGCTTGAAGTCGTCCAATTCAGGAAGTTCTAATGGCAGTTCTTCGATGGGCAGTGGGTGCGCCACGCCGTCGGCATCGTAGGCGATAGGGAACGGCTCGCCCCAATAGCGTTGGCGGCTGTAGATGGCATCCCGCAAGCGGAAATTGATTTTGCGGACCCCGATGCCCATTGTTTCGATGCGCTGCAATATCTCCTCAATGGCGTCCATCACCTCCATGCCGTCGAGGAAGTCGGAGTTAATCATCTTGCCCAGCTTGTCCTCGATGGTAGCGCCGGGGTACATGCTTTTGTCAATGATTTCGACGATGGGCAGGTTGAATTTTTTGGCAAAGCGCATGTCCCGCTCGTCGTCGGCGGGCACGGCCATGATGGCGCCCGTGCCGTAGTCCTTCAGCACGTATTCGGCAATCCAGATGGGGATTTTCTCGCCATTGAAGGGATTCAAAGCAAAAGCACCCGTGAATGCGCCAGACACTTCCTTCGTCTCGGACATGCGGTCTCGCTCGCTGCGGGTGTTCACGTAGGCGAGGTAGTCAGCGATTTCATTGGACTGCGCTGGTGTCGTAATTTGCTTCACCAAATCGTGCTCTGGCGCAATCACCATGAACGTCGCCCCGAAAATCGTATCGGGCCTTGTTGTAAAGATTTCAATTTCAGGTTCTTGGGCAGCCTCCCCAATCCGCAATCCGCAATCCGCAATCCGAAATCTCATCTGTGCGCCCTGCGATTTGCCAATCCAGTTGCCCTGCATTTTTTTCATGGCGTCGCTGAAGTCCACGGTATCGAGGTCGCTCAACAGGCGATCGGCATAGGCAGTAATTCGGAGGCTCCATTGGAGCATCGGCTTGCGTTCCACGGGGTAGCCGCCCCGTTCGCTCACGCCGTCTTTTACTTCATCGTTGGCGAGCACAGTTCCCAGGTCCTCGCACCACCATACGTAGGTGGTTTTGCGGTAGGCGAGGCGGTAGTTCATCAGCACATCGTCCTTTTCCTTGGGGGTCATGGCGGCCCATTGCGCAGCAGAAAAATCTTGTGGCTCAGAACATGCGGCCTTTGCATTGGAGGCTCCTTCTTTTTCAAAAATGGCGATGAGTTCCTCAATTGGGCGGGCCTTCGTAGCTTTGGTGTCGTACCAATGGCCAAAGAGCTGGAGGAAAATCCACTGCGTCCATTTATAGTAGCTGGGGTCGCTGGTCTGCACCTCCCGGCTCCAGTCGAAGCTGAAACCGATTTTGTCCAACTGCTCCCGGTAGCGGGCAATGTTGGCGGCGGTGGACTTGGCGGGGTGGACGCCCGTTTGGATGGCATACTGCTCAGCGGGCAAGCCGAAGGCGTCGTAGCCCATCGGGTGCAGCACATTGTAGCCTTGCTGCCGCTTGTAGCGTGCGAAGATGTCAGAACCTATATATCCAAGCGGGTGGCCGACGTGCAGGCCAGCGCCGGAAGGGTAGGGGAACATGTCGAGGACGTAGTATTTAGGCTTGGTGGAGTCGTTGCTGACTTTGTAAACTTGGTGGTCGGCCCACCATTTTTTCCAATTTTGCTCTATTTCACGAGGATTGTATTCCATGACGATTTGATTGATGTTTAAACGCTTGTAAGAGCATGTTTTACTAAAAAGCTGCGAAGAAATGAAAAATTCATCAAAACCTGAATGACAATTCCTTGTTCTTGGCTTCAATACCCTAAAACAAGGATTTTTGGCTCAAAAAATGCTATTTTGTTTTGAATAGTTATAAATTGCATCGTTTTTGAAATTAGGCTACGCTCTTGGTTCTCACCATCTTGTTCAACGACCAATTTTTGTAAAGGACATTTCATAGAAAACAAGGACTGTCAACAATATTTGAATCCAAACTGATTGGGTTTTAGAGAAAACTGTTTAGAAAAATTTGTCCCATGAATACACCGGTTTACACCATAGATCTTTTGCGTTTTTTGCAATTAAAGGTCGTCACCTTCTTTTTGGCGTACACGGTTTTGGCCGTCCCATCTATTCAGGCGCAGGTTTTGACCTGCCCCGCTGACTATACGATCAACCTGCCAACCAACGTCTGCACCCATTCCATCAACTACACAAACCTGAATTGGAGTTCCACCATTCCGGTTTTTGATCCAGTTTTTTTCCCGTTGCAAGGTACGTTTCTTCCAACAGGGGTCACCACTGTCACCTTGGCAGCTACTGATGGGAACGGCAACTTCCATACCTGCGATTTTGAAATCAATATTTTAGCATTCAACTCCACCAATTTTGCCTGTCCACCACAAGTGACGGTTTCGTTGGGTGGCGAATGCGAGCATACCGTAACCGCCGATGATGCTTTAAACCCAAATTATACCATTTGCAATCAGGACTACACAGTAGAGTTGTTGGACGACAACAACCAATGGGTGCCGGCCGTCATTAACGCAAACCAGGCCAACCAAGCCTTCAATGTCCGTGTGACCAACAATGAAACGGGGCATTCCTGCCAGACAGTAATGGTCGTGGGAGGCGGGGAACCACCTGCTGTGACCTGTCCCCCCAACAAGGTTATATTTTGCACTGAACCTACTGACATGAGCCATACTGGCAGTCCATTGCTGACGGGCTGTTTTGAATCGGTTGACATCAGTTTTACCGACAATTTTACTTCTACCCAATGCCCTGACTCCATTGCCTTCCAGATTCAGCGGGCAATTCTGGTAGTATCGCCCAATGGCACTCAAATGACCTGCAACCAGCTTATTACAGCCAAAAGATTTGGGTTGAGCTTGGTTCAGTTCCCGGAAGATGTTGATGGAATTGCCAATCCCGCCTTGGCTTGCAGCGATTCGCTGACCCTTTCGCAGACAGCCCATCCAGATATTACGGGTTGGCCCGAAGTGGCTGGGTTTCAGACGAATGCCAGTACCCATTGTAGGGTTGCGGTGGTTTTCAACGATAATATTACCCAATTATGCGGTGATTCCTATCGCATCAAGCGGGCATGGTCGGTCGTGAACCTATGTAATGGACAAACAAGGCGTGACACGCAAACAATCGTGGTGTTGGATGAAGAGGCACCCCTTTTTGAAATCCCCGAATCCTTGTTTTTCAGCCTTTCTGGAGGATGTGTTGACTCGATGCTGCTACCTGCTGCCGATTTGGTTTCGGAATGCTCAAGTTACGAGTTTTTGATGGTTACGCCTTGGGGGGATTTTGATGTGAACGAGGCCGTCTGGATTCATCCTGACACCTTGCCCGGTGATTATCCCATCACCTATACGTTCACAGATGCTTGTGGGAACGATTCCACCCAGACTTTGCTACTCAGCATTAGGCAAGAGTCTTTGGTGGCTTGTCCAGCAAACGATACTATCAGCTGCGATCAGTATTTTTCGGTCATTTCTCCGGCCATTCAATCCAACAACCTGCAAGTGCTAGGCACTTTGGGCCTGCCCGAATTCCACCTAAACTGTAGTTTTGACATAGCAGAATCCGATTCTGTGGAAGTGGATAATTGTGGCAACGGCTTTTTTTGGCGGACCATCACTGCCACCAATGAGGTTGATACGTTGACTTGCCTCCAATTGGTTACGGTTCAGCATTTGTCCAATTTTGAAGTTGTTTTTCCACCAGATACTGCCTTGTGCATCTCACCCATTCAGGCTAATTTGCCAGAACCTCAATTGTTTTCCATCAATTGTGAAACGGTCAATGTCACCTTCTCCGATATGATTGAGTCGGCAGGTTCGGGTGGGTGTTACAACGTATTCCGAACCTGGTATGCGACCAATGATTGTGCCTTCACGGGGAATCAAGTCGGTGCCGACAGCTTGGTTGCCACAAGGCGATTGAGGGACAACGGAGATGGCCAAGTTTCTTACACACAAGTCATCCATGTGAACAACAATGCGCCTGTCAGCTTTCCGAACGGCTGTGAAATTGAGGATAAATATGTTGGTGCAAGCGGTTGTACCGCCAATTTCATCCTCCCCACCCCTGTAGCCGAAGGCTGCGGCAGCCAATTGCTCGTCACAGTGACCGGCAACCTCGGAACAGTGCTAGGAGCGCCGGTTAGCTTGTTACCGGGCCAGTACAATGTGAATTACAAGGTAACGGATGAATGTGGCAAGATGCAGACTTGCAGTACGAGTTTTGTGGTTTTGGATACGATAGTGCCAACCATTACCTGTAAGAGTAACCATATGGTTGCCCTTGGTTCAAATTGTAGCGTTGAGGTTTCAATGGCCGATTTGATTGTATCAGTGAATGACAATTGCAGCAACTCACCTGCCCTAAGCGGCCACCCTGACAGTCTTGTTCAATCTATAATCTATGGAGCTTGTGCGGTTGGCTCGCAGGTTGTCAACGTATGGGCAACCGACCAATCCGGTAACTCAAATCAATGTCAGGCAACTTTGGTAATACAAGGAGGCGCTAACTGCGATTGCAACCCCGTCTTGGGCGGTAAAATCGAAACGGATGTCGGACCGGACGTTGCCAATGTTAAGGTAGCCATTACCAGCACCACCGATTTCTTTGCAGAGGTGCGCACGAACAGTACGGGCAATTATCTTTCTGACATTGTAACTGGCGGCGATTACATCATTACACCAAGCTTGGACACGCTCCCTTCCAACGGCGTTTCCACTTTTGATATGGTGGTTATTAGGCGGCACATCCTTGGCACCGATACTTTGGACACTCCTTACAAAATCATTGCTGCCGATGCAAACAATTCAGGTTCCGTCACCACCTTCGATATGGTAGAAATAAGGAAACTGATTCTCACCATCAATGACGACTTCCCCAACAACTCATCCTGGCGTTTTGTGGATGCCAATTACGTATTCCCTAACCCATTGAACCCATTTTCAGCGCCCTTCCCAGAGTCTATTATGGTAAACAATGTCACTCAAGACCAACTAAGCATCAACTTCATTGCTATTAAAGTCGGTGACGTGAACGGGAGCGCCAGTACGAACTTTACACCTTCGGATGAAAATCAAGAGTAGGCTTTACATAGGATAGCATGTTCCTACTCCCAATTTATTTTTCATTCCAACATTGATTCTTTTATTTTTTCAGAATAAAAAATGGAGGACTGACGCCTCCTTGGTTTATTCTATCTATTTTTAATGAAAATGAAAAACAGTTGCCATCTACAGTTGGTGGATTGCGTTTTCTTCTTAGCTTTGCAGCGCTAAGAATACCCATAGACATATCCGATAGCGAATTGATTTTTTCTTTAAACCTTTTACTCACTCAAACTCCGTGCGCTATGGATAATGTAAAAACAAAGAAGTTGACGACCCTGATATCCAAGCTGACTATTGCCGCCAACAAGGCTGTTGCTAAAAAAACAGTCGAAGCACAAGATCCACGGAACCAGTTTTCGATCACTGGGCTTAACGTCCATGTAAATTATGACCACCGTAGAGGCTTTGCACATGCCAGTTTGCTGCGTTCGCTAAACGGCTGATTGTAAGTTTTGCAGTTAATTATCAAGGGTTGGTTTTGAAGGATATTTCTGTTTTTCCTGAAAAATACCCTGGTAGGTGGGAAGAAAAAAGCCGATGCTGTATCATTCAGCATCGGCTTTTCTATTGGAAATGGATTGAACAGAGATTCTCCAACCTTATTTACTTTCTAACCAGTTTTACGTTTTGTCTGTCAAATGGATTGAGTGCCGTACCCTCTACATCCGCTTCCGCTTCTATCCTGAAAACAGAATCTACTGCTCGCAACTTCTTGGCAAGGGATACGATGCCTCCCGTTAGGAAATTCTTCTCCCCAAATTCATCCACGTTCGACTTCTGCAATTGGAATGGCAAGGTGAAATCAACGGCAATCGGTTCGTCGGCTGGTACTTCTATGCGCTGCTGAAGGGTTATTTCGCCAAGCAGGTATTCGTCCACCAATTTCTCTTGCCCACGACCTCGACTGTATTTTTCAATCATTTTCAGGTTGACAGACTTGACCACCTGCTGGTTTTTTGAGTGGAAAACCAATTGGCCACTGACTGCGCCGACTTCTTCAAATGCCATTTCAGGCAGCATCAATTCAACTTTGACGCCTTCAATGCCGAGCCATTTTTTTACTTTTCCGAACATATTAAATATTGCTTCATGGTTTCACGGTTCAATTGCTTCATGGCCCATCAAACTACCTTCCAAGCCACATGAAAAATTGTAACAGTGAAACCATGCATCTGTGAATCCATGAAGCCATCAGACAAACCTCCTGTGCCAGCTTTTGTTGAGCGGCTTGAGCCAGTTTTCTTCCAATTCGCCTTTCGTCTTGACCAAATTATCAAAAACGAGGGTTTCGTTGCTGATTTGTCCTGATTGGTATAGCTCCGCAAATGCTTGGCTCGAAGCAGTCTTCACTTCGTTGCCTTCGAGCCAGGCAAAAGTCATCCTATCGAAAAGATCAACACCGAGCTGGCCTTCCACCTGCTTGATGAAATGGACGCTCTTGTCAATGGAGCAACCACTGGCGTCCGCTTGGCTTTCGTCAACGGCCAGCAAGATGAAGCGGTTATGCAACACATCGCCGTGTGCCCGTAGCTGGCGGTTATGGCTGACCCAGTTCTGCGCAAACTGGTTGACAGCTTGCTTTAAAGCCGAAGCTGTCTCCTCAGGGATGTGCTTGTTTGATTGATAAATCCAAACCCTTGTTTCGGCTGGAAAATGCTGGAACGATTCCATGCTATGGTTATTTTTCTTCAAAATTACGCAATTTGACGCAGTACGCAGATGGCGGCGTCAATCTCTTCCTTTGTGTTGAAATAATGGGGCGAAATGCGCAATGCCCAATCCACCCCTTTTTCCGTAAAGTCAATATGGGCATTGATGGTGGTGGCAATTCCTGCATTGATATTGGCTGCTTTTAAAGCCCCGCTTATTTGCGATGGCGTTATTCCATTAAAATAGGCAGTAACGATGCCACAAAGCTTGCCTCCCTTGTCCAATAGACGAACATTGTCCAACTCGGAAAGTTGCTGTCGGGTGTAAGTGGCCAATTCAATAACGGCCTGCTCAATATTTTCCAAGCCCAGCCTCAGGGCATATTCAATCGCAACCTTTGAACCCAACACCAAGGCATAGTTTTTCTCCCATTGCTCGTACCTTTTGGCGGTTGGTACCAAGCGGTAATTATCAGCTGTGTTCCAGACTCCACCAGCCAAATCTGGGAAAATCGTTTCATATTCTGCGCCCAGTGCCAAATCGGAGACATAGAGAAACCCAGCGCCCCTTGGCCCACGCAGCCATTTGCGCATGGTGACGCTAAGGAAATCACAACCAATTTTGGCGACATCCAACGGCATTTGGCCAGCCGACTGGCAGGCGTCCACCATGTACCAAATATCCCTTTCTGTGCAGAGTGCGCCGATGGCCTCCACATCTTGCACCAAGCCTGAATTGGTGGGCACATGCGCCACCGCAACGACTTTGGGGCAATGCTCGTCCATCAGTTCCTTCATGGATTGTGGGTCAACACCACCTTCTGGCAGTTTCTCCGCCCTCAGCAGTTTGACTTTGAACCTTTTCTGTAGGTTGATGAAGGCAATCTGGTTGCTCACATAATCATCGTCAGTTGTGAGCACTACATCCCCTGCCTCGAATGGGATGGACGATAGCGCCCGGAAATAGGCATCGGTCGCACTTCCAGCAAAAGCGATATTGTGAGGTTTTGCATTCAACAACTTTGCGGTAGCATCATAAAACCCAGCAATTTCTTGTGCATAGGCTGCAGCCATTTCGTAACCGCCATGCAGGGATTCCTCTTCCAAATAACCCAGTACTTCTTTAATCACAGGAGCCGGCGGCAAGCTTGCTCCTGCATTGTTCAAGTGGTTGTGCAAGGCGCAACCAGGCGTATCATTGCGGAGTGATGGTATGTCCATATAATTTCAATTGGCAGAAGTGGGTTGACGGATTATGACTTCTTGCGAACCACGAAACCTTTGCCCACCGAGTATTTTGATTTGCCGAAAACGGCATAATCAAGTTTAATGATGGCATCGGTCAAGATGGTAAGGGCAGGTTCTTTTGCCGATGGGCGAAGTTTTAGTTTTTTTTCCGTTTCTCCAGAAATATTGCCTGCATTCTCCTTGAAAAGGCGCTGAATTAGGCCAGTCCAGTACATTTCGAGTAGGGCAACCAAGTGGCCGCTCAGGTTTTTTTCTTCCAAAACCTCCAGGCCATATTCCTCAGCCCAATGATGGAACTCCCTTGGATTCACTAAATACTCGTGCCCAAAAGCGTATGCACCCTGGGCAATAGCCCGCCTACCCAAAAGCCGGTTGATCGGGTCGTACGTCCAAGGAAAATTGATTTGAGGGAAGGTGATGAACCCCAGCCCATTAGGAGCAAGCACTCTTGCAATTTCTTCGGTCATTCGTTTGGGCTTTCCGACGTGTTCCATTACATCCACGCATGTCAACAATTGGAAACTGTTGTCAGCGAACGTCAAGTTAAGTGCATCTTCTTTTTTGTATTGGAGGTTCCCGATATGCGCATTCATCCGACTTGCGAAAGCAATATCGTTCTCATTGATATCGCATGCAGTGAGGTGCTGGCTAAAGTCGGCAATCATTGGGTCGTAGTCACCCTCGCCGGTGCCAAGGTTCAGTACTTCTTTGAATTTGCCCTTAGCGCCGTACTTCTTCAGGTTCTCCCGAATGAAAAGGTAGCGGTTGCGATAGGTGGGGAAAAGGAGTTTGTAATTCATCAGTTAAATGGACAAACTAAGTGCCAAGCATTTTAAATATTCTTTGCTGCTTCCCTCAATTGTGCCGCCGCCGCCGCATTCCCTTGCCCCTCGTAGTTTTTCGCCAACTGCTCGTAAGCGTTCTTTATGCTCGGCAAAATATCGGCTTCCAGCCTTATGGCCTCTCTAAAATCGTTGGCTGCGGCAGAGATGTCGTTGCCATATAGCCCGGCCAAGCCTTTGTAGAAATAGCCGGAACTGTTGCCGGGTGCAACTTCAATGGATTTAGTGGCGGCGTTCTTTGCTTCCGCAAAATTTCCAGTGTTCAGGTAAGCCATGGTGAGCTTCATCCATGCCTGTTCGTTGTCAGGGTATTGAGCCACCTCTTTTTTAAAGGCATCAATGGCAGCTGGGAAATTTTGTACCTTCAATGCCTGCTCGCCCAAGAATACCGATCCACCACCTTGTTCGATGGCTGTCAAAGGAACACCATTCGCAGTGACTGTGTAGAGGGTACGCTTATTGGGCCAGTTACCAGAACGCAAATGTCCCCCCTTGATGTAACGGGATGGGAAGATGCCATAGTCCCAGGCCGCTTCGTAGCGATTCGAGAACTTTACGTATTTGACCTTCACCTTGCCATTGAATTGCTTGTCCATATAGGCATGTGCCACATAAGAAAACGAAGTGCCTATGGTCACGGTATCTGTCATTCCTTGGCTGATTTTTCCATTGGCTTCCAACCAATCAATGGCAGGTTTCATGCTGATGCCCCAGTAATCGGTTTCATAATTGCCGAAAGCACCAGAAACCCCGCCCGCAATCGGGTTGAAATAGACATAGGGGAACTTGGCGTTACGTGCAATGAACACCGCTGGTTCGGCCATGAGCAGCACAACTACTGCCCAAACTGCATATTTGCCAACCTTGTTTTCAGTAACCATGCTTTCCAACCTTGTAAAAAATATGGCTGACAAGGCTACCATCGGAGGATAAACAAAGCTGAGGTGACGCCAGCCATCGTGTAAGGTGCTGTCCTTGTAAACCACATACAAAACAGGGAAAACCGCTGCAAACAGGGTCATGCTGACTGGTAGTGGACGGTATGTTTTTAGCAAATTTCCCATCAAGACGATACTGCCAAGCAAGCCAAGCAGGGTGAAAAGTGGAATTGTTTTTAAAATCCAAGTTATGGGGTAGTTCCACGGAGCTTCGTCTGACATGATGTTCTCGCCGCTGAACAGCACCCTTATGCCAACGCTCAGTTTTGAAAACTCGCTCAGCGCTTCGAGCGGATTGCTGATGGGGGCTTGCAGGGCAAACGGCCAGAACAATACGGCCAACAAGTAGCCCACCACGGCGATGCCAAGTGCCCATGCAGCGTATTTGCCAATGGGCGAGCCTTTGGCCGTGAGGCCACCAAAACCGTTTTTCATCAAAAAATCCAAGCCCGCATACATGAAAAACATGCCCACCAGCAAAAGGCCACCTGCCCTTGTGGATATGGCAATGCAGATGCCAGCAACGATGCCCAGGGCTGGGCGCCATAATTCCATTAATGAGGTTTCTGGCATCAATTTCCTGAAGAAAACGGCCATGTAGTAAAGCCCTATTGCAAAGCCTAAGGCAAAGGGTATGTCCTTGGGGTTCATCAACGAATCGCCGAGAAAACGGGGCGAAAGGAACATGAAAAGCAGTGCCAAAATGCCTGCCCGCCAACCTGCTATTTCCTTGGCCAAAAGGGCTGTGAACAGCATAGCCAGGAAGCCAAAAATAGCATTGAAAAAATGGCGCACGTTGTGGTAGCCAGCATCCTGCCAGGTCAGCCCCAAAGCCTTGTTGGTGAAGCCCGTCACGATGTCAAAGAAGCCTCCGTAGTAGTGCATTTTTCCTTTTTCGATGAAAAGTGCTGAGGTATCTGCGCCCATCGTGGCGTAATAGTTGACGAGCTTGGTGGAATAGTCGTTCTGGTACTCATCGTCGCCATTGATGCCGCTGCCCAAGGCTAAAACAATGGTAATGAGCAAAATAGCAAGGCTTGTGCTCCAGAAGATTTTGCGATAAAGTGGGTCTTTATCCGTGACCGTTGTTGGCCGTTCGAGGAAACGGGCTGGGTTGAAAGTGCTGGTTTTCGGCTTTGGTGTAGCCGCTTGCGGGCGAATGGGCTTGGCGGGTTTCTTACTCATGTTGATACGATGCAGATTTGGCGGCGCAAGATAGTTCAAAACTCTTTTTGGGGAAGGGAATTATGAATTTCAACCACCTTCATGAGTGCTGCTGAGCCATACCAAGGGCGCAGTTCCATTGTCAGGCTGCCTGCCTGTATGGCGGGGTCGGTTTCGGTCAATGCCTTGGCCTCCTCCAGACTCGTTACGTTGAAAATGTATATGCCCCGAACCTCCCCATTGTCCATAAAAGGGCCTGCCACTAACAGTTTGCCTTCCTTGGCCATCCGGCCAATATTGTCGAGGTGCGCCTTTTGCAAACGGGCAGCTTCTTCTTTCGATTGGCTACGGTATGGGCCTGATTTCAAGAAGGCCATCACGTACTGCTTCATGCCGTATTCATCGGCACCAAGTTGTTTGGCCAAGGCCGTATCTTTTGTAATTGTTTGATGGTCAATATTCTGACTGAAGGAAACCAATGAAGCCAAGAAGCAGGCAGTCATTGAGAAGATGATTTTTGCAGACATGATTTTCAATTTAATAAAGGTTTGAGACCAGAAAGATAGCAATAAGTGCTGCATTCCATAGTACCCAGTTTTTCCAATTTATGTACTGTTTTGGTGCAATTCCAAGTGTGCGCCAGTTGTACCAAAGCAGCATCAACCTATCAACCATAAAAGCGACAACAGCGGCCCACGCGATGCCTTCCAACCCCCATTTTTTTCCCCACCAAAAACTCAGGAGGGCAAGTACGACCAATTCCAACAGGGCTGTTAATGTCAAAACATAATTCTTGCCAGCGGCCATCGTCACCACTTGCGGCAATAAGATGCGGCTGGCGAGCAGCAGGTTGAAGATATTGAAAATTTGGGCTGAGGCTTTGAAGTCATCATTGAAAATAAGTGGGAAAACGATGGGCGAAACCAGCATGGAAGCCATGCTGATAGGGTAGAGCCATTTCGATAGCTGCTTAGTCTGCGACTTGATGCGCTCCAGCCCAAGCTGTTGATTTTCAATTATTTCTGGCGTCAGTGCCACGCCAAGCGCACCAACCATCAGTACGGCCAAGGGCAATTCCCTTGCCCCGTACCTGAAAATGGCAAAGGCCGTTTCATCCTCAAAAATATGCGATACCGCCAAGCCGCTGACATACTCTGAGCCTTTGCCAATGGCAGCAAAAAGCAATAGCGGCAACATGGCTGGGAAATATATTTTCAAAAAGCCGAAATCAACCCGAAGCTCCGAATGGCGAATGACCACGATAGCCGTCCAGATGAGTTTCACCAAAGCCCAAATCAGCAAGCCGTACATGGATTCCCGAAGGGAAAGGTTGAAGAAAATCGGAAGCACGACCAGTACAAGTTGTAGCCCGAAGCTTACCGCCCCGAACACGACGATTTGGCGGTATTTGCCCAAAAGCATGTAAAAAATATGCAGGAGGAAACTTGGTGAGTTGAGGACCAAAAACACTGCGAGATAATCGAGCAAAGGCAACTGCTCAAAGCTGGTAAGCCGCTGGCTGATGGGGGTTTGGAACCCATAAAATAGGCAGCCAGTGAGAAAGGCGGTAAGAGAAAAGAGCAAGAAAACATTGAAGATGGCCCGCCGTTGGGTGGCTTCATCCAATTTGCCGTAGAGCTGCAGCAATGCATTTTGGCCGCCGACCACCCAAAAAAAACAGGCCAAACTCGCCAAGAACATCAGGGATTCATAAACCGAGACCAAGGAGGTGGGCAACCCCGCCTTGACCAATAAGATGCCAATCAAAATCGCCGTGCCAAACTGCAATACCTGAAAGATTTGCAGTGCGTTTATTTTGTTGATGGTTGGCATCTAAATAGCTATTAATCAGTCGGTTAACTCGACTTCTTTTTCATGGAAAATAACGCCGTACTCCTTCAGTTCTTCCAAAACAGGTTCGTAAATCGCTTTTGTGACGGGAATGTTTACACCCGTTGCGACGATTCGCTTGGTCATCAAAAACTTGGCGAAAATGCCCAGCGGCAGCCCCACCAGCCTTGACATGGCGGTGTCCTCGGCATCCATGCCTTTTAAAGCCATCGTTGAGGTGAGGTGGTATTTTTTACCATTTAGTTCATAAAAGAACTCGTGCTGCATGAGAATTAGGTCTTTGTCCTTGGGGGCCAGTTTCCATTTTTCGAGCAGCAATTCTTCGAGTATAAGCGCTGGTGAGGCATTGGGAGTGCTAATTTTCTTTTTGCTGAAAAGCCCCAGCCAATCCAATTTTTTCATCACTGGCGAGAACTCCGACTCCCCCAAAATCTCGGCAATACGTTCCTTGACCGATGCCCCTGGCCGGCCAGGTTTGCTCAGAAAAGCTTCCATCAACTCATGGAAGGTGATTTTGTCGGAATCCATGATGGGGTAGGTGCCGTCCGTGAGGCCGATTTGCACAAGGGCATTCCAAGCGTCGCAAAAACCCCGGTAGCGAATGGTGCCACGGGATAGGGTAGGGATGTCATCAAGCCCGTAAGCCTCCCGATAGAGCAGCGAATCCCGGTTTGCATAAACCTCGAATGGCTCGTCGTAGCCCGGGATTTCAATTAGTTTGTATTCCTTGAAAAGGCGGTTGTAAGGGATGTACTTGAACTTCCCATTTTCGAGGTATTGGGCAGTGCCTTGTCCGGCCTTTACTACGTTTCTGGGGTTCCAGGTGAATTTGTAGCGCCAAGGATTTTGCTTCACGTTCTCAAGGGCGATAAGGCCACCAGCATTGGAACTAAAAGCAGTGATTTTGCCACCTTTTGACTTGATTTCATCAATCTTTTGCATGGCGGACATGTGGTCAATGCCGGGGTCGAGGCCCATTTCGCCCATAAAGGTCAGCTCCTTGTTTCGGAACTCATCGCTCAGCTTATGGATGTCCTTTGAAACATAGGATGCTGTGATGAGGTGTTTTTTCAGTTGGATGCAATCGTATGCCACCTCCACGTGCATGTGCGGCGGCAAAAGGGAAATAACCACATCGGCCCTTGAGATGAGACCTTGGCGCTCCTGCACCTTCGAGGCGTCGAGGTAAACGCCCCGGCCATTGGAGTGGTTGCCAACTTTTCGGGTCGCCGTTTCGAGGTCGGCATCGGCCACCGTGACTGACCAGCCATTTTCCTTGGCAGCCTTGAGCAAGTATTGGATGCAGGCATTGGCGGAACGGCCAGCGCCGATAATCAAGATATGGTTCATTCGAATTGCTTACAGTTTAAAAATGGGGCGCAAGTTAGTCATTCGGCCAAATATGGGATTGGTTGCAAAAGCGAAGCGGTTTTTGTAGAAGGTGTTGAATTCAACAAATACACGTAAGTTTGGCCGTTTGCTAATCATTTTTTCATGGAAAAACGCACAATTACCACCCAATACGAATGCTACGACAACTTGGAAGCGCTACCCGAAAAGGAGCGTACAGTGCTGCTCTTGGCAAAAAAATCGCTTGAAAACTCCTATTCGCCATACTCTAAGTTCAAGGTAGGGGCCGCTGTTTTGCTCCGCAATGGCGAACTGCTGGGCGGAAGCAACTACGAGAACGCCAGTTACCCACTTTGCATCTGTGCCGAACAGACCGTGTTGACCACGGCGGCGAACCTTTATCCAGGGGTTGCCCCATTAATCATAGCGGTGGCCATCAGGAACAGCAACCAGGTCATTGATAGGCCGGGGCTGCCTTGCGGAGCATGCAGGCAGGTAATTTGTGAAACGGAGATGAAAAATAACCAACAAATGCGGGTAGTTTTGCAGGGCGAAACGGGGCCGATTTATGTCTTCGACAATGGCCTTGACTTGCTCCCATTGGCTTTTGACAAAACGTTTTTGTAAATCCTTCAACTGTCCACCGCATTTTGTACAAACTAATCCTCAAGCCTGTACTCTTCCTTTTCTCGCCAGAGAAAGCACACCATATCACCTTGTTTTTGTTGAAAATTGCCTTGGCAATCCCAATTGTGGGCTGGCTGCTGCGCCGTGGCTATGAAGTTAATGACAAGCGACTGGAGCGCATAGTATTCGGGTTGACCTTCCCGAACCCTGTTGGTTTGGCAGCGGGGTTTGACAAAGATGGAAAGCACTATGAGGCCATGTCAGCCCTGGGTTTTGGGTTCATCGAAATCGGTACGGTGACGCCATTGGGTCAGCCTGGCAACCCTTGGCCACGCTTGTTTCGCTTGCCAGCCGATGAGGCACTGATCAACCGCATGGGCTTCAACAACGAAGGAGTGGACGCCCTGGCCGAGCGACTGAAAAACCGAAAGCCGGGCAATCTCATCATTGGTGGCAATATTGGCAAAAACAAGGCAACGCCCAACGAACAAGCGGGTCGGGACTATGCCATCTGCTTCGAGGCGCTTTTTCCGTATGTTGATTATTTCGTGGTCAACGTAAGTTCGCCAAACACGCCCAACCTGCGTGACCTGCAAGAAAAAGGCCCATTGACCGAGTTGCTCGCTGCCCTCCAACATTTGAACAGGCAAAAAAGCAAGCCCAAGCCACTTCTTTTAAAAATTGCTCCAGACCTCACAGATGGACAATTGGATGATATACTCGACATTGCAAAAGCTACCCAACTCGATGGGGTCATAGCAACAAATACGACCATTTCACGGGATGGGTTGGTGACTGAACCAAAAATTTTGGAAGAAATTGGGGCAGGCGGGTTGAGTGGTATGCCTGTAAAAAACCGCTCGACAGCAGTCATCAAATACCTCCACCAAAAATCAAACGGAACTTTAACAATTATAGGTGTTGGTGGCATTACCTCACCTGCTGATGCCCTCGAAAAACTCAATGCTGGTGCGACTTTAGTGCAAGTTTATAGCGGGCTTGTTTATGCAGGGCCTACCTTGATAAAGCATATCAACCAGGCGATTTTAAAGCACAAATAGTCCTTAAAACAAATTAAAGAAAATCCTGTTGGCATCCTATTTGAAAAGATAGGTTAGGTCCATTTATTTTCCCTTTCATACATTTTGCCACAATTCGTAAAACCAAACCATTCATGTAAGACATGATACTCAACCATTTTATTAAAAAACAACACTTAATCATGTACAAACTCGATTCTTTCAAAGACATCAGGATTTGGTTGGTCATCATATCAATGATTACCTTCTTTGTGCTGATTTTTAAGAGCTACCCAATCGGCTGAACATATTTACAAAAATCAGTAGTGGGTACCCAAAAAAGAATGCCTCCTGGCAATCAAGGCCAGAAGGCATTCTTTATAATATCAGTAACCAATTGCCTGAAAACCCTTTTTTATTGAATTTTCAAGCTCAGGTCAAGGCTGGTAGCCGAATGCGTCAAGGCTCCGACTGAGATATAGTCAACCCCAGTTTGGGCAATTCGGCGCACCGAATGGATGTTGACCCCGCCCGAAGCCTCCGTTTCAAAGCGCTTTCCGACTATTTCCACGGCCTCTTCCAATAGTGGCAACTCGAAATTATCAAACATGATACGGGTGATGTTTCCAATTTCCAGCACTTCGTACAATTCCACCAAATTTTTCACCTCTACCGTGATGCCAAGGTTCAAACCTTCTGCTTTTTGGTACTCCAGCACTTTTTCAATTGCTTTTCTCACCCCACTGCATGCCTTGATGTGGTTGTCTTTTATCATGAACCAATCGGAGAGATTTTCACGATAGTTGTGGCAGCCGCCAATGCGCACGGCATATTTTTCGAGGAAACGGAGCAGTGGCGTTGTCTTGCGGGTATCGAGGATTTTCACCGGCAGGTCTTCTACCTCAAACATGAACTCATGAGATAAGGTGGCTATTCCGCTCATTCGCTGCATGATGTTCAATGCCACCCGTTCGGCCTTCAATAATGCCTGCGTATTGCATTCAACGGCAAAGGCTACGTCGCCAAAGCTGACGTGGGTGCCATCTTCAATAAACTTGGTAAATGTGGTGCTAGGGTCAACTTTTTGGAAAATCCTCGCTGCAACATCTACACCTGCTAAGATGCCTGCATCTTTTACCAACAGTTTTGCTTTACAACGGTCATTGGCCGGAATACAAGCCAAGGAAGTGCGGTCGCCTTGTGGGGCGTCTTCGAATAGTGCATTTTTAATGAAACTTTCGAGCTGGCGCTCAAAATTGGGTTCAAATGTCATTAGTGTTTGTTTTTAGTTCTAAATTTTATGGGGGTGGTTGGTGATTCGTGACTCGTGATTGGTGACTCGTGATTGGTGACTCGTGATTGGGAAGTTCGCAGGTGCTCCGAGTCACGAATCACCAATCACGAATCACCAAGCTACGGTTCCGTTCGCAATTTAAGGATGTTGCCCATGTTATAGCAAGAGCGGCACCGTGCTTCGTAACTATCTTTTTCGCCGAGCAAGACCTGTCCGGGGTCGTTGGCCAACCTAAAAGAATGCGTAGCAAGGTTGCCGCAATGCTGACAGATGGCGTGTACCTTGGTGATGTACTCGGCTACGGCAAGCAAGTTCGGCATTGGCCCGAAGGGCCGACCCTTGAAATCCATGTCCAAGCCTGCCACGATGACTCGCTTGCCTGCCACCGCCAATTGTTGGCAAACGTCTGTCAGTTCGCTATCAAAGAACTGTGCCTCGTCAATGCCGACCACGCTAATGCCCTCTGTCAGCTCTAGCATCCTTTTCGAATGGTCAATTGGTACAGCAAGTATGAAGTTTTCATCGTGCGAAACCACTTTGACCTCATCATAGCGGGTATCAATCTTAGGCTTGAAAATCTCCACTTTCTGGTTGGCGATTTTAGCCCGTTTGAGCCTCCGGATAAGCTCCTCCGTTTTGCCGGAGAACATGCTCCCACAGATGACCTCAATCCAACCGTTGCGCTGACCTTTGAAATGTGGCTCTAAAAACATGATGGCACTAAGTAAGCTAAAGGGGCAAAGTTCGCAAAACCGTGCTAAAAGAATGTTTTTAGCCAGGATTGACTGGTGATGTTTGATTTTGGAAACTGTTCGGTGAGACTAAAAAGGCATTAAAATCGGTGGCGATTGGGCAAATTGCCCGAATTGCCTACCTTTCGGCCTTTATTTTACAATGGGAGTGCGAAGGTAAGCGTTTCCCGTTTTTTTCAAAACATTCCAACCCATATTCAATGGATTTTCAAAAAAGCAAAGCACTGCTTGACAAAATCAATGCCCTGTACCGCAACATCAGCGGCGACCCCCGTAATATTTCCAATATCGAAAAAGACTTGATGCGCAGCTATGTGCTACAGTTTTACGAGTGTTTCTTGCAATTGGACAGTCAGGCAACCCCTATTGCAGCACCGCCCCCGCCCCCTCTGGCAGAATCAAAGCAAGTGGAGCCTAAAATCACCTTGCGCCGACCGGAAACTGCTCCGCCGCCACCCCCACCGCCAAAACCAGAACCTCCAAAGGTTGAACGGCAACCAGAACCTGCGCCAGCACCACCGCCTCCGCCGCCAATCGTTGAAAAACCAGTGGTCGTTGAAATACCTCCACCACCTCCACCTCCTGTGGTAAAAGAGACTCCTGTACCTCCACCTCCACCACCACCAGTCTATCAAGCTGCTCCGATTGACGACCCAGATTTGGAAGAATTGTTTGCGTTCAAAACGGCGACCGAGCTTTCTGAGAAACTCAGCCAATTGCCCATTGGCGACATCAAAAAAGCGATGGGCCTTAACGAGCGCATCTCAACCCAAGCTGAGCTTTTCGGGAATGATGCAAACGTCTTTGAAACGGCGTTGAGCACGCTCAACCAACTTCGCAGCTTTGACGAAGCAAAAGACTATTTGGTGAAAAACGTGGCAAATCGTTTTAACTGGGCCAGCAAGGCCAAAAAAGACAAGGCCAAGGAATTTATCAAATTGGTCAAGCGGAGGTATTAGCGATTGCGGACTTAGGACCCTTCGGGAATGACAATGGATTGCGGATTAGGGCTGCCAGATAGCTTCACCAGGCCAGGTGATGCCTGATTGGTGGGCGGGTTTTTCGGTGTTCAATATCCCAGGAAAATGGCAGTCGGGGATAATTTTCACGTCGAAGATTTCATCCAAGGTGTTGAGGTAATTGACTTCACCGATAATTTTTGCCGTTGGCAAATGAACCACAGCTATCCCGACCTTGCTATCTGGGTTGATGAGTTTCAATTTGGCGGCACTAGCAGACTTGGCCCGCAACCTTGATAACCCGATAAAGGCATAATCGCCATAGAAGTCGAGGCCACGGGCGAACCCTTCCAAATGGAGGATGCTTTCCTGCTTGCCATTAGAAAGGTTCATTTTCACGAACTCGCCCGTTGCGGAGCAAAGAAAATAAACTGCCCCTCCGTGCAGCCTCGGCGAATGAGGCATGGCCAAGTTGCTGGCCAGCACCTCGTTGGTTTTAATGTCCATCAAGATGCCGTTCCTCGGTAGCTTTTCTCGCCAACCCTGCGGCGTGTCTGTATCGCTCATGGCTGTGGCGTATCTAGGTAGGCCGCCTTCCATTGCCATCCCATTGAGGTGGCATCGGTCTTCCTTGGCCAATTTCGTGATAAATGGTGGTTTCCATACGGGCTTGAAATTGAAATCACCGTCCAATTTAGCAATGCACGAATAAAAAGTATTGACCCCATAGAGCTGACCTTTGGCTCCAAAGGCAAGGTCGTGCAAGTCCAGATTGCCTGTGTAATAGGTGGTTCGGGGCATGTAAAGCGCATCGTACCGAACTGTTTTTTTGGGGTAAGTGGCCGCTAGCTCAGGGGCGTTTACCAGTACCAACACCTCGTGGTGGCATGCAATGGCCAATTTATCGCCTTGCAAGGCAAGCCCCATCGGCCTTGGGAAATTGCGGGGCAGTTGAGAAAGCTCTCTACCATTCTTTGAGGCCAAAAAAATCAGCTTGCCCTTCTGGAACACACTAATGGCAATTGTGCAGTTCATATGCTGCAGCAATGCAGGCACCTCCGGCGAATAGGTTAAACTATATGGCAACAATGGATTGGACATTGGTTTTTACTTTGCAACGCAAACTTCTGAAAATCTGTAATCAAAAGGATAGACGTATCAGTTTAATTAGTGGCAGATATGCGGAAGCGGAATGTCATTTTTTATTTATCCATCCTACTTGTGGGGAGTTTTTCATCTTAATTTTCAATTTTTCAAAAAAACGCCCCCTGCTGAATAGTTATGGATATGCTTAGCTTTGCCCCATGAACGTCGAACAATTTTTCGAGCTATTTCTGGAAGAACTGAGGCACCGAGACAAGCTCAGAGAATACTACAAATTCCACGATGATCCCTCAAAATTGGCCTTCCGCAAGGCTTATTTCACCCAGCGCCTACAATATGTCCTCGACCAAGTGCAGGCTCACCCCCTCTCACCCTCTCCCCCTCTCACCTTTTCACCCGCTCACCCGCTAAAAATCTGGGACTGCGGCTGTGGCTACGCCACTACCCAAATTTTTTTGGCACTAAACGGCTTCGCAACCCGTGGCACCACCCTCGAATTTTATTTCAAGGAGATTCCACCACGGCTTGAATACTGGTCGAAATACGGCGACATGAGCCTCGTGCGCACCAGCTATGAGGACGTCTTCTCCACCCAGGTCAACCCCAACTCGGAGGACATTATCATCGTGCAGGACACGCTGCACCACCTTGAACCTTTGCAGGACAGCCTTCGAATTTTCCGTCAGACCCTGCGGCCAGGCGGCAAGCTAATCGCCATTGAAGAGAACGGCAACAACCTCATCCAGCGCATCAAGCTTTACAAACAGCGGGGCAACAACCGCATCATAGACTACTACGACGAAGGCCTTGGCCGCAACGTGACGATGGGCAATGAAAACATTCGACCTTACCAAGTCTGGCGCTCGGAGTTTATCAAGGCGGGCTTCGAAATGGTGGAGGACAAGCTGAACTATGTGCGCCTCTTTCCGCCAGGCTTTTTTCATAAAAAGCAACCTGTCGAGGTACAAAAACGGGAACAGGCGCTATGGCAGAAATATGGGTTGTTGCGAGAATACTTCTTTTTTGGGGTCAATTTCGTGGCGAGAAAAGTTTGATGCTGGATATTGGATACTGGATGCTGGATGCTGTTGATACTGGGTTAGGGGTGTTAAGAAAATAATTGACGCAGTTTTTTTTGACACAGAAAGACGCAGATTTTTTATGATTTTTTATGTTTTTTTCACCTTCGGTGGAAATTGGGTGTTGCACAAATATTCAAAACATCGCATCCAACAATTTTCCTAACACCACTAATGCTGGATACCGAATTTCTGATTCTGGAACACAGGTCTTCCGCCATCCAGTATCCAGTATCCAGTATCCAGCATCCAGAAACATCACAGCTTCCTCAACCAAATATTACGGTAGCTTACCAAATCTCCGTGATCCTGGAGTATGATAGGGCCATCGCCATGAGCGATGTTTTTTGGAAGACCGATGTACTCGCTGGTTCCTTTTATTTCCGTGTTGTTCTGCACCACGATGCCATTGTGGATGACGGTGACACGGCCCGGCGCAGTTCGAACGCCGTCAACGCTCCAACGAGGGGCGGTGTAGATGATGTCGTAGGTCTGCCATTCGCCGGGCGGGCGGCAGGCATTCACAAGTGGTATCGTCTGTTTGTAAATAGAGGCAGCTTGCCCATTTGGATAGGTTGTATTGTTGAAACAATCGAGCACCTGCACTTCGTAGCGGCCTTGCAAGAAGACGCCGCTGTTGCCTCGGCCTTGGCCCTCTCCCTTTACCACGGACGGTGCCCGCCATTCGATGTGCAACTGGCAGTCGCCAAATACTTTTTTGGAAAAAATATTCCCCGAATTGGGCTTGACGGTCATGGCACCATCCTTCACTTCCCACTGGGCGGGTGTGCCGTTTTCATGGGTGAATTCGTTGAGATTCGTCCCGTCGAACAGCACGATGGCATCGCTTGGAGCAGCGGTGCCTGTGCCGGGCGTGATGACTTTTGGCACGGTCTCCCAAGCTTCAGTGAGCCTAGGATCCCATTTCTCTGATGCCTTCTGGTCGGCGATTTGGGCAGTCAGCAGTCGCTGGATCCCAAAGCAAATGAATAAAATGAAGATGAGTTCTTTTTTCATGTTTGAAATTGGTGATTGATTTATTGCGAAGCAAAGCAACGAAATGGCGGGGATTTGGCTGCTATTTTTTCTTTAAATGCTAAAGCAGTGCTTCATTATCGTACTGTCGAAGTCCGCTTCGACAGCGCAGCCCTTGAAGGTTCGTCGCAACTCCGTAAAGGTTGAAGCACCGAAGGAAACTTCGGCGGTACGAAGCGGACAGTAGCTCAACGCTTAAATTTCAGGAAAAATGCAAGGCTCTCCGGATTCCGCATCGAATCCAAATTCGCAGCCTTGTCCAATGGTTTTCCCATCAAAATCTTTTTTACGGGCGTCTCCATCTTCTTCCCACTAATGGTATAAGGTATATCCGGGCAGGCAATGATGTCGTCAGGGACATGGCGAGGAGAGTATTCGCTTCGCAATGTCTGGTTTATTTGCTTTTTTAACTCCTCATTCAATGTTTCCCCCGCATTGAGAAGTATAAAAAGGGGCATATAATCGCCGCCGCCCGGAAGTTCGATATTGACGATTAGGCCGTCCTTCACTTCGGGGATTTTGTCCAGCGCCCGGTAGATTTCTGCGGTGCCGATGCGGACACCTTGGCGGTTGAGCGTAGCGTCGGAGCGGCCATAGATAATGATACCGTCGTTTTCCGTGATTTCGATCCAGTCGCCGTGCCGCCAGATACCGGGATAAACATCGAAATAACTGCCGAGGTATTTCTCATGGTCGTGGTCGCCCCAGAAGAAGACAGGCATAGAAGGCATTGGCTTTGTGACCACCAGTTCACCAACCCCGGAGGCGAGCGGCTGGCCGTTTTCGTCCCAAGATTCAACGGCAGCGCCAAGGCAGCGTGCTTGTATCTCGCCCTTGTAAACTGGTCCCATCGGATTGCCGCCCACCCATGCCGTGCAGACGTCTGTGCCACCCGCCATGCTGCTGAGCCAAAGGTCTTTTTTCACATGGTCATAGACCCAGTCGAAGGCATCGGGGGGTAGGGGAGAGCCAGTGCTGCCGATGCTCCGCAATACGCTGAGGTCGTGCTGCTTGCCGGGTTTAAGCCCCTGTTTCATGCAGGCGCTGAGGTAGGGTGCGCTCGTTCCGAAATGGGCGATTCGGGCCTTTTCGGCCAAGTCCCAAAGGCGGTCGAGGCTAGGGTAGCCTGGACTTCCATCGTACAGCACAATAGTTGCTCCCGCCAATAGGCTGGCATTTACGAAGTTCCACATCATCCAACCTGTGGTGCTAAACCAAAAGAACCGCTCGCCGGGGTGTACGTCATTGTGGAAGTGGAGGTATTTCAGGTGTTCCAGCAGGTTGCCGCCATGTGAGTGCGTAATGGCTTTAGGCATGCCCGTTGTGCCGCTTGAATAGAGAACGTAGATAGGATGGTCGAAGGGTAGGGGGGTGAACTGGAGCGGGGCAGGGCGGTAGGTTTCGTTCCAGTTGGCAGTTCGACAGTTTCCAGTTGGCAGTCTTGTGCTGGAAGCTGCGACCTGACTGCCAACTGCAAACTGCAAACTGCCACCTTGGTTCAGGTAATTTACAAGAATGACGTTTTTGACGGTCGGCAGCTTTTCACATAATTCATTGACAACCTCCATTTTATCAAAGGGCTTGCCGTTGTAGGTATAGCCGTCGGCAGCGAAGAGGACTTTTGGTTCGATTTGGGAAAAGCGGTCAACGATGCTGTTCGTTCCGAAATCAGGGGAGCAGGACGACCAGATGGCACCGATGGAGGCGCAAGCCAAAAAAGCATAAGTAGCTTCGGGGATATTGGGCAGGTATGCGGCCACGCAATCGCCTTTTTGGATGCCGATGCGGCGCAAATAGGCGGCCATGCTGGCAACCTCGCTCCGCATCTCCCCCCATGTTATTTCTACCAAATCGTGCCTTTCCGAGGAAAAAACGATGGCAATGTCGTCATCGGTTGGCCGTTGGCCGTTGGCCATTGGCCGATTGAAAACATGTTCTGCATAGTTTAGGGTGGCTCCTTCGAACCAGACGGCGCCGGGCATTTTCCGATCCTTCAAAACCTGCTTGTAAGGGCTGTGCGAAATGACCTTGAAGTATTTCCAACAGCTTTCCCAGAAGTCCTCGATATTTTCAACAGACCATTGCCAAGCATCATGGTAGTTTTGGAAATTCAAATCGTAGTTTTGTGCCAACCAACCAAGGTAGTGGTGAAGGTGCGATTGCTGGATGAAATCCTTGGAAGGTTGCCAGAGCATTGAGAAAGGATTAGGAAATTTGGAAATTGCGAAATTGCGAAATTGCGAAATTGCGAAATTGGGGGGCTACGTTCCAATTCTGGTGCGAAGGTAAAACTTGAATCAAATACCATAATCATGAAAAACAATCTGACTCAATTTAAAAAACTCATTTTCCGAGGAGCTTTCTTGGCAGCCTTGGTCCTTTTGGAATCCTGTGCGAGCCTGATGGGGCTTGCCGACCCAAATGGCGGACAAACCACGCCCGTCGAACCCTATCCGGTAACGGATTTTACACCCATCAATTTCACCATCCTTCAACTAAACGATGTGTACGAGATTGCCCCATTGGAAAAAGGGAAAGTAGGAGGCATGGCAAGGGTAGCTACGCTCCGCAATGAATTGATGAACGAAAACTACAACCTGCTGACCGTGCTGGCGGGCGATTTTTTAAGCCCTTCATTGCTCGGTACCATGAAGTACGAAGGCAAGTCCATCAAAGGCCGCCAAATGGTAGAAGTGATGAACGCAATGGGCGTCAATCTCGTGGCCTTCGGCAACCATGAGTTCGACATCAAGGAAGCGGAATTGCAGGAGCGGCTGAACGAGTCCTATTTTGAATGGCTGGGTACCAATGTGCTCCACAAAACAGGCAATAAGATTGAGCCATTTTACAAGCTAAGCTACGACTACAAGTATTTTGTGCCGGAGACTTATGTTTGGGAAATAGACAATTACACCGGCGGCAAGCCGCTAAGGGTGGGTTTTTACAGCGCCTGCGTGAACGATAACCAACAGCCCTGGGTCTATTACGAAGACCCCTATTCTGAGGCAACAAAAGCCTACCTTGAACTGGTGCAGTCCTGCGATGTGGTCATTGGGCTTACCCATTTGGAACTTGAAATGGACATGAAAATGGCAGCCTTGCTGCCCAAGACGGCCCTCATCATGGGCGGCCACGAGCATGAGTACAGCATGGATACCATCGGGAACGTGGTCATCGCCAAGGCAGACGCCAATGCGAAAACCGTTTTAGCACACCGCTTCACTTATTACCCAGATACCAAGACGACCGCCTTGACCTCTGAACTGATACCCATCACCGATGAAATCGAGGAAGACATGATGGTTGACTCCATCGTGCAGGTTTGGCAAGGGGTGATGCACAACCAAATCAAGCAGGTCGTAGAAGACCCCAATGAAGTCATTTTCACGGCCAAAACGCCTTTGGACGGCCTTGAGAAATCGGTCAGGAATTTCCAGACTAACTTGGGTGGCATCATTGCCGCAGGCATGGCTGCTTCTGCTAAAAAGCCTGTGGATGCTGCATTTTTCAATGGTGGCAGCATTCGCATTGACGACCAGTTGTTGGGTGACATTACAGCCGTGGACGTGTTCAGGGCAATGCCTTTTGGTGGAGGTGTTTACGAAGTGGAACTAAAGGGCAGCACCTTGAAAAAAGCCCTTGATGCTGGCATCGAAAACAAGGGCAAGGGCGGCTACCTGCAATGGTACGGCATAGAATACAACGAAGGAGCGAAGACCTGGAAAGTGGCAGGCAAACCGCTTAGCGAGTCAAAGACCTATCGGATTGCCACCAACCAATACGTATTTGAAGGGAAGGAAACCCGCCTCGAATTTTTCAACAAAAGCAATTTCATCAGCCACGAAACCTCCAAAGAAGGCGACGCCGTGGATTTGCGAAGCGATGTAAGGAAAGCGGTGGTGGCCTATATGAAAAACAAGAAGAGCTAATTCGGCTATTTCCAGTTAATTTCATTAAAAAACGAATCCAATGAAATCCTTGACCACCTTCATTTTTAGCCTGTTTTTGGCTATGGCTATAGGTCAAAACGCCTGGCAGGACGCTGTTGTGCTCAATAAGTATTTCGAGTTCGACCCAGTTCGATTCAGGGTAGAGGTGGACAACTCAACCGAGGTAAATGAAACAGCCATCCTTCAAATCATATCCAAATACTGTCCAGAAGCGTCCCAAATGACGGTTGAGGATGGATTGCCTGTCATGAAGGTCAATCTTAAAACCTGTTTTGAGGGCAATCCATTTATCTCCTTGCATCAGTACGCCCAGTCGGATTTCTCCAATATCTTACCAATTGATAAAGTGTTTAAACCTGTTTCGCCCGGTGGAGGTTCTGGCACAGGAGGCAGGGGCGGCCTTGGCGGTGGCAGCCTTATCACCAACCTGGCAGATGGGTTGGCCATTTTTTTGGCGAAGCGAACAAAGGAAGAACTGAACGCCACGTTTTTTGAAGGCTTGCGCAAAAAAATGAACGAGCACCCTACCTACCGGGAGCTTTTTCCTGCCACTTTTGACCTTATCTATGTTATTGGCGAGGAGATTTACAACTATAATGCTTATATAGAATCACTGCGGGAGGTTTTCCAAAAAGACCTCAAAGTACTGCCGCACAACCTGCGCCAATATGCCATAGACAATCAATTCGTGAAAAAACACGAATACCAGTTGGTGATGGAAGACCTCCTAGCGACTGCCCAAATGATATTCGATGGGCAAGCATCGCATCGGTTCATGGATTATTGGGCAGGGGCAGCCGCCATCCAGGATAGCCTGCGCTGGCAGGATATTTCCAACGAAAAAACAAGGAAAGCCGTGCAGGACGTGGCCATGAGCATGAAACTGCTGCGGCTTTTCACCAACAGCATTTCCTTTAAAGAGGGCGGTGGTACAACATGGGTCGCACCTGAAACAGTGAGTACGGAAATGAGGGACATTTCCCATGTTTACCTATATCTTGGCCTGCTTTGGCAGCAAGGGGAAGGCCTCCGTTTCAGCAATGGCACCGATTTCAGGACAGCACTCGGCAAGCTGGCCAAAATGAACCAAGCGCCCATTTCGCTCCGCAATACCATCGTCCAATTGACGCAAACTGGTCGTCAATTGGAGCAGGCCCTGAGCGAATTGATTTCGAATGGCAACCTCGTGGACGCCGTGCTGAACGAGGAATACCGCAGCTTTGCAGGGCACCTCTTCGACCTATTGGAGCATGCCCGCAACTTGCGAACCCAAATCGTATTGCCCGACTGGAAAGTCGAGAATGGAAAGCCGACCAGCCAGCCCAAGCCGGATGCCCAAGCCGCCGAAACCGATACCTTGGAACGTAAACTGTTCACGGTCGTGGAGCAATTGTTCGATTTGGAGTTCAATGTGAAGCAGGAGCATTACACGTTGGCCGTCGCCAATTTGACCCGCATCCTCACCGAACTGCTGAACAAAGACGATTTCGGGTTCAAAAAAGACTTCATGCGGCACGCCAACTTCATGGCAACAGTGGCCGAGGCCCAAAACTCCCAAGAAGTTGCTGCAGCCATTCAGTTGTTTGCCTTGCCTCCGGGTAGTTCCCGCATGAAAAAGCAGTCGAAATGGAGCATTTCACTGAACTCCTACGGTGGCTTGGCCTATGGCCGGGAAAACGACTTCAACGACGAGGTGGATAACGCCATTGAGAATAAAACGGTTTTTGCGCCCTCTGCCCCGCTTGGCATTGACTTGAACAAGGGACTCAACAACGCTGGCAGCCTCAGCCTCTATGCCCAGCTGATTGATGTGGGCGCCATCTTCGCCTATCGTTTCAGCGACGAGACCTCCCAGATTCCTGAATTGAAATTGCAAAACATCGTAGCCCCCGGCGGCTACCTAATATATGGTTTCGGGAACAATATCCCGGTCTCCTTTGGGGTAGGGGCACAGCTTGGCCCAAACCTTCGCAAGATAGACCCTCGTGCCGGCCTGAGCGTGGATAAAACAAGTGCTTGGCGCATGGGCGTAATCCTATCCGTTGACATTCCAATCACCCATTTTTACACCAACTAAACCTACCACTTAAAAAAACATGAACACCTCCCCACGGCTCGAACAACTCCTACAATTTCAGGCGGCGCAGCCCGGCGATGCCTTTATCCTTTTTGCCTTGGCAAAAGAGCACGAGAAATTGGGCAACAAGGACGCCGCATTGGAGCATTATGAAAAATTAGTGGCAACCTCGCCTGATTACGTGGGCACCTACTACCATTTGGGGAAGTTGCAGCAAGCCCTCGGCCAGTCCGATGAGGCAATAGCCACCTATAAAACAGGCTTGGCCGTTGCCAATAAGCTCGGCGACCGCCATGCCTACAGCGAATTGGCTGCCGCCAAACTTGAGTTGGTAGATGAGGATGAATAATGTTGGCTAACTCACGTTTACTAAACTTCCAAAGTTTAGTAAACGTCAATTCGTAGCTCACGTAGCTCACGTTTACTAAACTTCCAAAGTTTAGTAAACGTCAATTCGTAGCTCACGTTTACTAAACTTCCAAAGTTTAGTAAACGTCAAATTCGTAGCTCACGTTTACTAAACTTCCAAAGTTTAGTAAACGTCAATTCGTAGCTCACGTTTACTAAACTTCCAAAGTTTAGTAAACGTCAAATTCGTAGCTCACGTTTACTAAACTTCCA
>JALHQW010000029.1:0-20778 GCA_022841745.1 Saprospiraceae bacterium | reverse complement strand
CGTAGCTCACGTTTACTAAACTTCCAAAGTTTAGTAAACGTCAATTCGTAGCTCACGTTTACTAAACTTCCAAAGTTTAGTAAACGTCAAATTCGTAGCTCACGTTTACTAAACTTCCAAAGTTTAGTAAACGTCAAATTCGTAGCTCACGTTTACTAAACTTCCAAAGTCTTTCCATTACCCACAGAATAAAACATGCCCTACATCTATCATTCCCGAAAAATCGGGACAGGCTTAGACTTCCAAAGTTTAGTAAACGTCAAATTCGTTGATAGGTTTTAATAGCTTTGTGGCCTGATTTTTAATCAATTAGCTTCCAAAACAAGTTTACCATGAGAAAATCCATACTCGGCAAAGTCGCTTTTTTCTTTTGCTTGATTTCAAGTATTGTCACCAACGCACAGACCCCCAATCCGCAATCCTTTGTCATTCCCGAAGGGAACCTAAATCCGCCATCGCCAAAGCGTGAGTTCAGGGGCGCATGGGTCGCCACCGTCGCCAATATTGACTTCCCTTCGGTAAAGGGCCTGTCCAAGGAGCGTTTCATGGCCGAGTGGACGGAGACCGTTAACCTGTTGCAAGAAGCAGGCTTCAATGCCGTACTGGCGCAGGTGCGGCCAGCTGGCGATGCGTTTTACCTTTCAAAAATATCCCCTTGGTCAACCTACCTCTCTGGCAAGCAGGGAAAGGCCCTGGACATGGATTTCGACCCGATGGAATACATGATTGAAGAGGCCCACAAGCGAAATATCGAGTTCCACGCCTGGATGAACCCCTACCGTGCCAGCATGGATACCAATACCGTTACCCTCTCCGATATGCACCCGTACAAGCACCATCCAGAATGGTTCATGCGCTACGGTGGCAAGCTGTACTTCAATCCCGCAGTGCCGGAGGTGCGCAACTATATCACGGAAGTCGTCACAGAAATCGTCATGGATTACGACGTGGACGGCATCCATTTCGACGATTATTTTTACCCTTACCCAGCCCAAGGAGAACTGCTGCCCGATGCCGCCGACTTTGCCAAGTACGGCCTCGGCTTTACGAGTATTGAGGATTGGCGGCGGCACAACGTGGACATGTTCATTGGCCAGGTGTCCGGTATGATTCGGTTGAACGCCCCGGAAGTAAAGTTCGGAGTCAGCCCATTTGGCGTTTGGCGCAACGTGAGCAAAGACCCCAAGCTCGGCTCGGCCTCCCGTGCGGGCATCAATACCTACGACGACCTCTACGCCGACGTGCGAGGCTGGCTCCAAAAAGGCTGGGTGGACTACGTCGCTCCGCAACTTTACTGGAATATTGGCTTCCCCGTGGCCGACTACGAGGTGCTGTTGAAATGGTGGGAGAACAATTCCTTTGGCCGCAACGTCTATGCGGGCCATGCAGCTTACAAGGTCGGCGTGAACCAAGAGCCAGCCTGGAACAACGGCCTCGAAATCCCGAAACAAGTACGGCTCAACCGTTCGCTGGCGGGCATTGACGGTAGCATTTTCTACAATTTCACTTCGCTTCGCAAAAGCCCGTTTGGCCTGACCGATTCGCTGCGCAACAATTACTACCAACTGCCAGCCCTCATGCCGGAACTGGCGCACATGAAGCTGCCGCAAACTGAAGCCCCTTCCGTTGCGAAGCCAAGGCTCCTCAAAAAAGGCGGCCTCCGCTTCACTTGCGACCTCAAAAACAAGGACAAAACCGCCAAGACCCTCGTGGTTTACCGCTTCGAGGACCGCCTGCCCGGCGACTACAACAACCCAGCGAACATCCTTCAGGTCATCCGCTTGAACGGGGAACAAAAAATCGAAGTAATTGACGAAGATATTGCCCTTGGCAAGACCTATACCTACACCGTTTCAACGATGAACGCCGCTCATTCGGAAAGTACGCTGAGCATCCGGCGGGTAGTGAAGGTGGGTAAGCGGAGGTTGAAAAGGGTTAAGTGAGGGATGAGGGATGAGGTATGTGAGGTATGAGGTATGGAGGTATGAGGTTTGGATAGAGTCTGCTACAAAAAAGGGGTTTCAGCGGCAATTCGCTGAAACCCCTTTTGTCATTTTGTTATTCCGAAAGGAAGCTGTCCACGCCATACAGGGGTGTGAAGGTGTGCAGTTTGGAGCTATAACGCCCATCCCTCTCACCCTCTCACCCTCTAAAGCACGAACACTGGCAGCGGCTTGCTCGGGTTGCTGGTGCGCTGGAAGGTGCCGTGGTAAACCACCCGCACGAGGTAGTCCTTGCGGGGGACAAGCCCGGCCAGCGTGAACTTCTTGCCTGTGCTATAAGTACCGTTTTTCCAGGTTAGCCCATTGTCATCCGAATATTCGACGGCAATGGACTTCACGCCCTTGGGCAGGTCGGCCACCTTGCCGACGACTGTGCCGGACAGCACCCCGGCCATCACATAGGCCTGCGTGGGGTCGGGCAGTGGCTCGCTGCTCTTGACTGGCTGGCTGCGGTACTGGTACTGGGCATTGGTGATATAGGACAAGTCCTCTTTCACCGTCAACTGAAGGGCAGTGCCTAGGGCATCCAGCGCTTCGAGCAGGGCCGTCCGTTTGGCCTGCTTGACCTCGGTCAATGACTTGCCGCCGTTGGCCGCCGCCGCACAGGCTGCATCGAATTCGTTGTAGCGCACTTGCACGCTGTCTGCTTCCGTGGCCACCCCCTCATAGTCGGGTTTCTTGTAGGTTGCGTCCACCACGTTATTGCCATGGGCACGCAGTTTGTCGAGCGTCATTTCGTTGTGCTTGCGCAGCACGATGAGCTTTTTGTTGATCATAATCTTTAAAATATTTTGGTGAGTAAAACTGCCGGGTTGGGGGCATGCCGGTTTATCGCCTACAAAATTGTAAGCAGAAATACTGGTAAAAACAAGCAGATTTCAAGAAATTGTGACGTGTACAATGGTTCCGAATAGCGTTTTTTTTCATGTGTCACCATTTCAGCACCCATTTTCATGGATAAGAAAAGGCCGTTTTGACTTCAAAATGAAGCAAAGCAATATGGAAATGAGGAAAAGCAATATCAAATTGGTTTGATGTGATACAGGTTTGCCCTGTTCTAATATCAATTCTGCGGGTTTTGAGTTTAGAACTTGATTTTTTAAGCTCAAAATGCAAGGTTCTAATATCAGTTTGTCGGAAACCAAGTTCAAAATGCCTGGAAACGATATTAGAATGGTGCATTCTAAACTCAAAATGCGCCATTCTAATATTAAACCGTCCCATTCTAATATTAGAATTCGGGAAACCTAGCTTAGAAAATCAGGAACAAAAAAATAAAAACCCAGCAAATACAGGGGTTTTGGGCAAAGCACCTTGAAAAACAACAGTTTTCACGTCAGAAGTTTTTTCTGCAAGCCTTTGTCGGGAGATTTGAAAACTGTGACAACGGGTTGGGGGATTTTTTAGGGATTTTTAGCAAAAAAAAGGGCATTTTCACCAACCAGCCCAATAAAAAAGGCCGATACATGCTGAAATAACCTAAATCACACTATCTTTCCCGCCACAAAAAAGCACTCACAAGTAAACCCTTTCAATGTCCAAACTCCTCATAAATCAATACTACACCGCCCTCGAACGCATCATTCAGTTCGGCGGCAGCCGCAACGAGACCAGCATCCGCACTGCCTTCGTCAACCTCATCAACGAATATGCCCAGAAGCGCAACCTGCACCTCATCACTGAATTGGCCACAAAGGGCACACTCGGCAAGGCCGTCTATCCCGACGGCATCCTGAAAACCCCGCTCCGGCTCGACATCGGCTACTGGGAAAGCAAGGACGAGAGCGACGACATAGACGAGGAAATCAGCAAGAAGACCAAGAAGGGCTACCCGCTTTCCAATACCCTCTTCGAGGACAGCCAGACCGCCGTGCTCTACCAAAACGGCGAGGAAGCCCTGCGGGTGAGCATGAAGGACGCCGACCAACTCGACCGCATCCTGTCGGCCTTCACGGGCTTCGTACACCCAGAGGTCACACGCTTCGAGCAGGCTATCGAAAAGTTCAAGGCCGACATCCCGACCATCCTCAAGACGCTGCGGGAAAAAGTGGAAGAGGCAGGTACCACCAATGCCGAGTTCATCCGCAAGCGGGACGCCTTTTTGGAGATGTGCCGGGCGGAAATCAACCCCGACATCAGTGCCGACGACGTGCGGGAGATGATGAACCAGCACATCCTGACCGCCGACATCTTTAACGTCATCTTCGACGACCCGCATTTCCACCACGAGAACAATATCGGGCGGGAACTGGAGGCGCTCATCGGCACCTTCTTCACCGGGGCTGCCCGCAAGAACGTGCTGTCGAGCATCAACCACTATTACCAGACGCTGAACGCCGCCGCCGCCAATATCGCCGACCACCACGAGAAGCAGAAGTTCCTAAAGGTCGTCTATGAGAACTTCTACAAGGTCTATAACCCACAGGCCGCCGACCGCCTCGGCGTGGTCTATACCCCCGGTGAAATCGTGCATTTCATGATTGAAAGCACCGACTGGCTGCTGCACAAGCACTTCAACCGCACCCTCGCCGACCGGGACGTGGACATCCTCGACCCCGCCACGGGCACGGGCACCTTCATCTGCGACCTGATAGAATACCTGCCCAATTCGGCGCTCAAGCACAAGTTCCAGCACGAGATACATGCCAACGAGGTGGCCATCCTACCTTATTATATTGCCAACCTCAATATCGAATACACTTATAAGCAGAAGACGGGCGAGTACGGCGAGTTCAAGAATATCTGCTTTGTGGATACACTGGACAATACCGCTGGGCTGACCTATGCCGGAAAGCAGGGGGCGCTCTTCGGGTTCAGCAGTGAGAACGCCGAGCGCATACAGCGGCAGAACGAGCGGAAAATCAGCGTGATTATTGGGAATCCGCCCTACAATGCTAACCAGCAGAACGAGAACGAAAACAACAAAAATCGGGAATATCCCTATATCGACAAGCGCATCAAGGACACGTTCATTAAGTACAGTACAGCCCAAAAGACCAAAGTCTATGACATGTATGCCCGATTTTACCGATGGGCGATGGACAGGTTGAGCAATAACGGCGTCATCGCCTTTATCACCAACCGCAGCTTTATTGACAGCCGCACTTTCGACGGCTTCCGCAAATGCATCGAGGATGATTTCAGCTATTGCTATATCATAGACACGCACAGCGACGTGCGGGCCAACCCCAAGATAGCGGGCACTTCGCACAATGTATTTGGCATTCAAACGGGCGTGGCAGTCCTGTTCCTGGTACATAAAGAAAACCCATCGGGGAAATGCCAGATTTTCTATACCGAACTTGACGACTATATGCGGAAGGAGGAGAAATGGGATTGGTTTAGGGAAAACAAACTGGCGAGTTTGGACATGCGGCACATCTTGCCTGATGAAAAGCACAATTGGGTGAATTTGACGGATAATGATTTTGAGACGTTGTTGCCTGTGGCGGATAAAGAGGTGAAGACGGGGAAGAAGAACGAAGCTTTGTTTGAATTATATTCACTTGGTGTTGTGACAAATAGGGATGAATGGGTTTATGATTTTGATGATAGGAATTTGTCAAACAAAGTCAATTATCTCATTGAAATATACAATCAAGATAGGGTGCGATTAAAAGGGAAAAACTTGGATAATGAAGAACTTGACTTTAATATTAAATGGACAAGGGCAGTCAAACAAGATTTAAAAAAGGGGGTCGAATATTCTTTCCAGATGGAAAATATTATTGATTGCCTTTATCGCCCTTATACAAAGCAAAGAATTTATTATTCTGGCGATTTGAACGAAATGCGGTATCAAATGCCTGTAATATTTGGAGAATTTGGCGGATTAGAAAACAAGGTCATCAACTTCAATGTGAATGGGCAAGAAGTCAGGGTTTTGTGTTCAAACAGACTTTCTGACCTTCATTTTATTGGTGATAACCAATGCCTCCCTCTCTACCGCTACGACGCCACAGGCACTCGCCACGAGAACATCACGGACTGGGGCTTGGGGCAGTTCACCGCCCAATATGGCGATGCCAGCATCACGAAAGAAGACATTTTCCACTATACCTATGCCGTGCTGCACGACCCCGCCTACCGCAGCAAGTACGAGCTGAACCTAAAGCGGGAGTTCCCAAGGCTGCCTTTCTACGCTGACTTCTGGCAGTGGGCCGCCTGGGGCAAGCAATTGATGGACTTGCACATCGGCTACGAACAGGTGGAGCCTTACCCGCTCACCCGCACGGATGTTAAATCCGCCACGCACCAAATCGAGTCCACCAACCTCTTCGGTGCCACCGATGCCAAGGCCAAGGCCACCCGCCTCAAGGTGAAGTTGAAAGCCAACAAAGAACTCGGCACCATCGAAGTGGACGAGGAAACGACCCTGAGCGGCATCCCACCCGAAGCCTGGGAGTACAAGCTCGGCAACCGCAGCGCCCTCGAATGGGTACTCGACCAGTACAAGGAGAAAAAACCGAGCGACCCGACGATTTTGGAGAAATTCAACACGTACCGCTTTGCAGATTACAAGGAGGATGTGATAGCTTTGCTGGGGCGGGTTTGTCGGGTGAGTTTGGAGACGGTGGGGGTGGTGCGGGGGATGGGGCTTGACAAAATTTTACACATATGATGAAGCGGGCACCTACTACGCCGCCTCTCAGGCCAAGTCGTTGCTCAACAGCGTGAACGGGTTCACCTACACGCCTCGGGTCTATTTGCCAGAGGAGCCGCAGCTCATGGTCGCCCCACCCCAAGGTGGAAGCCTTGGTCAGATGGAGCCTGCCAGCGTGGAGGCACAGCCCAACCCCGCCAAGCAGCACACGGTGTTCCGCTACCGCCTGCCCGAGGGCGTGGAGCAGGGTCGAATCTCCGTCACCGACCTTAGCGGAAGGGAGGTTGCCAGTTTCGAGGTTAGTTCCGATGCTGACAGCATCGAATGGAGCAATATCGGCCTGAAGGAGGGGATTTATTTCTATAGTTTGGTAACTGGCAAGTCAATGGCAAGCACCAAGCGCCTTGTGCTGATGCGCTGACTCTATCACTTGTCGGCAACCAATTGTAACAATCGGTTGCCGACAATAAATTTATTCCCGTATGAAGGGCTTCATTCTAAAATTTTTGGATGGTATTAATGTCGCTTTTGTCACGGCACAACATACAACCTGGCTTTCGGTTTTTGCAAAGAACCCCTTTGACCGTAAAAAAGCGCTTTTGGTGTTTGTTTTTTACCTTGCAGCAAACCTGAAAGTACATAGCCAATCCACCTTCAACCTCCGTGACAGGTACGACTTCTTGTCCTGTGTGCTTTCAAGTGTACATCCCACCGACAGTTGCTATTATGTCACCGGTATCGTGGCGGACACCTTGGAACCGTACAACACCGGGGCCTTGCTCATGAAGATTGACTTGCAGGGAAACCCCTTGTTCATCAAGACCATCAAGAGCACTAATAAGACTTATGAGACTTGGTTCAAAGATTTGGTCCCTGACAGTGGCAATGGTTTTTACACTGTAGGCATTACCTTTGACTCTATATTGAAAACATTGCTGATTAAATGGGATACAAATGGGGATACCATCTTTACAACAGAATATATCAACCCTTTTTACCCCAGTTCCAGCTTTATCACACCAAATGGCGGAATGAGGATGTTACCAAATAAAAATTTGGCTATATTCAATTGGGTCGGAAATCCGGATATTTTCAACGCCGACTATTATCTAATAATCGTTGATAGTTTGGGGAAGATACTCAATTCAAGAATTTGGGGCACAACTAAATACGAGCGGCCCGAATCCCTTGTAGTAACAGCGGGAGGAGAAATTATTTTAGGTGGGATAAAGAACAACACTAACACCAACACCCAGAATTACACTTACCAATGCGACATCACTATGGTTGACAGCTTGGGCAACGTAGTTTGGAACTACCTCAGCCCCACTAGCATTGGACTGCGTGATGCTGCCAACGACATTGTGGCACTCGACGATGGTAGCATCGTAGTGGCTTCTGGCGTTGGGCACGAGATTGATGAATCAAGCGTCAATGATGTTTTTTTTGACAGGCATGTTTACAAGTTAAACTACCAACATCAGTTGGAGTGGGAATTAACATTCCCCGATTCAGTTCCAACCTATTGGACAAGAACCACCAATTTAATAGCATTAAAGAATTCTACTGGATATATATTAGGTGGAGTGCATTATCTTCCAGAAATATTTCCACCCTATGATCAACCTATAAAAGGTTGGTTTGCCAAGATTTCTGATGATGGGGATAGTATTTGGTCAAGACGATATTCTTATGTTCTGAACGAAGTATATGTTAATGAAATATTAGACATGAAAGAAACTATAGACGGAGGCCTAATAGTATGTGGGCAATCGGTAGACTACCAAGACAATGCCATCTACCCCCAGCAAGGCTGGCTGCTCAAATTGGACAAACACGGCTGCCTCGTGCCGGGCTGCCATTTGACCGATGATACGGAAGAATCCATCCTGCAAGCGGCCAGCATCAACATCTATCCAAATCCAACGAGCGATTATTTGAACTTCTATATCCATGCCCCCAATAGGGTCAATGATGATGCCACCATCCGCATCATTGACAGCAATGGTAGGCTGGTAAATGAGTTCAAGGCCAATGACCTCTCCTCCACTTTTATCCTACCCGTTTGGGAATGGGCTAATGGCGCCTATTGGGTGCAGGTGATAGCGGATGGGGAATTGGTTTCAACTGAAAAATTCTTAAAAATCGGAAAATGAAAAAGCTGATAATACTTGCACTAGTGCAAATCAACACATTTGAACTTTTTGGCCAATTGAACTGGGCGCATGAATGGAAAGATGGCGGATGCCAAGCGTTTCTAAAGACAAGTTGGGGAGATTATGCAATGTTGAATAATGAAAGCAATTATTTTATGGGAGTTTCACCCGATGGTAATCTGATTTTCGATTCGGAGGGCGCACCCCAACCAGGATTCAACACTTTCATTAGTTATATAGACCTTTTTGAAATGGCTGGCAACACCTATGGGGCCATCGCCGATGTTGCTGATTTCGACCCAACAACTGGTTGGGCGACCGGGTATCGGGCTGTGTTGCAATATGACAAAACAGGTCAAATCATCTCTTCTGCCAACACTTATTTTTTCAGTGGGGACAAGGGTATTGGGCTTTCAAATGGAGACATGGTATTGATAAACTATGGAAGTCACAACGTCGCAAGGGTGACAAACACAGGGGTGGAAGTTTGGGAAAAGAACCTAAACATTAGCCCGAGTGACCTTGCCCTTACACAATTGGACACGTTGCTTTTTCTCACCCCGAATGGGCTCTGGGTGATGGATGAGCACGGGACGACGCTGTCAAACCATCCTGCAATCAACCATCAATTATTAAAGGCCGACCCACAGGTTGGCATTGTCTGTGTTGCTGCTGATTCATTGTTTTTGTATGATTACACCTACGAATTGGTATCGAAGAAAGGGCTTTCTGGTGATAACATAAAGGATTTCGATGTTAGAAATGGTAAAATTGCTGTGCTTACTCAAGCCGATTCTGTTCATGTTTTTGTCAGCACACTGGTATCAGTGGGCAGTTTTGGCTTAGCGGAAGATGCTGAATTCCGTTTCATATCGGTTAGCCCACAGACCGTTACATTGGCTGGTTTGGAGACGTATGGCGGTTCTCCAATTCATTTATATGGCACTGCCTCAACATTCTTGAAGGAATATACTTTTGAAGGAAACGACTTCAACCAAGACAACGATACAGGAGTCATAGGCATAACGCCAAGTACAGGAATTTCGGTCCAAGAAACAAGCCCAACCAGTTATTGGATCAATATGCAAGACGTTGCGGTGACAGTTAGGAATTTTGGTGACAAAACCGTTTCATCGCTAAAATTGCAAGCCGCTTACAACAACCCTCACTACTTTGAAAACCTAAATTTGGAAGCAGGACAGGAACTAACCTTAAATGTGCCAGAGATAAGGCTGTTCCATAATGGCACCCAACCTACTGGTCAAGTACTCGATCTCTGTATTTGGACTTCGCACCCTGACCAACGTGTTGATTCCGACAACAGCAACGACCTATTCTGTACCGATTTTCTGGTCGGCTCAAAGGAAATCGTTTTAACCAATCGCATGATGCTATTTCCAAGCCCAGCATCCCACATATTGAATATACAATTGATGGGTCAAACTCATTTGACTGAAGGCTCCATTAGGATTTCTGACCTTACTGGGAGACAAATATTAAATGCGGACTTGATTAAGGCAGATAAGATTACCGTCCCTGTCAATGACTGGCCAACGGGCATATACTTCCTGGAATACCTCGAAGACGGCGAAGTGAGGGCAGTGCAGCGGTTTGTTGTTACCCACTGAGAGTAAGACCGGATATCTATTGATGGCGAGTGAGCAGTTTTTTGAGAACAAACAACTATAAAAAAACAAGGGCTTGGCGACCATCGCCAAGCCCTTTGTTTTGTTGCTTTCACCAAAGCTTAAAACATCTCCACCCCCGCAAAATGGAAAGCGCCTTCGATAGCGGCGTTCTCGTCAGAGTCGGAGCCATGAACGGCGTTCTCGCCCATGCTCTTGGCGTACTTCGCACGGAGGGTACCGGGTTCAGCATTGGCCGGGTTGGTGGCACCGATGAGGGTACGGAAGTCTGCCACGGCGTTGTCTTTTTCGAGGATGGCCGCTACGATGGGGCCGGAGGACATGAAGTCCACCAATTCGCCATAGAATGGGCGCTCGGCGTGTACGGCGTAGAATTCACCGGCCTTGGCTTTCGTCAATTGGGTCATTTTCATGGCCACGATGCGGAAGCCCGCAGCGTTGATGTCGTTGAGGATAGCACCGATATGGCCGTCACGGACGCCATCGGGCTTGATCATGGTCAAAGTTCTGTTACCTGACATTTTTGAAGGATTGAAGGATTGAAGGATTGAGGGATTGAAGGGATGAGTGACGGAAGTGTTGAACGGGATTTGCCAGTACGCAGCCCCCCACATTCAATCCTCCAATCCTCCAATCCTTCAATCCTTATTTCAAATTGAAGGATTGAGGGATTGAAGGGTTGAGTGACGGAAGTGTTGAACGGGATATGCCAGTACGCAGCCCCTCACATTCAATCCTTCAATCCTCCAATCCTTCAATCCTTATTTCAAAACGGGCGCAAAAGTAAATGTTTCAATCTTTTTGAGTTTAAAACCAATCATAATTTTGTAGTCAGGGTAAATTTTGAGAACTTCGCCCGCCGAAATTTCAGGCTGAATATAGAATGGAAAATATTAACGAAGTAAAGTCACTGCTGGCGGTTCCCAAGGACATCGTCATTACCACGCACCGGAACCCAGACGGAGATGCCATAGGCGCCTCCCTTGGCCTGAAACACTACCTCGATTCTTTGGGCCACACGGTCAAGGTGGCAGTTCCCTCTGAATCTCCGAGCTTCCTGAGTTGGATGCCGGGTGCCAATGACATCCTCATCTATGACCTGCACCAAGAAGAAGTGAAGCGAGTACTGGAAAAGCCCGACATCGTATTTTGCCTCGATTTCAACTCATTGGAGCGGATTGACAAGATGGGCGAACTGATTGCCCCCTTGAAGGCCAAAAAAATCCTGATTGACCATCACCTTTATCCAGAACCTTTCTACGACTACGACCTGCATGACACCACCGTTAGTTCTACCAGCGAGTTGGTCTATGATTTCATCTGCTTGTTGGGCGATAAGGGCAAAATCACGCCCACCATCGGGGATTGCCTCTACACCGGCATTTTGACAGATACCGGGTCCTTCAAGTATTCGACTTCCCCAAAGCTGTTTCGCCTTGCCGCCGAACTGTTGGAACTTGGGGTGGACGATGTCCATATCCAAAACCTCGTGTTCAACAGCCTGGAGGAAAAGCACCTGCGCCTGATTGGGTTGGTGCTGCACGAAAGGATGGAAGTGTTGGATGAGTACCGCACTGCCATCATTACCTTGAGCAAGCAGGACTATGAGCGGTTCCATATCAGCCGGGGTGACACGGAAGGGCTGGTCAATTATTTGCTCCAATTAAAAAATGTTACGATGGCGGTGTTCATCCATGAGCAGCCGACCATCACCAAAATATCGCTGCGGTCGAAAGGCGATTTTTCGGTGCAGGAAATAGCCCGGAAGCACTTCAAGGGAGGAGGGCACAAGAATGCATCCGGCGGTTATTCCTTCATCGGCCTTCGGCCAACGGTAAGCAAGTTCAAACAGATTCTGCCTGAATACCAGGAAGCGCTTTTAAACAATGACCTGTAAGGCCCGCCGCACCAAATTTCCCTTCTGGGATGGCAGCCTCACAATTTTATCACAACAATGAAAAAATCTTCTCTTTTGCTTTTCGCAGCCGTGGCTGCAATCCTTGTAGCCTGTGGCGGCGGCATGCAGACTTCGCCAAGCGGCTACAAGTACATCAAGCATACCAATGCAACCGGCGAGGCTGCCACAGTTGGCAGTTATTGCAATTTGAACATCTCGGTTTACCAGGACGATTCCTTGGTGAACAGCACTTACCAAATGGGCCGTACGGTGCCCATCATGGTGCCAGACCTTAGCAAACTCCCAGAAGACCAAAAAGGCATTGGCAAAGCAAACCCGGTGGCTGATGTACTGGCATTGATGAAAGTAGGTGACAGCATCACCGTTGAGGTTCCGATTGACTCGCTCATGCGGCAGAACCCAAGCTTGGCCAAAGCCAAGTCCTTGAAATATGCCATTACCTTGGCTGATGTTCAGTCTAAGGAAGAATACGATGCTGCAAGGATGAAAGAGCAGCAAGAAAAGCAGGCTGCCGCAACTGTTTACCAAGAGCAGGAGAAGGCCGTTGCTGACAAGCTTGCCGGCGTCCTGAAGGACTACAAATCAGGTGCAAACAAGGCCAATATCAAAACCACGGATTCAGGTTTGAAATACTTGATATTGGAAGACGGCAAAGGTGCCCAAGCTACTGCTGGCAAAGGAGTTGACGTCATGTACTACGGAATGCTCACCGATGGCAAAGAATTCGACAACTCCTTCAAGCGTGGCCAACCGTTCAGCTTCCCACTTGGCCAAAAACAGGTCATCGGAGGTTGGGACGAAGGCATCGCCCTTCTAAAGGAAGGAACGAAGGCCGTTCTTTTCGTTCCATCTGAGTTGGGCTATGGGGCACAAGGCAATGCAGCAATTCCACCGAACTCTGAACTGGTGTTCTATGTTGAGTTGCTGAAAGTGAATTAATTTACTTTTAGTTTATCAGGTTGATGAGGTTGATAAGGGTCTTGCCTGCCAGCAGGCAGGGATAATGGCCCCATCAACCTCATCCACTTTTATCAACTTTCATCATTAACCATTAAAAATTATGACCAGCGAACAACTGTTGTCGCTCAAGGAGCGGCTTGGTCTTTTGGGGAGGTATCTTTGACGTCGCTAAACGACTTCGGGAAATTGAAGAAAAAGAAGAACTGACTGGCGACCCCGGTTTTTGGAGTGATCCAGAAAAGGCCCAAGCAGTATTGAAGGTCATCAAGACCAACAAAAAATGGGTAGCGCAGTACACCGACATCGAGTCAGCTGTGGGCGATGCGGAAGTGCTGCTCGAATTCCAAAAAGCAGGTGAAGCCACCGAAGCGGAGGTGGACGAAGCTTATGGAAAGGCTTTGGCCGCCCTTGATGAAATCGAGTTCCGCTCCACCCTCGACCAACAAGAGGATGAACTTGGCGCTGTCATCGAAATCAATGCAGGGGCCGGTGGCACGGAAGCCTGCGATTGGGCGGCCATGCTCTCCCGCATGTACGTCATGTGGGCAGAGGCCAGCGACTACAAAGTATCGCAACTTTGGCAAACCCCCGGAGATACGGCAGGCATCAAGTCTGTTGGGTTGGAAATTGACGGCGACTACGCCTATGGTATGTTGAAGGGCGAGAACGGCGTTCACCGATTGGTGAGGGTCAGCCCCTACAATGCCCAAGGCAAGCGGATGACCTCTTTCTCCTCGGTATTCGTTCACCCGATGGTAGATGACCGAATCGAGGTGGAAATCAACCCTGCTGACCTGGAGTGGGACACCTTCCGAGCCAGTGGTGCAGGAGGCCAGCACGTAAACAAGACCGAATCTGCCGTTCGGGTAAGGCACTTGCCCAGTGGCATAGTTTGCGAATGCCAACAAGAGCGTTCCCAGATTCAGAACAGGGAAAAAGCCATGCAAATGCTGAAATCCCGCCTCTATGAAATGGAGTTGGAAAAGCAGAAGGCTGCCAAGGATAAGATAGAGTCAGGCAAAATGAAGAACGAGTGGGGCAGCCAAATTCGCAGCTACGTGCTCGACGACCGCCGGGTAAAAGACCACCGCACAGGCTACCAAACCTCGCAAACGGATGCCGTCTTGGATGGTGATTTGGATGCTTTCCTGAAAGCATTCCTGATGAACAAGACGACGGTTGGTTTGGCTGATGATGAGGATTAAAGGCTAATATTCAATGGCTTTCCGTCAGTAAAAGGTGACACCTTTCAAAAAGGTGTCACCTTTTTGCATTTAACCCAACTCCTCCTCCACCATATACCTTTCCGCATCCAACGCCGCCATACAGCCCGTGCCTGCTGCCGTGATGGCTTGGCGATAGACCTTGTCCGCAGCATCGCCGCTGGCGAAAACGCCTTGGATATTGGTCTTGGTACTGCCCGGCTTGACGATGAGGTAGCCCGTCTCGTCCATGTCGAGGAAGCCTTTGAAGATGTCGGTGTTTGGCTTATGGCCTATGGCTACAAAGAAACCCTCCAGCGTGATTTCCTTGGTTTCGCCTGTTTTGTTGTTCTTCAGGATGATGCCGGAGACTTTTTCGTTGCCGAGCACTTCCACCGTCTCCGAATTCCAATGAACTTCGATATTGGGCGTGTTGAACACTCGCTTCTGCATGATTTGCGAAGCACGGAGTTCGTCACGCCGTACAATCAAGTGGACTTTTGGGCAAAGTTTCGCAAGGTAGGTAGCTTCCTCGGCAGCCGTGTCGCCGCCGCCAACTACGGCCACTTCTTTTCCTTTGAAAAAAAATCCATCGCAGACCGCACAGGCACTTACACCATTGTTCATTAGGCGGGCTTCAGATTCAAGACCAAGGTATTTGGCAGTGGCACCCGTGGAGATGATGACAGTGTATGCATTGAGTTCCTCACCTGCTTCCGTCCAGACCTTGTGATAGTTCTCACCCGTTTTGAAATCCACTTTTGAAATCATTTCCCAGCGGACATCGGTACCGAAGCGCTCGGCTTGTTCCCGGAGTTCCTCCATCATGTCCGGCCCGCTGATACCCTTGGGATAGCCAGGATAGTTGTCCACCTCGGTGGTAGTGGTCAATTGACCGCCAGGCTGCGGGCCAGTGTAGAGGATGGGGTTAAGGTTTGCACGGGAAGCGTAAATGGCGGCTGCATAGCCAGAAGGGCCGGAGCCGATGATGATGCATTTGTGGATTTGCATATAAAAGGATTGAAGGATTGAATGAATGAAGGATTGAAGGATGAGACCGCTCCGACAACTCAGATTTATCAGAAGTTACTCGAAAGAGAGAAAGATTTTAAAAAGCTTTCTCTCTCTCAAGTTTCTTCTCCCGTGCCAAAGGCACATGGGGAAATTGAATTCGTTGACGGACTCAAGGATTGAATCTTTTGGGGGCGCAAAGGTATTGAATGGGCAATGAAACACCATGACTGCTGCAAAAGATTAGTCGGCAATGTGATGAAGGTAACATATCGGGCAGTTGGCAGGAATTGCTACCTTTGCAGTATCCAGAATCCAGTATCCAGAATCCAGTATCTAAAAAAATGCAAAACGTCAAGCCGCATACCCTCCTCACCGACTTCGACATCGAACTCATTCGTGGTGGCAAACATTTTCGGTTGTACAACAAAATGGGCAGCCACCCCATGCAATTGGATGGGGAATGGGGCACCTTTTTCGCCGTTTGGGCACCAAGTGCATTGGAAGTTTCGGTAGTTGGCAATTTCAATTTCTGGAACGAGAAAACGCATAAGCTCTTCCTTCGCCCCGATGGCACGGGCATTTGGGAAGGTTGGATACCGGGCATCGGCAAGGGTACGCTGTACAAGTACAGCATCAAAAGCCGTGACAAGCGCCGCCTATCGAAAGGCGACCCCTTCGCCCGTTTTTGGGAGATACCACCCAACACGGCCTCTATTGTCTGGGATCCATTTTATGAATGGAAAGACGAAAAATGGCTGAAACAACGGGCCGAGATGGCGGGCAAGCCGCAACCTTACTCGGTTTACGAAGTTCATTTAGGTTCTTGGAAAAAGAAAAAAGGTGGTTTCAACTCGTTCAGCTACCTCGAATTGATAGACGAGCTTGTGCCTTATGTGAAGGAAATGGGCTTCACCCATGTGGAATTCCTGCCAGTGATGGAGCACCCTTATTTCCCCTCTTGGGGCTACCAAATCACGGGCTATTTTGCAACGACCAGCCGCTTCGGACACCCAGAGGATTTCATGGCACTGGTGGATGCATTCCATCAAGAAGGCATCGGCGTCATCCTCGATTGGGTGCCTTCGCATTTCCCCTACGATGCCCACGGCCTCGCCGATTTCGACGGAACGCACCTCTATGACCACGCCGACCCACGCAAGGGATTCCACCCTGACTGGAAAAGCGCTGTGTTCAACTACGGTCGTTATGAGGTGAGAAGCTTCTTGATTTCCAATGCACTGTTCTGGCTGGAGCAGTTCCATATTGACGGCCTGCGGGTGGATGCCGTGGCCTCGATGCTCTACCTCGATTATTCCCGCAAAGAAGGCGAATGGATACCGAACCAGTACGGTGGTCGGGAGAATTTGGAGGCGGTTTCGTTCTTCAAGGAGTTCAACGAGATAGCACATCGTGACCACCCGGACGTCGTGACCATTGCCGAAGAAAGCACGGCATGGCCCGGCGTGAGCAAGCCAGTCACCGACGGCGGCCTTGGATTCGACCAAAAATGGATGATGGGCTGGATGCACGACACGCTGAAGTACATGCAATTCGACCCGCTTTTCCGCAAAGACCACCACCACGAGCTGACCTTTAGCCTCATTTATGCTTTCAGCGAGAATTTCATGCTACCGCTCTCGCACGACGAGGTGGTACACGGCAAAGGCCCGTTGATTGACAAGATGCCCGGCAATGAGTGGATGAAGTTTGCGCAACTGCGGGCCATGTTCGGCTATATGTGGACGCATCCCGGCACGCACCTGCTGTTCATGGGCGGTGAGTTCGGCCAGACCAGCGAGTGGAGCATCGAGCGGGGCCTTGTTTGGGATTTGGTGCAGTACGACTACCACAAAGGTGTGCAGACTTGGGTGCGAGACTTGAACCATTTTTATAAAGGGTCAAAGGCGCTTTACGAGAAGCAGTTCGACCCAAGCGGCTTCGAGTGGATTGAGCACGCCGATTGGCAGAACAGCGTCATCACCTATCTTCGACAAGGCGAAAAAAAGGAAGACGTTCTCGTTGTCGTTTGCAATTTCACGCCTGTGCTTCGGGAGGGCTATTGTTTTGGTGCTCCGCAAAGCGGCTCTTGGGTCGAAGTTCTGAACAGTGACGATAAAAAATACGGTGGTGAAGGCTATTTGAACGCCAAGCCTATCAAAGCGAAGAAGGAGGAGAAACATGGGCGTAAGCATAGCTTGGAGGTGACGCTACCACCATTGGGGGTGGTAGTGTTGGCGTTGCAAACAACTGGAAATAAAAAGAAAATAGCTTAACTTTCAAGGGTTGCTCTAATGGAAATATTGGATGATAAATTGGAATTCGATAGTGAGTTACCCGAGAACAAGGCCCTGATGCAAAGTTTTATTAAAAGCGCCAAAATTGTAAGAATTGCTCAATTGGTTTTCTACACGTTGGCTGTTTTGATGATGATAAGGGTTGCACGTAGTTATTTTGAAGAAATGGGTTTCAGTTGGATGGGATTTTTGACAAGTTTAACATATTTGGTTGGAGGCATAGCCACCAATTATTATTCAAAAACAGCCTTGATAATTGGTATTTCGTTTTTAATTTTAGAATTCCTTTATCTAAATCCACCAATAACACCATTTCCTATTTTGGTTGTAGCAGTGACCTACTTAGGATTTGGCCTATACTATTCAATAAAAATGGAAAATTCAAAGAAACAGCTTATTAGAAACGGTTTTCAAGAAGAAAATGACTAACCCACTGCATCCATCAAATACCCACCGTTCCGGCTTCGTCAACATCATAGGCCGCCCCAACGTCGGCAAGAGCACGCTGATGAACACCCTCGTGGGCGAGCGGATGAGCATCATTACTTCCAAGCCGCAAACGACCCGTCACCGCATCATCGGCATTGTGAGTGGGGACGATTTTCAAATGGTGTTTTCCGATACGCCGGGCATCATTAAGAATCCAGCGTACAAGATGCAAGAGGCGATGAACCGCTTTGCCCACTCGGCTTTTGAGGATGCGGACTTGCTATTGTTCATCACTGATATTTATGAAAAATACGAGGACAACGACCCTGTGCTCCAACAGTTGAAGGACAGTGAAGTGCCAAAGTTTTTCATCCTCAATAAAATAGACCAAGCAAAGGCCAATGAAGTAGCCCACTTGACAGCTTGGTGGTCGGAGCGGGTTGATTTTCAGGCGGTTATCCCGATTTCGGCTTTGCAGAGAACCAACACGGCGGAGATGTTGGAACAAATCAAGTCAGCATTGCCCGAAGGGCCAGAATACTACCCGAAGGATCAACTGACCGACCGCCCAGAGCGGTTTTTCGTCAGCGAAATCATCCGGGAAAAAATCCTGGAGCTGTACAAGCAGGAGATACCCTACTCAACCGAGGTCGTTGTGGAGCGTTTCAAGGAAACCAAAACCACCAAGGGCGAGAACCTGGTAGAAATCATGGCGCATATTTACGTATCCCGTGAGACCCAAAAGATGATTATTTTGGGCAAAAACGGGAGTTCGATAAAGGCACTCGGCACCGAGGCCCGCAAGTCCATCGAAACTTGGCTGGAAAGCAAGGTCTTCCTTGACCTCCATGTGAAGGTCCGGGACAACTGGCGGGACGACGAGCGGATGCTGAAGCATTTTGGATATGAATTATAACGGTTGACGGCTTACGGTTGACGATTGACGGGTTACAACTTGTCCGTCTACCGTCCACCGTCAATCGTTTATCAATAAAAAATGGGAAACATAGTAGCAATAGTGGGCCGCCCCAATGTGGGCAAATCAACGATATTCAACCGACTGATTGGCGGGAGGCAAGCCATCGTGGACGATCTCAGTGGGGTGACCCGTGACCGTCAATACGGAACCTGCGAATGGAACGGTAAGATTTTCAACGTGGTGGACACGGGTGGATTCGTCCAACATTCCGACGATATTTTCGAAGCGGCCATTCGCTCGCAGGTGCAAATAGCCATTGACGAGGCAGCGGTCATCGTGTTCATGGTGGACGTGACCACGGGCATTACCGACCTTGACGAAGACATGACCCGGCTGCTCCGCCGCTCGAAGCGCCCTGTGCTACTTTGTGTCAACAAAGTGGACAACAATGAACGCTACCTCCTTGCCAACGAGTTTTACAGCCTTGGCTTTGAGCAGGTTTTCTTTGTTTCCTCGCTCACAGGCAGCGGTACCGGCGAACTTTTAGATGCCGTGACCGAACATGTTACGGAGGACGCTGTCATTGAAACGGACTTGCCCAAATTTGCCATCGTAGGGCAACCCAATGTAGGCAAATCGTCGCTATTGAACGCACTGTTGGGCGAAGACCGAAACATTGTCACCGATATAGCAGGTACGACCCGGGACACGATTCACTCCAAGTATTCAAAGTTTGGCAAGGAATTTATACTGTTGGACACCGCTGGAATTCGGAAAAAGGCCAAGGTTCACGAAGACCTCGAATTCTATTCCGTCATGCGGGCCATCAGTGCGATTGAAGAATCGGACGTTTGCATCCTGATGATTGACGCCCAAACGGGCATTGAGGCGCAGGACATGAGCATTTTTAGCCTGGCACAGAAGCGAAACAAAGGATTGGTCATCTTGGTCAACAAATGGGACTTGGTCGCAAAAGAGACGAATACCGCCAGGGATTTTGAGGTTGAAATCAAACGGAAAATTGCCCCATTCGATGATGTGCCCATCCTTTTCGTGTCTGTTCACGAGAAGCAGCGGATTTTCAAGGCAGTGGAGGAAGCTTTGCAGGTTTTTGAGAACCGCTCAAGGAAAGTGAAGACTTCTCACTTGAACGACCAGATGCAGCCTGAAATAGAACGCACTCCGCCACCCTCGCACAGGGGGAGAAATGTCAGTATCAAATTTGTCAACCAGTTGCCGACGCCTTATCCAGCTTTTGTGTTCTATTGCAGCAACCCCAAGCATGTGAAGGACAGTTACAAGCATTTTTTGGAAAACAGGCTTCGAGAGAAGTTCCAGTTCACTGGAGTGCCTATTACCATATTCTTTAGAGAAAAATAGGTAGTAATGGTGATTGGTGATTCGTGACTCGTTATTCGGTACTTGACTGCGAACTGGTTCAATGGTAGCACCAATCACCAATTAAGGGTATCAAAAATTTGCATACAAAAAAAAATTCTAAGTTAACGTGAGGTTTGAATTAAACCGGGGTATTTTGAAGGAATAACTTGGAATAATAATTCAAGCAGTCTCCTTGCGAGAGGGCGGGTTATCAAACCCGCCTGTTCCGGAACAGGCGGGTTTGATAACCCGCC
>JALHQW010000028.1 GCA_022841745.1 Saprospiraceae bacterium | reverse complement strand
CATGAAATAGTGTCATCTTCATAAGGCAAATCTATAAAAAGCCCATAAAATACAGGCGCTAAATAATTGACAACCAGTTATTTGTAATTAGATTTGACTAAATGGACAGACACTAATTAAAGGCGAATTTGAATTAATAAGATAAAGATTCAATTCAGGCGATGAAAAAAGTACAATAGGTGTTATTTGGGAATTTCCAAATAACACCTATTGTATATCCTTTAAAAGTGAGAAGTGAGTATATAAACGCATTAAAATCAAGCCTCACTTCAACCTCCTCACCTTCATATTTCTATACCACACCCTATCCCCGTGGTCCTGTAGCGCAATGCGCCCGCTGGTCTTCTTCCCAAAATCCGGCATCTCCTTGAACTTGCTGCCAGCTACGAGCTTGCGCCATTCCTCGCCTGTCATGTCCACTTCCACCACCTTGCGGCCATTCAGCCAATGCTCCACCTTGCCATTGCGGTTCACGAGGCGGGCGCTGTTCCATTGGCCGCCGGGCTTCACGGTCATCAGGCGGCTGGCGATGAGGTCGTAGAGGTCGCCCGCCTTGTGCTTGTCGAACATGGCGTCGGGGTGGCAGGCATTGTCGAGCACTTGCATCTCGGGACCGGTCTGCCAGGCCCATTCGTATTTGGCGGGGTCTTCTACCACATTGTAAATCACACCGCTGTTGCCGCAAGGCGCAATCTTCCACTCCAAGCGCAGCTCGTAGTTGGCGAACTCCTCGTCGGTAATGATGTCGCCGTTGGCATCGTCCTTGGCAGCCGTTGGGTCAAAATGCAGTGCGCCTTCCTGTATCACCCATTTCTTGCTCACGGGCTTTTTGTTGAAGCCGTGCCAGCCAGCCGTGGTCTTTCCATCGAAAAGCAGCTTCCAACCAGCGGCTTTCTCGGCTTCTGTGAGGGTATTTGGTGCAAACATCGGGGTCTGTCCCCCTTTAGGGGTTAGGGGTTCTGCGGGTATAGCGTTCATCGTGTACCAGCCTTCCGTCGCCCAAAGCTCGTGGCCGTTGGCGCTCACCCAAGTGTAGGGCAGTCGTACATAAACGACGTGCCCTGGCTTCATGCCCGCCAGTTCCAAAAAGACCTTTTTGCGGTCACTGCTGACGTTGGCTGAAAGCACCTTTATCTTTGTTTGGTCCACCTTCGGTCCGCCATAGTCCTTCGTGGGCACGTAGCGCCACTGCTCCACTTGGTACTCGGCACCGTTCCAGCCGTTGCCTTCTTCCAGTGGCTCGGTGAACTCGATTTCCACGCCGTTGCTCTTCGCCCTGATGGCGAGCATTTCAAAGGCGGTCTTGCCATTGTATTTCAGCCGTTGGAGGCCGTACCAGAGCTTGTCGCCGTTCATGTCCCGCCAGTTGCCGGGGTTGCCGATGCAGCCAGCGTAGAGCGCCCCGTCAGGTCCCCAGACCAAGCGGTTGACGCCCGCCTCCAAGCCCTGCGTGAAGCGGAAGAGACAGCCTTGGTACTCGCCATTTATTTTCTCCACAAATACCCGTTTGATGCCGCCGTTCGTCACCTCGCCGTGCATCATCTGGCCCTTGTACGGGCTGTCGTCGGTGAAGGCGAGCGGGGTAGCGGGCGAGTTGCCGATTTCGTCCTGCGGCAACCAGACCACGGGCTGCTTCACGGGCAGGTTGGCAGTGCCCTCGAAATCCACCGCACGGCTGCCATAAAAAGCGCCGGGCGTGATGTGCAGGATTTTGCTGACGGGCAGCCAATCGCCTTGGTTGTCGGCGTTGAAAATCTCGCCGTCAACCCCGATGCCGATGCCGTTGGGTGTGCGCAGGCCGCTGGCGATGAACTCGATGCTGCCGTCCTTTTCGCTGATTTTGAAGGTGCGGCCCCGGTCTTTCGGCTGCGTGGGAGCGCCAGCGCCACCGGGCAGGATGTCCGTGGCGAGGCTGCCGTAGAAATGGCCGTCCTTGTGCACGAGGCCAAAAGCAAACTCGTGGAAATTGGAAGTGACGCCCCAGTTGTTGCAGACCGTGTAGTATTCGTCAATCATGCCGTCCTTGTCGTTGTCCACGAGCTTGGTCAGTTCCTGTTTTTGCAGTACATAAATCACGTCGTTGACCACTTTGAGGCCGAGCGGCTCGTGCAAGCCGTTGCCGATTTTCACGGCCTTCATCTTCGAGGGGTCGCCGCTCTGCACATTTTCAACGATATAAACTCCGCCCTCGGCGTCCCAAGTGCAGACCACCATGCGGCCATCGGCGAGGAAGTCCATACCGCCCACCTTCGGGAGGAAGTCATTGGGACGTGCCTGCGCAAGGTCGTAGCTGGGGTGTACGCCCGCCTCGTGTGCCTTGTCGCCGGGTATCTGCGAGCCAGCGCCGAAGGTCATGGCGCCGCCAGCCTTTGGCTGCAGGTTTTTGTCATGTGCCAATATTGCCCCCGGCACGATTTCAAACTTGCCATCGGGCGTCTTCCATTGCAACGAGACCATATTGCCGCCGCCCGACTCGAAGTACTCCAAGCGGAAGGGATGCAGGCCCGCCTTGAGCGTGACGTCGCCGTCCTTGGGTTCGTCGCCGTGGAGGCCGTCGTTGTCCACCACCTTCGTTTCACCGATATACAGCACACTGCCGTCGTCGCTAATGGTGCGGAAGGTGTAGGTATTGTCCTTGGGTATTTTCAGGTAGCCTTCGGCAATGATGCCGAAATTGTCCGTCAGGTCGCCAAAGTCGGCGGCGGTGGCGTGGAGCTTCGACACAATGCCCTCGAAAATGGGCTTGGGCAGTGGCCGCATATCGGACACCTTGGCCAGGCTCCGCTTGGCGTCAAATTGGTAAACCTTGATGAGCGAACCCGGGTAAATATCTTCTTCCTTCACGTCGGTTTTGGGCTGGAGCGCCGTGCTGCTTGCCTTGTTTTCGGGCAGGGCAGCCAGCTTGGCCTCTTCTACGCTATCGAGGCCCATGATGAATTTCACCATCAGTTCCACGTCGGTGTCGGGCAGGTCGGCATGGGCGGTCATGGCGGCTTGGCCCCAGTTGCCAGCGCCCCCGTTTTTCACCTTCGCCACGAGGGTGGCCACGTTGTCGGCAGTGTTGCGGTAGCGGGTCGCAATGTCCACGTAGGACGGCCCGACGGTCTGCACGTTGGTGTTGTGGCAGCTCTTGCAGTCCGATTTGCCGATGAGGCGAAGGCCGAGCGGCAGGGTCTCCGCCTCCTCGTCCCCCTCTACTTTGTTGAGGTTCTCAATCATTGGTTTTTTGGTAAAAAACCCTGCGAAGCGGGTACTGCCGTTGGATTTCAGCGTGAGCTGGCCATCAAGGTCGAGGCCCTTTAGCCCAGCAAACTCCCGGTCGGTCTTGCCCGTCACCTGCCACTGGCCATCGGTCTCCACGGCGCTTTCGAGACTGATGGAGCTGAGGTTTGTTTTCATAACAACCTTAGCCCCATCGGGCACATCGGTCGTGGTGAATACCCGTTCCAAGCCTGCTTGCTGGTTGGGGGCATCACCTTTCGTGGCATACTCTGGCCGCTCGTTTACTTTGATGATTTTGCCATCGGCAAGTTGCAGTTCATAGTTCAGCGTGACTTGCCCCTTCTCGAAGCGGTGGCCCCGGTACTGCACCTTGGGTGCTTCCTCCTTGCCGTTCACGACGACTATCCAAGGGTTCTCATGCTTGTTCACGAACCAGCCATTGCCAATGCTGCTCGGCTGCGGGCCATGCACGGTGGTATAGACCGCCCCGTCGAAGTTCACAGAGCCTTTCCATGCCTTGTAAACCGAACAATTGGCGGTGTTGTAGGCCACCCACATATCGTCGTGCAGGCCCACGGTGGCAATGCGGGGGATAGAGTCAAGCACCGAGCGGAACACCCAAGGGTCTTGCGGGCGGTCGAAGTTGGTTGCTTCTTTTTTGCAGGAAAAAGCAATGAGGGAAAGTGCTGCGAGCAGCAAAAGGCGATAGGTTAGTTTCATCTTCTTCGTAATTAAAACTTGGTGTGTTGGTAAGTGCGGGTAAAGGTAGATAATGGAATAGTATTCTTACACCATGAAAAAAATCCCTGTCACTGCTTGGGATTTTACAACCAAAAAAGCTACCTTTGCCGTCCCTTTGAAAAAGGGCTTATTTTGAATCCGTAAATTTGACGATAAAATGAAAAGGACCTTTCAACCTTCGAGAAGAAAAAGAGCTAACAAGCACGGTTTCCGTGAGCGCATGAGCACCAAAAATGGCCGCAAAGTGTTGTCCCGTCGCAGGGCACAAGGCCGTTGGAAACTGTCGGTTTCCGATGAGAAGCACGTGAAATAAGCAGCGATTGCTGTTATCATAATTTCAGGCGCAAAGCCCGAAGTGGTACATCCGCTTCGGGCTTTGCTGTTTGTTTTATATACAAAGTAAAAAGGACAAACTAAAAAGTGAAGTGGCAGAAGCTGGCAACGTGCTATTTTTGCCTTTGTCCCTTTTACTTGCCTCCACTTTGAAGCTGTTCAAAAAATCCAAACCCAAGCCAGCGCATACCTTTATTGAAATAGGGGAGCGCCGGATACCCGCCAAGATATATGTCGAGATGCGGAGAGGCGTGCGCTTTTCGCTTGGCAAGGCTGGGGCCATCTGCCGCCTGCCCAGCTTGATGTTGGCCGCCGAAAAAGAGCGGCACTTAGCCCGTTTCAAGGACTGGGTCATGGAGAAGCTTGCCGAGAAAGGCCCGGAAGAAGGCCATGCCCTTGGCAAGACCTACCAAGATGGCGACCAGTTACAAGTCGGTCCACGCAGCTATGAACTCAAGATTGACTGGACGGACAATAAGACCCACGCCGCCCGCTTGCATGGCCGCACCATCCACCTCCGCCTGACCAAGGCCGATAATGAGGCCAGCCGCACCAAGGCCATTCGGCAGTTGCTGAGTCGGGTAGTGGCGCAAGATTTCCTGCCACATATCGAACGGCGGGTCATGGAACTGAACCATCTTTTTTTTAGGAAAGAAATCAAGGGTGTATCACTCAAGTACAACACTTCCAACTGGGGCAGTTGCTCCCACGTCGGCAATATCAACCTCAGTACCTGCCTGCTTTTCGCCCCTGATGATGTGGTGGACTATGTCATCATCCACGAACTGGCGCACCTGCTCGAAATGAACCATTCGCCCCGCTTCTGGAAGCATGTTGAGGATGCCATGCCCGATTTCAAGGAAAAAAAGAAATGGCTGCGGCAAAACTGGCACTCCTGTAATTTTTAGTTTCGAGTTGCCAGTATCCAGTATCCAGCACCTTCAATTCCCCTCATACACCTCCCGCAAAACCTTGTTCATCTCTTTGCGCAGGGCGCTCATGCTACCCGTGTAGTTGTTGTGCATGAAGCTGAAAATCAGCATTTTGCCTTTCTTGGTGATGAGGTAGCCGCTCAGGCTGTGGTTGTGCCGTAGGGTGCCCGTCTTGGCGAAAACGTAGGGCGAATCCCCGTTTTTATAGTTATCCTTGATGGTGCCATTGACGCCGCCAGCGGGGAATATGCCGAAGAGCCGCTGCCTTGGCACGGTTTGTTGGATACGGTTGAGCACTTCCACCAGCGTGCGAGGGGTCACGAGGTTGTAGCGGCTGAGGCCAGAGCCGTCCACCCATTTGGGGTCATCGGGTAGGCCGTTCAAGTGGTTTTTTTCGGCAAATTCGATGGCCTTTTCCGTGTTCATGGCGCCTGTGCGTTGCCAAGCGCAGAGCATTAGCAGTTGCTCCGCAATGAAGTTGTCGCTTTCCTGCATCATCCGGGTATAAAGGGTGTCAGCTTTGATGCTGTAAAGCGTTTTGGCATCGGCGGGTGGCGGCATATTGGCTTCCAGCAAGCTCACGTGGCGTTTCAAGGTATCTGCCAATAGCTCGGTCACGAAATGTGGGGTAGCCTTGAATGGCACATGCCATTCGAATTTTTTGCCTGCTTTCGCAACGTTGTTGAAAGAAAATCGGTTGCCGAATTCATCCCTGCCAACATAGTCGTCGGCGTGGAGGGTAGAGTCGTGCTCAAGGTATTTACCCAAAAACGCTGGCTGCACAGTGATGCCCGAAGTGAGGTCTTCCTGGCTGAAATGGGCCACATTGCTGTAAACGGGCAGCGGCGATTTTTCGGCTTGATAATCGTAGAAATTGTCGTCCCACATCCAGCCGGAGCCGTAGCGCTTGTCCTTATAGTTGGTGGGGCAGAACAGGAGCTGCTCCCTGCTGTTTTTCAAAAAATCATAGACCTGCGTGTTCTGCGTCAAGTGGGGGTTGAGGAAGGAGGGGTCGCCCGTCCCCCAAAACACAAGGAAACTGCCTTGGCGGCTGTACTGGAGTGCCGGGATGGAGTCGCCGAGCGTGCGCAGGCTGGCATAAAGCGTCAATATCTTGGTGTTGGAAGCGGGGGTGTAGTATTTGTCAGCGTTGCGTTGGTAGAGCATCTTGCCTTCGGCGGGGTCGTAGAGCGCAAAGCCCGTGAAGGCCCGGTTGAACAATTCGGAATCTTCGATGCCATAGTCCTTCACCTTTGTTTCGGCAATCTCTTTCTCGGCTTTTTTCTTTTTGTTCTTTTGGGAAAATGCGGAGGTCGGCAACAGCAATACGGCAAGCAATATTGCCAAGAATGGATTGTTCATGAAAAACGGTTGGATTGATTGTTTAATCGGTCAATTGCCTCTTTGGTTTGGTTTTCAAAGGTAGCAAAAAACAAATGGTTCCGGCCAAGTAGGTTGACCGAAACCATTTGATATTGTTATTTCAAAAAATGAAAACGATTGCACCGACATCAAGCAGGTTCATCATTTCTCACGCTTTTTTCGATGCCAGGAACTGCTTCACCCAATCCATGTTAACGGATTTGGGCCGCTCCAGCGGCATGCCCAGCGCCCTCGACCAGCAAAGCGAGGCCAATACGCCGAGTGACCTTGATACGCCGAACAGCACTGTATAGAAGCTGTATTGGTCGAGGCCGTAGTGGACGAGGATGGCGCCAGAGTGGGCATCCACGTTGGGCCACGGGTTCTTGATTTTGCCAAGGCCCTGGAGGATGGGCGGCACCACTTCAAATACCTTCCAAATCACGTTCACTATCTCGTCGTCGGGGCAGTATTCCTTTGCGAAGCGAACCTGCTCGATGAAGCGGGGGTCTGGTTTGCGCAGCACCGCATGGCCGTAGCCGGGTACCACTTTGCCACCAGCAAGGGTAGCCTCCACGTAACTGGCAATCTGTTCCTTCGTGGGGTTGCGGGTGCCGAGTTGGTTCACCATCTGGAATACCCAGTGGATGACCTCCTGGTTGGCGAGGCCGTGCAATGGGCCGGCCAGTGAGGTCATTGCGCCAGCAAACGACAAGTAAGGGTCGCTGAGGGTAGAGCCAATCAGGTGCAGCGTATGCGCCGACGCATTGCCGCCCTCGTGGTCGGCATGGATGGTCATGTACAGGCGCATGAAGTTGCGGAAGTCGTCGCTCTTGGATACGCCGAGCATGTGGGCGAGGTTAGCGCCCCAGTCCAAGGAACGGTCGGCCTTGATGTGGTTGCCGCCGTGGTAGGTGCGGCGATAGATATAGGCAGCGATGCCGGGTAGCCTTGCGATGAGGTTCATGGAGTCTTCGTAGGCGGCATCCCAGTAGTCGTTCTTGCTCATGCCCTGGCTGTACCTGCGGGCGAACTCGGAGTCCGTCTGCATGGCGGTGATGGCAATGGTGAACTGGGTCATGGGGTGGGTGCTGGTAGGCAGGTCATCCAGCACCTTGCAGACGTGGGGCGGCACTTTGCAGCGGCGCTCCCATTCGTCGCTGAGCCAGGCGACTTCCTCCTCCGTGGGGATTTCGTCCACCAACATGAGCCAGAAAAGCCCTTCTGGCAGCGGCTCTTTGCCCTTGCCCTTGGGGAGTTTTTCCCGAAGCTCTGGCAGGGAATAGCCCCGGAAGCGGATGCCTTCCTGTGCGTCGAGCAGGGAAGGCTCCCAAAGCATGAAGATGATGTCACGGCCACCACCGAATACTTGGCTGAGGGTGACTTCGTCAACAACGACATTGCCGTGCTCGGCGAGCAGGGCCTTGATCTCTTGTTTGACCTCGGATGATTTTTGGAAGAATTTCTGTTTTAGCGGATCCATTTACGCTGCGGGATTTGGAACTACCTGAAGGCTGTGCGGGTAGGGAAAAAAGTTTTTCTACCCCTACCAACCCCTACCAAGCAGTTGCCAGGATTTTATCTGGTGGATGTTGTTGGCAATAACGTCACTGCCCCCACATGGTTTTCGGTTCGGGCGGTAAAAGTAGAAATTTTGACATCCCTCAACTCACTCAAAAACAAAAAAGCGGTACGAAATATCCGCACCGCCCCTTTGCAGTTGTTTTTTGCTTCGCAATATGCCATTCATCACATGGTCTGTAGGTCGTACTCGATCATTTTCCGCTCAATTTCTTGCTGGCTGGCCCCACTCGTTTTTAGCAGCTTGTAAGCATTGGACTTCTCCTCTCGAAGCCGTTGTTGCTCCTGCGTGAATAGCTTTATTTGCTCCTCGTTCAAAAGCCGCTGGATGGAGGCGTGGGTTCCTGCCTGCGCAGAACGCAGTTTCAAGGTGTAGGCTGTTGGGTCGCTGGCCTTCAAAGGCTCAATTTCTGCGAGGTTACGGAGCTTGCGCTCTTGTATTTCCAACATGTCGGCTTGCTGTTTATCATCAAGGCCATAAAGTTGGGTGAGTTTTTCAGTGGCCTGTTGGGCCGTGGAGGTGGTAGCCACTGCGGTTTGGGCATGAATGCCCATTGCGGCAAAGAACAACAGGGCAAGGCAGGTCATCAGATTTTTCATCTTCACGTTTTTTTTGAAATACATTTGCCGCTAAAATACAACAGTGCGCAACACTAACAGCCCGACACCCTTGTTTTTTACTTAAAAAGTAAAATGTCAGGCAAAAACAGCTTGATTTGGTCATCGTCCAAGACATACTCGTAAGCGAAGAAGTGCTCACCGAGCAGTTCCTGTGCAACCTCAATGCCTGTAAGGGCGCCTGCTGTTGGGAGGGGGATTTCGGTGCCCCGCTCGAAGCGGAGGAACTGGAAACGCTCTCTCAAATTTATGATGACATCAAGCCCTTCCTACGGCCAGTGGGCATTGAGGCCATTGAGCGACAGGGTGTCCATGTTTATTTCCCTGGCTTGAAAGGCCCTGGCACGCCCCTGCTAGCGGATGGAGCCTGCGCCTACCTCACCTTCGAGGAGAACGGCATCGCCAAATGTGGCATCGAAAAAGCTTATGAAGCAGGGGTCACCCATTTCAAGAAGCCCATTTCCTGCCACCTCTACCCTGTTCGGGTTTCCTACAACCCCCATGTGGATTTCGAGGCGCTGAACTATGATGTTTGGGACATCTGTTCGGCGGCCTGTACGGCTGGCAAGGCTGCCAAGTTGCCTGTCTATCAATTCGTCAAGGATGCCATCGTACGCAAGTACGGCGAGGCGTTCTACGAAGAAATGGCGGCGGCGGCGGGATATTTGAAGGGGTGAGGCATTGGGAGGGGTTCTGGGTTTTCGGGTTCTGAGGTGTTCGGGTTGAACACCTGCCCCGAAAACCCGAAAACCCGAAAACCCGAAAACCCGAAAACCCGAAAACCCGAAAACCCGCTCCTTGCCCATCATTTCGCCTCGAAATTGTAGTCAGGTTCTACACTGCCAAAGAAGAAAGAGGCCGTGAAACCTGCCAACACGTACCAGTCGTTGCGGTCTTGCCTTCCGTTTTGGCTCACGCCATCGAGGTAGTCGTTGAGGGTGGCCCGCCAACCAACCTCCAGGCCAAGTGAGAAGAACTCGAACAAGTCGGCCCTCGCCCCAACGACAATTGGGATGCTGAGCGAAGTGGTCTTTTCGCTGGCCTCAGGGAACAAGGATGCATCTTCTGGGTTGGTGACGCTCACTTTGGGCCTAAAATAGGCCATGCCAAGTCCCATTCCGATATAAGGCGAAATTCGGCGCTCGAAAATGCCCGTACTGCCGTAGCGTTCCTTGCCAAGCGGGTGGTACTCGCCGATTAGCGTGGCTTCCAACAAATCGGAATCAAAACTCCAGCCACGATCCTTTAGTGTGCCCGTTGCATTGGCGTCGTTGCCAGAAATAAAGGCGTGCAGGAAGTTCCCTCTCAGTTTTATTTTGTCGCCAATATGGTAGCGGAGGAAACCGCCATAAGAAAACTTGGTTTCGGAAAAGTCAATGGGGTCTTCCACTAGGTCGCCTTGGTAGTTGGCGAAGCCGCCAGAGAATCCTATTTCGACCTTTTGCTGGCCAAACGAAACAAAAGATGAAAGCAGCAAGACATAAATAAGGATACGTTTCATGTGAAATGAATGTTTTTAAGATGAAATCCCGTGAAATGCATTTAGGTGAAACCAAGTAATATTAAGGAGAGAAGCCGAAATGGAGATTGACTCAAAATGATGGTTTGAGTTATGGCTTTTCCAAATTTAGAAGTCAGTGCTAGGTCAGGATCTAAGTTGTCCCAAATAACGCCTCAACCAAGGTTAGAGATTGTGTAGTGAGGATTATTGCTGCAAAGAAAAGCAGTTTTTTGATAAAAAACAATGGAAGTGCTTATTGGGAGGCTTGGTAATTGTAGCTCGCAACCTAATAGGCCCGTTCGTCCTTGCCTTCCATATAGTTGATAAAAGCCCGGTTCACCACCTTATTGCCGCCCGGTGTGGGGTAGTTGCCGGAAAAATACCAGTCGCCCGTATGGTTTGGGCATGCTGAGTGGAGGCCATCGAGGGTCTGGTAGATGACTTGTACCTTGGCACCGATTCCCTTTGGGGTCACGATTTCAGCTATTTTTTGGCTAATTTGTTCGTCGGAGAAATGGCTGTACAGCAACTGCACCTCGTTCTTGATTTCTTCCTTTGGCAGGTGCATCTGGGCCTTGCAGCGTTGGTAAGTTTCATCGAGCAGGTGCGATTGCTTGGTATCCTCCAGCAGTTTTACGAGCGCACGGAAGGCCACGAAATCCTTCATCTTGGACATGTCAATGCCGTAGCAGTCGGGGTATCGGATTTGGGGGGCGCTGCTCACGATGAGGATTTTCTTGGGACGAAGCCTCGCTGCGATGCGGATGATGCTTTCTTTCAACGTGGTGCCCCGTACAATGCTGTCGTCGAGCAGTACGAGGGTGTCCTCTTCATTGCGGACGAGGCCATAAGTCACATCGTAGCCATGCGTGACCATCGTGCCACGGGAGTTGTCGTCGGCGATGAAGGTGCGCAACTTGGCGTCTTTGTGTACCAATTTTTCCACACGGGGCGTCATGGCGAGAATCCGTTGCAGGTCTTTGTCGCTTGGGTTGTCGCCCAATTCCTTGATTTTTTGCAGCTTGATGTCGTTCAACCGCTTTTCGATTCCCTTCACAAGCCCAAAAAAGGCGCTTTCGGCAGTATTTGGCACAAAAGAAAAGACCGTGTGCTCCAGGTCGTAGTTGACTGCATCGAGGACTGCCCCTGTCAGTTGGTCGCCGAGTAGCTTGCGCTCGGTGTAGATGTCACGGTCGTTGCCCCGGCTGAAATAGATGCGCTCGAAAGAGCAAGAACGGCGCTCGCCCACTTCTGTAAAAGGCAGTTCGCTCAGTTTCCCGTTCCGCTTCACGATGAGGGCATGGCCCGGCTTTATCTCCTGTATTTTTGAAAAATGCACGTCGAAAGCCGTCTGTATAGGGGCACGCTCGCTGGTGACGACCACTACCTCGTCATCGGCATAGTAGAAAGCCGGTCGGATCCCGTTGGGGTCACGCATGACGAAGGCGTCGCCGTGGCCTATCATGCCCGCCATGGCATAGCCGCCGTCAAAGCGCTTGCTGGCCCGCTGGAGCAGGCGCTGCACATCGAGGTTTTCAAAAATGAGTTCGTTGATTTCGAGGTCAGAGAGGCCGTCGGGCTTGTGCCAAGTATGGAGGCGCTGCACCTCGTCATCGAGGAAGTGGCCAATTTTTTCCAGCACGGTGACGGTGTCCGTCTGTTCCATGGGGTACTGGCCGAGTTCTACCAGTTCTTGGAAAAGCTCGTCCACGTTGGTAAGGTTGAAGTTGCCGGCGATGACGAGGGTGCGGTTTATCCAATTGCTCTTGCGGATGAAGGGATGGACATTTTTGACAGAATTGGCACCGTGCGTGCCATAGCGGAGGTGACCAAGCAGCAACTCACCAGTGAATGGCGTGTTTTCCTTTAGCCAAGCAGCATCCTTGAGTTTGTCCTTTTTCAGGTGGTTGAAGTTGTCGTAAACCTCCTCGAATATGGTCTGGATGGAATTACTACTGCTGCAACGCTTACGGTGGATGATTTTGGTGCCTGGTCGGCTGTCGAGCTTGATGGTGGCGATGCCCGCACCGTCTTGGCCCCGGTTGCGCTGCTTTTCCATGAGGAGGTGCAGCTTGTTGATGCCGTACAGGGCAGTGCCGTACTTTTCAAGGTAGAAATCAAGCGGTTTTAAAAGGCGAATCAGTGCTATGCCGCACTCGTGTTTGATAAAATCACTCATTTTTGCAATTCAATATCCTTGCGGGGCAATGCATTGTCGGTATTTTGTGAAAAATCCCTGTTTCATGGGAGGCAATTACCGACTTAGAACTGCCCTTTGTAAAGGGAACGGCAAAGGTAAGCTGAAAAGATTTTAGGCCAAACAGAATAAATCCTCCATATTCACATCATGAACCAAACACCATTGTATAAGCGGCTCGAAAAAGAGCTTGCCAACTATAAAAAAACATTGTCCGAGGCCGCAGAGGTCATCCAGGTGCAGGATGTTTCGAGTTTCCCGATTTTTGTCATCCACCAGAACATCGTTGATATTGGCATAAATATCGTGAATAAGGATGCGGTCAAGGGAAATTGGTCAGCCAATGCTTCCACTTTAGAGGAATTTGTTACCAAGCAGCTGATTGCAGAAGAGAAAGTGGAAGATTTCCAGACACTCTACCGCTCCCATCACGATGACCTTTGCCTCTTCGTCCTGAGTGAATTGGGTGCCAATTTCATTTTTTTGCGTAAAAATGAGGAAGCGCCTGACGACCCCGACGACGATGAGATCCTGACTGAACCGCCCCCTCCCCAATAGTTAAAAAACTGAATCAACGCAACGCCCAATCACATGGTATCAACTTCCACTCTCGTTTCGGCCAGCAAGGTACTTCTGGTAGAGGACAACCCCGGCGATGCCCGCTTGGTGGAAATTTACCTCTTGGAGTCAGACCTCCAAAATTGCGAGGTCATCAACAAGATCACCTTGGCCGATGCAATAGCTGCCCTTGAAACGGGGGAAGAGTTTGCTGCCATTCTGCTCGACCTTACCTTGCCCGACAGCCGGGGCTTCGAAACACTGGAAAGGCTGTTGGCCAAGTTCCCGCAGAAAAACATCATTGTACTCACTGGTTATTCCGACAAGGAACTGGGCCTGAGGGCCGTAAAGGCCGGTGCCCAAGACTTCTTGGTGAAAGGGGCTTTCGATTCCGAGCAGCTCACAAAATCGCTACGCTTTTCGATAGAGCGCACCAAGGTGCTCAAGCGATTGGAGGAAACCCAGCGCATGGCCCGCATCGGCAACTGGGAATACTTCCCCGAATCCGGGACGTTCACGGCCACCGATGAATTATACCGCATTTTTGGCCATGATGAGGACAGGTTGGAGATTAACGGTGAGAGCCTGCATCAGCAGGATAGCCCAATTAAAGTACTGCAAGAGGTACACGACGAAGTGTCCATCAGCGGCAGTGTAAAGAAAGACCTGAAAATCAAGCAGCGGGACGGCAGCCATCGGTATGCGTTTGTGCAATGCACCCTGCGGCACGATGAAAGTGGTCAACTTGTTTACCAAGGCATCATTCAAGACATCACAGAGCGCCACTTGTCGGAGCTGGAAAAAGCTGAAAGCCGGAAGCGCTACCAAGAAATCTTCACCCAGTCAAAGGATGCGCTTTTCATCAGTACCTTCACGGGCAAGTTTATTGATTTCAACCAAGCTACGGTGGATGTTTTTGGGTATTCGGCAGAAGAATTGCAGGCAATGAGCGACACCCATTCCCTGTACTATCCCGCCGAGCGGAAGAACGAGTTCCTGTTGAAGCTGAAGGCCCAAAAATCAGTGAAGGACTTTGAGATTAACATCGCCCATAGGAGTGGCGAAGCCCGAGAGTGCATGATGACCGCCACCTTGATTGCCAACGACGACTTCATAGGCTACAACTGCACCCTGCGGGACGTAACCGAACTGCGGCAGGCCGAAAAAATGCGCAAGGCTCGTGACCTCGCCCGCCAAAGCGCCCAAATGAAGGAACAGTTCCTCGCCAGTATCAGCCACGAGATGCGCACGCCGATGAACGCCATCTTGGGCATGAGCAATATCCTGCTCCAGATGAACATGCCCTTGGAGCAGAATGGCCTTGTGCAGAACATCAAGAACTCTTCCGAAATACTGCTCGGTGTGGTGAACGACATCCTCGAAATCAGCGCCATCCAAAACGGCAAGGTAGTATTCGACAACCAACCCTTCGACCTGGCTGAGCTTTTGAAGAACCTCATCAATGTGATGCAGTACAAGGCGCAGGAAAAGGACATCTACCTACAGGTGATTAGTAGCCCTGACGTGCCGCAACATATCTGCGGCGACAAGCTGCGCCTCAATCAAGTGCTATATAACCTTGTTGGCAATGCCATCAAGTTCACCGACCACGGACACGTCAAGGTTTATATTGAAAAACTGCACGACATCGGCTCCAGTGTCCAAGTGAAATTCAGCGTGGAGGACACGGGTATCGGCATTTCGGAAGAAAACATCGAGGCCATCTTCGATACCTTTACCAGGGTGCTCCGCAAAGACCGTGTCTTCGAGGGCACGGGGCTTGGCCTATCCATCTGCAAGAACCTTGTGGAACAGCAAGGCGGCAAAATCGGCGCCATCAGCGAAATCGGCAAAGGTTCCACCTTCTTTTTTGACCTGATATTCGACTTGCCGGAAAACGAACACTACGGCAAAGACAATGACGCCCCTGCCGTCCCTGCGTTCATGCTGCCAGAAGACGCCCATTTCAGCCTGCTATTGGTCGAAGACCACATGATGAACCAACTCGTGGCCCGGAAGACCTTGGAACGAAAATGGAAAAATATTGACCTCACCATTGCCGATAACGGCCAAATCGCACTTGACCTGCTTCGGGAAAATACCTATGATATCGTGCTGATGGACATCCAAATGCCCATTATGGACGGATACGAGGCTACCAAAATAATTCGGGAGACCTTTCCACCCGACCGTGCCAATATGAAGATCCTCGCCATGACCGCCCACGCCCACGTGGGTAGGGATGGCAAATACCTCGAATATGGCATGGACGATTTTGTATTGAAACCCTTCGAGCCAGAAGACCTGTTTTTCAAGATTTCTAAATACGTAAAACATAACTACTAATGGAAACTGCCAATTGCATCAACCTTGATTACCTGCGCCTCATGGCCGACAACGACGAGGAGATGATCCAGACCATGCTCGCCATGTTGCTGGATGAATTGCCATCCGAAATGGATAAGGTTCGGGAACTGGCAGCCGCTGAGAATTGGGACGAACTGACCAGGGTGAGCCATAAGATGAAGTCCACGTTGGCCTTCGTGGGGAACGAAGCCATGAATACCGCCAACAAGGAGCTTGAGCGCATCACAAAATACAAAACCGACCTCCACCTAACGACAAGCCTTGTTGCTACCTTGGACGAACAGCTCCCAAGCGTGCTACAAGCCCTGTCGAATGAGGCATTGGCGAGCTGAAAAACTTTCTTGAATTATTTTTTTCAGCAAAGAACTTTTCAAAATGTAAAAAACGTTATACCTTTGCGACGCTTTTGAAAAAAAGCACCAGATTTTGGCCTATAGTGTAACGGTAGCACATCAGATTTTGGTTCTGCCTGTCGAGGTTCGAATCCTTGTAGGCCAACAAAAAAAGCCCGTGTCGGAGAGTCCGCACGGGTTTTTTTGTTCGTATGAAAACCAGATTGGGCTTTTTCAGCGCCTAGCACAATGGCTGATGACCGTAAAGGTTTTGTAGGTATTTCTGCCGAAGCATCGCCAACGCTACTTGTCTGTCAACACATAGTTCTTGAAGGTGCCAATTCCTTTGCCTCCCAATAATCTTTGCTCTATGAAAGTAAGGAGCCTGTATTTTGGCAGGTCGTGTTTGTGCAGGTCGGTGCGCACTGCTGTGCTTTTGGAAGAATAGTTCAATTCGTCTTGCCAATCAAAGCGGGCTATCCAATCTCGCATCACCGCTGGGTGCGTACCTTTAAATTTTGCTGCCCTTCCCAGTGGGCCATAATCATACCCATCGGGGCGGTTGTGATAAAGTTGCCCAACTAGTTCCTCACCCTTGTGAATGGTATCAAGCGCCTTTTTCTTGGATTGCATGAACTGTGGGGGGCGTACCCATCCGTAGTGATATACTTGTGCGTTCGCCATGGCCACTTTCAGCTTGTAGGTGCCTGCCTTTTGGCGGTAGTTTTTTCCTTCAAATCCAGGAATACGCCGGAAGGATTGCGCCGACTCCCATGAATGTATGTCTAGGCGGTTTCTGACGATTCGGATTTCGTGTTTGTACCAGCCGTGCGACACCTGATGGTGCCAATAATCCCCCCAAAAATGGACGTAATCAAACAACAAGCCCTCCACTTCCGGGTCGTGCAGCAGTACTTCACAACGACGTTTGATGATGGGCAGGTATTGCTCGTGTACCACTTCATCGGCCTGTAGGTAGAACAACCAATCCCCAGTGCAATGCGATTTGGCGATGTCGGTCTGGTGGGCGTTCTCCGTACCACTGGGGTATTGTTGAATGTCCCAAACCGTTTTGACTAAACGGATTTTGGGAGAACCAATGGCCAGAATCTCCTCCTCCGTGCGGTCACCAGCGCTGCAATCGCCGAGCACTACCACGAACTCGTCCACCAATGGCAAGATAGACTCGATGCTCTGCCGAATAGGATAGTAGAGCAGCGTGGCGTTTTTTACCATGGTGAAGCCGGAAATGGTCATAAACTGGTGGTTTGCGGACAAAATTAGGGCGATAGATCATAACCCCGCTAATCTATTTATGAATACTGATGGATTTTGGGAATTTGGTCTTAAACGACCTCAGAGGCCGCAGCTACTAGAATGATTATGTAAAAGTTGCTTTCCATTCTCGAATCCTAATTCACTTAAACGGTGTAAATTGCCCATTTTATCACCACAATAGGATACCAATGCTCCTACACCTCGGACACATCCACGAACTCGTGCGCTACCCCATGAAATCAATGGCTGGCGTACCAACGGAAACTGCCTTCCTCGGCTGGCACGGCTTGCAGGGCGACCGCCGCTACGCCTTCCGCCGCCTTGAAGAAAAGGGTGGTTTCCCTTGGCTTACGGCCAGCAAGCTGCCGGAACTGCTCCTCTACCAGCCATTGGGGCTGGATGAAAGCACGGGAGAGCCCTTGCCTACGCATGTGCGCAATCCAGAGGGAGCCCTGCTTGAAATCGGGAGCGTCGAATTGCAGCGAAGCATCTCGGAACAATTCGGCAGCCCTTTGGAATTGATGCGGCTCAAGCATGGAATATTTGACGACGCCAGCATTTCCGTCATCAACCTGGCCACAATGGATACCATTTGCCGGGAGGCGGGCCTGCCTTTGGACACCCGGCGCTTCCGGGCCAACATCGTGGTTGATGCTACAGCTACCGAACCATTTCTGGAAGATGGCTGGGTAGGTGGCAAGCTGGTTTTCGGGGACGATGACACCGGCCCCATGGTTCACGTGACCATGCGTGATCTCCGCTGCATGATGGTTAACCTCGACCCCGATACTGCCCAGCAAGACCCCAAGGTGATGAAGGCCGTCGTGCGCATGAACCAGAACAATGCGGGGGCTTATGGGACGGTGGTGAGGGCGGGGGAGTTGAGGGTAGGACAGGAGGTAAGGTTCGTAGTGGAGGCTTAAAGCCCAGCATAATTAAGGGAAGAGAGATTACTTTGGTTGAAAAAAACAAGACCAGCAGGCCGAATTTAGCCATTTCCCTATCTTTAACCCAGTTTGAACACCAACTACAATGCTTAAACATTTCTCCAAAATAACGGGTACGGGGAAGTTTCTCCAATACCGCCCATCGGTGCTCCCGTCAGCGGAGCAGCCCAAGGATTTCGGCCATTTCAACCTGATTTATGGGGAAAACGGGAGCGGCAAAACGACCCTTTCCCTGCTGTTCCGCTCCCTGCGGGGCGACGACGGGCTGTTGTTGAAAAAACGCTCCTTCGACCGCAGCGTTCCGCAGCAAATCGAAGTAGCGGTAGAGGGCCTGGTGCCGCCCCAGTGCATTTTTTCCAACGGCGAATGGGACCAGCACCTGCCCGGCATCGAGGTGTTCGACGTACATTTCATCAACGACAATGTCTATACTGGGCTGGAAATCCAGAACTCGCACAAGAAGAACCTCTTCGAAGTGATACTGGGGCAACAGGGCGTTCAGTTGAAGTCGGAGATACAGGCGATAAAGGAACGCATTATGAAGGGCAACAAAATGACCCGTGAAACCGCCCGGGACATCGAGGCGGCGATTGGCGGCGCATTCGAGGCCAAGCACTTTGCGGAAATGGGGCCGGAGCGGGACATCGAAGGTAAAATCGCTGAGAAAGCCCACGAAATCACGACCGCCCGCAGCCACCAGGATATTTTACAGAAAGCCTATTTGTCGGAAATACCCATGCTCGAAACAGCGGCCTTCACCACCGGGGCTGGCGAGGTGCTGGCGCAAAGCACAGGCGGCATTTCGGAGCAGTGCCTCGCCAAATTCAATGCGCACAAGGCCAGCCTCGCCATGGCCGGCCATGCAGAAGATTGGCTGAAACAGGGCTACCAGGCCATCCACGACGATGCCTGCCCGTTTTGCCTGTACCCCTTCGATGCCACGGTGGAGGTGCTGGAAGCCTACCGACAATATTTCAACGAAAGCTACAACCGCCTCATCGCCGACATTGAAAGGCTGAATGCTGCGCTTCGGGTGTTTAATTTAGAGGCACGTTTGCTCGACATCGAGCGCACCATCGCCCAAAACCTCGTGTTGGTTGATTTTTGGAAAAACTACTTGGAACGCCCGCCAGCACTGCATTCCCTGCAAGGCGAGCACGGGCGCTTGGCAATGGATTTTGAGCGGTTAAAAACCTGTTTTGAGCAAAAAGCCGCCGACCCGTCGCAACCGCAGGACGTTGCGCCATTGGCAACGTTTGAGGCTGGCGTCCAGTCCGTCAACCAAGCCATTCAGGCGTTCAACAAGGGAATAGCCGCCTTCAACAGCAGCATCTCGCTGATGAAGTCCGCCGATGGCCCCGACCTGCCGCAACTGGAATTGGACATGCGCCGCCTCGTTGCCCTGCAAAAAAAAGACAATGCCGACATGGCCGAATGGTGTAAAGACCTGCTGACCTACGAGTCGGCGCTGGAAAAACTGAAAAAGCTCAAGGACGAAAAACAGGCCCGGCTCGACCAGTTCAAGAACACGGTTTTCGACCGATACCTCGCAGCCATCAACCGCTACCTACAGGCTTTTGCGCCCTATCTGGAACTGCGCCAACTGACCAGCCACTATATCGGCAGTAGCACCGAGCCGTCGGTGAAATTTGCCCTCTGCATCGAGGGGAAAGAGGTGCTGCAAAAGGACGACCCCGACAAGCCTTCCGTGAAATACTCCCTCAGCGAGGGCGACAAAAACGCTTTTGCACTGTCGTTCTTCCTCGCCAGTCTGGAGCTGGACCCGCAACTTTCCGAAAAAATCATTGTGTTCGACGACCCGGTTTCGCATTTCGATGAAAAACGGACTGCCACGCTGCTCAACTACCTTCTGCATTTTGGCCAAAAAGCCCGGCAGGTGTTTCTGCTCACGCACGATTTGGGGGTGGCGGGGAAGCTGGAAGGGCTGGTGCCGGATTGCCAGCGGTATCGGCTTGGGAGCGTGGGCGGGGGGACGGGGTTGGTGGGGTGGTAGGGATTGGAAAGGTCCAATAGGGATGAACAACGCTTGTTTTTGTTGCTTCCGCCTCACGGCATAGGTCTAAACCTTTCAAACGATTGCCAATATTTGTCCTTATAAATATCGAATTCCAACTTGTGGCTATTGCCATATTTGGCAACGACTTCATGCACCACTTTAGATGGCTTTCTGAAATCTTTGCAAGCAAAATAAATTGTTCTCAAGTTGCCACCAGTCTGCCTGCCAATTGGCAAAAAAACGTCATAATCTTTTAATTCAGCTGAAATATCATCTTCTATTTTATCCAATGAAAGCATGGTTTCTTCTTCGGGCAAACCATTGTTTTTATCTCCGTCATACTTTATTTCCACCGCTAACAGCCAAGGATGCGAGGCTTTTGCATCCCAATCCAACAATGAGGCGTTTACGATGGCAATAATCGGGTCTCCATTTTTAAGCTCCCCTTCCATGGCCACATAATCATCGTTTTCTGTGTCGTAACGAGTGCCCTCGTATTTTTCCATAAACTCCTTTTGTCGCCAAACCAAGAAATCATTCAATTTTTCAATGGGAATTAATGGCTTTTCTGCTTCATTTTCACCTATTATGTTGATATTGTCAATTACAGATACCAAGTTTAATTCTCCAATAAAATTGTCTAGGTAAATCAATACACCGTTTCCGATTAAGTCTTTATCCTTTTCCTGAAAACCTTGGTAAACCACCGAAATATCAATTTCATCAGGCAGCTCGGGATTGTCGTTGGAATAAAAGAAAATATTTTCAGTGCTGTATTCATAATCGCCCATTTTGATACTGAAATCGCCGTTTTCAGAGGGGGGCTTCAGTGCCGTAAACTTCCATCCTTGAATGATTGGGGCCGCCGCTACTAATTCCTCCACGAATACGATATTTTTCACATTACCATCGGCTGTTAAAATCAGTTCAGCAGTGTTATCGTCGAACATCCCAGTCAGGAAGAAATAACCCTCCCTTAGTTCACCCAATTTCGAGGAAAGTTTATCAAAGAACCCTTCCTCGATGTTCTTCCCAGTTTTAACGACCTTAAAAAAAGCCTGCTCGTTTTCCTGAAACCACGTCCAAAAGTCCTGATAGCTATTGATAGGAGTTTCTTTTTTACCGAAAATACGTTTGAGTAAATTCATTGAACACTATTTAGATTTTGGCAATCCACTTTACAACCCCAGTGATTGGGACAATTGGAGCTTGATGGCCTGGTTCTCCAACCGGATTGCCTTGTTTTCAGCGGCTACTTTTTGGATGCGCTTGGTGACTTTGTTCAATTGCGCCAAGGCCGAATCAATCTGCCCTCGAAGTTCGTCGGAAGTAGTCTTTACCTTCTTCACAGGATAGGCCTCGGCGCTATCTTGCTGTGCATACCATGCCTCCAATTGTTCTTTTTGCTTTGGCGTTAATGGCTTCCCCGTGGTTGCCATGTCGTGAAGCTGTAGTCCGAGTTTGTCGCTAATCATTGGATGATGTTTAGATAAGCAAAGATATGGGATTTGGGTGGGGTTTTCAGGTTGGAGATGGTAACCGCTTCGAGCTTTACAATCCCCGACTGCCGTCAGGCGGGCCTCCCCGGTACGGGCACAGGGGTTGGAAAGCCCGTCAGGGATTTTTAAGCCTGGAGCGGGCGGGCAGGATGGGCAGTCGCTTTTTCGGAAGTGCTAGGCAGCAAGGTATTTCAGTCAGCAGCTATCAGGAGGAGCAATAGCCCAATCACAAATGTCAATAAATTTCAACCTTACTTCTACATCTTCTTTTTCGCCAACAATATGGGAATGGGAGCGGTTGTCTGGAAGAACCGGGTCGTTTTGAATCGGTGCATGTTCCACTTTTTGAGAAGGGATTTTCTCAATTATATTTTGCACAAGCAATTTTATGATAAAATAATCCTCTGGGTTTTTAAACTCATCTTTATTCATCTTTTTCTGCGATGCAAGAAGCGCTCTCGATTGTTCAGGAGAAGAGTATTTATCCCAATCACAGGAAGTTTCATAACCGCCATCCATAGCCTTGGGTATAGGCTTTTTTTCCGATTTATTCAATTGGCTTTTATGAATATACCGAAAAAGGTATGCCGTTGAAGGAATATCCTCTTTCTGCCAAAGAGGTGTCAGTGCTTCAAGTTCTTGAGCCATATTGCAAGAAATTCTTCTACTCCTTCAGGGGAAACATTGCTTTTTATGCTCTTTCCATTTTTCTTGTCATCCCCATAAAATGCCACATCTTTTGCCACATCCGATGGCACATTTATTAGCATCCGATAATTTGCTGACCTCCAGAGAATGTCCACTGAAGCATTAGGACCTGGGTGGATTTGGGGGCGTGAAAGAAATATTCTATGATTTTCGAGAAGCCAAACTGAGTAGTTTATTAAAAACATGGCTGCTCGGATAAAGGTATATTTGTCAACTGGCATTCCACCTTCATCATCCCAATCCTCTTCTAATGTCAAAATGTACGCTGCTTCATCAATAGCTTCTTTGATTTCATACAACTGCGTTGGCACTTCAATTACTAAACAATTTTCTATTTTTATCTTAAGTGTTGGTAAATCTTTAATTGCAGTAGGCTCTACTTTGAAATCCGTCAAAGAATTCAATTCTCTCTGATAAGGCTCTGCCTTGGGATGAACAATAATTTCGCCAAACCAACTTTGATTTTCTACTTCCTTCTCGCCTACCCATCCTGAGAAGTCTCCTCCAACAATTAAGGTCTTGTACAACGAAGGAGGAAGTGAAATTGGATTGAATTTTTGTAATTCCATGATAATTAATTTTTGAAATCAATCAATTTTATTTGCTTTTCTTCGAGAAGTAATTTTAGGGTTTTTTCCTTTTCCTCTGCTCGAATTATTTGCTCTTTTAGATTTGCCAAGTCTTTGCTATCAAGAGCAAAATAGACCTCCTTAACTCGATTATTATCTTTAAACTGAACTTTAAGATTATGGAGGATTAAGGTTGCTTCAAACCTGAAACCATCTCCATCTCCAAAGATGGGTCTTGTATCCGTAATCAATCTGGTGGTAATCAATACCTTCTCCCTTTCAGTTACAAGGTCAATTGCCTTATTAGTCAAAGAAAGTGCCGAAGGCGCTTGAAGAAACTGAAGCAATTGTTGTTCGAATACATCAGGGTCAACGAGTTCGACATCTTTCAACGATTTGCTTGCCTCCACAATTCCCTTGACAAGGCTACTCAGCTCTATTGGCGTTTCATTCTTTGCAGAAAGTAGACTGAAAAGTGTCCGGATAATTTCAGTTAGGGCGTCTTCTTCAATCTCAAGTTTTTGAGCATTTTGAGCCACAATTTCGTGTGGGCGAAGTCCAATCTCTACCTCATTCAAAGCAGCGAATAGGCTGTTTCTTTTTTCACTACCTAACTTTATTAAGTGAGTGAAGCCTTTTTTGTAATTGTCAGGTATGGAAATTTTCAACATTTAGTTTTGATTGCGACAACTTTTTTTTTCAAAAACAAGTTCGTATACATCTCAATAGGCGAAAGTATAAAACCAACGCAAAGTATTAAAATAGTGTGCAAAAAACGCATCTTTTCTACCTAAGTTGTAAAAAAATGGAGGAAGAATGAAAAATCCCTCACTCCCCCTGACAACAAGTCGGCCTCATAAACGAATTGGTCTCCCTAAAATACGGAAACGCATTCCCACTCCCCGGCATTTCAAAATAAAACTTCGTCCTTTTCCTATCATAATTCCCAACCTCGTTCATCGTCGCAGCATCGTAGAGGCGACCGTTCACCATCGTGTATTTCACGAACTCGCTGTTGCGGATGTCCTCAAGCGGGTTCTTGTCCAAAACAATCAAATCGGCTAGTTTGCCCGCTTTTATCGAACCCAATTGCTCGTCCATGCCAAGGGAAATTGCGCCATTGATAGTGGCACAGCGCAGGGCCTCCATGTTCGTCATGCCACCCTGTTGCAGCATCCAAAGCTCCCAGTGGGCACCGATTCCCTGTATTTGGCCGTGGGCGCCGAGGTTGATTTTCACCCCGGCGTCGGTGAGCTTTTTCAGGGACTTGGAGGTGAGGATATGGCCGTTCTGGTACTCCTCGTCGGGAATCATGGTGCGGTGGCGGCTGCGGCTGTCAATGATGGCACGGGGCGTGAAGGCCAGCAGGTGCTCCTTTTCCCAGACGTTGGTGTTTTGGTACCAATAATACTCGCCATTGACCGAGCCATAGTTGACGATGAGCGTGGGCGTGTTGTGCGTCTTGGTGGCGGCCCAGAGCGTGGTCACGTCCTTGTAGAGCGGCACGATGGGGATATTGTGCTCGATGGTCGTGTGGCCGTCCACCACCTCCGAGAGGTTGTGGTAGAAGGTGCTGCCGCCCTCCGGCACCACTTGGATGCCCAGCTCACGGGCAGCTTGGATGACCTGTTGGCGCTGGTCACGGCGGGGCTGGTTATAGCTTTTCACCGAAAAAGCACCGAAGGCCTTCGTGCGGCGCAGGGCGGACTTGGCGTCGTCCAGGGAGTTGATGACCGCCTTGAAATCGCCGTCGGCACCGTAGAGGATGGTGCCCGTGCTAAACAGCCTCGGCCCGACCATATTGCCCGATTTGATGAGTTCCGAATTGGCGAAAACCATCTCCGTGTTGGCGCTGGGGTCGTGCATGGTCGTGACGCCGTAGGCGAGGTTGGCGTAGTATTCCCACTGTTTTTGCGGGCTGAGGCCGTAGCGGAAATTGCCGCTGTGCGCATGGGCGTCAATGATGCCCGGCATGATGGTCTTGCCCGTGCAGTCAATCTCCTTCGCCCCCCTCGGCACCACGAAATCCGGGCTGACGGACTTGATGACGTTACCCTCCACCACGACCGTTCCCTTCTCAATCACTTGGTCGCCCTCCATCGTGATGATGCGGGCATTGGTGAAGGCGATGACCCCGTTCGGCTTGTCGGCGGGCAGGGTGAGGTTGATTTTGATGCCTGCGGTGTCCATCGGCGGAAGGCTGTCACGACTGCCTTCGAGGAACTTGAACCGCTCGGTGAGGTCGTCGCTGAAATACTCGTTGCCGAGCGTCCAGTGCAGGGTCTTGCTGTCGGCGCTCCAGTGGATATTGATGCCAGCGTCCCGTGCCACTTGTGCGACGGGGACGGCCTTGGTATCGGCGGTGAGGCCCACTTTTTTGCCCGTCTTCGGGAACGGCGCGACATAGACCTTGAACAGTTCCGACCACGCAACCCATTGATTGTCAGGGCTGATGACGTAGCGGTGGGCGTATTTTCCATCGAAATGCTCTTGTTTCTGCTGCCCGTTCAAATCCACGCTCTCCACGCTCTTGACGAGGCTGCCGAAAAGGTAGCCGCCTTTTTGGTAAAAAATGCGCTTGCCATCGGCGCTGAACTGCGGGTACTCGCCCTGCGGGGTCACGAGCTTGGGTTCGGCGCTGCCATCGGCGGGCATGAGGTAGATGCCCGGCTCCTTGCAATGGGCAAAGCCCTGGTGCTCGTTGCCGCCTTCTTTTACGAAGACAATCCACTTGCCGTCGGGGGAAAAGGAGGGGGTGCGGTAGATGCCGGGGGATTTGGTGAGGCGGGTGATTTTAATATCCCGTGGATTTGTTTCATCCAATTTCCAAACAGCTCCCATATTTTCATCATTCCAGCTTACGAATGTTGTTACCAATTGATTCTGAGGAGAAAATGAAGCTTCGAATTCAAGTGTAGTTGAGTCGTATGGCGGTTCATTTGTCAGGAAAGTAGGACGGGAATCCACAGTTTTCAGCTTTGGAGATGATTTGCTGATTCTATTAGTCAACCTACTAATTTCTTTGGTTGAATTATCCTGTTTCCATAAAAAACCCAAAGCATTGAAAACGAGCCACTTCCCATCCGGAGAAGTCACCATGTTTCTCAACACTTTCACGTACATGTTTTCCTCAAACGCCTTCTGCCTCGGCCTCACCGTCTCCGCCACCTTCATCTTCACGTCCACGGAGAAGGGGATTTCCACCGCCTTCGCAGGTTTCTCAGCGCCGAGCATGACGGGTACTCGCCATATTTTCCCCAAGCCATAAATCACGATTTCATTGTCGGTGGGCATCCAGTCGAAGCCGGGATAGGCACCGAAAATGGCCCATGCCTCCTGTTGGTCCTTGCTCAGTTGGTCGAAGAGGGGGTACTCCTGCCCGGTCTTCAGGTCGGCCACCCACAGCACCGACTGCGTGCGCACCCGCCGGATGAAGGCGAGCTTGGTGCCGTCATTGGAGATTTGCGGGCGGCAAGCCCCGCCGGGGCCGGTCACCACGTCCTCGATTTTGCCCTCCTGCCTATCGTAGCGGCGGATGACGTAAATCTGGTTGTTCGGGTCTTTGTTGTACTGAAAAAAGCCGCCGGGGTACATGTCCTCGCTGAAATAGACGTACCGCCCGTCGGGACTGACGCAGGGCTCGTTCACGTCCTGCTGGTCGTTCTTGCGCTCGGTGAGCTGGAGGCCGCTGCCCCCGGTCACGTGGTACATCCACATTTCGCCCGCCCCAAGCGAGCGCCCAGAGGTGAAGTGCTTCCGGGCGATAAGGTATTGATTGTCAAGCCATACGGCGTTGTTGAGCAGGCGGAAATCTTCTTTGGTAATTTGTTTGGCATCCGTGCCGTCACTGTTCATCGTCCAGCAGTTGTCGCCGCCGCCTGTATCGGAGGTGAAGAGGATTTTCTTGCCATCGGGCGAGAAGCGGGGCTGGGATTCCCAGGCGATGCCTGAGCGCAGCGCAGTTGCTTTACCCCCTGAAATGGGCATCGAATAGATGTCGCCGAGCATATCGAAGATGATGGTCTTCCCGTCCGGGCTGAGGTCGAGGTTGAGCCAGGTGCCCTCGTCGGTGGTGAAGTTGACGTCTTTCCAGTTCCAGCCAGCGCCGGAGGGAGCGGAGACGTCCCATTTTTTGGGTTCTTCTTTTTTGGCAGGGGTGGTGGGTTTTTGCGCCTTTTTCTTTTGGGCGAAAAGGGAGATGGTAGAAAGGAGGAGGAGGATGGTTAGGTTTAGCTTCATGTTGTGAATTTTGGGCGTGAAGGTAGAGGGAAAATGGTGTTTTTGCGAAACACTAAACAAATTCATAGAAAGCTGTTCTCATGGAAAACGACAATAAGAAATTCAATTGGACTTCAATTTTAGAAGCTATAAAAGTGCTTACACCTGTTGTGACTATGGTGCTTGCAATTTTAGTTTATCGTACAATCACTAAACCCGACTCGGAAATAAATAAACAGCGAAATGCGAGAGAGCAAGCTAAACTGTTGATTGACATCTTTAAGGAAGATGATGTGTTTAAACTAGAAAACGGTTATGATATATTTCTTGCTACTCATAAATCAATTGACACTTCAATCAATATGGTAAAAATTGACTCCCTCGTTAAGTATAGAATTCATGAAAGAGAAAAAGCTGAATTAATCACTGAATATACAAATTTACTTGTCAAGAAAGTCGAAATATCAAGAAAGTACGATAGCTTCGACGGTATAGGTGAAGCAGTAATAGGCGAAAGCAGGATTGCGCCAGACATAACTTTTTTACAAAGTTTTATCAATCAACAATTAAAACAAACAGAGAAAAAATTATTAGCCCATGGAGTTGATTTAAAAGAAATAAGGGCCTATAAGGAGTTTCATAATTTGATGAAATATTGAGCGAGCTTTGAGGCGACGCCTCAAAATGGCGGTACGACCCGTGGAGTTTCGCACACAAGGAAGTGCCATTTTGAGATGTCACCTCAACGCCTGCTCGGAGCCAATCCAACTGAGAAGGTAGGGTGTATTCTTTGTGCAAAAGCTTGTGGTTAAAGAAATTTCGGGGATTTTGGGGGGTTGCCCCAGCGTTGAGGCGACGCCTCAAAATAGCGGCACGGCCCGTGGAGATTCGCACACATGGAAATTTAATTATGAGGTAAGCACTACCTGTTCTTCAACAAAATCTCCATAAATTCATCCTTCCCAATCAAATTAACTTTCGGGAATGGAACATCCTTTAACATTCGGAAATGCCTGTCGTCGCTCACTAAATAATCAGCATTGGCAGCCACATAGCAGTCCACGAACTTGTTGTCGTCGGGGTCTTTTTCAATCAATTGCCAGAAGTAGTATTTACTGACCGTTTGGAGATTGCGAAGCGAGGAAAGGATTTCGAGCGCATCATCGGCAGCTTTGAGGCTCATTTCTTTTTCAATGATTTCGGCATATTCATCCATGATGTCCGTCGTGACACAGAGCGTATAATTTCCCCGAAGCAATTCAAGGAAAATCGGATGCCAAGCCGAACGGGCAGATAGGCTGACCAACAGCACATTGGTGTCAATGACTGCCTTCATCGGCTGCTCTTTTTAGGTGCTGCTGTTGTGACTTGTATGTTGTGCGCAAATGCGCCTTGCCCCATTCCTCAAACGTTTTTTCCGTCCAGCCCTTCTCATCGGCAACCTGGTTCAAGGTGTTTTGCAGGCGACGGTAACGAAATTCCAACAGCCATTGGTGCAAATCCTTCATATCCTGTTCGGATAGGTTTTCCGAAAACAGTCCCAGAATTTCGAGTTGGGCATTTGTCAGCGGTTGTTTAAGTGAAGCTGTCATTGATAGAATTTTGTTCAAAGATAGACGCAACTGATGAGTATTCCAAAGTCAATTTCCGATGCAAGAGCTGCTTCTCCTCACCCCCTCACCCACCCCACCTCATGCCCCTCCACTGGCAGCGGCATGTCCAATATCCTAAACATCTTTTCCAGTGCCGCCCGTGGGATGTCCTCCTTCCGGCGAGCAAAGACGTTTTCCCGGCTCGTTTCCAAATAAGTGATTTTGAAAAAAGGATTGTAAACGCTGAGCAATCCAATGATTTTCGAACGGAGGTCGGCGGTCAGGTTGGTGGCGTTCCAGACGAAGGACTGCTGGGCGGCGGCGTAGCGCTTCGCCAGTTCCTGCGCCCGCTGGATGACGTGACCCTGGCCCGTGCTGTCGCCGTGCGCCACGCCCATCTCCCGACGCAGGTCGTCGAGGCTGACAATGGGGAGTTGGTTGCGGAGCAAATAGGTGTCCTTGCCGCTGCCCGCCACGCCGGAGAGGATTTCCACGGTGAACCTCGTGTCGTCGAACAACTCGGCGGGGTAGCGGGCATCGGTGAAGAAATAGCGGAACCGGCTATGCGCATTGTGGAATGGCCGTGGCTGCTCGAAGCAGTCGTTTTCGAGGCAAAACTCCCGGAAATACTCGCAGCGCTCCAGCAGGGCGGGCTGGTCGGTGCAGATGCGGCCCAACACATCGGCCTTTGCCAGCAGATAAACGAGGTGATTGCTCACCCGCAGGCTGGCGGCAGTAACCGCCGACCAAGGGTTGGGCTTTTCCAATACCCAAAGCGGCAAACCGTGCAGGCGCACGAGGCTGCACACCATTTCCCGAAGGTGGAAATCGGCATCCCAGAGCAGGTCACGGGCCATTTTTTCGCCCACGGCAGCATGGCGGGGCGACGAGATTTTACCGTCTTCGATGACCGTGCAGGCGGGCTTGGCCACGTCGTGCAATAGTGCAGCGGCGAGCAATGCAGCCTGTTCCCGCTCCGGCAGGTCGGTGTATTCGGGCAGGGCGAGGAGGGCAGCCACCACCATCTCGGTATGCGTGCCCACGTCGCCCTCGGCGTGGTAGTCGGGTTCTTGCGGACAGTCGTAAAGCGCTGAAAACCAATCGGTTTTGCGCAAGCTGTCCCAGTCTGGCTCGTTATTTTTCAGTAGGCCGCTCAAACCAAAGTTTGGCCCGCTGCCAGTTTTTTGTCCAATGCTCATCGGTTTGCACATGGTTTTTGCGGACGTATTTCAGGACGTTTTGTTCAAAATCGTCCACAGAAAAGCGCCCGGCGTTGCGGAAAACGAAGCCCTCGCAGGCACCGCCAAGGCGGCTCCCTGCGGCCATTTCCCGTTCAATGATTGTTTCGATGTCGTTCGTTGAAAAAATGCCCCGGCCCAGTACCGGAACGGTAGGCAGGTCGAGTAGGGTAGCGTAGAACACCACCTCGTCCCAGGCCAGCCATTCGTCGCCTTGCCGGATGGCAAAGACGTAGAGGTAGTTCTCCAACCGCTCGTACTCGATGCTATGGACAGCGTAGAGGTTTTCGCCAAAAATCTCCAAGTCGTTCAGTGCATGGCGGTGCAGTTCCCAGAGTTCCCGCATCTTCACTGCCCAGGGGTTGAGGGTCGGAGCAGCGTGGGAGCGGGCGAATACCCCCTCCGCTTTCAGGCAGGTGTTCTCGCCGTCGAGCTTTTCAGTCATCACGAGTTCGTGCTGCAAAATATCGGCCCAGTCCGAGGCGATGCGGTCGTCGGAGGTGGTGCCCGGTGAAAACGGGAAGTGATAGGTACGGGGATATTTGCGGGATTGCATTTTCGGTATTTTTGGGTGTGAAACGGCTATTAGGTCGGAAAAATTCCAGTTACCTTCGCCTTTGTTCCACTCATTTTCAATCACATCAACCTTAAAACAATGAAAACAAAAGTTTCGCAACCATTCACCAACATGGCCATTTCCCTGTCGGGAGGAGGCTACCGGGCTACGGCTTTTCATTTGGGCGCACTGTCCTACCTTCATGCTTCAACGTACAAAGGCGAGAACCTGCTCAAGCGGCTGCGCATTCTGTCCACGATTTCGGGCGGCACGCTCACGGGCGTCATGTATGCCCTTTGTTCCGCCAAAGCCAAACCGTTTGATGATTGCTACGACAAACTGTACCTGCTACTGGAGCAGGACGAACTGGTTGAAAAAGCCTTTCAGAAACTGAACAACCCAGGTAATTGGGACGACCCCAACAAAACCAAGGACGTTATCAACGCCTTTTCGGAGGTTTATCACAGCGATTTTTTCGACCGTGAGCATTTCAAGGCGCTGTTCGAGAGTACGAGCAGCCACTTGACCGACGTGATTTTCGGGTCCACGGAGTTTACCACGGGCAAGCAGTTCCGCTTCACGCAGAACCGAGGCGATGGACGGTTCGGCAACAAGGACTTGAACCTGCCCGACTCGGTGGCAGAGGGTGTGAGGCTGGCCGATGCGGCGGCGGCTTCGAGTTGCTTCCCTGGCGGCTTCGAGCCAATCGTGATGGCCAAGGATTTTTCTGGATCGCCGACCGGCCCCATTGCTGCCACTTGGAAGGAAAAGGGCTACCAACCCACCGCCATCATGGACGGCGGCGTGATTGACAACCAAGGCATCGAGGGCGTGGAATTGGCCGAGAAGCGTTCCTACCACCGTGACGACCAGCCTTTCACTGGGACGTATATAATTTCGGATGTCTCTGGCCGGAACATGGCGCCCTACGAAGTGCCCGTTTTCAAGAATAAATGGTTCCAAAATTTCGTGACCCTGCGACGGGTGAATTGGTTTGCAGGCATTTTGATGGCAGTGCTGATTGGTTTATTGGTGTTTGTTGACATGCCAACGGTTTGCACAGCTTTATGTGCTTGTGTATTGACCTTGGGAGCAAACTGGTTTTGGGTTTATTTTAAATTGCGCAGTTATATCATCGAAGCACTGGACAGTAATTTTGGCAATAAAGAGGCGCCTCGCCTTTTCAAGGATTTAGGGTTTGTCAATAAAACCCCCATTTACATCCTAGTTTATCTGCTCAAATTCAGGGCTACTTCCGTCATGAAAATGGTGACGGATGTGTTTATGAAACGTATCCGTACGCTGCAATTAGACGCTTTGTACGCTGATAACAACTGGAATTATCGCATCCATTCAAATAATATCTACACCCTTTGCGAAGACGATAAAACGGTCAATAAAAAACTAAAAGAATTCGGTTTGGGAGCCATGAGCGATGCCATGATAGACGCCATTAAAACCGCCAATTCCATGCCCACTACCCTTTGGTGGAGTGAAACGGACACGGCGAACAATATGCAGCAAAAACTCATCGCCTGCGGTCAGTTCTCCCTTTGCTTTAACCTAATAGATTATATCGAAAACACGGTGAAGAAAAAGCCAGTAGTCTGGGACAGCTTGGACGCAGCTACCAAACAAGACATAGAAGATCTTTCGCAACGATTCAAGGCGGATTTTAATCGGTTTATACAAAATCCTTTTTGGTTGGTGGAGGAGAACGGAAAGCGGCTTAGGGCATAGCTGAAAAATCATTAGTGTACCACCAGGCGCTTACTTGCACTACTCCCAACTTCATCCATTAAAGTTACGGTATAGGTGCCCGTCGGCCAATCGGCAGCAGCCAATCGCATAGCACCATCGCTCCAATCCGCCTCGACTACTTGCACGAGTGTGCTATCGGCCTCTCATTCTGACAAATCCCTGACGCAAACGATTTGATTTAATTGGACTTTTGCTTCGCAAACAATCTTTCATTCTTCATTAAAAATTGCGCAGCAACATGAAAAGACAAATACTCCAACTCGGCTTGCTGTTGGCCACCTCACAGTGCCTGCCGGCGCAAGAACTCCAAGAACTGAACGCTGGTGCAGGCTATGCCTTTCAAAGCTATTACAGCCTTCCCACAGGCGATGAAACGCCCGTAGCCAACGATGCCTGGGACCTCGCCTTCAGCGTGGCGGCAGCAGATGCAGGTATCTTCATCAACGAGAGCAGCGGCTCCAGCATGGGCCAGCCCCTGCCCTATATCGAGCTGTACGATGCCCTTTCCACCGATTTCGACGACCAGCCCGAACCTTCCTCGCTGGAAGACTTCCAGGTTTTCAACGCCGAAAAATCGTGGTCGAAAGGGGCACTGAACGAGGTTGCAGACCCTTCCGACCCGCTCGACCTGGGTTGGGGCGTTCGGGACGCCAATTCTCAAAACGTGGAAGGCGAACGGGTTTTTGTGGTGAAGCTCCGCAATGGGCAATACCGCAAGCTGCAAGTGCAGTCGCTCGTTGACGGGGTCTATACCTTCCGCTACGCCAACCTCGACGGCTCCAACGAGACCTCCAAAACCATCAACAAGGCCGACCATGCGGGCAGCACGCTGGCTTATTTTAGCTTCGCAACGGGCAACACCGTCAACGTGGAGCCTACCGATGGATTCGACCTGTTGTACTGCCGTTACATCACCCCGTTCCCCGTACCGGGCACTTCGGAGGTGGTACCGACGGGCGTCATGGGCGTCCTCTCAGGCCCCGGTGTGCAAGTGGCGCAGGCCAATAGCGTTGATCCCGCCAACGTCAGCTTCGACGACTGGGCAGATAGCCTAAGTGCCGATATTGATGTAATTGGCTACGATTGGAAGGCTTTTTCAGGTACATCTTGGCTCATCTATCAAAACATCGCCTATTTCGTGCAGACCACTGCCGGTGAGATTTGGAAGATAAACTTCACTGGTTTTGGCGGAAGCCAAACGGGGAAAGCCATTTTTGAAAAGGAAAAAGTCGGTGAGGTAAATGCGGTACTTGACCCTAATGTCCCGCTTCTTGATTATGGGATTTATCCGAACCCTGCCAATGCAGCGGCCAATTTGGTTTTCACTGCCCAAAAAGCTGTCAGCCAAGCAACGCTTAACCTGATCGATGTGCAGGGTAGAACGGTTTTCCAAGCCAACTTGAAAGTCGGCCAAGGGCTGAACGGCTACGTATTACCTACGCAACAATTAAATGAGGGCGTGTACTTTACATCCCTGAAATTTGATAATCAAGTGTTTACGGCGAGGTTGGTTGTATTGAAATAGCTACGGGCAAGGGGTGGCATCTTCTTGAAAAGGTGCCACCCCTATGACCATTACTATTTTCCGCCCCCGCCTCTCGGCCCACGGCGGTCATTGCCTCCGCCGCCTTTCCAGTCTTTTTTCTTCTTGTTGGCAGCCATCTCGTCCCGGTCGCTCTTGATGATGAAGCCTTTGGCACCAGTCTTGGTCGCTTGGAAAAGGGACGACCACTTAGCACCGCTATCGGAAGATTCACTTTCTTGCTTCGGCTTCGGCTGCTGTTGCGGCCTTGGCGGTTGTTGCTGCGGGCGCTGCTCGCTTCTTTGCGGATTGCTGCCTTGTTGCTGACGAGGTTGCTCGCTGCGCGGCTCCCGCTCGCCTTGTGGCTGGCGGTTTTCGGTGCTTGGGGTGTTCTCACGGCTGCGGCCACCTCGTCCCCTTCCGCCACGACCACCACGGCGACGGGAGGCGTTCGAGCGCCCTTCGTCGCCGTTGCCTACCGCTGGGCGGGCATCGCCGCCTTGGGCGTTTTGCGGGCGCTGCTCGCCTCTTTGTTGCTCGTCCCTTTGCGGGCGGTCGCCTTGCGGCTGCTGGCGAGGCTCGCCCCTTTGAGGCTCGCCACCCTGCCGCTCATTTCTAGGCGGCCTGTTGCCGCCTTGCTGCTCTCTGCGGGGTTCGCCCCTTTGGGGTTCGTTCCGCCTTGGCTGCTTGTCCCTTTGGGGGTTTCGAGGTTGATTTCGAGGCTGGCGGGGTGGTCGGTCGTCGTCGGGTCTTTCGTCCTTTGGAGCGCTGCCGAGCGGGTATGGATGTTCGTTCACGACTGGCACTTTTTTATTGATTAGCTTCTCAATGTCCCGCAAGTAGGCTTTTTCCTCGCTGTCGCAAAATGAAAAGGCGATACCGCTGGCACCGGCCCGGCCCGTACGGCCAATGCGGTGGACGTAGGTTTCGGGCACATTGGGCAGGTCAAAATTAACCACGTGAGACAATTCCTCCAAGTCAATTCCCCTAGCGGCAATATCCGTTGCGACCAGCACCTTGATTTCTCCCGTTTTAAAGTTCTGCAAAGCTGCCTGGCGGGCCGTCTGTGACTTGTTTCCGTGGATGGCCATGGCCTCAATGCCTGCTTTGGTGAGGTCTTGAGCCACTCGGTTTGCGCCGTGCTTGGTGCGGGTAAATACCAGCACCGACTTGACGTCATGCGTCTGGAGCAGGTGCAGCAACAGGTGCTTTTTGCGGTTTTTGTCCACAAAATAAATGCTCTGGTCAATCAGCTCCGCCGTGCTGCTCACGGGCGTCACGGCTACTTTGATGGGGTCGGTTAGGATGTCGTGGGCCAGCTTCGCAATTTCCGGGGGCATGGTGGCCGAGAAGAACAGCGTTTGGCGCACCGTTGGCAGTACTTTTATGACCTTGCGCACGTCGTGGATAAAGCCCATGTCGAGCATCCGGTCGGCCTCGTCCAGCACGAAGATTTCGAGTTGGTTGAGCTTCACGAAGCCCTGGTTCATCAGGTCGAGCAGGCGGCCCGGCGTGGCAATGAGGATGTCCACGCCACGGCGCATGGCGTCTTCCTGCGGTTTTTGCCCCACGCCACCGAAAACTACGAAATTGCGCAGCTTTAAGTGTCGGCCATACGCCGTGAAGCTTTCGCCAATCTGGATGGCCAGCTCACGGGTCGGGGTCAAAATCAACGCTTTGATATGGTGCGGTGGATTGGTGCCATATTTTTCATTCAATCTTTGCAAAATCGGAATGGCAAATGCAGCGGTCTTTCCAGTGCCTGTCTGGGCGCATGCGAGCAGGTCTCGCCCTTCGATGGAATGCGGTATGCTCTGTTGTTGGATGGGGGTTGGGATCTCATAACCTTCTTCCTGCAAAGAGCGCAGGATAGGTTCGATGAGGTTCAAATCTGTGAATTTCATTTATTGGTAAAAATTGTTGTATTGCTAAATTGTTAAAATTGTTTGGGGTTGTTGGCTTATTGCTCGGCACACAACAATTCAACAATAAAACAATTCAGCAATGTTAACCCTGCCGAACAATGCGTCACCGGGCGTTCCCAGCTTTGTCCGAACGAGGTGGTCATTAGTCATTGGTCATTGGGTGTCAAGCATTGTTTAATGACCAATGACTCCAATGTCTAATGACTTTAATGACCAATGACGATTACAAAGCCTGCTGCAAATCAGCAAGCAAGTCGTCCACGTCCTCTACGCCGACGCTCAGACGGATGAGCGAATCGGTGAGGCCGACCTTCAGCCGCTCTTCCCTTGGGATGGAGGCGTGGGTCATGGTGGAAGGGTGCCCGATGAGCGATTCAACACCACCGAGCGACTCGGCGAGCGTGAAGAGCTTGGTTTTGGTCAAAATTTGGTTGGCATTTTCAAGGGTGTCTTCTTTGAGGTCAAAAGAGACCATTGCGCCGAAATGGCGCATCTGCTTTTTGGCTAGTTCGTGACCGGGATGGTCGGCGAATCCGGGGTAATAGACTTTGTTGATTTTGGGGTTGCCCAGTAGGGAATGGGCGATTTTCTCGGCGTTTTCACAGGCCCGTTGCACCCGCAGGTGCAGCGTTTTGATGCCCCGCAGCACGAGGAAGCAGTCCATCGGGCCTGGCACGGCACCGCTGGCGTTTTGGATGAAATGGAGTTGCTTCGCAACTTCAGCTTCCTTGGCTACGACTGCCCCAAGTACGGTGTCGGAGTGGCCGCCGAGGTACTTCGTGGCTGAGTGGATGACCATGTCGGCACCGAGGTCGAGCGGGTTCTGGAGGTAGGGCGATGCGAAGGTATTGTCCACTGCCGTTAGGATGCCTCGCCGCTTTGCGATGGCACAGATGGCCTCGATGTCCACGATGTTGAGCATGGGGTTCGTGGGCGTTTCAATCCAAATCAGCTTCGTCTTTGGCGTCAGGTATTGCTCGAACTGGCTGGCGTCGTACATGGGCACGAAATGCCCCTTGAGGCCAAAGCGCTCGTATATTTTGGTTATAAGGCGATAGGAGCCGCCGTAGAGGTCGTTGGTGGCCACCACTTCGTCGCCAGCATTGAGCATTTTGAGGATGGCGTCCATTGCGGCAAGGCCGCTACCAAAGCAGATGCCGTCGGCCCCGTTTTCGAGGGCAGCGAGGTTGGCCTCCAGCGCATGGCGGGTGGGGTTTTGGGTGCGGGCATATTCGTAGCCCTGGTGGTCGCCGGGTGCAGCCTGGGCATAGGTGCTTGTCTGGTAAATGGGCGTCATCACGGCCCCCGTGCTGGGGTCTGGCTCGATGCCAGCGTGGATGGTCTTGGTTGCGAATTTCATGTATTATCGGTTGACGATTAACGGTGGACGGCCAACGATGGACGGCGTACGGTGCAATCGCTTGTTTATGAATGTTTTGTGCCAAAAAAGGCGCTCACGTCCAAAAGGCCCGCAAAGGTACGATTTTCCGCAAAGGAAAAGGGCAACTGGGAATGTTACCCAAGTTGCCCTATCCTCTTTGAAAGCTAAATCTTTCGGTTCGTGATTAGTTCACAGAATCCGCCAGTTCTTTGCCAGCCTTGAACTTCACGGAAGTCTTGGCTGCGATGGTGATAGTTTGGCCAGACTGTGGGTTGCGACCCTGACGAGCTTCACGCTTGGAAACAGAGAAAGTACCGAAACCAATGATGGTTACTTTGTCGCCTTTGTTGAGTGATTCGCCAACTGCTTCGAAAACAGTGTTAACGGCAGAAGTGGCTTGAGCTTTCGTAAGGCCAGCGCTTTCGGCTACCTTGTTGATCAAATCTCCTTTGTTCATCTTAAATGGTTTAAAAAATTTACAGTTTTAAAAAAGAGGCGCAAAAATATACAAGCATCCATATCCGCCAACGTTTTTAGCATAAAATTGCCTGATTTTATTGGGCTTTTCACGCAACACTGGCTTTTGACAAGGAATATGCGCAACTTTGCAGCCGCTTTCTTTAGATTGAATTTTGTTGTAAAAGCTTGGTATTGAAGGTTTAACATCTTTGGGAGATCTGCTGAAGAGTGCCAGTTTCTCCAAATGCCATAAAACCTGCAAGACCATAATTTTTTTTCTTGACTATGAAGAAATCGCCTTTTTTGATTGTTTTCGGCCTCGCCGCCTTTACCTTTCTCCTTTCCACCACCGGCTGCAACCGTGGCACTGGCTGCCCAATGAACGAGTCGGCACATGTGCAACCTGACAAAAAGGGCAACTACAAAAAATCAAAAGCCAAGTCGGGGCTTTTCCCGAAAAGCGTCTATAAACGAGGAAAATAACGCATCCCTCCAAGCGGGTGTTTCAGTATTTACTGGGTTTTTGCCTTGTTTGCTGCATTTTCTCGAAAAAAATGCACTTCGGAAGGCGAATTGCTCCTTTGGCGCAGTAGAATTAATGTATTTGGTGGGATTACACAGCACCGCAGCGTTCTTTAGCCCAAGCCCTATCGTTCGGCCATTGCCTCCGAAAGCCCGTCGCCAATCAGGTTGAACACCGTCACCGCCACGAAGATGGCCCCTCCGGGAAACACCGCCAGCCACCAGGCCGAAGGGTTGCTCCTCACTTCCGACAACATACTGCCCCAAGTCACACCGCCCGACCCAATACCGAACCCAAGAAAGGAAAGGGTGGACTCCATCAATATTGCGGAAGCGGCCCCAAATGCCACCACGATGAGCACGGGGCCAATGGCGTTTGGCAAGGCATGGCGCCACAGGATGCGCCACTCTGGGAAGGCCATTGCACGGGCGGCCTCTATATAGTTGAGGTTGCGGATGCGCAGCAGCTCGGCCCGTAGGAAGCGGGTCACGGGCGTCCAACGCAGCAGGCCGATGATGGCCATTATGTGGAAAATCGAGCTTTTTTGTAGTACGGCCACCATCGCCAGCAAGAGCAGCAGGCCGGGCACAGCGTTCATCACCTCTACTGCCCGCATGATGAGCAGGTCGAGCGGGAGCGTGATGCGGCGGGGCTTCGCCCATTTCTTGATGAAATAATTGAGGCCATTGGCCAACAGGAAAATTGCAGCCGCAATGCCAAGTGCCGTGAACAGTTCCAACCCAATGCCACCGTTCTTGGCCGCTTCCGACAGTACGAAGCTCCTTGCAGCGAAGCCATAGAACCAAGCGAAAAACAGTGCCAGCAAGTTGAGCAAAATGCCCGTCCAACTGGCCCTCATCCGGTCATCGCCGAAGAAGCCCGCCAGCGAGCCGAGCAGGATGCCCAGCAAGGTGGCAATGCCCATCGAAACGATGCCCACCAGCAGCGCTACCCTCGTGCCTTTTACGATGCCTGCCATTACGTCACGCCCCAATTGGTCGGTGCCAAGCCAGTGACGCCACCGTAGCGACTTCACCGCTTGGCTGCTGAACGGGCTTCGGCAACGGGTGTTCCGTAAGTCCAAGGTGGAAGAAGAATACGGTATGGGTGGGAAAATGGCTGCCTCATAGGCGTGCTCGTCCCAGCTTTTTTGCAAGAAGACCGTATCCCATTTCGCAAGTCCCAGGTCCACGGCGTATTGCTTGAACACAGGGAAGTAGGTACTGCCGCCCAACTTGCAGTACAGTGGCCGCTCGTTGGCGATGAAATCAGCAAACACGGCGATAAGTCCCATGAACACCAGTACCCGCCACGACCACCGTGCCGTGCGCCCCTTGCGGAAGCGCCGCCAAACCTGTGCCCAAGGTGTTTGGGCGAGGGAGGATTGCTCGGCGAGCTTGTTTGCTTTTTTCTGAAAGAACACCTAGTATCTTGAATGATGAATGATGAACAATGCAAATTAGGGGTTTAAATCGCACAATTTTGCTGGAACCCATAGCCGCCATACTCGTACCGGCAAACCATACCGGCGAAATATTTATAATCGAATTGTTCTGAGATTGCTTTGAGGTGCAGCAAACCAAAATGTTCCGGTGCGCTGCACCTCAAAGCTTGGGATTCTGCTATAACTACAAAGATTTCGGTGCTCCGCACCTGTTTTCATCCTGATTCGCATAGTCCAAAGAATAAGGGCGTAAAGGTGAGAATAAGATTTCATGTTTGGGAAGGGCAAATTAACCACGTAAATTCAATGAACCCCCTATTTTTGCTAAGATAAACGGCTCATGTGCACACTCATTCAGCATTGTTTGGTTTAAAAAGTATGCTAAGTTTTCGGATTTTAGCCCAACTTCGCAGCCCATTTGAATTTTTCACATCAAAAAAAAGCAATTGAAAGACTTTACCGACTTATTGGGGCGTATCCTGTTATCCTTTATTTTCTTGTACGAAGCGTACGACTCCATCTTCTTTTTCCAACAAACGAAGGCAAAAATGGACTTTTACGGGCTGAAATGGCAGCCTGACTTCTTGCTCTACAGTGCCATCGTGGTGCTGGTGATGGGCGGCTTGATGATCCTATCGGGATACCGCTCCAGCTTAGGAGCCTTCTTGTTGATGCTCTATTGGGTGCCCGTGACCTTCATCGTCCACGATTTCTGGCATGTGCCTGATTCCTGCAAGATGAGCATCACCTGCCCCGAAATTGGCGTGGCGGGCGAAGAAGTTTACCGACGGATGCAAGGCGTGCTATTCATGAAAAACCTCGCCGTCACTGGTGGCCTGCTCCTGGTGATGGTGAACGGCAGCGGCCGGTACAGCATCAAACGGCTGTTCGCCACAACGAGGGTGGCTGGAACCTGACGATGGGTTCCCTCCGGGAATGACAAGGATTTCGGATTAGGGTGCATGGTAATTTTCGAGATTATCATGTAATTTGCATCAAGAGATCTCAGCGAGTTCTAATTGCACCCCCAATTCATCATTTATCATTCATCATTTATCATTTTAAAAATGCAAGTTCTCAACGACCGGAAGATACGGCAAAAAATACGGCGGCTCGCCATCGAAATACTGGAGCACAACCACGATGAGACGGAACTGATACTGGCAGGCATCAACAACCGGGGGATGGCCTTTGCCAAGCTGTTGGAAGCCGAGCTAAAGTCTTTTTCCAAGCTGCCCATCACATTGACCCAGATTCGGGTAAGCCCAGCCGACCCATTGTCCACGGAAGTGACCATCGGCATGCCAATCGAGGCGCTACGGGGCAAAGCGGTCATCGTCGTGGACGATGTGGCGAACACGGGCCGCACCATCTTCTATGCCTGCAAGCCCCTGCTCGAAACTCTACCAAAAAAGGTGGAGGTGGCCGTCATTGTTGACCGCTCTCACAAATCCTTCCCTGTAAAGGTTGACTATTTTGGTATCTCCTTGGCCACTACCTTGTTGGAGAATATTGACGTACAGGTGGGCGACGATCAACCACTTGGAGCATTTTTAAATTGAATGGAAGTAAGTAATTGTTGAAATTTGTTAAGATTGCTATGATTGTTGTAAAAGGCTGTAATCAATTGATTATACAGCTATTTTCAAGCGAAATAACTTAAACTAATTTCATTGATATATTTAACAAAGGCAAGTTGCCGCCCCTTTAAGGTGTCCTGCCTAACTGCGATGCAGCCGGAAAAAAGATTTAAACTGAGTTTTGATGGAAAGCTATGACGTTCCGCAACTTGGACTTGAGAGGAAGGATTGAAAAATCCCCAAAAAAACACCCCCCAAATGCGGCAGAAGTGACTCATATTCTCACTTCTCTCACCCTCTCACCCCTCTTCTCTATTCATTCTCAAAAGAAAGGTCAAACCGTTTTCTCACCTCGTCCACGAGGGGATTCACGGCCCGCATGGCGTGGTACTTCTCGCTGTCAGTGAGGCGTTTGGGTTTGGCAGGTGCGGCGTTGGAGCGGCTGGGGTCGAGCTTGATGGTAAGGGCGAGCAGCGGAGCGTGGAGCCGTTTGCGAAGGAAATCCATGAGCATGCTCTCTTGCCGAACGGTGCTCTCGGCGAGGGCTGAACCGACGGTCACGGTCACTTCCTCCGGGTTGATGTCTATATCGGCACCCCGCAAGATGGTCTTCACGGAGTCTTTGTCAATGGAATCTATATAGGCGACCCATGCTTCCCGCAAGTCTTCAAGCGTCAGTTTTGCTTCCTGTACAGGCCCACCATTGGCTTCTGCTTCCGCAATTTCATCGTGGATATTTTGCAGCGAAACGGAAGAAAGCCCCGGCAAGCCTGTTTTGCGCAGCAATCCAGCCTGCTGCGGCGGTGGGGCTGGTTCGATGGGTGGCTCTTTTACCGTTACCGTTTCAACTGGCAGCGGCGGTACTACTTCTGCATACCCCGGTGGAGAAATGCCATACGATGGCTGTTGGGCCGCCGCCGATTGCCTTGCAATAGTAGATGAATTAGTGGCATCACTCGGCACTGACTGCCCACTGCCCACTGTCGAACTGCCCACTGGATCACTTACGTCAGGAGTTTTTTTTTCAGCCCCAACTACCCCCTGCGAACTCCCTGCTGCCAACTGGACAGCCTGGTTTGCGTAGCACATTTTTATCAAATACAGTTCGACATGAAGCGGCTTTTGCCGAGCCATTTTGTAATTGATGTCGCAGTCGTTGCAGAGGTTGAGGGCCGTGAGCAAGAAGGAGGCGGGGGCCAAAGCGGACTGTTGGCGGTAGCGGTCTCGCAGGTTGTCGCTCACTTCAAGGAGGCGGAGCGTATCGGGGTCCTTGCACACGAGCAGGTTGCGCAGGTGCTCTGCAAGGCCGTTGATGAAATGGTCGCCCTCGAAGCCGTTGCGCAGCACCGAGTCATGGATGAGCAGCACTTGCCGCAAATCCTCGGTGAGCAGGGCATCGGTGAGGCGGAAGAAGTAGTCGTAGTCGAGGACGTTCAGGTTGGTGATGACGTCTTCGTAGGTTATTTTTTTGCCGGAGGCACTAGTAATCCTGTCGAAAATGGAAAGTGCGTCCCGCAGGGCGCCATCGGCTTTTTGGGCGATGATGTGCAGGGCGTCGCCCTCGGCTTCAATCCCTTCGGCGTCGCAGATTTTTTGCAAATGTGCCACTGTGTCGCCGACCTGTATACGCTTGAAATCGAAAATCTGGCAGCGACTGAGAATGGTCGGGATGATTTTGTGCTTCTCCGTGGTGGCGAGGATGAAGATGGCGTAGCTCGGCGGCTCCTCCAAGGTTTTCAGGAAGGCGTTGAAGGCCGCCTGCGAGAGCATGTGAACCTCGTCAATGATGAAGACCTTGTACTTGCCTTGTTGCGGCTGGAAGCGCACTTGGTCCACGAGTGTGCGTATATGCTCGACGCTGTTGTTGGAGGCGGCGTCGAGCTCCATGATGTTGAAGGAGGCGTTCTCGGAGAAGGCCCGACAGCTTTCGCACTCGCCGCACGGCTCGAAATTGGCCGTCACGTTCTGGCAGTTGAGCACCTTGGCGAGGATGCGGGCACAGGTCGTCTTGCCGACGCCACGGGGGCCGCAGAACAGGAAGGCATGGGCCACATGGTCGGTCTGCAACGCTTTTTTCAGCGTCTGCGACACGTGTGCTTGCCCAACGACATCCTCAAAATGTACGGGACGGTATTTTCTTGCGGATACTAAGAAAGCCATTTTCAGTTCGTCAGTTCGACAGGGGGCAGTTTGCAGTCAGTCATTTAGTCTACAGTCTTCAAGTCTTTAGCCGTTCAACTCGGCCCTGACTAATCAACTGCACACTGACTGCCACCTGCAAATTGGCTAACTGCCAACTTATTTAGGCAAAGGTAGGAAATTAAGTTCGGGGCAAAAGGGGCCGCCTAGCAGTGGTTTCAATTCTTTTTTTCCACATTGCTCAACCCAAGTTTTAGGAAACTGTTAAGGTTGCTATTCAAAAAGCTGTATTCACAGCGAATTGGCTAATTTCACGCCCGATTTCAAAAAACTAGTTCACTTCATAAATTAATCAGCATGAAAAAACTTATCCTGACACTTTCTGCTTTTATGGTGGTTGGCATTTTCAGCATGGCCACTGCCCAAATCAAGACGCCGGCAGCAAGCCCATCGGCAAAAATCACGCAGACCATCGGCCTGACGGACGTGACGGTCGAGTACAGCCGCCCCAGCGTTAAGGGCCGCACCATCTTCGGTGGACTGGTGCCTTATGGTGAAATGTGGCGCACGGGTGCCAACAAGAACACCATGATTACCTTCAGCGCCCCCGTCAAGATTGGCGGCAAGGACCTCAAGGCTGGCAGCTATGCCATTTTCACCGTGCCTGGCCAGACCGAATGGGAAGTCATTTTCTACACCGACACCGAGAACTGGGGTGTGCCAGAGAACTGGGATGCTACAAAAGAGGCCGTTCGCATGAAGGTAAAGGCCGATAAAATGGACTTCAACATCGAGTCGTTCATGGTTGACCTTGGCGACCTGACCAACGAAAGCTTTACACTCGGCATTGGCTGGGAGAAAACTTGGATAAACATCCCTGTCAAACTGACCACCGACGAAGTAGTCACTGCTTCCATCACGAAGGTGATGAACGGCCCCAGTGGCGATGATTTCTACGCAGCTGGCCGCTACTATTTCGACTCCGGCAAGGACTTGAACAAGGCCTATGAGTGGATTCACAAATCCAACGAAATGGACGGTGCAACCCAGAAGTTCTGGAAGCTCCGCCAAGAGTCGCTCGTACTGGCCGCCCTTGGCAAGTACAAGGATGCCACTGCGGTAGCTGAAAAATCACTGAAATTGGCCGTTGAAGCCAAGAACAAGGACTACGAGCGCATGAACACAGCATCCATCGCAGAGTGGAAAAAGAAGATGTAAGCATTAGCCGCTCGCATTTAAAAAATCAAAAGGTCTCCCATTCGGTCAAGTGCCAAATGGGGGGCCTTTTGTTTTTTTGTGACTGACTTGTTATAGCTACGTCAGATTGCTCGTCGGAAAAATAGTTATATTGGAAGACGCTGTACATGTGATTTATCATAAGACATGAACACCGTGCTTTCTTTGCTGTTTAAAAACTAATTCAGAGCTTAGTTTATCACTAAAACGCTACCAAAATGATGTTCTACTATGTGCTTACGATAGGCCTTTCACTGATAGGGATGTTCATAAGCGGAAAACTAAAAAGCAAGTTTGCGCACTATGCGCAATTCGGCCTCAGGGCCAACCTCAGTGGTGCGGAAGTGGCCGAGCGGATGCTGCGCCACTACGGCATCAATGATGTGAAAATCACGATGGGCCAAGGCTTCCTGTCCGACCACTACAATCCGATGACAAAGACCGTGAACCTCAGCCCCGATGTTTACCAAGGTCGCAGCATCTCGGCAGCGGCGGTAGCAGCCCACGAGTGTGGCCACGCCGTGCAGCATGCCAATGCTTACACGTGGCTGAAGTTGCGTTCTGCCATTGTGCCCGTGGTGAACGTGGCGGCAATGGCGCAGCAATGGCTGCTCCTCCTTGCCTTGGGCTTGGCAGGTAGTTTCCCGAACCTTTTGTTGATAACTATAATAGCCTTTGCAGTGACTGCTGCATTTGCCTTCATCACCCTGCCCGTCGAGTTCGACGCCAGCCGCCGGGCCTTGGTTTGGCTCGAAGAAAGCGGTACGGCCCGTGGCGAAGAACATGAAGGCGCCAAAGACGCACTCAAGTGGGCCGCCATGACCTACGTCTCCGCCGCATTGTCCTCCTTGGTGATGCTGGTCTATCTGGTGCTTCGCTACATGGGGTCGAACCGGCAGTAGTCAGTCCAGAGTCCGCAGTCGGCAGTCCACAGTCGGCAGTCCGCAGTCGGCAGTCGGCAGTCGGCAGTCGGCAGTCGGAGAACAGCTTTGGATTCAATGCTGTGCAATAAGTTGGATAGCACTAAAGACAATCCTTTCAACAAAAAAGCCGTGATGGAAATCCACCACGGCTTTTTTTGTTGAAAGGTATATTCAATCCTTCTTTCCTTCTTTGTCATTCCCGAAGGGAACCTAATCCTTTCAGTGTCCCCCAATCTCCACTGGCTTGTAGCCGCCTTTCCCTTTGAAGTAGAAGAGCAGGCCGAGGTAGCATAGCAGCATAATCACGGGCAGTATCGCCACTGTCTTTAAAGCCGATTTCTTGGCCTCACCTTGGATGGTGGCCACGGCGGCCTTGTCCGCATCAGGTGCGGCGTCGAGCTTGGCTTGATCAATGCCCATGTATTTACCAAAGAAACTTTCCTTTTCTGTGGTCACATAGGTGCTGTGCAATTGGGTATTGTTGGCTGTGTCGTAAACGGCGGTTTGTGCGTCCACCTGTTTATCCTGCACGTTGCCGAGGAATGGCCCGCCCACGATGCCAGCAGCCAACATGCCCACGGCGGCAACACCGTTCAGCGTGAGGGCGCCACCCCGGGGGAATTGCTCTGCAACGATGCCCAAGGTCGTCGGCCAGAAGAAGGTCTTGCCTACGGCATAGATGGTAGCAGCCAAGAGTATCATGCCGCCAGTAGCACTGGAGAGCAGGAACAAGCCAAGTGCCGCCAAGCCCGCACAAGCAGCTAGCAAGCCGATGGGCGATAGTTTATGGATGATAGGCCCACCAAAAAAGCGCAGGAGCATCATCAACAAGGCCGTGTAGATGAGCACCCAGCCACCGCCAATGCCCATTTTGCCCATTTCGCCCGCCATCAGGTCGGCGCTCCAACTGTCCACCCCAAGCTCGGTAATGGCCAGCGGAATCATGATGAGCAGCATGACGATAAACAGCGGCTTGCCCAGCGATTTGGTATAGTATCCAAAAGCCCCCGTCGCCAGCAAGATGACGACCCAAGTGGCCACATTGCCGAGGCCCATGATGACGCCCAACTGCTTGAACACCATCAAGCTGATGATGAAGGCACCGAGGATGCCCACTTCCTTGAGCATTTCTTGGTAGCTCACACCTGCCGCCACCCGCTCGTGTACGGGGAATTTTTTGCTCCAAAGCAGCACGGCGTAGAGGATAGTTGGGATGAAAATCAGGCCGACCTTCACCTGCCAGCCAAAGCCTGTCCCCATCATCATCAACAGGATACCGCCCAGCACCATGCCACCGGGCCAGCCAGCGTGCAGGATGTTGAACCATTTGGTCTTGTCGTTGCGGAAGATGGTGCCCACCACGGGGTTGATGTATGCTTCCACCGTGCCATTGCCGAGGGCACAGATGAAAGTGCCGATGTAAAGCATGGTGTAGTCCTTGGCCATGATGGTGATGATGGCGCTTAGCACGTGGCAGATGAGGCCGATGATCATGGCCATGCGGTAGCCAATACGGTCAATCACGAGGCTAAAAAGGACAATGCTGATGGCAAATGGCCAGAGGCCAACGCCAAGCAATTCACCCTTTTGGGTCTCGGTCAGGTTGAAGTCGGTGGCCCAGTCGCCGATGATGAGGGCCCGGATGATGAAGCCGAAAGAAGTGGCTATCAATGCGATAAAACAGCCCCAGAAAAGTCCCATGTCGGGGGCGTCGGTTGTGCGAGAAGTGGACATAATTGAATGTTTGTTTTTCGTTTAGTTGTGAAATTGGCCGAAAATGTAAGGCGAAGGTGGGAAATCGAAAAGGAAATTGGCCAATTTGTTTTTTCAGGCAAGCAAAAACGAACGTATGACGTAGTACAAGGCATCCAAATCCACCTTCTCGAAGGGGTGTGGCGTTTGTTCCAAAACATGCAGTTGCCCGTTGGGCAATGTCTCTGCAGCTTGGGTGGTTTCGGCGAGGCTCACCATCTGGTCTCCATCGCCGAGGCAGATGTGGCAGGGGTTTATTATTTTCGATAAAACAGTGGGCGTGAGCAGCGGGCGCTGTCCGAGTTCAAGCATCATGTCGGCGGTTTTGCGGAGCAACAGCTTCCAGTCGTTGGGGGCATGGCGCTCCCTCAATTGCGCAGCAAAGGCAGGTACTTTCGCCTCGATTTTTTCAGGGTCGAGCATTTTGGCTTCCCGCTCGGCCCCTTCTGGCGTCCAATCGAACTTGGTAGCTAAAGTGATGATGCGACCCACCCGCTCAGGGTGCTGGCTGGCCAGATGCAGCGCCACATAGCCGCCCATGCTGTAGCCGAAGATGTCCACTTTTTCGAGGCCCTTTTCATCCATGAAACGCAGCACTTCTTTGGCAAACTGTTCGATGCCGAAGCCCTCCGAAAAGGGAGCGCCGCCGTGGCCAGGGAAGTTCAGGGTTTGTGGAGCAAAACCATTGTGGCGGAGCCGCTCCGATAGTGGCGTCATGGTGGAGGCAGCGCCGAGGGCGCCGTGTAGTAGGATGAGTTTCAAAACGTTTGTCGTTGTTAAGTGGCGTTTTGGCCATCATGTGCGGCCATAGCCAAAGTTTGTAAATTTGAAAAAAAATGTTAAATAATTTTGCCTTAAACAACTCAGGCCATATATTGCACAAAATTTTTCTTAATCCACACAAACATTAAATAAGGCTTTCTTAAAATTGACCCGACCATGGGTCGGGCGGGTTCGCTATGTATTATTTCTGGTTGATGGTAAACACACACAAAGGTTTTTCATTTTTTTCATAACCTATAAACTATTTTTATGACACATTTTCTTCAAATCTCAGACACCGTGGTTTTCTTACGCAACGACGCAACGACGCAACGACGCAACGACACAACGACACAACGACACAACGACACAATTTTGGTTAAATGAAAACAAACAGCATGATTGCACCCAGCGACCTGCGGCCTCAAACAGGATACTGCCGAGGGTGCTGCAAGCACTGCTACTTCTACTCTCGATGCAAGCTGCCGCTACCAACTACTTTTCAGAAACGCCAGTGTGCAGGAACCTATCAAACGTGGCCAACAATTTTGCGAACGGTACTTCTTTGACGACCCTGGACTGCGGGTTCTTGGTCACTTCCGCATCCATTTTGTCCAACGGCAATTACGAGGTCTGCGCCCAAGCGACTGCCCAGTTCGCTGTACAGAGCTGGCAAGTTTGGGATGGCTTTGCGCCACCAGCCATCGCCACCAGCAACCTGCCCAACCCTTGCTGGCAGTTTTCCTCCGCCAACTTCGGTCCGACGTTCACCCTCCGGCATGTGGTTTATAATACCCAAGGGGATTCATTGGTCTGTTTTAGAACAATCTTCATTTTCCCCGATACACTTTGCGAGAAGGATATCGTGACGGCGAATGTCAAAAACTGCAAGTTGGAAACGACCATCACCATCGATGTCAGCGGAATAAGCACGCCTTATGTAATTACCTTCGGTGATGGGAGCTTGGCGCAACAGACCTCCGCTACCGAAATCACCCATACGTATAGCCAGCCAGGCACTTATGATGTCTGCTTAACCTACACGGTCGGGGAGATTGGCATCGTCACCTGTTGCTATCCGATACAGGTGGTCGCACCACCCGCTTGCACTTGCCCTGCCGATGCCATCAGCGTATTATCGGTGGAGCCATGCACCTGGGTAGCCTCCCTGCTGTTTGACCTGGAAAGTGCCTATTTCCCCATTTCGGTGGATTTTGGCGACAGCACCAGCGGTGTGGTTAACGGCCCCAATGTTTCCCATGATTATCCCGACCCTGGCAACTATTATGTGTGCTACGCGTACGTGCCATTTCCCGGTGATACCGTTCAGTGCTGCGAATGGGTCAACATACCCGGCTGCTGCCTAAACCCTTACTTCGAAATCAATGCGATAAGCCCCAGCCCTTCTTGTGTCAACCCACTGTACCGGATTTCTGATGCAGAGTGCCAAAGCAGCATTGTGGAAGCTACCCATATTTGGGTGTTTAGCGATAGCACCGTATTTATTGGTACTAACCCGCCCGACCACTTGTTCACTAATTTCATAGATTTTACGGGAGAGGTATGTGTTACACATATTATTATCTGCTGTGAGGATACGGCTTCGTACACCGCATGTGCCCCCCACCCGCAGGGAGCTTTCATAGGAACACCCAACCAACAGTTGTTCTTTACGGACATCCTGCCTTTCACAGGCCAGACCGTGCGGCAGTTTATCGTGCAGAATGCCAACGCCCCTTGGCCCCTGTTCATTGATGGCACACTGGTAGCCAATGTGACCGCTGCGTTTGGAGTTGGCACTTGGAATATGGGCTTTGACTCAGAGGTACTTATTCCAGGTCCTTTCAATACAACCGCATTTATTGGGCTCACGCTGAATGGAACGGTCATTCAAAGTGCCGTCAGGCTCACTGGCAACGGCGGCTGCTGCCGTTGGCGGGGTCTCCACTCCGAGGGGCGCACTCGTATCACCTTGGGTGGTGCCAGCCTCATGGATGCCGACTACGCAATCCGTTACCCGACTACCTTGGGCGTGGTGTCCGGTGGGCTTTTCCCGCAAATCCTGAGCACGGGCTCGTTTTTCATCAATAATTTTTATAGGATAAAATCTGAAAGACAGTTTGTCAACTTCGCCAATAGTTTCTCAGGCAATACCATGAATGGCGCACAGGAAAACCCCCATGTTTGCGGTTGTCAGTCAGCAAACGCTTTCGACTTCGCCAATGTCAACCCGCAGTTGACGGTCAATATTGCGGGCGGAGCGGAAAACGAAGTGTTCAACTATGAGAAAGCCTTCAATTTCAACAACAGCAGACTGAGGGTCAGGAACTTTGAAATCCATACTTTGAAGGATTATGACCCTGTTCCACTGCCGTTCAACAACGCTCCTGGCGACGCTGCGATTGGCATTGACTTTCTGTGGTCAAACTCCCCCAATTCTTCGCTGAACATCGACCAGATTGGGTTCACGAATTTCCAGACAGACCAGAGCAAGGCAAGGTCGGTCGCTGTTAGGGACAACATCACTGGCGGGAAGCATACCCTCACAGCTTCCACTTCTAACCAGTCCATTTTTATAGGCGACGTAGCAGCCGGCTATGAACTCATCGTGGGCAGCCAGGCAAAAATCTCAGGCACCATAAAGGGCAATACCATCAACACCAATGGCGGCACCCAGTTTGGCTTCGGCATCAATGGCGCCATCAATTCCGCCGACAATGTCCTCAATCTGAACAGCAATATGATGAACATATCCACTGGCTCCAGTTCCAGTCTGAACGGAGGCATCGTGTTGGCCAGCCCTGCCGAAATGGACCAGGACTACAACATTCTTGACAACACCATTGATGTACTGTTGAACAATAATGGGGTCGGCATCGGCATCACCAATGCCAGGGGCTTTAGCGCCCGGAGGAACAAGCTCCTCAACCCAGCTGGCATCACTGGCATCAACTTGAGGGAAGGTGGCGCCGGTAGGGTGGACTGCAACGATGTCCGAGATAAGACCAGGGGCATTAACGCTAATTCCAGCTTTGAAGTCGAATACAGCAGCAACAACCTTCGGTGGAACAAGCGTGACTTGATATTCACGGGGGACGGAAATGCGGTCAATGGCTCCCTTATCAGGTGGAACACCTTCCGCAGCAGCGATTTTGAAAGCATACTGTACAACCCAGGCGTCCAAACCGGCCCTCAGCTTCACAACCAGTATAACAAGTGGCATGAGCGGAATGGAAATGAGGCAGTGCATTCAAGCACTTCGAGCATAATTGTTGCAGCTTGTCGGTTTGCGTTTCCCTTTGGTGCACCTCCCAATACCGTTATGCACCCTTCTAGCAATCCAGCGGCTTTATTTGTCCAAAACACACCTGGGGTTCTCATAGATAGTATTCCCGATACCAATTTCTGTACAAGCGCAAATGATGCCGTAGCAGCGATGTCACCACTGGACCCGGACCCAGCGGGGACATGGGCATCCATCGTACAGGACCCCGCCTACTGGAGTGGGTTGACGCCAGCGGAACAGGCGATGATGAGGCAGGAAATATATGGGCTACTGTTGGCGCAACCAAATTGGGTAAGCAGTAATGCCACCCTGTCCGGCTTCAAGTCTGCACAAGATGCCAGCTTTATTGGCCAAAGTGAGTCGCTGCGCAGGGCTTGGCAGCAATTGATGAACAGCATAGCGACCCACCAGGCGTCTCAGGCATCAACCCGTGCTGACCTCGCCGCATTATCCGACCAAATGGAAGGCTGGTTGGCAGCCATCATGGCCGACCCCAATTTGGAGGCCAATTTACAGCCACAGATTGATGCTGCCCAGCTACAAAGCGATATGCTGGCTGCCCAACTGGAACTAGCGGACAACCAGTTCTATCCGACCGTACAGGCTACTGTTAGCCAGTTATTGATGCAGAACGCCGCCGTGGACGAAAGCACCACGCACACATGGAGCGAGAAGCGTTACAACCAGATAGCACTCAACCATTTGGCTGGAACAGCGCCAGATGCCGCTGCCATTGCAGACCTACGCACCATCGCACAGACCTGCCTGAACGTTGGCGGCAGGGCAGTCATGGGTGCCAGGGGCCTCTGTGAGACCTGGCTTAAGGAATACTATGACGAAGACAACTGCAACGGCTTGGGAGGCCGCAGCGCAGAGGGTGCAGCGGCTCCAGGTGCAGCGAACAGCCTCATGCTGCGCATCGTGCCAAATCCGGCTGATGACGAGGTGCGGGTATCCTTGAACTTGCCCAACGATGGCAGCTCCGTAAAGGTGCAGTTCCTGACCCTGAGCGGTCAGGAGGTACATACTGTCACCCTGTCACTGAAAAATGGGGAACTGGCCGTGCCCGTGAAGGGCTGGCACGACGGCGTTTACGTGGCACGGGCAATCCGTGGCAAGGAAACGTTTAGCCAGACCTTTATCGTCCAACATCGTTGATTATGTTCTTAAAATGAGGCTGCTTTTGCCAACGCGGGAAGGGCAGCCTCATTTTTTTGTCCAACAATTCAGCTTTCAAAATGAAAAAAAATATACACCAATTCATTGCTGCCTTTGGAATAATGTTGGCACTTGACCAAATTGCTTATTGCCAGCAATATGACAGGCACTGGCTTGGATGGGGCCTAATCTACCAACCTGTTTTTATGGAGTTTGGAGATAATGGCATCGGATACCAAGTGGTTTCCGATACTTCCGAAATTCATATTGAAAATGGGGTGATAGCCATTAGCAATGAAGCAGGAGAACTTCAATTCTATACCAATGGAAATGTAGTGGCTTCATGGGACAACAATATCATGGAAGGCGGCAAGGGATTTAACCAAGGCTCTCCATACGACGACTTCGGCATCAACGGAGCTGACACACTTTGGAACTGGGATTACCTACCCTATACCTATCAAATCATTCCCGATGCAAATGACGGACATATATATTACATGCTCCACTCCTTTGTTCTTAATGGTGAAGAGGGTGGGTGCTTCCTGTTTGACGTTCCCAAGATGCAAATCAGCAAGATAGACATGTCGGCGAACGGGGGGCGTGGCAAAGTGGTCTATAAAAACCGCTATTTTGCCGAGGGGCTGATTGCAGGACCGAGCTTTGCCTTGGTCAGGCATGGCAACGGGCGTGATTGGTGGGCTGTGCGGCGCAGCCAGGATGGGCTAAAATATTGGTCCATTTTGCTGCAAAGGGATTCGGTCGTGCTGGTCTTGGATAGCGAGATACCAGGCCTTAGTTCGGATTGGTTCACCTGCGAAGGTTGGCAGGCTACCAATCACAATTTACTGCAGCCCTCCAGGGACGGGACCAAACTGGTTGATATATATGGCTTAGGCTATTCCAAGCTCCTCTCCTTTGACCGGTGCAGCGGGGAGGTGTCCCTTATTGACACCATCAGCACGGGCTTTGTACCGTTTGATTGGGGAAATGGTGAAATATTGCCCAGTTCAATTTCCGTGCACGAGTTCTCACCGTCTGGCCGCTACCTGTATGGCGCAGGTTACGGCGAGTTTGCTCAATGGGATTTAGAAGCGGCTGATATATCTGTAAGTAAGGTGCAACTCGGTGGCATTCCTTATGCGCTGGACGACAACCAAAATGTCACCTCCTCAGCTGGTGGTTTTTGGACATTTGCCCACGGCCCAGACGGGAAGATATACAACCTGTGGCGCACCACACACAGCGCCATCGAGTACCCTGACGAGAAAGGGGCTGCGAGCGGCACCTGCATCGCTGCGGACAACGCCCCAGGTTCCTGCCTCGGCCCTGATGTACCTTACTGGCTCTACTCCACCCCCCACCCCAACTACCGCCTCGGCCTCCTCACGGGCAGCGGCTGCGACACCATCCTGAGCAGCGCCCAGCCGCCACTGGCTGGTGGCCCCACAGGGGCAAGCCGCTACGGCGTCACGGCATCGCCCACGGTGGCCAGCGGGCAAGTGGAGGTGGCCATCACCCTGCCTGCCTACGGCAGCCATGTGGTCGCCGAGGTGCAGGTGGTGGACATGCTGGGCCGGGCGGTGCACCGGCACCGCTTCCCGCCGTATGCCTACCTTCACAGTTTTGATGTGTCGGAGTGGACAGCAGGGCTGTACAATGTGGTGCTGTTGGAAAATGGAAGGGCCAGGGCTGGGACGAGGCTGGTGGTGGGGAGGTAAATAATGAAGATAAAGCAAAAATTATGGGGGAAAAATTCTGCAAAGGCAAAGATGAATTTCGATATTTTCACCACCCCAAAACTTCCCCCATTACCTTGGCCACCTTCTCAATGCTTGGTATCATCTCCCGCTCCAGCGTCTCGTTGAGCGGCACGGCGGGCATGTTCGCTGCGCCGAGCGTGCGCACGGGGGCATCGAGCCATTGGAAACAATGCTCCGAAATGCGGGCGGCGATGCTCTGGGCGAAGGTATTGTTAACGGGTTCCTCGGTCACTACCAGGCATTTTCCATGGCGCTTCGCAATGGTGTAGATGGCGGCTTCGTCCAACGGGTACAGGGTGCGCAGGTCGAGCACTTCCACTTGGCCGGGGTATTGCTTGGCGGCGTTCAGTGCCCAATGGACGCCCATTCCGTAGGTGATGACGCCCATCGTGCGGCCTTTTTCCACCTCGTTTTGCTCCGCAACAACCACCGTCCTCGCCTTGCCGAAAGGCAATACATAATCCTCGGCGGGCATCACGCATTTGGCTGTCTCCGTGCCCCGTACTTTTGACCAATAAAGTCCTTTGTGCTCCAAAATCACGATGGGATTCGGGTCGTAATAAGCGGCCTTCATCAGCCCTTTCAGGTCGGCACCATTGCTGGGGTAGGCGATTTTGATGCCCCGTATGTTCGTCAAAACCGACTCCACGCTGCTCGAATGGTAAGGCCCGCCGCTGCCATACGCCCCGATGGGCACCCGGATGATGCAGCTAACGGGCCACTTGCCGTTGGAGAGGTAGCAGGAGCGGCTCACCTCCGTGAAAAGCTGGTTCAGCCCCGGCCAGATATAGTCGGCGAACTGCACTTCCACGATGGGCCGCAGCCCCACGGCGCTCATGCCCACCGTGCTGCCAATGATGAACGCCTCCTGGATGGGCGTGTTGAATACCCGGTGGTCGCCGAACTTCTCAGCCAGCGTCGCTGCCTCCCGGAACACGCCGCCGAGCCTGCGGCCAACGTCTTGCCCGTACAGCAGGCACTCCGGGTGCTTGTGCATCAGTTCTTCAATGGCGAAGAGGGCGCAGTCCACCATCACCTTCACCTCGCCGTTGGCAGGTTCCCGCTCGCCCTGTTCCTCGGTGATGGGTGTCGGGGCGAAGTCATGGGTGTAGAGGTCTTCGGGGCGTGGGTCTTCGGCGGCCTTGGCCCGCTCGTAGTCGGCCTCGACCAGTTTCCGGGCTTCGCCCTCCAGTTTTTTAAGTTCCTTTTCCGTGAAACCTTCTTCGAGCAATTGCTTTCGGAAAATGGGGTAGGGGTCACGGCTTTGTGCCTCCTCCAAATCATCCCGGTACCATTCCTTGCGCACGCCGGAGGTGTGGTGGTTGAGTAGCGGCACTTTCACATGCACGAGAAAGGGCCTGCGCTCCCGCCGCATCGTCTTGATGACCTCTTGCAGGGTTGCGTAGCAATCGAAAAAATCGCTGCCGTCCATGCGCCTCGTTTCGATGCCGTGAAAACCTTTGGCGTAATCGGCGGCATCCTGCGCACGGGTCTCGGCGGCATTGGCGGAGATGTCCCAGCCGTTGTCCTGCACGAAGTAGAGGATAGGTAACTGCTTGAGGGCGGCCATTTGCAGGGCTTCAGCCACCTCGCCTTCGGTGACGGAGGCATCGCCGAGGCTGCATACAGCGATTTCGGATTTCGGATTTCGGATTGCGGATTGGGGGGCTGCTGAATCCGCAATCCGCAATCCGTAATCCGAAATATTTTCATGGTATTGGATGCCCATTGCCACCCCGGTTGTTGGAATAGCTTGCATTCCAGTTGCCGAGGATTGGTGCGGGATTTTGGGCTTGTCGTCGTCCTTTAGGCTGGGGTGGCAGTAGTAGGCCCGGCCACCGGAGAAGGGGTCGTCCCGTTTGGCCATGAGTTGGAGCATGAGGTCGTAGGGCGTCATGCCGATGGACAGGAGGATGGAGTCGTCACGGTAATAGGGGGCTACCCAGTCCTGCGGCAACAGTTGCAGGCCGAGGGCGATTTGGGCGGCCTCGTGCCCCCGGCTGGTGGCATGGACGTACTTGGCGACGAACTTGAAGTTTTCTTCAAATACCTCCGTCATGCTCTTGGCCGTGGCCATGAGGCGGAAGGCGGTCTGGAGGGTTGATTTTTGTATGTTGGTTTTGCTTAGAATCATGTTGGTTAGGCGATGCCGGGTGGAGTTCCGGCTTTTGTTATTCTCAAAATTTCTATGAATTCTTCCAGTTTTACGAGGTTGATTTTTGGAAATCCCAACTGCTTCAAAATCTGGTAATGCTTGTCATTTGAGACCAAAAAATGGGCGTTGCAACCAAATGCGCAGTCTATAAACTTATTGTCGTCGGGGTCTTGCACAATGATAGGGAAATGGAAAAACACCGTTTGAGGAAATACGTTGGGAAGCACCGAAAGGATTTGCAAATTGATTTCGGCCACTATTGGGTTAAAGTTGGAAGCTAATTTTTCTTCGTACTCAAGCAATATTTCGGTAGTGATGTACAAATCGAAAGTACCGGATAATAACGCTTGCCAAACCATGTGAAAAGGTGAGTTTCGTGACACCACACTTAGGATAATATTGGTGTCAAGTACCACTCGTAAACGGTCAGTTCCCATTTAGCCACTGGTTGACTGTTTCTTCGGAATAGCCCTTTTCAGCCCAAACCTTGTCCATTTCTTTCTGCATTTTTTCGTTTAAAAACTTGGCAATCAACTGCCGAAGTTCTTTCATTTCGTTTTCCGCTAAATCGAACGAAAGTAACTTTAAGTACTCCATCTGGAGATTGGTTAGCGGTGCTTTTATTTCTCTCATTTCATTGAATTTTCAGGTAAAACTACGCTAATTGGCCCTTAGTTTCAAGCCTTCGCCTTAAACGCCTCAATCGCCTCCCTTGTAAAATCCGACAACACCAACCGACCACTGATGGCCGCTCGCTCATCCAACAGCGTGTCCCAATTCTCAGTGCCTTGCCAGAAGACCCGCTTCAGTTCCCGCATGGCGTCCGGGCTGGAGTTGACGAGGATTTTGGTGAAACGCTCCAGGTAGTCGTCCATTTGCTCCGTTTTTTCAAAGACTTCGTTGAACAAGCCTTTTTCCTTGGCCCAATAGGCGGTTTGCCACTCGGTGGCGTTGATGGCCATTTGGCTGTAGGCCGAGAGGCCGAGTTTGCGCTCGCAGGCTGGCCCCACCACGAACGGCCCGATGCCTACGGCCAATTCGCTCAGGCGCACGGTGGCCCATTGGGTGGCCATGCAATAGTCCGTTGCGGCAGCAAGGCCCACACCACCGCCCACGGCCTTGCCATGTACCCGCCCGATGATGAGCTTGGGGCAGCGCCGCATGGCGTTGATAACGTTGGCGAAGCCGAGGAAAAACCGTTTGCCCGTCTCGAAATCACGGATGCTGGAAAGCTCGTCGAAGCTGGCCCCGGCGCAGAAGGTACGGTCGCCAGCGCTGCGCAGCAGTACGATGTGCGAGTCCTTGTCGGCCCCAGCGGCTTCGATGGCCTGAACGAGTTCGGCCAACAGCCTGCCAGGCAGGGAGTTTTGGGCGGGGTGGGAAAATTCGATGGTGGCAACGCCTTCTTTTACTGAAAGATTGACGCTGCCTTGTTGGGTTTTATCCATGTTAAAGCTTTTTAGAGAAGTGAGAGAGTGAGAGAAGTGAGAGGGTGAGAGGGTGCAGAAAGCAACGACTTGGCAGCCTTCATTTTCTCAAATTTTCTCTCCTTCAATTGCTGACTGCTGCTCACTTGCTTCCCGCAATTCCAGCAGTGCCACTGTCTCCACATGGTGCGTATGCGGGAACATGTCCACGGGCTGGATTTTCACGAGGCGGTATTTTTCTTTCAAGAGATTGAGGTCACGGGCTTGCGTGGAGGGGTTGCAACTCACATACACGATGCGGGGCGCTTCCAATTGCAGGAACATCCGCACAACGGCCTCGTGCATGCCCGCACGGGGCGGGTCGGTGATGACGAGGTCGGGTTTGCCATGTTGCGCAGCAAACTCGGCGGTGAGGATGTTCTGCACGTCGCCAGCATAAAAAACGCAGTTTTCCGTAGCGTTCATGCGGGCATTCTCCTTGGCGTCCACGATGGCTTCCGGCACTTCCTCGATGCCGACGACCTGCTTGCAGTACTTGGCTACGTACAGGGCGATGCTACCCACGCCCGTGTAGAGGTCATAGACGTTTTCGTTGCCCGTCAGCCCGGCGAATTCCACGACCTTGTCGTAGAGTACCTTGGCCTGCTTGGAATTGGTCTGGAAGAAGGACTTCGGGCCAATTTTGAAGCGAACGTGCCCCAATTGCTCCTCGATGAAGGGCTTGCCGTGGTGGCAAACCATGTCGAGGTCGCCCACGTAGTCGTTCATCTTTGGGTTGATGCAATAGAACACGCTCGTGAGCTGTGGGGTGCGCTTGACGACCTCGTCCATGAACTGCTTGATGACTTTTTTGTCGTTTTCATGGAAACTGACGATGAGCATCAGTTCGCCAAGCGTCGTCAGGCGAATCATGATATGGCGCATCATGCCCTGCTGCACGATGAGGTCGTAGTAGCTGAGGCCCATTTCATCGGCGACGGCCTTGACGGTGAGGCGAAGTGCGTTGGATGGGTCGGCCTGCAAGTAGCAGTGCTTGATGTCCACGATTTTATCGAAAGCACCGGGTCGGTGGAAGCCAAGCACGTTCTGTCGGTTGGACATGCCCGCATCCATTTCAGCCTTTGTAATCCAGGTTTTATTGGAAAAAGTGTATTCCAACTTGTTACGGTAGTAGGTGGTCTCAGCGCAGGGTACGATGGGCAGGAACTCGCCCTCCCTTATCTTCCCGATGCGGCGAACAGCATCCCGCACCACTTGCTCTTTTTCCCGCACTTGGGCACTGTACTTCAGGTGTTGCCAGCGGCAGCCGCCACATAGCTTGAAATGCTGGCAGAATGGATCCACCCGGTCACGGGAAAGGCGGTGGTGGTGGATGGCATAACCTTCGACGTACTCTGGTTTCTTCTTCGTCACCTGCACGTCCACCACGTCGCCGGGGGCCACGCTTTCGCTGAACACCACCCGGCCTGTGGCGTCACGGCCAATACCCCGGCCCTTGTCGGCCATGGCGGTTATCTCGACGTTCTCAACAATGATTGGCTTCTTCTGCTTTCGTGTCATAGTCTTTTTTCTCCCCTCCAAAATCCAAGGGGGCGCAAATTTCCGTATGTTTTTGATAGAAAGGGCAAAAAGAAAAAAATAACCTGAAATTGGGTTACCTATTCCCGTAAAACAGCAATAATGGGAATATAGATGACGCTCTTTCTAAATTTTTGCATCATGAAAACGCTGGACTTGACCATAGAATTTGCCAATATCGCCCTGGAAGCCGCCGGGCAATCCATGACGGAAGTTGAAATGCTGTACCGGGTACGGGGCATTTTACAGCAACACACCGATGTGCTTGGGCACTTCACCGGCAGCCAAAGCCGCCAAAAATCCCTGGGCGACGACCTCTCCCTGAACGAATACCGTTTTGACTATGAGCAGCACAGCGTGGAGGTGCAGTTCGCAAACTTCCTTCCCCGTGGCGATTGGCAGGTGCAGGGGGTGCGGCTGGTGTGACAATTTACTGGCGTGAATCTTCGATTCCCCAGTTTCTCAATTTCTTAATTCTACTTTGTTACTTTAGAAAGTAACCCTAAGGAACGCTTCAAAGTTTAGGAACACGTCTCGGAACACGTCTCGGAACATGTCGCTTTTGTTCCCGCAGTGCGGGACAGGCTATTCCGAAGGAACCTGTCCACGTCGTGAGGGAGGTCATGCATGGCTGCCCTCACGACATGGACGGGTCTTTTCACAGCCTGTCCCGATTTTTCGGGAATGACAAAAGCGACGTGTTCCGAGACGTTGACGGCCTTCTTTCAGGTCTTGAATTTGGAATTGGCTAAAGTAACAAGGTAGAACTAATTTCCAGTTTTTACCTTGCGGCAAAAAACAAGATGAACCGCACTTGCCTTGCCGTTTTGGGTTCCCTGCTCCTCTGCTGGCCAACCATGGCGCAGAAAAACCTCCTGCAAAAACTGATGAAGTCCCGACCAGCGGCCTTCCAACAACTGCTCGACAACCCTGGGCAGTACGATATCCAAATCATTTATACCCAGATTAATAGGGATGAAAAAGGTTTCCCGCATTTCAAGCAGCACAGCTACCAGTTGGATAAAAACCACTACTACTACCCCGCCAGCATGGTGAAGATGCCGATTGCGCTCATGGCGATGGAAAAGCTGAACAAGCTGAAAATCAAGGGCTTGGATAAGTATTCAACCATGAAAAACGGCGCTGCAAGCTCCCCGCAGACCGCAGCCGAAACGGACTCTACTGCTGCCAACGGCCAGCCTTCCGTGGCGCATTACGCCAAGAAGCTCTTTATCGTGAGTGACAACGATGCCAGCAACCGCCTCTACGAGTTCGTGGGGCAGCAGGCGCTAAACGAGGGGCTTTGGGCAAAGGGCTATGAGGACGTGCGCATCGTCCACCGCCTTGGCGTACCGGGCTACGACGAAGCGGCCAACCGCCACACAAACCCCGTCAGTTTTTATGATGGGGAAAAGCTGCGCTACCACCAAGGCGAAGTCTATAGCAAGGCCACGACCGATTTCCAACTGACCGAAACGCAACGTGGCAAGGGCTACTACGAAGGCGACTCCCTCATCAAACAGCCGTTTGATTTTTCCAAGAAGAACTACTTTTCCCTACAAGACTTCCACGACATCCTGCAAGCCGTCATCTTCCCCGAAGCCGTGCCGCCCGCCCGTCGCTTCGACCTCACCGACGACGACTACCGCTACCTTTACCAAGTCATGTCGGAACTGCCGAGGGAAAGCCAGCACCCCAAATACGACCACGAACCCGACCACTACGTCAAGTTCTTTCTCTTCGGAGATAACAAGGAAACAGACCGCATCCCGCCCAATATCCGCATCTTCAACAAAGTAGGCTGGGCCTACGGCTTCCTGACCGATGTGTCCTATATCGTGGACTTCGACGCAGGGGTGGAGTTCTTCTTAGCCGCCACCATCCATGTGAACGCCGATGGTGTTTTCAATGATGACCAGTATGAGTATGAAACGGTGGGGCTGCCATTTTTTGGGGAGCTGGGGAGGGTGGTGTATGAACATGAAAAACAGCGGAAGAAGAAGTTGAGGGCGGATTTGGGGAGGTTTCGGATCGCAAAGTACGATTGAGCATTACTTCAACCTCTCCCTCAACGCCAACATCTCATCCCTAAACTGCGCCGCCGAGATAAAGTCCAAATCCTTCGCTGCCTTCTTCATCTTGCTTTCCGTCTCTGCGATGAGGCGCTCCACTTGGTCACGGGTCATGTGCGCCACGATGGGGTCGGCGGCGATACTGAGGGTTTCTGGTTCGATATAGTATTCCCGCTTGCCCCGGATGTCGAGTACGCTGCTGCGGGCGAGGATTTCCTCCCGGCTCTTGGCCAAGGTCCTTGGCGTGATTCCGTGCTCCTCGTTGTAGGCAATCTGGATGCTGCGGCGGCGGTTCGTCTCGTCAATGGTGCGCTGCATGGAGTCGGTGATGACGTCGGCGTAGAAGATAACGAGGCCGTTCACGTTACGGGCAGCACGGCCAGCGGTCTGGGTGAGCGAGCGGTCGTTGCGAAGGAAGCCCTCCTTGTCCGCATCGAGGATGGCGACGAGCGAGACTTCCGGCAGGTCGAGGCCCTCCCGCAAGAGGTTCACGCCGATGAGCACATCGAACTCGCCGAGGCGCAGGTCCCGCAGGATTTCCACCCGCTCCATCGTCTCCACCTCCGAGTGGATGTAGCGTACTTTTATGTCCAGCTTCGCAAAATACTTGGCCAACTCCTCGGCCATGCGCTTGGTGAGCGTCGTGACGAGGATGCGCTCGTTTTTCACCACCCGTTCCTGTATCTCGGCCATCAGGTCGTCCACTTGGTTCAGGCTGGGCCGCACTTCTATCGGCGGGTCAATCAGTCCTGTCGGGCGGATGAGCTGCTCGACGATTTCGCCGCCAGTTTGTTCCATCTCAAAGTCGCCGGGCGTGGCGCTGACGTAGATGACCTGGTTCTGCAAGCTCTCAAACTCGGTGAAGCTGAGCGGTCGGTTGTCTATTGCCGAAGGCAGCCGGAAACCCCAGTTGACGAGGTTCATCTTGCGGGCACGGTCGCCGCCCCACATGCCCCGTACCTGCGGAATGGTCACGTGGCTCTCGTCAATCACCATCAGGTAGTCGTCGGGGAAATAATCGAGGAGGCAGAAGGGTCTCGTGCCCGGCACCCGGCCATCGAAGAAGCGGGAGTAGTTCTCCACGCCGCTGCAATAGCCGAGTTCTTTTATCATTTCGAGGTCGAACTCGGTGCGCTCCTTGATGCGCTTGGCCTCCGAGTAGCGGCCTTCTTTTTCAAAATACTTGACCTGCTCCCAAAGTTCGTCCTGGATGTCACGGATGATGTCGCCCATGCGCTCCTTGGGCGGCACGTAGAGGTTGGCGGGGAAAATAGCGGCAGTGCTTAGTTTCTCTATCCGCTTCCCGCTCTCGATTTCGAGCCGTTCGATGGCCTCTATTTCATCGCCAAAAAAAATGATGCGATAGCCGTAGTCCACGTAGGGCAGGTTGATGTCCACCGTGTCGCCCCGCACCCGGAAGGTGGCCCGCTTGAAGTCCACCTCGGTGCGGGCGTATAGGCTTTCGACGAGTTTGAGGAGGAACGAATTCCTCGTTATTTTCATGCCTTCGGCAATGCGGATGATGCTCGTGCTGAGGTCTTCGGGGTTGCCCATGCCATAGATGCAGGAGACCGAGGCCACGATGATGATGTCCCGCCGGCCACTCAGCAGCGACGAGGTGGCCCGTAGCCGCAGCTTGTCCACCTCTTCGTTGATGTTCATGTCCTTTTCGATGAAGGTATCGGTGACGGAGATGTAAGCCTCCGGCTGATAGTAATCATAGTAGCTGACAAAATACTCCACTGCATTGTCCGGGAAGAACTCCCGGAACTCGCCGTAGAGCTGCGCCGTGAGCGTTTTATTGTGCGTAAGTACAAGCACGGGCCGGTCGAGCTGCGCAATGACGTTGGCGATGGTAAAGGTCTTGCCCGAACCCGTGACGCCGAGCAGCACCTGTGCCCGTTCGTGGTTCTGTACGCCCGATACCAGCTGTCGGATGGCTTGTGGCTGGTCGCCGGTGGGCTTGTAATTGCTATCGAGGTGGAAGATGGACATTGTGATTCAAGGAAAAAGGCAAAAGTAGAAAGGCAAAATTAGGGCGACTTTAGGACAAAGATAGGGGGTGAGAAGTTCAATGAGTAGGGGACTTTTGGCTTATAAAAAATCGTGGGTGCCCAATAAAACGACTGGAAACGATACACTGCTTTAACCAGCCAAATTGCTTTGTAAAACTGTCTGTACATTTTGCCCGCCCATCTGCTCCTGTGGTTTGTAATGCGATTGGGCATTGTTTTGCCAAGCAGGTTTTTAGGTATGATCCAATGGTTCAAAAAACATAAAATAACGGTTATTTTTACCCAATAAAACCGCCACACCACGATGAAAGCCTTCCTTTTTGCCCTTGCCGTCTGTTGCCCTTGTTGTCTATTGTCTCAGGTAAAGCAGTACATCACCACGGCACCTGCCTACATCCGCAACATAGATGCGGGCGATGAGTTCTTCGAGGCGGGCAGTTACTGGGAGGCCATTTATTTTTATAAAAAAGCCATGGAAATCACGGAGGCAGCATTCCGTTCCAAATACCGGCTGGCATTCTCCTACCTGCAAACAAGGGAGTTTGCCTCCGCCAACCATTGGCTGCAAAAATGCGCCTTGCAGCACCCCGCCGACCTCTGCGAACTGGTGCTCGACGAAGGCTCCGAGCTTTACCGCTTTCGCCCTTTCCTCAACTGGCACCCATTGCAAAGGGCCTGCATACGCCAGTTGCCGCAGTACGATTACCGCTTGAAGGCCCAAATGGCAGAAATCCACCATTTCGACCAGTTCATCCGCACGGAGCACCGCCTGCCCGATGCCACGGATTGCGCAGGCAGCAAATACTACTGGTCCGGCATGAGTTTCCGGCAAGTGGACAGCGTGAACGAGGTAAGGCTGGCGGCCATTGTCCAAGAAATAGGAGGCTATCCAGGCCCAGAAGTGGTGGGGAAGTCTGAAGCCAATACGACATGGCTTGTCATCCAACATGCGCCCATTGAATACCAGCAACGGTACTATCCCTTGGTGGAACATGCGGCCCGGGAAGGCAAGACCTCAATGGGCAATTGGGCTTACCTCATTGACCGCATGAACATGAACCGGGGCGTGAAGCAAATCTATGGTTCCCAAATGCGGCTTAGGGAAGACAAGAATGGCTATGAAATCTACCCCCTCGAAGACCCATCCAATGTCAATAAACGGCGGGCGGAGGTGGGTCTTGGGCCAATAGAGGAATATATCGAGCATTGGGGCATCAAGTTCGAGCCAGAGAAAATGCAGTGAGATCCATCAATTTTTGATGATGATCCACCCATCCTCGATTTCGTACGCACCCCTGCCCATCGTCGTTTGGTCTCGCACCACCTGCTTGCCGATATTGTTCAGGATGGGCAACCGTCGCTCCAACGGAAGCCCTGTCTTGGCCGTCCATTCAGCGGGGCTGGGCACGTTAATGCTCGCCACCACATCGCCGCCGCCGAACTCGAAATACATGTCAAGGTCGCATTCCCGACTGCGATAATAAACGTAGCCACACCTGCCTTGGTTGGCGTAGGAAACTTGGTAGCTGCCATCGGCTGGCGCTTGCCCGAAAAGGGATTTCAAAGCATCAAAAATGCCTGCCATCATGCTTGTTTTTACGGGTGTTGTGATAAATTAAAATGCCGACCACCATTACCGCCAGCGCCACCCAAAAGAACTTGGAGCGCCAAACATGCTCTGGCACATAGCGCACGCCGGGGCCTGTTAGAAAAAGCCAGGCTTGCAACGAATTTAGGTGCAATCGTTTCATGGTTAGAATTTAATCAAAATGACCACACTGCCCGCAACGAGCAGGCAAAATACCAATATCATCCCTGCCAAATAGCCCATTCCGCTGCCCGGCCCTTGTACGCTGTACGCCGACATGATTGTTTCCAGCACAAAATGGCCTCCCAAGATGCCGACCACCCAAGCCCGTGGCAAAAGCCATCGGCGCTCCACGGTGGGCAACCACCACAGCGCAAAGGTTAGGATGACACAAACAACTGGCACCCAAAACCAACAGGTGTCAATGAAATTGTCCATCCGCTTGGAAGGTGGCACGTTGGCCTTGACGATGAGCCTGGCCACGCCGTAGAACAACAGCCAAAGTAGTTCGGGACCGAGTAAATAGCGCATTGTATGGTGATTGGTGATTGGTGATTCGTGATTGGTGGTGTTAAGGAAAAATTGAAGTGTCAGCATCTCTCCCAAACATCCCCCTCACCCCCTTCAAAGGGGGAATAAGACCCTGCTAAATTGCTCGAATCGTAAAAATTAGCAGACATGAATTCCCCCTTTGAAGGGGGTGAGGGGGATGTTCTCCCGGAAAAGTACAACAAGAAAAAATTTCTAAACACCCCTAATTTGGTGATTGATTATCAGGGTAGCGCCACCAATCACCAATCACGAATCACCAGTTACCAATCACGAATCACCAATCACTTTAACTACTTTTTCAAGTGCCTTGTTGAAATCAGGATCGGCGGCGAAGGCGTCCTGCCAGTTGAGGGCACGGAGCATATCCCGGTCGGCGAACTCGGTATGGCCAAACATCAGTCCCCAGCCCACGAGCACATCCACGGCTTTTTTGAAATGCAACTCGTTGTCGCCACGCAGGCACTGCACCAACCAGCGTTGCACGGCGGGGTTGTGCCGCTGCCGATTGAAGGCGCTGAACACATAGTCCCTCCAATAGCTGTCCTGTGCTTCGTATTCCAGCAGTGTCAGGTGGACTTCCACACCCCGTTCGGGATCGTATTTTTCCATGAGCAGCTTGGACAAGGCCATTTTTGCCTTCGGCAATGCGGCTTTGCCAACTTCATAAAGCAGGTCGGCCACGGGTGCGCCGTTTTCGTGCAGCGACTCCGCCAATTGGCGCAGCACCTCCTCTTTGTCTGATTCCCGCAGCTGCTGTGCAAGGCGGTCGTTGAGTTCGAGAGGCCAAATAACCTCCTCTTCCTTGGGGCTTGCCTCGTAGCCTTGCTGGCTGGGCTTAGGCTTGCCCTTGGCCTCCATGAACAATTGCTTCGACTTGGCATTGGGTGTTGGGGCAAGGTCATCCAATTGGGGCTTTACCTTGAACCTCCGAGAAATGTGCTGTTCGATGCTTTCCCTTATCGTTGGCGTCAGCATAGTGCCATCCAAAGTGGCGGCTGGCTCCGCCAAAAAACGCTCATAGGCGATGAAAGAGGTGTAAAGTAGCCCATCCCTCCAAGTGGTGGCGCCATGTTCGATGCCGTGTTTGCGCAGCGTGACATAGTCCGTGCGGTAGTGGTCGCCTTCCTCCCACATGGGCGCAATCTCCAGCGAGGGATATTCGAACAGCTCGAAATGGGCCTTTGCAACGGGGCTGTCCACGTCTAAGAGCGCATTGCGGAGCACCGACAAAACCCTTTTCCGCATCTCCAAATCGGGCATCGGCATCATGGGGCCGAAGAACCAAAAATCGCAGTGCATTTGCTCGTAAACCCTACCGGGATGGCTGCTGTACTCCCCCGATAGGTCGTTGAAAAACAAGCCGTCGGCATTCACGGTAAGTTCCCAAGTATAGGAATTGGTAACTGTAGTCGTGTACTTAAACCATTGCTCGTCAACCCGTTGCGGAGCAAAAAGCCGCCAAAATTCAAGGCGCAGGCGTGCGAGGTCGCTCAGGTCGTCGTAGATTTCCATTGCCTTCGGCAACAACTGTTGAATGGCAGCATTCCGCTCGGCCAGTGGCTCGCCGTACAGCGGGTCGAATGACTCCAGCAACTCGGGAATGGACCACTCCCGTTCCACGACAAAGCGGTTTTGCACAATGCTGTTTTCTTTTATCAGCATGGGTTCAGCGCATATCGGGTTTGAAGAGGATGAACAGCAGGGTCATCAGGCCGTAGCCAGCCAGCAGGGTGCCAGGAATCCAGAGCAGGGCGTTGGCGAAGCCGATTTTACCAAAATGTTTCAACAAAAAAGCAGCACCGATGAGGGCGCCCATGCCAAGCAGGGCTGTGTACATGGTAGGGTTATTGGTGCCTCGATAGCCTTTGAGACTATCTGAAATGACGTGGAAAATGGCGATGCACATGGCGAGGCCATCAATGCCTACGCCGAGGTAAAACCAGTGGATTGCTTTCATCTTGATGATTGGTTTGGAGAACAAACATACACTGCCTACAGCGAAAACCAATAGTTCAATTTCAGAATCAGTGCCCTGTCCACCGGGCCGAACAGCCCCTCGATGCGGTAGTTGTTTTGATAGACGAAGAACAGGTCGGACATGGGGGCGAAGCGCCATTGCAATCGGCTGTTGATATTGAAATTGTCGGCTTGGGTATTGTACTGCAAGAAAGTGGTCCAGAAGAGGTTGTTGGTGAAGTTCAACTCAAGCCGACCCGTGGCCAGTACGATATCGGCATCGCCGTAGGGGTCGGGCAGGCGAATGGCGTTGTGCTCCAGCCCGGCGCTGAAATTGCCCCAGGGCTGCGCCCTGAACTTGACAAGGCTTCGGCTGGTGAGCTTTGTTCCATTGAAGAATTGGCCATATACCACAAAGGTCTCCACGGCCAACAGCCTGCGCTCGTCAGAGCGGAACTCCACGTTGAACTCCGTCATGTTGTACGACTTGGCGGGCAGCGGCACGTCGGTGATGGCGAATGGGTAGAGCAGGTCAACGTAGTTGTTGTTGAGGCGGAAGCGCAGTTGCGCCGTGTTTTTGAAGAAGAAAAAATGCCGAAGGCGGGTGTACCATTCGTTGAGGGAGCCGTCGGTGTTCAGCCAGACGAAGTTCTCGATGCCCGACCAGTGGTAGTTCAGCGGCGACTCGCCCTGTGGGAAGGTGATGAGGTCGGTCATGCTGCCGATTTGGGTGAAGCCCACCCGGACGGGGTCGCCATTCTCGTCATCTTGTACGAGCCGCCCTGTGAACCCCATATCCGAGAAGAAGTTCTCCTGCATGTTCTGCACCTCCACGAAGGTCTGGAAGCGGGTGCCATTATAGGCAAAACGCCCATAGCGATGGTTGTTTTTAGCTGAAAAACCCTTTTTGATGGAGTGCAGCCATCCGAGCTTGCCCGCCCATTTGCCGTTGTCGGAGCTATACTCAAATTCCCCGCCCGCATTTCGTCCATGGTCTCCACTAATGGCATCGGTGCCATCAAAGCTTTGCCTATTCAAGAAGATACCCTTGATGGCCGAACGCTTCCATACCCGGTGCTGGAAAGTGGCAGCGCTGTAGTTCTGACCAAGGGCTGCCTTGGTGGTGCGGGTATGGATGTTGAAGGCACCAATGCGCAGACGGGGGTTGAGGTTGCCCGTCAGCCTTGCGCCGTAGAGGATGGGCACTGGTCTTCGGTTGGGGTCGAGGCCGATGGTGCGGGAGAAAAAAATCTGGTCGCCGGTGAAAAAATTGCCAAAGCTGTTGAAAACATCGCCGTTTTCGATGAAAAACTGCCGACGCTCCGGGAAGAAAATGCTGAAACGGGTCAGGTTGGTCTGCTGGGCATCCACCTCCACCTGCGAGAAGTCGGGGTTGGTGGTGAGGTCGAGGTTGAGGGAGGAGGAGAGGGCTATTTTGGCGTCGCCGCCAATGTCGAATTTCGTTTTACCGTCGTTGATGTCAAATGCCAAGCTGTCCTGCCGAAAAGCCGTGGTGGCGTAGGGGATGAGCGACACGTTGCCGCCCTGCCGCCTCGGGGCTTCGTCCCAGATGAGCGAACCATAGTAGCCGAAGTCGTGCTGCTCGAACTGGCGGGGCACCCTCGCCCAAGCGTTGACCTCATTCAGCCCCGGCTCGGTGCGGATGAAATTGATGCCCCAGCGCATCTCACCGTCCTTGAAGCGGAGCGTCTTGAAGGGGATGGCCATTTCCACCGTCCAGCGGTCGGGGTAGCGGCGCACGGCGCTGAACCAGCGGTTGTCCCAACTCTCGTCGGCATCTTCATTGGTCAGCAGCACCTCTGTTTGGGCGCCCAGAGCGTTCACCCCAAAGCCGTAGCCATTGGTTTTTTGGCCTTGTGGGTCAAGCAGCAAGGCGAATTCATCGCTTTTGCCATAATTGTCCCGCTTCAAGGTATTGATGAAATACCCGGCGCTGTCGTAGCAAGTGGCAGCGAGGTAGAGCGTTTGGCCGTCGTGGACGAGGCGCACCTCGGTTCGGCGGCTGGCCCGCTGGTCGTCAACGGGCTGCTGCTTCCAGAAGTCGGTCGCAACCTGTGCGGACTGCCAGGTGGCCTCGTTCAGTTCCCCGTCCACGCTGATGGGGGTGGTAGTGCGGGCAATTCGGTACTGGTAAATATCCGCGTTGTTGGGCGGATTGCCGGCTGTTGCGGCAGCCAATGGCAAAAAAGCCAATGCCAAAAGGCAGGTGATGATTCGCATGGTCGGGTGACAAAGTTGGTGATGGGCAAAAGTAGGGAAAAGAGTTGGGAGTTGGCAGTTCGGCAGGGGGCAGTTCGCAGTCAGTCTTTCAGTTCGACAGTGGGCAGTCGGGGGACGGGCACATTGTAAAAGTTGAGGGGGCAACCCCAAATGGCCTTTCAAATCCTGCAAACCCGCACATACTATAGGCAGCCTCATTTTACCTTGATGTACATCTTTTGCAATTTAGCAGCCGCCTTCTAGAGAAGGGGTTATCAAACCCCGGCGTTCTGGAGCAGCCGGTTTTGATAACCCGGCCTCTCAAGGGCGAGGAACAGCCGGGTTTGATAACCCGGCCTCTCAAGGGCGAGGAACAGCCGGGTTTGATAACCCGGCCTCTCAAGGGCGACTGCCATCAACTCTAATTGCGTTCCTCTTTAAATAGCCATTTGCAGGCGTTGCCTTAACGGTGCTGGCAGTTGTTGGGTAGGGTAGCGGTTTGTGGAATAAAACTTTTGCCTTGAAATTTCCTCACCACGAACATTTCCCTAACTTGGCGCTCCAAGTTTTACCTGACCAATTTTTTTAGCAAATGTCAAAGAATCTAACCGCCTTGTCCAGCAGAAAGGGCCTCACCGACAACCTGTTCGAGGCCATTGGAAACCTTACCGAGCCAACCGGCTTTTTGGATAAAAACGAGGCCGCCAAATTGGCCGAGCAGTACCTCGTTGGCGATGCCGCCGTGTATGGGGCGAGCACGTTTTACGATTTTACACGCCCAGAGAACAAGGGCAAGAAAGTCTATGTCTGCAACGGCAGCGCCTGCCTCGTGGCGGGCACGCAAGAGGGGTTGAAGGAGCAGTTGCGGCAGCATTTCAACCCAGAAGAGATCGGCGAGATGACCTGTCTGGGCCGCTGCCACGAGAACAGCGCCTTCCATTTCAACGGACACAACTATTCCGGCGGCAACCTGCCCCCGTTCGACCACTCGGACTGCGTGGGCTGCATGGACGACTACAACGTGCAGGCCATCGGGGCGGGTATTTTGACAAAACCATTCGTGGGACTGGAGGTGCTCCGCAATGATTTGGCCGCTATGTTCGCCACTTCGCCCGAAGCGGTGCTGGCGCAAATAAAGGCATCCGGCCTGCGGGGCAGGGGTGGTGCGGGCTTTCCCATTGCCATCAAATTGGACGGCTGCCGCAAGGCAGAGGGCGACCAGAAGTACATCGTCTGCAATGCAGACGAGGGCGACCCGGGCAGCTACTCCGACCGCTATTTGTTGGAGCATCAACCCATTGCAGTGCTTATTGGCCTGCTCATCGCTGGCTACGTGACCGGGGCCAACCGGGGCGTGATGTACATCCGCTTCGAGTACCCGGAGAGCATCGAAACGACCAAGCAGGCCATCGCCGACCTCGCCGCCGCTGGGCTGACGGGCAAGGACATCCTCGGCAGTGGTTTCGAGTTTGACTTCAAAATCATCGAGGCCCGTGGGGCCTATATCTGCGGTGAGGAAACAGCGCTGCTGGCCAGTATCGAAGGGCAGCGGCCAGAGGTGCGGGTGCGCCCACCATATCCCGTCGAATACGGCCTCTTCGGCAAGCCGACCATCGTGAACAACGTGGAGACCCTGGCCAGCCTCCATTTCATTGTGAAAAATGGCGGCGAGGCATTCGCCAAAATCGGCACGGAGCGCAGCACGGGCACCAAGCTCGTTTCCCTGGACAGCGCCTTCAACCGCCCCGGCATCTATGAAGTGGACATGGGCACACCACTGGCCACGGTCGTTGATGAATTGGGCGGTGGCTTCCGTCGCCCGACCAAGGCGCTGCACATCGGCGGCCCGCTTGGTGGCCTCGTGCCCATGAGCAAACTATTCGACCTGACCGTGGACTTCGAGAGCTTCGCCCAGAACGGCTTCCTGCTCGGCCATGCCAGTATCGTCAGCGTGCCAGAAGACTACCCGATGGTGGCCTACCTGGAACATCTCTTCGCCTTCACTGCCCACGAAAGCTGCGGAAAGTGCTTCCCCTGCCGCATCGGCTCGGTGCGTGGCAAGGAGCTGCTGCAAAAAGCACAGACCAGCGACTACAAGATTGACAACGAACTGTTCAGCGACCTGCTGGACACCATGAAAAAAGGTTCGCTCTGCGCCCTCGGCGGCGGCATCCCGCTGCCAGTGATGAATGCGATGAAGTATTTTGGGGAGGAGTTGGGGAGGTATTTTAAGTAGGTTGGGCAAAGCTGTAGCGGTTTTTGGGTAAATGCCATAGGATATAGCGTCATCTTTTAAATACTAGCGACTTGCCGAAAACAAGTGTACCCGCTCGCCTTTCCTCGACCTAGGTAACCTCGGGCTGATGGAGGGGGCGGAGGAGGTGTTTTCTACTAGAAACTTTGTATTTTTAGGCGTTGTTTGAAAAATAAATAAAATCACATGGTACTAATCATCGAATCCAATAATACCGACGCCATTCAAGCCATTTCAGCAATGGCAAAGGCGCTGAATGTGAAGGTCAAAGTCGAACAGGAAACGTCAATCGTTTCAAAATCGGAAATTCAACGGCGCATCAAGGCGCTGAAACCATTCAAAGGCGCATTGAAGCAATACTCCACGGGCTATCAGCCCAATAAACACGATTGGTATCAGCAATAGCACGAACCCTATCATCCCTCATTCCTAATTCCTCATCCCTGTATGGATGGTCACAAAAAAGCCCTCGCACTCATCGCCGAAAACAAGCGCACCCGCTCCTCTTTCCTTGACCTCGGAAAGCTGGGGCTGACGGAGGTGTCGGAGTAGGTGTTTGGTTAATATTTTTCGTATTTTGTGGCGTTGAAAAACTCACTCCCCTATGAGAAAAACACAAATTACGCACAGGAGCAATTCGATTCAACAACGGGAAAGCGGCAGGTGGGTGGACACCTTGGTCACAAATGCTGTTTTTAGCGAAATACAGAACCTGCCCAGCACTTGGCTGTTTGATTGGAAAACAGCGTATGCAAAGTATCCAGTCTATAAGCTGACGACCGTTGCCAACCCTGAAACCATACAAGGACTGATGTGCGTAGAAGAAAACAAAGGTTTTCTTTTCGTCCCGTTGATTGAAAATGCCCCTCATAATAGGAGCAAAGACAAAGAATTCAGGGCAGTTCCCGGCAATTTGTTTGCTTTCGCCTGCAAACTATCCGATGAAAAAGACTTTGGAGGCTTTGTGGCTTTCGACGCCAAAACCACTTTGATGGAACACTACCGGAATACGCTCGGTGCGCAAAGTATCGGCCATTCAAGTAGGATGTTCATTGACGAAAAACAAGCACAGACATTGATTTCGTTTCACTTTCCAAAACCTTGACAACATGAATTTCATAGAACCCGATGACGTGGATTTGACCGTAAACCCAAAACACCTTACAAAAAAAGAAGCCGATGAAATCACTGCCTTTATCCAACAATACAAGGCAGAACACGGCACTGCCCCAGCCGCCCTAAAGGTCGAAGTCACCGACAAAAAAGACCTTGACTTCCTCATCGCCCTACTCCAGCGGCTGAATCTGAAATGGACGCTGACCGACCACTAACCCTATCATCCCTAATCCCTCATTCCTCATCCCTATGACTGACGGTCACAAAAAAGCCCTCGAACTCATCGCCGAAAACAAGCGAACCCACTCTCCTTTCCTCAACCTCGGCAACCTCGGGCTGACGGAGATCCCAGAGGAAGTATTTGAGTGTGTTTGGTTGGAGCATTTAAGTTTAGGCACACAATTTTTCTTAAGAGAAGATATAAAAGAAGGAGTCAGTGCTATTTCAAACTATATACGAAACCTTGACAATAGGTATGGTAGTGTGGATGTAAAATCTATAGAAAATCGACCAATAATTTTAGGAACAAAACTAGAAGTTTTCGTACGAGTAGAAAGAAGAGTTGAATCGGAATCAAATTTAAACAGAATTTTCAAAATTGATGATTCTATAGCAAAACTTGAAAAGTTAAAATCACTTATAATTAATGGAAACAAATTGAATAATATCTCATTCATCAGGCACCTTCCTTCTATAAGATATATAGACTTTAGACACAATAGAATTAAGACACTTCATGAGTATGTTGTATTACTAGACATGAATTTCACATGGAAATTAAAAAAGGAAGCGTTAAAGGGCTTCCCTTTATTTCAATCCAACAACCAAGTAGTACTTGAAGGCAACCCTCTTTCTGTTCCTCCTCCTGAAATTCTCGAAAAAGGTAAGAAGGAGATATTAACTTTCCTTAGTTCAGTAAATAAGCCAGACAAAAAAACTACCAACAAACCTCTAAATCAAGCCAAAGTGATATTAATAGGTGATGGTGGTGCAGGGAAAACGTCCTTGCTAAATAATTTGATGGGGCTTGAATTTGACGAATTTGAATCCCAAACGCATGGAATTAACATCCAATTCAAGGATTTAATCATAGGAAACGAAATCGTCAAAGTCAAGTTTTGGGATTTTGGCGGTCAAGAAGTAATGCATGGTACACACTCTTTTTTCTTTTCAAAGCGCTCAATTTATATTCTAGTCCTAGATTCAAGAAGAGAAGGAAAAGAGGATTATTGGTTGAAGAATGTAGAGAGCTTTGGAGGGAATTCCCCTATCATCATAGTACTTAATAAAATTGATGAAAACCCATCATTTGATGTAAATCGCTCATTTTTACAACAAAAATACCCTAATATATGTGCATTTTTTAGGGTCTCTTGTGCAACTGGTGAGGGAACATCAAGGATACTCGTGGAGCTTGAAAAGCAAATCAGCACGTTAGAGATGAGACTAACTCCTTTTGCTAGTAGCTGGTTTGCTGTAAAAGATGCTCTCGACAACATGAAAGATGATTTTATAAGCTATGAACTCTATTATTCCCTTTGCAGAGAGCATGAATTGGAGGATGAGCAAACAAAAAATGTGTTGCTTGATTTTCTCCATGACCTTGGAGTTGTTCTAGCATTTCGCAAGCTGGAGTTGCACGACACGCAGGTCATCAACCCTCTCTGGCTCACCAATGCGGTCTATCGCATCATCAATTCCAAATTAGTGGCCGGGAAGAAGGGCTACCTCCACCTCTCCGACCTCGACGTCATCCTCAATGACCCGACCTATGCCCACGTAGGCTTCAAATACCCCCGGAACAAGTTCCTTTACATCGTGAAAATCATGCAGGAGTTCGAGCTGTGCTACCGCATCGCCGAGGACGTGTTCATCGTACCCGACCTACTCACGGTAGAGGAGCAGCCCGTGCCCGGCTTCGACTACGCCGCCGCCCTGCGCTTCGTTCTGCAATACGACTTCCTTCCCGCTTCGGTGCTGCCCCGCTTCATGGTGCAGTTGCATACCCGCATCGTGGAGGGCGAGCAGTGGCGCACAGGGGCGGCCCTTACCGACCCTATCTTCAAGAGCAAGGCCGTAGTGAAGGCCGACCGGGACGAGAAGCGCCTCTACCTCTGGGTCAACGGCCCCGACCGGGACAACCGCCGCAATTTCTTCAACTTCATCCGCAAGACTCTGCACGACATCCACAACAGCTTCGAGAAACTGACCGTGACGGAACTCGTGCCCGTGCCCGGCCACGACGATATTTTCATCGAATACGCCGAACTGGTGGGCTACGAGGAAATGGGCCTCGCCGACTACCCCGTGGGCAAGCTGCGCCGCAAGTTCAACGTCGAGGAAATGCTCAGTGGCCTCGAAGCGCCGGAGCGCCGCCAGCCCCGCCGCCATGCACCGGTGAAGGTCTTCGTCAGCTACTCGCACAAGGACGCCGAGTACAAGGACGAACTCGTGACCGCCCTTGCCTACCTTGCCCGCATGGAGGAAATCGAGCTTTGGCAGGATGGTCGCATCGAGGCGGGCATGGAGTGGCGCAAGGAGATTTTTGAGAAACTGGCGGAGGCGGAAATCGTTATTTGTCTGGTGAGTAGTAATTTTATTGCTTCGGATTTTTGCTATTCCATTGAGTTGAAGGAGGCGTTGGAGGGGCACGAGGCTGGCACCAAAATCGTCGTGCCCATCCAAATCAAGACCTGCGCCTGGACGAAACTGCCCTTCGGGAAAATACAGGGCCTGCCCTCCAAGCCCATCAGTTCCTTCAAGCCACGGGACGACGGCTGGGGTGAGGTGTTTGCGGGGATGGAGGGGGCGGTGAAAAGGGTAAGGGAAAAACGCTAAATTTGCCACTTCAACCTGCATCGCCAATGAAGCAAAAACAAAACATCAGCCAAGCCGACTTCAGCGGCTACCTGTTCTGGGACGTTGACCGGACAAAACTGTCGTTGGAGGACAGCAAGGTTTATGTCATTGACCGGGTGCTCTCGCATGGGATGCTGACCGATTGGCAGCTTATCAAAGCGTACTATGGCAAAGATGCCATTCGTGAAGTGGCCCTGAACCAACGCTACCTCGACCGCTACGCCCTTCATTTCTGCGCTGCCTATTTCGACGAACCACTCACCAATTTCAGATGCTACAATTACGCACAGTCGAACCCGGGACATTGGGATTATTGAAGTTCAACCACTTTGGTTGCCCGATTTCTAAAATCTCGATGAAAAACGAAACGCATGAATAGCTTTCAATTTCTCCAATTTAGAATGCGGATTGAGCAGCTTCTCAAGAATGATAAAATTGAAGAAGCACTGACCGCTCTCTTTAATTTTATTGAAGTCAACCAACCATACTTCAAACAAAAATTGCCTAGTTCCCAATTCATCGTTATCTCGGCATCTGTAAGCAGATTGAACAATGCCTTTGCTATTGGCATCATTGATTTTGAATTGATGAACCGAGAACGCTCTAAGGCAGTCAATGGCATTTTGGCAATTCTGGATATATTTGAATTAGATATTAAGAACATTGAACGTAGGAATGAACCCCGTATCAGCGGACCTCCTGCAATTTTCAGGCTGTCAGAGCAGGTTTCCGAATTAGAATTAATCATAAACCAATTTAAAAAATCAAGATAGCCATGTCTGAACTAGCTTTTGAAACGGATTGCGGAAAATAAGGCGAAGCCCGAGCGGGAGACAGTGCAGAAAGGGAGTTTTTGCAAGGACTTATCAGCGAAAAGGAATATGCTGCGATAAAAAACCGAATACTGGCAGCAGCACTCAAATTGGCATAGCCCCCCCCAACATCAAGATGTGGAACACCCCCACATCCCCACGGCGCAACTTTGCAGGGTAATTATTTAAAAAACCTTGTAAAACAATTGCGTCATGTTCAAACTTCCAACATTCAAAAGACTGCGTACCTCCAGCGAACTGGAGGCTTTTTCGAGGACCTATTTCCAGTGTTCCGGCTTTGATGTCAACCTTGCCTATTTCATGGCCAACCAAGTGTTCGGCATTCAGTGGAAGGGCAAGATGGTGGGAGGTTTTGTACTGGGCACGGGCGAGCGGCTGCGCACCTTGGAGGTCTTTGCGGGCAACGAGAGCCGCCCGGCTCTCTACCATGAAATGCAGCAAGTCCAAGCGGCAACCGAGATTTGCTGCTTCTGGATGGATCCTGCCACCCGCAAAAAGACCTGGTTGAACTTCTTCGTCTGGTGCTGCATGGCCTACAGCCTACAGGTCTTCGGTACCGAGCAACTGATTTTCGGCACCAACTCGGCAAGATTGGCGCTACTATACAGCGCCACGCCCAAGTGCAGGCTGCTCCATACAGATTGCATCAACAACCGGCGGACGTTCATCTATACCGGCCCCCGTCGGCACTGCCTACTCGGTGTCGGGCAGATTCTTTGCTATAAAATACGGCGGTTGGTCAAGTTGGACGAGAACAAGGCGAGGCGGCAGGTGGTGGTAGCGGTAGCGGCTTGAAGCAAATATTGGCACATACCTATCCAACCCATTGCGAAGCAAAAATGGAGGATAGCGAATCGGGCCACAGAAACGAGCAGCTTGGCTTTTAATCAGAACTGCTGGATTTCTTGGCGGTCTTCTTCACTTTCTTGTCAGCCCGCTTTTCCTTCAGGTTCTTGGTGGGCGCTTTTTTGTCACTCGATTTTGAAGGCGATTTGTCCTTTGCCATGTTGTTGAATTTTATTTTTCGGCAAGGTAGGCATTCCCGCTGAGAATAGCAGTGATAAGTAGTCTGACATTTGTCATTGCTGTAACGCTATGATTTTCAGTCAACTGCGGAAGGACTGGGTCGTCATCTCAGTTTAGGTCAAAAACATCGCTTATAGCTCAAACCTCAAAGTTTTGGGCATAGCCCCCATTGTAGGCCGGAACCCCAGTTCCGGCGTAATGACACCGAAACTGGGGTTTCGGTGTACGGTTGGCCTTGCCCAAAACTTGGAGTTGCTCCATATAATATCTTCCTTTTACCGTCCTTTAATTACATTTGCTGGCGACACTATTTACAACACCTTTGCCCAGCTATGTATATTCTAAGGACTCCCATCTTATTTGCCCTTTGTTGTTTTGGTTTTTTGGCCTTGGGGCAGCCGCCCGTTTGCAGTAACAACAACATGGCCAGCACCTGCGCAGCCGCCTGCATCGTTTGCGACTTGGACGGCTTTGCAAGTTTTAACGAAGGCGCGGGAGGCGGACAATTGCCGCCCGGCTACTGTACCCAAGTCTTGCATCATGCCGAGTGGATAGGGTTCATAGCTGGCTCCACCAACCTCTCCTTTCAGCTTTCGGTCAGCAACTGCTCGGCCAATCCTGGCCTCGAAGCAGGTATATACGAAGGTATTGACTGCCAAAATTTCTCGCTCATTTCCAACTGCGAAACTGCGATTTTCAACAACACGACAGTCACCATGACTACCAACGTACCGTTGGTCATCGGCCAATATTACTGGTTGGTCATGGACAGCAACGGCGGCCCAGCCTGCGATTTCAGTATCAACGTAACCGCTGGCTCAACGGTGGTGCCGCCGCCATCCGCCATTCCAGCCATCAATGGGCCGACTGCGATTTGTCCCGGCCTGACGGTGAATTATTCCATCCTGCCCGTTACGGGAGCGCCGAACGTGAGCTGGGAAGTGAACGGCCAGTCGGTGGGCAGCGGCCTCAGCCTCAACTACCAGTTCCCCTCGGCGGGCAACTACCAGGTCTGTGTAGAAGCTTCCAATCCTTGCAACCCACCCGTGTCGCTTTGTACCACGGTCGTCGTTGCCAATATACCGCCCACTGCCGTCACCGAAATCATCTGCCTCGGCGATTGCTTTCAGGCCCCAGATGGCAGCCAGCTCTGTTCGCCCGGTTTTTTCCCCATCACCTTGGACAGTTGGCAGGGTTGCGATAGTGTCGTCAATTATACCATACAGGTCATACAGCCGCCTACCACCGTGCTGAGCATGACCATCTGCGAGGGCGAGTGGGTGATGATTGGCCCAGAGAGCTTTTCATCGCCCGGAACTTATAATGTAGTCTTGAGCAACTGGCAGGGCTGTGACAGCATCGTCGTGCTGAACCTTGAAAACTACCCGCCCATCGTCGAAAACTATTCGGTCAGCATTTGCGAGGGCGAGACCTATGTGTTTGGCAATGTGGTTTACAACCAAACGGGCATGTACCAGCAGGTTTTCAGCAACTGGCTGGGTTGCGACAGCACCATCAACCTCGACCTGACAGTGATGGGGGAGGACTCCGTTTTCATCTCCCAAACTATCTGCCAAGGCGAGTCCTATCAGGTTGGAAATCAATCGTTTACTGTCACTGGCAACTATTCGGTGCTACTGGAAAACGCCGCTGGTTGCGACAGCACCGTGCTGCTCGACCTCGACGTGAACCTCAACCCAGTCACCAACCTATCCGCTCAAATTTGCCAAGGGCAGACCTACGCCGTGGGCACCCAAACCTTTTCGAGCAGCGGCAATTATCAGGTCGTTTTGACTTCGTCAACGGGTTGCGACAGCACCGTGAACCTCGCTCTGAGCGTGGTGCAAGCATTGGCCACGACGCTGAACCAGCAGATTTGCCAAGGACAGTCCTTCCAGGTCGGTGCGCAGGTTTTCAGCCAAACTGGCACCTATTCCGTGACGCTGACCTCGGTGGCTGGCTGCGACAGCGTGGTGACCCTCAACCTTCAGGTACTGTCTTCCTTGCAAACAAACCTCGATGTTCAAATCTGCCAAGGCGAGAGCTACCAGGTGGGCGGGCAGAGTTTCTCGCAGACAGGACAATACCAAGTCGTTTTGACCTCGGTAGCGGGTTGCGACAGCATCGTGCAACTTGATTTGGCGGTGCCCACCAATCCAACGACCGTACTGAATGAAGCTGTTTGCCAAGGTCAAACGGTGCAGGTGGGCGGTCAGGTTTTCGGACAAACGGGCAACTACCAAGTCGTGTTAAGTTCGGCCAGTGGTTGCGACAGCACTGTGATTTTGAACCTGGACGTGCAGCCTAACCCAAGCACTTCGCTGACGAGAAGCATCTGCCAAGGCAGCAGTTATGCCGTTGGTAATCAATCGTTTACGCAAAGCGGCGTTTACCAAATCACCTTGTCGTCTTACACCGGTTGCGACAGCACCGTGATACTCGACCTGAGCGTTTTGACCAGTTTGCAAACCAATTTGCAGGAACAGGTTTGCACAGGGCAGAGCGTTGCCGTAGGCAACCAGACCTTTAACCAAACGGGCACCTACACCGTGCTGCTCAGTTCCGTGGCAGGTTGCGACAGCACCGTGACGCTCGACCTGAGCGTTTTGACCAGTTTTCAAACCGATTTGCAGGAGCAGGTTTGCACAGGGCAGAGCGTTGCCGTAGGCAGTCAGACCTTTAGCCAAACGGGCACCTACACCGTGCTGCTCAGTTCCGTGGCAGGTTGCGACAGCACCGTCACGCTCGACCTAACGGTATCGCCACAAATCGTGACGCCACTTGCCGAGACGGTTTGCGCAGGTGGGAGTGTTGCCGTCGGCAACCAAGTTTTCAACCAAACGGGCCAGCACCAAGTCCTTTTCACGAGCACGGGGGGCTGCGACAGCCTCGTGCTGCTCGACCTGACCGTGCTGCCACCCATTCTGACGCCGCTTTCGGTAAATATTTGCACTGGCCAAAACTACTCGGTCGGCGGGCAGACCTTTAGCCAAGCGGGCCAATACTCGGTGCCGCTTACCTCGTTCGCTGGTTGCGACAGCACCGTGAACCTCAATTTGACGTTCAGCGATTTTTTGGAAACCTTTCTGAACGAGCAAATTTGCGAGGGCACGAACTACCAAGTGGGCAACCAAAGCTTCCAGCAAACGGGCAGTTACCAAGTCGCTTTCGTGACCAATGGCGGCTGCGACAGCGTAGTTTACCTTGACCTCAACGTGCTGCCGAACCCTACGACCAACCTTTCGGCGACCATTTGCGAAGGTGAATCTTACCCTATTGGCAACCAGGTGTTTTCTCTATCGGGCAATTACTCGGTAGTGCTCAGTTCCGCCCAAGGCTGCGACTCCACGGTGAATTTGGCTTTGACGGTAACGCCAGTTGCTACCAGTAACCTGACTGCCCAGATTTGTGAGGGCGATGTTTATACTGTTGGCAATCAGCAGTTTACGCAGACTGGCGCTTACCAGGTCGTGTTGCAAGCTACCAGCAATTGCGACAGCATCGTACACCTGAACCTGAGCGTAACCAATTGCGGCGTGGTGGCGAGCCTTGCCGCAAGCCCCGTGAATTGCAATGGCGGCTCCGATGGCAGTTTGGCATTCACCATCAACGATGGCACACCACCGTTCAGCTACGACTGGGGTGGCGCTGGCCTGCCTAGCGGCAATGGCACGGTGGCGGCCCTCGGAACGCAGACCATTTTGCCAGACCTGCCCGCTGGGACTTATACCGTGACCATCACTGGGGCCGATGGTTTTGCTGGCACGTTCTCGGCCACGGTCACCCAGCCCTCGGCGCTTGTTGGTGGTTTGGTTGCTTCGCAAATCGGCAACTACAACCTGGGCTGCCACGGCGACCAAAATGGTTCGGTTTCCTGTAATACCAGCGGCGGCACTCCGCCCTATCAATTTGCATGGGATACGGGTCAATCGTCGCCCGTCCTGACGGGGTTGCCCGCAGGCAGCTATGCCCTGACCGTGATGGACGCACACGGCTGCCAGCTCGAATTACTCGCCAATTTGTTGGAACCTCCGGCCATAGCTTGGGAAATTGAAACGACGGAGCCTACCTGCACGGAACCGCTCGGCAGCCTAAGCGTCGCTGCTATGTCGGGCGGGGTAGGGCCATATCAATTTGCTTTGGACGGTGGTGGCTTTGCTCCGCAAAATAGTTTCGAGGGGCTGGCAACTGGCAGTTACACGTTGGTCGGGCAGGATGCTAACGGTTGCCAGCTTGCCGCAACGGTTTCATTGCAAGGTTTTGAGGAGGTACAGGTTTCGCTCGGTGCTGACCTAATCGTGGAACTTGGCGAGGCAGTGACGCTGGTTCCAGTTTCCAATGCTTCCAATCCTATGTATGCATGGCAGGGCGAACGGCTCAGTTGCACGGATTGCGAAAGACCCAAGGTTCAGCCATTGGCGGATGGGGTTTACACATTGACCGTCACTACCCCCGATGGCTGTTCTGCTACGGATGAATTGACGATTCACGTCCTCAAAAACCGCTCGATTTATGTGCCGAATGCTTTTTCCCCCAACGACGATGGCATCAATGACGTGCTCATGGTCTTCGCTGGGCCGGATGTGGCAAAGGTGAGGGGATTCCAAGTTTATTCCCGCTGGGGCGAATCGGTGTTCACCTATTTCAACATACCACCCAACGAGGTAGCATACGGCTGGGACGGCAGGTACCGTGGCAAGGAAATGCAGCCCGCCGTCTTCACTTGGTTTGCCGAAGTGGAGTTTTTGGATGGGGAGGTTACCTTGTTTAAGGGGGATGCGGCGATTGTGCGCTAATATCACAACCCCTCCATAATGGTAAACGCCGTCCTCCTGTTCAACTGGTGCTCCTCCTCCGTGCATCGTGCGCATACGCAAGTGGCCTTTGGCACCGATTCGCCGAAGCCACGGGCCGATAGGCGCTCCACGTTGATGCCCTTCGATACGAGGTAGTCCACGGCGCTCTGCGCTCTGCGTTGGCTGAGTTCGGCGTTGTAGCCGTCGTTGCCCCGGCAGTCGGTGTGGGAGCTGAGTTGGATGCGGATTTTCGGGTTCAGTTCAAGGTTGCGGGCCAAGGCGTTCAGCGTCGGCATGGCGTCCGGGCGGATGTCCCATTTGTCGTAATCGTAGTAGATGTCCTCCAGCACGATTTCCTTGTTGAGGAAGATTTTTTCCAAAACTACTTCCACCTCGAAGGTCTGCACGGGGTTATTGGGGTCTTTCCCGATGCCTTTGGTGGAAAAGAACGCCTCACCCGTCAGGTAACCATCTTTTTTAGCTATGAACTGGTAATCGGTATTTTCCGCCAAGTCCATATTGAAATAGCCGTCTTCTTTCACGGTGAACTTCTTGGTCTCCTTGCCGAATTTAACCTCCACCGTGGCGCCATTGAGTGGCTTGCGGCCCAGCACTTTGGTGTCGGGGTTGTCGGCCTCGGCGAAGATTTTCTCCAGCACAAAACCATCCAATTTCAGCTTGTAGTCAATTACGACAGGCTTCGGCGGCTCAGGCGGTGGTATGCGGCGCTCGAAGCGGTAGAGGTCGTCGCTGGCCCCCGACTCCTGCGGGCGGTTGGAGGTGAAATAGCCCGTTTGGAGCACGTCCTGCGGTTTTTTTGCTTGATAATCAACGATATAGGCAAAATCGTCATAACCTGAATTGATGGGCGGTTTCAGGTTCTGCACGGGCGACCAAGCGGTGCCAGTCTTATAGGTCTTAAAGATGTCCAAGCCGCCCATACCGGGGTGATAGTCGGAGGAGAAGTAGAGCGTATCGCCGTCGAGCGAAGGAAATTTTTCGTTGCCGAGGCTGTTAACGCTGCGGCCCATGAGCTTGGGTTCTCCCCAAGCGCCGTCGGTCAGGCGGTCGCTCGTCCAGATGTCGTAGCCGCCCCAGCCGTCCTTGGAGTTGCAGGAAAAGTAGAGGGTCTTGCCGTCGGCACTAAGGGCCGGGTGGCCATAGTTGATGCCAGGCTGCTGAAAATTCAGTGCCATGGGAGCCGACCAAGCCGAGCCTTCCCATTGGCAAGAGAAGATGCGGCAGTAGCTGTCCTCTTTTTTGTCGGTGCTGAAGCAACGGGTGAAGAACAGCTCCGTTCGGTCACGGTTGAAGGTGGCGGTGCCCTCATTCGCTTCCGTATTTAGTTGAGCATCAAAGGGTTGAACATCACCTGATTGCACATCGGCGATGAATAGGTCGGAAAATTCATTGCCCGTCCAGTTGTATTTCTTTTCGCCCGTGGCGGCTTGGCGGTCGGTGGTGAACACGATTTTGCCATCCTTGTAAATGACGGGGGCATAGTCGGCGCCGGGGCTGTTGAAGGGTAGGGTAGCGGCGGAATAAGCCTTCGACTTTTCTGCCTTCCAAGTGGTTGCCGCCTGGCAGGCGGTTATTTCCCGCTTGTACTCATAGGGGCTACCGATTTCAGCGCCCAGTTCCTTGAACGCCCGGATGGCTTCGTCGTAGCGCTCCAGCTGCTTGAGGGAATAGGCGTATTCCCGCAGGGCGTCGGGGCCGTAGCCGTCGTCGTAGGCTTTTTTGTACCAATCGGAAGCGCTGGCGGGCTTGCCCATTTGCTGGTAGCTGTCGGCGAGCAGGTAAGCGAGCTTGTTCTTTTCGGAACGGGTCTTGGCCTTTTGATGCTCTTTTTTAAGCATGTCAACGGCCACGGCGTACTGCTTGCGGTCGTGGGCGAAGGTGCCGTCCTTCACTTTTTGGGTGTAGGTACAGCTGGCTGCAAGCAGCACCAAGGAGAGCAATAAATAAGCGTAGGAAATCTTCATGAATGCTTTTTTTGAAAAAACGCTGGGTACGGCGCTTTGTTGCCGCAAGATGGCCAGCTAACGTGCCTATTTTGGCCGAAGCCCCGACAATTTTTTTCGCAAACCTGCCAAATCCATTTGAAATCCGCTGGGTTTGCCAGAAAAATGCCGTTCCTTTGCCTTGGGAAAACAGATTGCAAGACAAAATTTAAACTTCGACAAATTACTATGAGAAATTCACTCCTTATCACCTCCGACCTCAACGCCGTCATCTTAGTGGACACCCTCCAAGGCGACCAACGTTTGGTCATCAGCCGCCGGGGTGTGCTGCTCAACGTGCTCGGCACGGAAATCTGCGCCAGCGAGGTGCCCACCAACATGGAGTCGTTCGTGAACACGTCCATTGGCACAAACAAGGCGTTCTACGAGTTCGACGCCTCTACGGATACGAGCAAGAGCCAGCTTTGCATCACGTATAATGATGTGAACAATGTGGTGTTTATAATTGGGATAACGGATATAGGGGTTGGTTTTGCAGGGCCAACCGAAGTGCCACAGAGCAAAGTGAAGACTTTTGCAGTCAAGATGAAGGGCTCACCTAATAATGGTTTTATTTCTCCAAACGTAATACTTGTAAGGCTTGAAACGGTAGGCGCAAAAAAATTCATTAGGTTCTACCACCTGTCATCGGCTTCTAATAGTTAGACTTCTTCAACTTTGAATCTGTCCAAAGTAGAAGTTCATCGAGTCCTAATAATTGCTCGGCATTGGGTTGTTGCTTAATTTCTAATAGGTAATTTCTGAGGTGCTTCACATTTTGCTTGAACTCATTAATGGGAGCGTTGAATATTTGTTTTAAATAAACATTAAGCACTGTGTCTTCAAATGTTCCAATTTCATTTTGGTTCATTTTGTAAAACCTGTTCGTAGCCCGTATTTCCAATTCAGTTTCTTCAATCTCGTTCTTTTCGTATAAGGAGATTATTTTATAAAGCCGTACCACACGCTGAATGTCAACCCTCCCACTGTATTTCATTGTCTTAGTTATGCTTTCAACAGTCTTTATGCAGTTGGTGTAATCGCCAACTAAAAAATAGACTGTGGCAATATTTCCAGCTAAGGCAATATTCCGTTTTAAACCAAACTTATTCATTCCTTCTATAATCTCTGGTAGAGTTTTACTTGCCTCAATAAATTCGTTCTTATTAAGGTGGTATAGTAGTTTTGAAAGCGACAGGTATTGAAAAATGACTTTTTGGTTATGAGCGCTAACGCTGGATTTTTCAGATTTTAACCTTTCAAACCATTCCTGTGCAATTGAAAAATAGCCATCAATTTTGTAACAAATGTTTACAAGGTTTGACACATTGATTATATATCGATGAAATTCTTCTTCTTTTAATATCGGAACTCCATCCCACCACTCAACAGCTTTTAGCGAATATTGATATACTTTATCAAGGTCTCCCAAAAGATTATAATAAACAGCGTTGCATTGATAGAATCGGCGAATAGCTTGGGCAAATTGTGGCTTGCTTTCCTCCTTGAGTAAATGTATAGGGAGGCTTCTCTGGAGAAGCTCAATCCTTTTCTCGTCCTTGATATTAAATTCACGAAAAACCTCCAACAACAATCGATAATACAAATCCAAGTACTTCAACTCCTCGTCAATCGCCTTCAGCGTCCGTTCCCGTTCCTCGTTCAGCTTTTCGATGTGCTCCAACTGCACCTTGGCCCGGCGGTCGAAGAGCGACACCTGCTCCTCCCGGTTTATCTCCAGCAGCGTGAACTGGTCCTCTAGTTCGGCGGCCATGGCCTTGGCCTCCGAGATGCGCTCGGTGCTCTGGTCGTAGAGGCCACGCTCGTAGAGGAAGCGGGCGTCCATAAGGCGCTCCTTTACCTGGGCGGCCTTGGAGCTTTGGCTGCGGTAGTCCCTCATGCTGCGCAGGATGGCCTCGTAGAGGTATGCCTTGTCGGAGGAGAGGTTGGCGGCGAAGCGCTGCTTGAGCGGCTGCTCGTCATATTCCTCCATCTCGTTGATGGCGTCGAAGAGGTTGAGGTAGCGGCTGTCGGTGCGGCCCGACTTCTTGGCGTCCAGTACGAAGTAACGTTTCTCCGATTTGGACATGGCCTGGATGAGATGGAATAGGTCTTCTTTGCTGCGCATAAGGGTGGTTTGTCGTGCAAATTTTATCAAAAAGACAGGCTTTGAAAAATATTTAATTTTTTTTTCGCCTTTTAGAAGTTCCAACTTCATAGAGTAGTTGGTGCGGCTTTTTTACCAAGATTTTTTTCAATTTAGCAGTTTGTTGTTTCTTAAAGTGATGATAGACAAATATTTATGATAAAATATTTTAATAAATAGTCTAACTCTTCAACTTGTATTGCTATGGTTTTGAGTTTTAGGAATACCAACTTGAACATAAAATGGATTGTGGCCCCTTGGTGGCCACCCTAAATTTGCATCATCAAAAGCGATTAAGTCAACGGACGGAATCAAGAAAAGAAAGCAACGATAAAATTACCTGAGGGACACAGACATTGAACAAACGTATTCATGGGATTATAATTTGAGATGGCAGGTGTTGGGTGATGAGACTTCCTCGTAAGACCCTGACCTCAATGACCCGCCTTTTTCAAGTTGGCAGTTCGACAGTTTGCAGTTGGCAGTCAGGCCGCTGCAAAATTGGGAATGTGAAGCCATGAAGCTCAGTTGGCAGTTCGACAGTTGGCAGTTAGGCTACTGCGAGATTGACAAGATGAAACTATGAACAAACCCCTATTTGACCGACGAGATTGGAGCGGTTATAAGTAGTTATTTTCTGTTGATGGGTTTACCGGAGCAAATGGTGGTAAACCCTTTTTTGAACTTCTATTTCCTTACATCATAACCCTGGCAAAAGTGCCTGGAGCATTAAACGAAAGGGTGAAAACTACCCCCTCGGCGAGGAAGCACAGCCCGGAAACAACTGGTAAAGGCTTCTAAAGCTGGCGAGCGTCCAAATGGATTTCCCTTAAACCGGAAGGCACCAAAACCCCTAAGCTCGCTGGCCAAAAAGGGCGCTTCCTTGCCAAACCAAGTTTTGAGTGACGAGTTTCGAGTTACGAGTTGGACGCCAACTCAAAACTTGGAACTCGGAACTCGAAACCCCTGACTTGTAATATTGGGTGTTCTCATAGTGTGTGGGCTACCCCGGCACCGAACGAGGTGCCGGGAGTAGTTTAAAATTTCTGGGTTTGCCGGGCAGTTGCCCGGCAAACCCTTTTTTGTTTTGGGGTTTTGTGGTTTTCTGGGGGCAGCCTTATTTCATGATTCCTTTCAACTCTTCGTAGGTCAGCACGAATGACGTTTCGCCAATGGCATAAGGCCCCACCTCGTAGGGCACATAGATGAAGTAGATGCCATCTTTTACCAATCCAGTATTATCGGCCAATTTGAAGGGCCAGGCTTCGTCAAAGGTGTGCATTACGACGCCGTCTGCATCGGGTGTGAAAAGCTCTGGGCGCACTTCCTTGAATTTTTTTTCAGCTAAGGTTTGCAGCGCATTCAGGTCGTTCACCAGTTGGTCGAGGGTCAGTTTTTTTGCGGTGGCAACATCCCAAGTAGCCACGGCGGTAGTGGCGTTTGGGTGTGCCCCTCCCGTGAAGCTGTAGCCGTCCAATAAGAGCGTAAGGTGTTTCCCGTCGTTCAGCAGAATAGTATCGGTGGTTTCTGCCGAAAACACATTGGGGACGTCGGGCATCTCCTTGGCCGATTCGGCTTGCATGTTGAAGAAGGTGTTGATGGCATCGTCGAGCGGTGGGAGGTTGTCGGGCTCTTCGGCCATGCCTACCCAGCCGGTCATGAACTCCTTAGCCCACATGTCCACGGCCTGCTTGAGGGAGTCGCTGCCGTCTTTCAAGGCTGGGTACTTGAAATTGACCCATGCGCAATTGACCATGACAGAATCCGGCTTGTCACAGTCCACGCCGCTCTTGCGCTCGATTTTGAGGGATTCAATGGTGAGCGGTTTTGGCGCAGCTGGTGGTGCTTCGTTCTTGCAGGATTGGGAAGCAAAGGCGAGCAGGGCCAAGAAGCCAAGGACGGGTAGGTGATTTTTCATGTAGCAATTTTCTGTTGATGATTTGACTTTGCTGCAAAGGTATTCTTGCCGCCATGATTAATTACATGGGCGATTCATCAAATCACAAAGCTGGCAAAATTATCCCGGTTGATTGCCTCAAACGAGGCGTTTTCATAGTTTTCCAACCATGAGGCAGGTGCCTTGACTTTGCCGGATTTCCATTTGAATTCGTAGCCGAGGAGTTGGCCGTTTCGTTCTTCTACATAGTCGAGCTCGGCACCAGTATGGGTTCGCCAGAAATAGGTATTGCCGAACAAGCGTTGGTATTCTATCTTTTTCCGGCGTTCCGAAAGCAGAAAGTTTTCCCAAAGCGGCCCGATATCCTGTCGGAATTCAAGCGGGTTGAAATTCTCAATCAAGCTGTTTCTTATACCTACATCGTGGAAGTAAATCTTGTCCATACTGACTACTTCTTTGCGGAGGTTCCGACTGAACCCGCTCAACCTGAATATCACAAATGATTTTTCCAGTAGGTCTATATAATTCGTAACAGTATCCCGACTTATTTGCAGCGAAGTTGCCAATTCGTGGACGGAAACCAAGCTGCCAATTTGATAGGCCAGCAATTTCAACAATTGCCGGAGTTTTTCGGGGTAACGGATGTTGGCCAAAGCCAATACATCTTTGTATAGGTAAGACTCGCTTATTTCTTTCAGGTACTGCTGTTTATCGGCGTGGTTTTCCAGCGACAATATTTCTGGATACAGCCCAAACCGCAGAAACTCATCCAACTTCATGCCCACGCCGAAATCGTTGACCCCGCTAAATGCCTGCCATTCGGCCAGTGAGATGGGATAGAGACGGTAAGTCCAGGTTCGACCAGTCAATGGTTCCTTTATCCGATTGGCGAGGTCGAGGGACGACGAACCTGTTACAATGATTCTCAACGATGGAATATTGTCGTAAAGGATTTTTAGGTTAATGCCAATGTCTGGTACTCGTTGCGCCTCATCTATGAACAATATGTCATATCCTGCAACCAATCCAGTCAATTTGTTCAAGTCTGTGCTCGACAGTACTTCCAAATAGGCCTGGCTATCTGCATTGATTTGAAGTATTTTGCCACCCAACCGCTTTAGGGCTTGGAGTACAAGCGTGGTCTTTCCAACTTGGCGGGCACCATAAAGCACCACGACCTTGTGCTTGGCTTCTGTTAGGCGTTCAACCAACCTGTCTTCGAGCAACCGGGATATCATCTTTTTTTCGGCAAAATAAACTAAATTTAATAAAAACCGCAATTTTCACGCTAAAATTGCTGATTGACCCGCAATTTTCACGCTAAAATTGCTGATTGACCCGCAATTTTCACCCCTCACGACAAATACTTCCCCACAATCGGCAGCCTTCTTCCCACCCCAAACGCCTTTGGCGAAACCCGCAGCACGGGAGCCGATTGGTGGCGCTTGAACTCGCTCATGTTCACCAACCGGAGCGCACGGCGAACGGTGGCCTCGTCGAAGCCCATGCGGATGATTTCGTGTGGGCCTTGCCGTTTTTCTATATACTGGAACAGGATGGCGTCCAGCACATCGTACTCCGGTAGGCTGTCCGAGTCCTTTTGGCCGGGGCGAAGCTCGGCGCTCGGCGGTTTTGTGATGCTGTTTTCGGGGATGACGATGCCGTCCTTGTTGATATAATGGGCAAGCTCATAGACCTCCGTTTTATAGACATCAGCTAACACTGAAAGGCCACCACAGAGGTCGCCGTAGAGGGTGCCGTAGCCGACGGCCATCTCGCTCTTGTTGGTGGTGTTGAGCAGTACGTTCCCAAACTTGTTGGACATGGCCATAAGCAGCATGCCCCGTATGCGGGCCTGTATGTTCTCCTCCGTCACGTTGTTGGGCGTGCCGATGAAATGCGGGCGCAGCGTCTCCTCGTACCGCTCGAAAATCGGCTCGATGGGCACGATGTCGTACTGGATGCCAAGGTTGACGGCCAATTGGCGGGCGTCGTTTACCGAGTGGTCGGAGCTGAACTGCGAGGGCATGAGCAGCACCCGCACGTTGTCCTCGCCGAGCGCACGGGCTGCCAGCACGGCCACCACCGCCGAGTCAATGCCGCCGCTGAGGCCGAGGATGGCCTGCTTGAAGCCTAATTTTTTGAAATAATCCCGGATGCCGACCAGCAGGGCGTCGTGGATGAGCGCCACCTTCTCCTTGGGCTGCTCCACGTGACGTCCGCCTCGTACGACCTCCTCCAAATCAAAGGTTTTCACGCATTCCACCCAATAGGGCAGTTCCTCGAAGACCTCCCCGCTTGGGGAGACTGCGAGCGAGCCACCATCGAAAATGATTTCGGTCTGGGAGCCGACGTGGTTGGCATAAAACAAGGGGATGCCATAGCGGCGGACATTGGCCTGCAACACTTGGATGCGGTCCTTGGCATGGCCGTAGTTGAAGGGCGAAGCGCTCAGGTTCAAGATGAAATCGGGGTGCTGCGGCATCATCTCGTCGGTGGGCACCACGGTGTAGAGCGGGTTCTCGTTGCCCACGTTCCAGGCATCCTCGCAAATGCTGAGGGCGATGCGCTTGCCCTTGAACTCCACCACCTTGAACTCCTTTGCCGGCTCGAAATAGCGGTATTCGTCGAATACGTCGTAGGTGGGCAACAATGCCTTGTGCTGCACGTGCTTCACCTTTCCATCTTCGAGAAAATAGGCCGAGTTGTGGAGGTCTTTGCCTTGCACCACGGGGTTCCTGCTTGGCGAGCCTACGGCAATGGCGATGCCCTGCGCCGCCTCTGCCAGCTTCAGCACGGCCCGTTCTGAACGACGGATGAAGTCGTCGAACTCCAAGAAGTCACGGGGCGGGTAACCACAGGTCGAAAGCTCTGGGAACACCACAAGTTCGGCACCTTGGGCTTTGGCTTCGCCAACGGCGGTGAGCATCTTGGACACGTTGCCGTCGAAGTCGCCGACGAAGAAATTGAGTTGGGCAAGGGCAATTTTCATGATACTGGATGCTGGTTTACCCCTTTGGGGATACTGGATGCTGGGTACTGGGCACAAAACTACTTGGATGAGGCCGTTTGAACAATAAAAAAAGCCCACACTCCTCAGTGCGGGCTTTCCAAGGGGTTGCTATTTATCACCTAACACTTAATGAACAGCGATTTTGCCAGTGGCCAACAGCCCATTTCCCAGCAGGGCACCATAATAGTACAGCCCTGCCGGAAGCCCGCCACGGGAAATTGTCAGTTCATTGGCCTTCAGGTCTTCGTAGTGCCTTACCAACTGTCTATTCGCATTGAACAGGCGGGCGGATTCCAATGTAATTAGTGGTGCGCTGCTTTAAATACTATATAGCTTAGGTCTCGTCAAAAGCTGCCTTAAAAAATCAAACTTTAACATTTGACCTATTGCAATTACCCGTAATTCTTTCCAATATTGCATCTCCATTCAATCTTTTTTGGACAAAAATTCAGGAGATAACCCAAGGATAAACTTGGCTTTATTGTACACGCTGTACCTATTGCCCATCTGCATGAGGTAGTTTCAAAGATTTGATTATACGTGCCTGCTTTTTGATTGGAAGCTGGCCGACCTTGTATTGCTTTTATACCATATTTCTCTTAACCGTGTTTATCTTTGTTTCAAGCACAAGGATGAACCACTAAGGAACAGATTTTAAATAAAGTAACAAATTGATTTTCTTTGCCGGAAAAAAAACGGCATGACAAAATATAATCAGGAGACGGAGGCTTTGATGTTGGCACACTATTCTCGGCTAC